>NZ_JBFAMH010000002.1:0-530997 GCF_040656475.1 Streptomyces sp. NPDC049915
CCCGCAGCGGCCGGCACCGGGCAAGGGTGCCCTAGTCGGAAAACGGGCGGCCGGACCGAGGACGGACACCCCCCACCCCGGCCCCGACCCACCCACCGACACAGCGCGCTACACCAGCCACCCACGCACCGCGACGGGCCGCCGCAGGCATATAAGGGGCGCGCGGAACTGCGCGAGCAACCACAACGCACCCGCAGACGACAACGCACCCGGCTCCCCCGGACGGCTGATCCTCACCCCCGTCCGGGACACCCCGCACAACCCCGGGAACGATGCCTCCATGACCAACGCGGCCAAAGCAGTACTGGAAGGCGGCCCCGAGGACCTGTCGGAGCGGATCGTCCCGATCACTCCGCCCGGCACGGAGCTGAAGATCCCCCACCGGGGCGGATACGAGCACTTCCGGTCCACCCCACGGCACCAGGACACGGACCAGGGCCGGCTACCGGTGTACGAGTGGTGGGAGCGCACCGAGATCGCGGAGTAGCCGGGGTACGCCGACGGGCCGGGTCCCGTGCGGAAGACCCGGCCCGTCGGCGTACCCGCAAAAGGGCCGTCAGCCCATGTGCGGGTAGCCGTACTCGGTCGGCGGCACCAGCGTCTCCTTGATGGCGCGGGTCAGCGTCCACCGCTGCAGGTTCTGCGGCGCACCGGCCTTGTCGTTGGTCCCGGAGGCCCGCCCGCCACCGAAGGGCTGCTGCCCGACCACGGCACCGGTCGACTTGTCGTTGATGTAGAAGTTGCCGGCCGCGTACCGCAGCTTCTCCATCGTGTACGCGGCAGCCGCGCGGTCGTTGGCGATGACCGAGCCGGTCAGCGCGTAGTCGGAGACGGACTCCATCTGCTCGAGCATCTCGTCGTACTTGTCGTCCTCGTAGACGTGCACCGCGAGGACCGGGCCGAAGTACTCGGTGGTGAACACCTCGTTCTCCGGGTCGGTGCACTCGATGACGGTCGGCCGGACGAAGTAGCCGACCGAGTCGTCGCAGGAGCCGCCCGCGACGATCGTGCACGCCGGGTCGGACGCGGCCCGGTCGATCGCGGCCTTGTTCTTGGCGAAGGCCCGCTCGTCGATGACGGCGCCGATGAAGTTCGTCAGGTCGGTGACGTCACCCATGGCGATGCCGTCGATCTCGGCCGCGAACTCCTCCTTGAAGCCGTCGTTCCAGATCGACGCCGGGATGTACGCCCGGGAGGTCGCCGAGCACTTCTGGCCCTGGTACTCGAAGGCGCCACGCGTCAGCGCGGTCTTGAGCACCGCGCGGTCGGCCGACGGGTGGGCGACGACGAAGTCCTTGCCGCCGGTCTCGCCGACGAGACGCGGGTAGGAGCGGTACTTCTCGATGTTGGCGCCGACCGTCTTCCACAGGTACTGGAAGGTCTTGGTCGAACCGGTGAAGTGGATGCCGGCCAGGTCGCGGTGGTTCAGGGCGACCTCGGAGACCTCGATGCCGTCACCGGTGAGCAGGTTGATGACACCCTTGGGCAGGCCCGCCTCCTCCAGCAGCCGCATCAGCAGCACGGCGGCGTGCGTCTGCGTCGGGGACGGCTTCCACACCACGACGTTGCCCATGAGGGCGGGCGCGGTGGGCAGGTTGCCGGCGATGGCCGTGAAGTTGAACGGCGTGATCGCGTAGACGAAGCCCTCCAGCGGGCGGTGGTCGAGTCGGTTCCACACGCCCGGGGAGTTGGCCGGGGGCTGCTCGGCCAGGATCTGGCGGGCGTAGTGGACGTTGAACCGCCAGAAGTCGACCAGCTCGCAGGGGGTGTCGATCTCGGCCTGCTGGGCGGTCTTGGACTGGCCGAGCATCGTGGAGGCGGCCAGCGTCTCGCGCCACGGGCCGGACAGCAGTTCGGCGGCGCGCAGGAAGATCGCGGCGCGGTCGTCGAAGGACAGCGCGCGCCAGGCGGGGGCGGCCGCGAGGGCCGCGTCGATGGCGTCCTGTGCGTCCGCCTTCGTGGCGTGGCGGAAGGTGCCCAGGACGGCCTTGTGGTTGTGCGGCTGCACGACCTGGAACGGCTCGCCGCCGCCCATCCGCTGCTCACCGCCGATGGTGCAGGGCAGGTCGATCGGGTTCTCGGCCAGCTCCTTGAGCTTGGCCTCCAGCCGGGCACGCTCGGGCGAGCCGGGGGCGTAGCCGTGCACCGGCTCGTTGACGGGGGTGGGGACCTGGGTCACAGCGTCCATGTTTTCCGTAACTCCTTGAGGTGAGCGGTGTTTCGGTCTCAGCCCTTGGTGAGCATCGAGCGGGCGAAGAAGCGCAGGTTGGCCGGCTTCTCCGCGAGGCGCCGCATGAAGTAGCCGTACCAGTCGGTGCCGTAGGCGGTGTAGACGCGCATGCGGTGGCCCTCGGCGGCCAGCCGCAGGTGCTCCTCGCCGCGGATGCCGTACAGCATCTGGAACTCGTACTCGTCCAGCTTGCGCCCGGCGCGGTGGGCGAGCTCCTGGGCGATGGCGATCAGGCGCGGGTCGTGGGACCCGATCATCGGGTAACCCTCGCCCTCCATCAGGATCCGCAGGATGCGGACGTAGGCCTTGTCGATCTCGTGCTTGTCCTGGTACGCGACGGACGCGGGCTCCTTGTAGGCGCCCTTGACCAGGCGCACCCGGCTGCCCGCGGCGGCGAGCCGGCGGGCGTCGGCCTCGGTGCGGAAGAGGTAGGCCTGGATGACGCAGCCGGTCTGCGGGAAGTCCTTCCGCAGCTCCTCGTGGATGGCGAACATCGAGTCGAGGGTGGTGTGGTCCTCGGCGTCGAGCGTCACGGTCGTACCGATCGCGGCGGCGGCCTCGACGACCGGGCGCACGTTGGCCAGGGCCAGCTCGTGGCCGCCTGCCAGCGCCTGCCCGAACATGGACAGCTTCACCGACATCTCCACGCGCTCGCCGAGCCGGAGGTCCTTGAGGTGGTCGATCAGGGCCAGGTAGGCGTCCCGGGCGTGGGTCGCCTGCTCCGGCGTGGTGATGTCCTCGCCGACGACGTCCATCGTCAGCTCCAGACCCTTGGCCGTGAGGTCCTCGATGATCGGGACGATGTCGTCGACCGTCTCCCCGGGGATGAAGCGGTCGACGACCTGCTTGGTCACCGGGGCCGCCGAGATCAGGCGTCGCATCCGGTCGCTGCGCGACGCGGCGAGAATCACGGGACCCAGCACGGGGCACCTCCACTACGAACAAAACCAGGCCGAAAACCCACGATCCGGGTACGGCACGGAGAACCACCGTGAAATCTAAGGATCCCCCCGATCGTCAGCCATCGACAGCTGTCACGCATCCGTGCCCGGGATCTCAGACACATGTATGAAGACCGGGGCGAGATGCGGGAGAATGCCCGGGTGGCGGCGGAACACAGGGGTGACTACCAGGAACTCGTGGACGAGATCTCGGAGCTGCTCGGCGCTCCGGCAACGCTGGAGAACCGGGACTTCGAACTGATCGCCTTCGGTGCCTACGACGACGACGGCGACCTCGATCCGACGGTGCTGGACCCGGTGCGCACCCGCTCGATCCTCACCCGGCGCTCCACGGCCGCCGTCCGCGCCTGGTTCGAGGGCTTCGGCATCACCCGGGCGAGCGGCCCGGTCCGCATCCCGCCGACCCCGGACGCCGGGGTCTACCGGGGCCGCATCTGCCTGCCGGTGCGCCATCGCGGGGTCGTCCTGGGATACGTCTGGCTGCTGGACGGCGAACCCGGACCGAGCGACGCCCAGCTGGCCGCCGCCATGGAGGTGACGGCCCGCATCGGCGCGCTGCTCGCGGACGAGGCGCAGCACGGCGCCGATCTGACCCGGGAGCTGCGGGCTGTGCTGGCCTCGGAGCCGGGCTGGCAGCGGGACGCGGCGGTGGCGGAGCTGCGCACCGCGCTGGGGGTGCGCGCGGACGGCCCGCACACGGTGGTGTGCGTGGCGCCCTGGCCCTCGGCCGACCCTGCTGAGGCCCCCTCGGTGCGCACCCTGCCGGGCGCGACGGCGCTGTGCACGGTGCCGTGGGGGGCGACGGAGCACTGTCTGGCGGTGCTGGTGCGGCTGCGCTCGACGCAGACCGTGACGCCGGCGGTGTCGGTGGCGACGCGGCTGCGGGAGCGGGCGGGGGCGGGTCTCGGTGCCGCCGGGTCGGGCGCCGCGGGCGCGGTGGCCGGGATCGCCGCGGCCCGTACCGGGCTCGCCGAGCTGGGCGCGGCCTGGCACGAGGCGTCGGCGGCGGCGCGCGCGGCCCTGGCCGACCCGCGTTTCTCTCCCGTCGCCGAGTGGTCCGGCATCGGGCCGTACCGTCTGCTCACCTCGCTGCCGCCCGCGGCGGCCGCGGATCCGGTGGTGGCCCCGCTGCTCACCGCCGCCCACCGCGAGCTGGCCCGCACCGCGGAAGTGTTCCTCGACTGCGCGGGCCAGGCGGGGCGCACGGCGGCCCTGCTGGGCATCCACCGGCAGACCCTGTACTACCGGCTGTCCCGGGTCGAGCAGCTGACGGGCCTGGACCTGGACGACGGGGAGGACCGGCTGCTGCTGCACATGGCGTTGAAGGCGGCGCGGCTCTAGCCTGCGGCGCTTGGGCCGGTTTTCGGCTGCCGGTTCGTTTGATGGCTCACGCAGTTCCCCGCGCCCCTTGGTGGGCTTCCCTCACCGGTGTCAGTTCGGCGCAGCGCCCCTGACGACCCGGCGCAAACCCTCGGTGAGCTGGTCGGCGGTGGTCGCCGAGTCGGGGTCGAAGAGCCACTGGACCATCAGGCCGTTGAGCAGGGTCTGGTAGAGGCGGCCCTCGGTGTCGACGCTCTCGTCGTCCAGCTCGGCCTCAGGGATGCCGTTGAACAGCGTCAGGATGCCCTTGCGTCCCTCCACCTGTGCCTCCGCCAGGAGCTTGCGGACCTCGGGGAGCCGGTCGCCCTGGAAGAGCAGTTCGAAGCTGAGCAGCCAGATCGCCCGTGAGGCGGGCACCGACCGGATGATGCCCGTCCACACCTCCTGGAACCGCTCCAGCGAGCCCGGTGGCGCGTCCACCTGGCCGCTCGCGCCCCAGCCGGGGTCGAAGTCGTCGCCGACGCTCTCGATCAGTTCGACGTACGCCTGCACGAGCAGGGCGTCCTTCGAGCCGTAGTGGTAGCCGATCGAGGCCAGGTTGGTCCCCGACTCCTTGACGATGTCGCGCGCGGTGGTGCGCAGGAAGCCCTTCTGCAGCAGGCAGCGCTTGGCGCCCTCGAGCAGGTCCTCACGGTGTCCCATGCCCTCACCCTACCCGGATTCATACAGGCGTCCCATACAGATGAATTATACGAGCGTTCTAGACAAGCGTTTAATACGCCCGTACATTCATGGGCATGACGACGAACCCGACGAGCACCACCCCGCTCCCCGCCGCCCGGGCCGGACGCCGTGAATGGACCGCGCTCGGTGTGCTGATGCTTCCGCTGCTGCTGGTCTCGATGGACGTCTCGGTGCTGTATTTCGCGATCCCCGCGATCAGCGCCGACCTGGAGCCGAGCGGCACCCAGCAGCTGTGGATCTTCGACATCTACGCGTTCGTGCTGGCCGGTCTGCTGATGACGATGGGCTCGCTGGGCGACCGCATCGGCCGCCGCCGGCTGCTGCTGATCGGCGCGGCCGCGTTCGGCGCGGCCTCACTGGTCGCCGCGTACGCGAACAGCGCCGAGACCCTGATCGCGGCCCGCGCGGTCCTCGGCATCGGCGGCGCCACGCTGATGCCGTCCACCATGGCGATGGTCCGCACGATGTTCACCGACCCCGCGCAGCGCGCGAAGGCGATCGGGATGTGGTCCGGCGTGATGACCGGCGGCATCGCGCTGGGCTCGGTGCTCAGCGGTGTCCTCGTCCAGTACTTCTGGTGGGGCTCGGTCTTCCTGGTCAACCTGCCCGCGATGGCGCTGCTGCTGGTCCTCGGCCCGGTCCTGCTGCCCGAGTCGAAGAACCCCGAGCCCGGCCGCTTCGACTGGGTGAGCGTGCCGCTGTCCATGGCCGCGGTGCTGCCGGTGATCTACGGCCTGAAGGAGATCGCGTCGCAGGGCTGGCACGCGGGCCACGTCGTCTCGATCGCCATCGGTCTGGTCTTCGCCGCCTGCTTCGTCCACCGCCAGCGCACCGCGGCCTCTCCGATGATCTCGCCGGAGCTGTTCCGCGGGCGGGGCTTCGCGCCGGCCGTCGTACTGAACCTGGTCTCGTCGTTCGCCATGATGGGGTCGGCCTTCTTCACCACCCAGTACCTGCAGTCGGTGCTCGGCAAGAGCGCGATGGAGGCGGCCCTGTGGGCGCTGCTGCCGTCGGTGCCGATCGGCTTGGCGGCGCCGCTGGCGGCGGCCCTGGTGCAGAAGGGTGTCGAGCGGGCGTACGTCGTCACGGCGGGCTTCCTCATCGCCGCCGCCGGGTACGGCATGCTGGCCCTCGCCGGCACCGATTCGATGTGGCTCGTGCTGACCGCGTGCGGAGTGCTGGCCTCCGGGATCGTCATGGTGATCTCGCAGATGACCGACCTGGCGCTGGGCACCGCCCCGGCCGAACGGGCGGGCTCCGCCTCCTCCCTGCTGGAGACCGGCGCCGAGTTCGGCGGTGCGCTGGGGATGGCGGTGCTCGGCTCCATCGGGACGGCGATCTACCGCCACGACATCCCGGCCTCGGCGCCGGACGCGGCCCGCGAGACCCTGGGCGGCGCGCTGGCCCTCGCCGGGAAGGTGCCCGGGCTGGCGGTGGTGGCGCGGGAGGCGTTCACCAGCGGGATGCAGGGCGCGGCGATCGCGGGTGCGGTGCTGCTCGCGGGGGCGGCCGTCGCGGCGGCCGTCACTCTGCGGGGCGTACGGGTGCGGGAGCAGGCGGAGGTCGAGATCGCTGCCTGACGACGCACGAACGCCGGGTGGGGCTGAGGTTTCCCTCAGCCCCACCCGGCGTTGTGGCGGTGGATCAGACCAGGTTCACGGAGCGGGCCGACGTGGCGCCGATCTCCGCGGCGACCTCGGTCAGCACACCCGCCGGCACCGTGTCGTCGACGGTCAGAACGGCGAGCGCCTCGCCGCCGACCGCCGCACGGGCGACCTGCATACCGGCGATGTTGATGCCCGCCTCGCCGAGGATGCGGCCGACGGTGCCGACCACACCGGGACGGTCCTCGTACTTCAGCACCACCATGTGCTCGGCGAGCGCCAGATCCACGTCGTAGTCACCGACGGCGACGATCTTCTGGACGTGCTTGGGGCCGGCCAGCGTGCCGGAGACCGACACCTCCTCGCCGGTGCCGAGCGTGCCGCGCACGGTGACGACGTTGCGGTGGTCGGCCGACTCCGAAGAGGTGGTCAGGCGGACCTCGACGCCGCGCTCCTGCGCGAACAGCGGGGCGTTGACGTAGGAGACCGTCTCGTCGACGACGTCCTCGAAGACGCCCTTGAGCGCGGACAGCTCCAGCACCTTCACGTCGTGCTGGGTGATCTCGCCGTACACCTCGACGTCGAGGCGGACCGCGACCTCGCCCGCCAGCGCGGTGAAGATACGGCCGAGGCGCTCGGCCAGCGGCAGGCCCGGCTTGACGTCCTCGGCGATGACGCCGCCCTGGACGTTGACGGCGTCCGGCACCAGCTCACCGGCGAGCGCGAGGCGCACCGACCTGGCGACGGCGATGCCGGCCTTCTCCTGCGCCTCGTCCGTGGACGCGCCGAGGTGCGGGGTGCACACGACCTGGTCGAACTCGAACAGCGGGGAGTCCGTGCAGGGCTCCTTGGCGTACACGTCGAGACCGGCACCGGCGACCCGGCCCTCCTTGAGGGCGGAGTACAGGGCCTGCTCGTCGACGATGCCACCGCGCGCGGCGTTGATGATCCGCACGCTCGGCTTGACCTTGCGCAGGGCCTCGTCGCCGATCAGGCCGAGCGTCTCGGGGGTCTTGGGCAGGTGGACGGTGATGAAGTCGGAGACCTCGAGCAGCTCGTCCAGGGAGAGGACCTTCACGCCCATCTGCGCGGCGCGAGCGGGCTGCACGTAGGGGTCGTAGGCGACGACCTTCATGCCGAAGCCGGACATGCGCTGGGCGACCAGCGCGCCGATGCGGCCGAGGCCGACGACACCGAGGGTCTTCTCGGCCAGCTCCACGCCCGTGTACTTGCTGCGCTTCCACTCGCCGTTCTTCAGCGCGGCGTTGGCCTGCGGGATGTGGCGGGCGGTGGCGACGATCAGACCGCACGCCAGCTCGGCGGCGGTCACGATGTTGGAGGTGGGGGCGTTGACGACCATCACGCCGGCCTTGGTGGCGGCGGAGACGTCGACGTTGTCCAGGCCGACGCCGGCGCGGGCGACGACCTTGAGCTTGCGCGCCGCGGCGACGGCCTCGGCGTCGACCTTGGTGGCCGACCGGATCAGGATCGCGTCCACCTCGGCGATGGCCGGCAGCAGTTCGGCGCGGTCCGCGCCGTTGCAGTGCCGGATCTCGAAGTCCGGACCGAGGGCGTCGACAGTGGCGGGCGACAGCTCTTCAGCGATGAGTACGACAGGTTTCGAGCTCACGTGAGTCCTCACATGTGCGATGCGGACGGCCGTCCCGACGGCCGCAGGCGGTGGAGGGGGGCTAGCCGCGGAAGACGCACGACGCTGTGGGCCTGACGCGTGTTGTTCAGCAGTCTAGTGGCGTGGCGGGGGCCGTATTGCGCCTCCGCGGAAGGATCACCCGTCCGTGGCTGGACGGGGTGGACAACGCCCCTACTACCGACGTTACCCGAGGTTCGCCGAAGGGGCCGGAACGGTCTCGCTCCGGCCCCTCGGCATGAGGCTTACGCCTCCTCGTTCACCCAGCTCATCAGCTTGCGCAGCTGCTTGCCGGTGGTCTCCAGCAGGTGCTCGGCGTCCTGCTGCTTGTACTCGTTGTACTTCTTCAGACCGCCGTGGTACTCGTCCATCCAGGTCTGGGCGAAGGTGCCGTCCTGGATCTCGGTGAGGACCTGCTTCATCTCGGCCTTGGTGGCGTCGGTGATGATGCGCGGGCCGGTGACGTAGTCGCCCCACTCGGCGGTCTCGGAGACGGACCAGCGCATCTTCTCCAGGCCGCCCTCGTACATGAGGTCCACGATCAGCTTCAGCTCGTGCAGGCACTCGAAGTAGGCGATCTCCGGCTGGTAGCCCGCCTCGACCAGGGTCTCGAAGCCGGCCTTGACCAGGGCGGCGGTGCCACCGCACAGCACGGCCTGCTCACCGAACAGGTCGGTCTCGGTCTCCTCGGTGAAGGTCGTCTTGATGACGCCGGCGCGGGTGCCGCCGATGGCCTTCGCGTACGACAGGGCCAGCGGGAAGGCGTTGCCGGTGGCGTCCTGCTCGACGGCGGCGATCGCGGGGACGCCGCGGCCCTCCTCGTACTGGCGGCGGACCAGGTGGCCCGGGCCCTTCGGGGCGACCAGGGCGACGTCCACGCCGGCCGGGGGCTTGATGAAGCCGAAGCGGATGTTGAAGCCGTGGGCGAAGAACAGCGCCTTGCCGTCCGACAGGTTGGGGGCGATGGACTCCTCGTAGACCTGGGCCTGGATCGGGTCCGGGATCAGGATCATGATGACGTCGGCCTCGGCGGCGGCCTCGGCCGGGGTCACGACGCGCAGACCCTGCTCCTCGGCCTTGGCCTTGGACTTGGAGCCCTCGTGCAGACCGACACGCACGTCGACACCCGAGTCACGCAGCGACAGCGCGTGGGCGTGGCCCTGGCTGCCGTAACCGATGACCGCGACCTTGCGGCCCTGGATGATGGACAGGTCGGCGTCGGCGTCGTAGAACAGCTCGGCCACTTTGGGTTCTCTCCTTGTGTACGGGTGTTGCGTCCCACCGTATGACGGCGGGGGGAGGGGAAGTTTCGGGGTCTCGGTATACGGGCGGCCGGTGTCACCCGGCCGCCCGAATCCGTCGTTACGCCGACCGGTCCAGGGCGCGCAGCGACCGGTCCGTGATCGAACGGGCGCCGCGGCCGATGGCGATCGTGCCGGACTGCACCAGTTCCTTGATGCCGTACGGCTCGAGCATCTTCAGCATCGCGGACAGCTTGTCGCTCGAGCCGGTCGCCTCGATCGTGACGGCGTCCGGGGAGACGTCCACGGTCTTGGCGCGGAAGAGCTGGACGATCTCGACGATCTGCGAGCGCGTCTCGTTGTCGGCGCGCACCTTCACCAGGACGAGTTCGCGCTGCACGGCCTGCGCCGGCTCCAGCTCGACGATCTTGAGGACGTTGACCAGCTTGTTGAGCTGCTTGGTCACTTGCTCCAGCGGGAGGTCCTCGACGCCGACCACGATGGTGATGCGGGAGATGTCGGGGTGCTCGGTGACGCCGACCGCGAGCGAGTCGATGTTGAAGCCGCGCCGGGAGAACAGGGCGGCGATCCGGGCGAGGATGCCGGGCGTGTTCTCCACCAGGACGGAGAGCGTGTGCTTGGACATGGTCTTTTCTACGTCTCTCTCGCTCAGTCGTCTTCGTTGTCGCCGAAGTCGGGGCGGACGTCCCGGGCGGCCATGATCTCGTCGTTGGAGGTGCCGGCGGCGACCATCGGCCAGACCATGGCGTCCTGGTGGACGATGAAGTCGATGACGACCGGGCGGTCGTTGATGGCGTTCGCCTCCTCGATGACCTTGTCGAGGTCGGCGGGGTCCTCGCAGCGGATCGCGTGGCAGCCCATGGCCTCCGACAGCTTGACGAAGTCGGGGACGCGGGTGCCCTGGGCGGGCGCCTTGCCGTCGTGCTCCGGACCGGAGTGCAGGACGGTGTTGGAGTACCGCTGGTTGTAGAACAGCGTCTGCCACTGGCGGACCATGCCGAGGGCGCCGTTGTTGATGACGGCGACCTTGATCGGGATGCCGTTCAGGGCGCAGGTGGTCAGCTCCTGATTGGTCATCTGGAAGCAGCCGTCGCCGTCGATCGCCCACACCGTCTGGTCGGGCGCGCCGGCCTTGGCGCCCATGGCGGCCGGGACGGCGTAGCCCATGGTTCCGGCGCCGCCGGAGTTCAGCCAGGTCGCCGGCTTCTCGTACTTGACGAAGTGCGCGGCCCACATCTGGTGCTGGCCGACGCCCGCGGCGAAGATCGTGCCCTCGGGGGCGAGCTGCCCGATCCGCTCGATGACCTGCTGCGGGGACAGCGAGCCGTCGTCGGGCTGGTCGTAGCCGAGCGGGTAGGTCTCGCGCCAGCGGCTGAGGTCCTTCCACCAGGCGGTGTAGTCGCCCTGGTTGCCCTCGCTGTGCTCCTTCTGCACGGCTTGGATCAGGTCGGCGATGACCTCGCGGGCGTCCCCGACGATCGGCACGTCCGCGGCGCGGTTCTTGCCGATCTCGGCCGGGTCGATGTCGGCGTGGACGATCTTCGCGTACGGCGCGAAGCTGTCCAGCTTGCCGGTGACACGGTCGTCGAAGCGGGCGCCGAGGGCGACGATCAGGTCGGCCTTCTGCAGCGCGGTGACGGCGGTGACCGCACCGTGCATGCCCGGCATTCCCACGTGCTGCGGGTGGCTGTCGGGGAACGCGCCGAGCGCCATCAGGGTGGTGGTGACGGGCGCTCCGGTCAGTTCGGCGAGGACCTTCAGCTCGGCGGTGGCCTTGGCCTTCAGCACGCCGCCGCCGACGTAGAGGACGGGGCGCTTCGCGGCGGTGATGAGCTTCGCGGCCTCGCGGATCTGCTTGGCGTGCGGCTTGGTCACCGGGCGGTAGCCGGGCAGGTCCATGGTGGGCGGCCAGGTGAAGGTGGTCTTCGCCTGGAGGGCGTCCTTGGCGATGTCGACCAGGACCGGGCCCGGGCGGCCGGTGGAGGCGATGTGGAACGCCTGCGCGATGACCCGCGGGATGTCCTCGGCCTTGGTGACGAGGAAGTTGTGCTTGGTGATCGGCATGGTGATGCCGACGATGTCCGCCTCCTGGAAGGCGTCCGTGCCGATCGAGCTGGAGGCGACCTGGCCGGTGATCGCGACCATCGGCACGGAGTCCATGTGCGCGTCGGCGATCGGGGTGACCAGGTTGGTGGCGCCGGGGCCGGAGGTGGCCATGCAGACGCCGACCTTGCCGGTGGCCTGCGCGTAGCCGGTGGCCGCGTGGCCGGCGCCCTGCTCGTGGCGGACCAGGACGTGGCGCACCCGCGTCGAGTCCATCAGCGGGTCGTAGGCCGGCAGGATCGCACCGCCCGGAATGCCGAATACCGTGTCAGCGCCGACCTCCTCGAGGGAGCGGATGAGGGACTGCGCACCCGTGACGTGCTCGACGGGGGCGGACTGCTGTCCTCCGGATCGGGGCCGCGGCTGCGGATGGGCCCCGGTGGCCTGCTCGGTCATCGGCATTCTCTTCTCGATGCTGAGGGTTTTTGCGAAGTTTGGGCGAAGTCTGATTGCTGCCTGTGCAACAAAAAACCCCTCGTGCCGTAAGGCAAGCGAGGGGAGCGCGCCGGGTGGAGGTCGCTGAGCGATCGGGGCTCAGCGTCAGCCGACGCGCTGTCCAAGTACGAGAATTCGGGTGCGCATGGCACTGACCCTCCCCCCGGCACACACCCGGTGTCAAGTGGGTGGGACGGGAGTCTCATCATGTGAGCGCAAAGTCGTCCTGCCTCCCAGAACGGCCGGAACACCTGCGCGATATCCGCCCGCGAACGCCGGCTCGGCGGGGCCCTGCGGCACCGGGCAGTGGCCGGAAGTGAGCGCTCTGCGCAGCCGGTACTCGTCGAGCGGTCCGGCGAAGGCCATGCCCTGGCCGTGGGTGCAGCCCATCGCGCGCAGGGCGACGACCTGTTCGGGCAGGTCCACGCCCTCGGCGACGGACGGCAGTCCCAGGTCGGCGGCGATCCGCAGCAGCCCGCCGGTGATCTTGTGCAGGCGGGCGGACTCCACGATCCCCTCGACCAGGCTTCGGTCCAGCTTCAGTACGTCGACGGGCAGGCGCCGAAGCGCCGTGATGGCCGCGTAGCCGCTGCCGAAGCCGTCCAGGGCGATGCGCACACCGAGCCGTCTGAGGGCCGCCAGACGCCGCTCCAGCTCCTCCAGCGGCACCCGCGGGTCCAGATCGGCCAGCTCGATCACCAGGGCCCTGGAGGGCAGCCCGTGCCGGGTCAGCAGGGCCTCGATCGAGCCGGGCGGCATCGACCGGTCCAGCAGCCGCCGCGCCGAGACCCGTACGGCGACCGGTACGGCGCGGCCGGAACCGGTGCGCTCGGCGGCCTGCTCGACGGCCTCCTGGAGCATCCAGCGGCCCAGCTCCGCGGTCTTGTCACTGTCCTCCGCGACCCGCAGGAACTCGGCGGGCGTGAACAGCACGCCCTGCGAGGAACGCCAGCGCGCCTGCGCGGACACCGCCGTGATCCGGCCGTCCTCCAGCCGCACCACCGGCTGGTGCAGCAGACAGAACTCGCCGTCGTGCAGTGCCGCCCTGAGCCGGCCGGCCAGCTCCGCCTTGCGCACGACGTCCTGCTGCATCTGCGGCCGGTACAGCTCGACCCGGCCCTTGCCCCCCGCCTTGGCTCGGTACATCGCGAGATCGGCGTTGCGCAGCAGCTCACCGGCGCCGAGGCCCGGTTCGGCGAAGGCGACACCGATGGAGGCGGCGACCCGGACGTCGTTGCCGCCGATCTCGTACGGCTGCGAGAGCGTGAGCCTGAGGCGGTCGGCGAGCTCCAGGATGTGGCGCTCTCGCTCGGTGCGGTCGCGGGTGTTGTCGCCGGCGATCAGCGCCGCGAACTCGTCGCCGCCGAGCCGGGACGCGGTGTCCCCCTGCCGGACGGCGTCCTGCAGTCTGCGGGCGGCCTGCACGAGCAGCTCGTCACCGGCCTGATGGCCGATGGTGTCGTTGACGGCCTTGAAGCCGTCGAGGTCGATGAAGAGCACCGCGGTGTTGTGCAGCGCGAGCCCGCGGTCGCTGGCCCGGCGGCCGGACAGCGCCTGCTGCACACGCCGGGTGAACAGCGAGCGGTTGGGCAGGTCGGTGAGCGGGTCGTGCTCGGCGTTGTGCTGGAGCTGCGCCTGCAGCCGCACTCTTTCGGTCACGTCCCGGCTGTTGAAGATCAGGCCGCCCTGGTGCCGGTTGACGGTCGACTCGACGTTGAGCCAGCCGCCGTCGCCGGAGCGGAAGCGGCACTCGATGCGGGTGGTGGGTTCCTCCTGCGGGTTGGCGGCGAGGAAGCGGCGCACCTCGTGCACGACGCACCCCAGGTCCTCGGGGTGGATCAGGTTGGCCAGTTCCGTCCCCACCAGGTCCTCGGCGGGGCATCCGTAGACGCCGGCGGCGGCCGGGGAGACGTAGCGGAGGACGCCGCTGGGCGCGGCGATCATGATGACGTCGCTGGAGCCCTGCACCAGGGAGCGGAAGTGGTTCTCCTTCTGCGCCAGTTCCTGGGTGAGGGTGATGTTGTCCAGCAGCATGATGCCCTGGCGGGTCACGAGCGCGAGCACGACCGTGCCGCCGGTCAGCAGCACCACGCGCGAGACGCTGTGGCCGTTGAGGACGTTGTAGAGGATCCCCAGTGTGCAGACCGCGGCGGCCAGGTACGGCGTGAGGGCGGCGAGGGAGCCGGTGATGGGCCGGGTGGCCGGGTACCGGCCGGAGTCGCCGGCCGCGGCCGGTCCCTGCGCGGGCGGCATGGCGGCGGGGATGGGGGCCGTCACCGTGGAGGCGGGCGCATGGAGATCGGGCACCGGGTGGTGACCGCCGCGCCGGCCGCCGGTGTGATGGTCACCGCGTGGGCTTTCGGGGCGGTGGTGCTCGCCACGTGGGCTTTCGAGGTGCGGGTGCTCGCCGCGTCGGATTTCGGGGCGAAGGTGCTCGCCGCGTGGCACTTCGGGGCTGAGGGGCTCGCCGCGCCGGTTTTCGGGGTGGTGGGGCTCGCCGCGCCGGTTTTCGGGGTGGTGGGGCTCGCCGCGCCGGCTGCCGGGCAGGTGCTCGTGCACCACGCGTGTGTGCCCGCGGGCGGGGCCCACGCGCGGGTGCCGGGGCGCGGCCCAGGGGGCGTAGGCGAGCAGCAGCGAGCCCGCGAACCAGCCCGCGTCGAGCAGTTGGCCCGAGCGGTAGCTGTTGTGCAGCAGCGGCGAGGTGAACAGCGCGTCGCACATCACCGTGAGGGCGAGCGCCCCGATCGCCGTGTTGACGGCCGTGCGGTTCACCGCCGAACGCCCAAAGTGCAGCACGAGCACCATGCTGACCAGCGCGATGTCCAGCAGCGGGTACGCCAGCGACAGGGCTGCGTGGGTGACGCTGGGGCCGTCGAACTTCGCCGCCTGGGCGAGCGCGAGGCTCCAGGCCAGCGTGAGCAGCGAGCCGGCGATCAGCCAGGCGTCCAGCGCCAGGCACACCCAACCGGCCTTCGTCACCGGCCGCTTGGCCAGCACCAGCAGGCCGACGATGGCGGGCGGCGCGAAGCACAGGAAGAACAGGTCGGCGATGGACGGGCTGGGCACCGGCCGGTCCAGCACGACCTCGTACCAGCCCCAGACGCCATTGCCGAGGGCCGCCATGGCCGAGGAGACGGCGAACAGCATCCAGGCGGGGCGGAAGTGGACCCGGCGGATGCGCGCGTAGAAGAAGCAGGAGACCGACGCGGCGCCCGCGGCGACGGCGAGCCCGAAGTCGCCCATGATCAGAGCGACTTCCCGCGAGCCCCAGTCGAACGAGGAGCCGACGGCGTAGGCCGCGCAGACGAGGGCCAGGAGCAACTGGTGGACGAGGTTGCGCCGGCCGTCACCGGCCTGCGGGCGCGGCAGCGGCGCGGGGACGGGCGGCGGCGTACGCAGCGCGCCGTCCAGGGTGGTCACGGAGGACGGGGGCGAGCTCACCGTGGCCTCCCGGTCCGCGCGGTTCCCGGGTCCCTGGGATCCCGGTGCGGTGGGTGGGCGTTCCTCCTGCGGGCGCCGGGCCTGCGGGAGTGCGGGGTGTGCTGACTGTGGTGGCTGCGATGGCTGCGCCGGCTGCCGTGGGCGGGGTGACCGCCGTGGCCCTGACCGCTGTGGCCCTGACCGCCGTGGCTCTGACCGCTGTGGTGCGGATGGCCGCCGTGGTATTGGCCGTTGTGACTGATGTGGCCGGTTCGGCTCTTGTGCGCGCTGCCGGCGTGGTGGCCGCGTGTGCGTGCCGCCGTGCGCCAGGGTCGTCGTCGGCGGTCCGACAGCGTCGGATCGTCGGTCCAAAGGCCGTACATCGCCCGTCGCCCCCCTCACAACTCTGAAATGTCCTCCCCGGCGCCGAACGGCGCGCGGCGCAGCCCCTGTCGGGACGATACACCAGTCTCGTCACTCAGGGACATAGTTCCTCTACGCTCCGTGACGACCAGCGGGAACGCGGGTACAGGCCGCATCCGGGGGACTGCGGAGGGTACCCGAACCGGACCCGACGGTTGCCGTGCGGCTCCTCGACCGGGTTACGCGCCGCCGTCCTCCCCCGTCGTAAGAATCACGTTGCGCAGCGGCTCGCGGTTCACGAAACGGGTCAACTGGTCCACGAGCAGCCGCTCGGCGCGCGGCAGGAAGGCGGACGTGGGGCCTCCGACATGCGGGCTGATGAGCACGCCGGGTGCACGCCACAGGGGGTGATCGCGCGGCAGCGGCTCGGGGTCGGTGACGTCCAGGGCGGCGGTGATACGGCCGCTCTCCAGTTCGGCGAGCAGCGCCTTGGTGTCGACGACGGGGCCGCGCGCGACGTTGACGAGCAGGGCGCCGTCCTTCATCCGGGCCAGGAACTCGCCGTCGACGAGATGCCGGGTGGCGTCGGTGAGCGGGGTGGACAGCACGACGACGTCCGCCTCGGACAGCAGGGCGGGCAGATCGGTGAGCGGGTGCACAAGGCCGCGCTCCGTGGTGCGCGCGGAGCGTGCGACGCGCACCACCCGCGCGAGCTCGAACGGCGCGAGCCGGTCCTCGATCGCGGCGCCGATCGAGCCGTAGCCGACGATGAGGACGGTCTTGTCGGCGAGGGCGGGACGGAAACCGCCGAGCCACTCGCCTCGTTCCTGCGCCTTCACGAAGTCGGGGATGCCGCGCAGGGAGGACAGGATGAGGGTCAGGGTCAGTTCGGCGGTGCTCGCCTCGTGCACGCCGCGGGCGTTGCACAGGCGGACGCCGGGGCGGAGGTGGTGCAGACCGGGCTGGACGTGGTCGATGCCGGCGGAGAGCGTCTGGACGACCTGGACCCCGCGCATCTCGGGCAGCGGGCGCACGCCGACGCCGCTCGGCTTCATGTACGGCACGACGTAGAAGGCGCAGTCGGCCGGGTCGGCGGGGAACTCCGGCTCGCCGTTCCAGAAACGGTACGTCGGGCCCGCGGGAAGACCCTCGATCTCGTCGGGTGGGAGGGGCAGCCACACATCGGCGGTCACGTCAGCAGTCATGAGTGGAGGCTATGTCAGGTCCTCGCAGGTGCAGAGGTTAGGTTGGGACGCCAGGAGAGGGAGGGTCACGAGCAGGTGGAGCGCAGGACGATCGGGGCGGCGGCACTCTCCGTGGGAGCCGTCGGACTCGGGTGCATGCCGATGAGCTGGGCGTACAGCCGGTCTCGGCAGCGGGGCGACGAGTCGCTCAGGGCGGTGCACCGGGCGCTCGATCTGGGCTCGACGCTGCTGGACACCGCGGACATGTACGGGCCGTTCACCAACGAGTTGCTGCTGGGGCGGGTGCTGAAGGAGCGGCGGACGGACGCGTTCGTGTCGACGAAGGTCGGGCTGCTGGTGGGTGATCAGCACATCGTGGCGAACGGGCGGCCGGGGTATGTGAAGCGGGCGTGTGACGCGTCGCTGCGGCGGCTGCAGACGGATGTGATCGATCTTTACCAGCTGCATCGTGCCGACCCCGAGGTACCCGTCGAGGAGACATGGGGCGCGATGGCGGAGCTGGTGCAGGCCGGGAAGGTGCGGGCGCTGGGGCTGTGCGCGGTGGGGGTGCGCGGCGGGCGGCGGGCCGGGGGGCGGCGCGGGCTGTACGAGGGGACGCTGCGGCAGTTGCAGCGGGTGCAGCAGGTGTTTCCGGTGAGCGCGGTCGAGGCGGAGCTGTCGGTGTGGTCGCCGGAGGCGGCGCGGACGCTGCTGCCGTGGTGTGAGGCGCGGGGGGTGGGTTTTCTGGCGGCGATGCCGTTGGGGAACGGGTTCCTGACCGGCACGTTGACGCCGGGTGAGGGGTTCGAGCCGGACGACATGCGGGCGCGGCATCCGCGGTTCACGGCGGAGATGATGGCCGCCAACCAGCCGATCGTGGCGGGGCTGCGGCGGGTGGCGCGGCGGCACGGGTCGTCCGTGACGCCTGCGCAGGTGGCGTTGGCGTGGGTGTTGGCGCAGGGGCGGCATGTGGTGCCGGTGCCCGGGGCCAAGCGGGAGCGGTGGGTTTCGGAGAACGCGGGGGCGGTGGGCGTGCGGTTGCGCTCCGCGGATTTGCGGGAGTTGGGTGGGTTGCCGGGGGCGCGGGGGTCTTGGGACTGAGATCGTCGTTCGTCTGCGGGGTGCGTGGTGGCTGGTCGCGCAGTTCCCCGCGCCCCTTATGGGCCTGCGGCGGCCCGTTGCTGTCCGGTGGCCGGTTGCGGTAGCGCCTTGCGTTGTCTGTGGGTCGGGGCCGGGGCGGGGGGTGTCCGTCCTCGGTCCGGCCGCCCGCATCTCAGAAGGGCACCGTTGCCCGGTGCCGGCCGCTGCGGGCGGACCCCCCCCCACCCCGTCCCCTTCTCGCCGCGGGCGGCTGCCGGCCGTCGTCGGCTTGGCGGCGGGTCGCCACACGGGGGCAGGCGCCAACCTGCGCGGCTGCGAGCGGACGGCTCGTCCTGCCAAGCCGCGGGCATGCGTGCCTCCCCCAAGCTCTTCGAGCAGGGGGACCCCCAGGGCGGCACGGGTGGGCGCGGGCGGCGCCCCGTCAGCGCCGGGCTGCGCGTCCCACCTCCGGCCAGCATCGACGCCGGGCGCAGCCCATGCCGTGCGTCGGGTTTTTTGGGGGGCGGGAACCTTGGAGGCGTGGGGGGCGTATGAACTAGGGGGCGGTGAAGGGAGCGGAGCGTGCGGCGGCGGCGGCGGCGAGTTGGGGTGGCTCTGTTGGGCGCGGTCGTGCTCGTGGTGGCGGCCGGGTGTTCCTCCGGCGGGGGATCGCCGGAGCGGGCCGGCGCCTCGGCGAGTCGTGCGGAGTCGCCGACGGCTTCCGTGTCGCCCACGGAGTCCGCGCCGGCGGCGAAGGGCACCGTGACGGTGGTGCGTACCGTCGCGACCGGGCTGGACTCGCCGTGGGGCCTCGCTCCGCTGCCGGACGGTGGTCTGCTGGTGGCGTCGCGGGACAAGGGCACGATCACCCGTGTCGACGACAGGACGGGGAAGAAGACCGAGCTGGGAGAGGTGTCCGGGGTCGCGGCGGACGGCGAGGGCGGGCTGCTGGGCATCGCGCTGTCCCCGGACTACGCCTCGGACCACATGATCTACGCGTACTTCACCTCCGCCTCGGACAACCGCATCGCCCGCATGATCTACGACGCCCGGAAGCCGGCGGGCGAGCAGCTGGGCGCTCCCGACACGGTGTTCAGGGGCATTCCCAAGGGCGTGATCCACAACGGCGGGCGGATCGCCTTCGGGCCGGACCGGATGCTGTACGCCGGCACGGGCGAGACCGGGGAGCGGGGGCTCGCGCAGGACAGGAAGTCGCTCGGCGGGAAGATCCTGCGGCTCACGGCGGAGGGCGAACCGGCGCCGGGGAACCCGTTCCCGGACTCCCCCGTGTACTCCTACGGGCACCGGAACGTGCAGGGGCTCGCCTGGGACGGCAAGCAGCGGCTGTTCGCCTCGGAGTTCGGGCAGGACACCTGGGACGAGCTGAATGCGATCAAGCCCGGAGGCAATTACGGGTGGCCGGATGCCGAGGGGCGGTCCGGTGACAGCGCGTATGTCGATCCGGTCGCTCAGTGGCACACGGACGACGCCTCGCCCAGCGGTATCGCCTACGCCGGCGGCTGTGTGTGGATGGCCTCGCTCAAGGGGCAGCGGTTGTGGCGGATTCCCCTCAGGGGCACGCAGGCGTCCGCCGCGCCGCAGGACTTCCTGCGGGGCGAGTACGGGCGGCTGCGCACGGTGGTCGCGGCCGGTGGGGACAGGCTCTGGGTCAGTACCAGCAACACCGACGGACGGGGTGAGCCGAAGGGCGGGGACGACCGGATCCTGGAAGTGCGGGTCCGCTGAGGGCGCTCACTCCGGGGGGTCGTCCTCGTCCTGCTCCGGGCCCGGCGGCCGTACGACCACCTTGCCGGACGCCAGGTCTATCGGGCCGCGCCCGGGGTCGCCGTCGCCGACGTCCTCCCGGGTCAGTTCCAGCCGGTTCTGCTCGTCGCGGGTGTGCTTGCGGCCGGGCGCGAACACTTCCTCGAAGACGTTGAACATCGCCCCTCCCCGCTGCCGGTTCCCTCCACCCTACGTCTCAGCGTGCGGCCCGCACAGGGAGAGCCTCGGCGTACAGGCCCAGCCGGTGGGCCACGGCCGCCGCCTCTCCGCGGCCGGAGACGCCCAGCTTGGCCAGGATGTTGGACACATGGACGCTGGCGGTCTTCGGGGAGATGAACAGCTCCTCGGCTATCTGGCGGTTGGTGCGGCCGGCGGAGACCAGGCGCAGCACGTCCCGTTCGCGGAGGGTGAGGCCGAGGGCCTCGGCCGGGTCGGCGGCGGCCGGGTCCGGCTGTGCGGGGCCGGTCAGGGTCAGCCGGGCGCGGCGGGCGAGCAGGGCGGTGGCGTCGGCCAGCGGGCGGGCTCCCAGGTGGTCGGCGACGGCATGGGACAGGCGGAGCAGCTCGGTGGCGCGGGCGCGCTCGTCGTCGCCGCCGACGGTGACAAGGGCTTCGGCGAGGCGGTGGCGGACGCGGGCGAGGTCGTAGGGGCGTTCCAGGGCCTCGAAGGCGGTGACGACCGGTGACCAGGTGCCGGGGGTGGCCCGGTCCTCGGCGCGCAGGACTTCGGCGCGGACCCACTGTTCGTGGGCGTGCCAGATCGGGGCGGCCGTGGTGAGTTGTTTGACGGTCTGGAGGATGCGGGCGAGGATCCGCTCGCGGTCCTGCTCGGCCGTGGGCGAGGTGAGCGCGTCCGCTTCGGCGGTGGCGGCCGCCAGCAGCAGGGGCCAGGCGTAGCGGTGGGTGCCGGGCGGTGTCCCGGCGTCCAGGGCGCGCTCCAGTTCCGCGCGGGCGTCGAGGAGGCGGCCCTGGGCGGCGGCCACGCCGACGGCGATGCGGGCCAGCGGCAGCCGCTGCTGGGGCATCGGGTCGTGTGAGCCGAAGTGCTCGCGTGAGGCGCCCAGTTGGCGTTCCGACTCGGCCAGATCGCCTCGGGCGAGGGCGAGGTGGGCCAGACACAGCGCGCCCGTGCCCTGCGGCTTGGCGCTCTGCCCGCGGCGCAGGGCGTTCTCCGCGGCCTGCGCGGCGCCGTCCCACTCCCCCAGCGAGTACAGCGAGTCGGAGAGGTTGCCCCACACCCACGACTCGGAGTCGAGCAGTCCGAACTTGCGGGCGTAGGCGGCTCCTTCGCGCAGTACGGCGGCGGCTTCCCGGGAGCGGCCGACCGACTCCAGTTCGGAGGGCAGGTTGATGTACGCGCGGCCGGCGACGGGCGGTACGCCCTCCTGGATCGCCTGCTCCATGACCTGGCGCATCTCGGCGAGGCCTTCGTCGACGGCACCGGAGTCGACCATGAGCCCGCCGAGGGTCAGCCGGGCGTTCAGCTCGATGGACCGGGCGTCCACCATGCGCGCGTACTCCACCGCCCTCTCGGCGGCCGCGAGCGCCTCGGCGCCCGGCTGGTGCAGCATCGACCAGCCGGCGACGGCGGTGAGCACCTCGGCGTGCACGGTGGACGGCGGCAGGCCGCGCACCAGCTCCTGCGCGGTGGCCAGTTCGGCCCAGCCGTCGCCGCGGGCGAGGGACTGCACCAGGCGGGAGCGCTGGCTCCAGAACCAAGCGGCGCGCAGCGGGTCGGGGTCGTCCTCCAGCAGTCGCAGCGCCCGCTTGGTGATCTTCAGGGCGCGTTCGCGTTCCATGGAGAGGCGTCCGGCCACGGCCGCTTCGGCCATCAGGTCGAGGTAGCGCAGGGGCGTGGTGGTGGTGTCGCAGCCGCAGGCCGGATAGGCCTCGGCGTGGTCGTGCGGCCGCAGGCGCGCCCGTACGTCCTCGGGGACGGCGTCCCACAGTTCCATCGCCCGCTCCAGCAGGCCGAGTTGCTCGCTGTAGGCGTGCCGGCGGCGGGCGGTGACCGAGGCGTCCAGGACGGTGGGCAGCGCCTTGGCGGGGTCGTGTGCGTGGTACCAGTAGCTGGCCAGGCGCATGACGCGCTGGTCGGCCGGGACGAGGGTGGGGTCGCTCTCCAGGGCCTCGGCGTAACGGCGGTTGAGGCGGGAGCGCTCGCCGGGGAGCAGGTCGTCGCTGACGGCTTCGCGGACCAGGGAGTGGCGGAAGCGGTAGCCGTCGCCGGCGGGGGTGGGGATGAGGATGCTGGCGTTGACGGCGGCGCGCAGGGCCTCGATGAGGTCGTCCTCTGCGAGGGAGGCGACGGCGGCGATCAGCCGGTACTCGACGGTGGAGCCGCCTTCGGCGACGACCCGGACGACCCGCTGGGCGCTCTCGGGCAGCGCCTCGACGCGGACCAGGAGCAGGTCGCGCAGGGTGTCCGTGAGGCCGGTACAGCAGCCCGCGTGGGCGGCGACGGCGAGTTCCTCGACGAAGAAGGCGTTGCCGTCGGAGCGTTCGAAGATGTCGTCGACCTGGTCGGGGTCGGGTTCACCGGCGATGATGCCGGCGACCTGGCGGCAGACCTCTTCGCGGGTGAAGCGGGCGATGTCGAGGCGGCGGACGGTGCGCAGCCGGTCGAGTTCGGCGAGGAGGGGGCGCAGGGGGTGGCGGCGGTGGATGTCGTCGGAGCGGTAGGTGCCGAGGACGACGAGGCGGCCGGAGCGCAGGGTGCGCAGCAGGTAGGCGAGGAGGTGGCGGGTGGAGGCGTCGGCCCAGTGCAGGTCCTCCAGGGCGACGACGACGGTCCGCTCGGCGGCGATCTGCTGGAGCAGGCGGGCGGTGAGTTCGAAGAGTCGGGCCATGCCCTCCTCGTCGTGCCGGCCGGGGCTGGTCTCGCCCAGCTCGGGCAGCAGCCGGGCCAGTTCGTCCTCCTGGCCTGCGGCCGCTGCGGCGACGTCGGCGGGCAGTTCGCGGCGCAGGGCGCGCAGGGCGGCGGAGAACGGGGCGAACGGCAGGCCGTCGGCGCCGATCTCGACGCAGCCGCCGAGCGCGACGACGGCGCCCTCACGGCAGGCGGCGGTGACGAACTCCTCCACCAGCCGCGTCTTGCCGACGCCGGCCTCCCCCGCGATGAGCAACGCCTGCGGCTCGCCCGTGGCGGCGCGGGCGAGCGCGTCGTGCAACGCCTCCAACTCGTCGGCACGACCGACGAACACCGGACTGACGGACCTGGTCTCCACGCCGGAGAGCATCGCACGGGGCTCTGACAACGGGGCACCGGTTTTCGCCGGGGGCAGAGCGGCCGCCGGGCCGCCACGACCGGTCGACGCGGCGGCGGCCGCGCCGGCAGAGGGGCCCGCCGTGTCCTCGGCCGGCGACCGGGGGACCCCGACGGACCCGGCCACCGGCACCGATCCGGACGCCCGAACCGCCGGCCCTGGGAACTTCGCCCCCGTCGCCGCCGAAAAGCCGGACACCGGCCCCGTCGGGAGGCCGGTGTCGGTGGTGCTGGGCGGATCTGTCGGCGTGGGTCTCGCCGGGTGCGGGCGGCCGACCCCCGTACGGCCGTTCCCCGCACCCGGCGTCGGGCCGCTCACGCGGCCCGGGTGGACCAGCGGCGGCGCGGGCGGCCGGTATGCGCCTCGGCCTCGCTGGTGCGTGCGGCCACATCACGGCGGGCGGCGCGGCCGGCGCGGACGGCCTCACGGGCCAGGCGCTCCTGGTCGGCCCGGCGGATCAGCTCGGCGGCTCGGGCCTGCTGGACGTCGTACTCGTACATGTGGTCCCCCTGCGGGAAGAGAGTCGGTGCTTCGCTTTCTGCGATGCCTCAACTCTCGTCTCCCAGGGGGGTCCGCCACATCGGGAGAGTTCCGCATCTTGCGCGCCGCGCGGGGCCTTAGACGCGGGCAAGGGGACTCAGGGCCGCCGTAAGGCACTGCGGCGGACCTAAGACCACCGACGGCGTCAGCTCGTGGCGGGCAGGCCCAGGAGTACGTCCGTGTACTTCAGGACCGCCAGGAGCAGACCGATCACGCCGAGCGAGACACCCGCCCAGGCGACCGACTTGATCCACGGCGCCTGCGGCCGGCCGGGTGCGCCGAACGCGGGCCGGGCGAGCACGACCGCGCCCACGACCAGCGCCGCCAGCGCGAACAGGCCGGCCCACAGCGCGGTGGCCTGCCAGGCGTCGCCGTAGCCCTCCTTGACCATCGTCGCGACGCTGGAGGACGACGAGGTGTGCAGCTGGCCGATGAGCGACTCGCGCGCGGAGGCCACGGTGCCCGTCCAGCCGCCGGTGAGCGAGACGACACCCAGGGCGGCGGCGACGACGGCGCCGGCGCCCTGGCCGACCCCGGAGGGACCGCCTTCCTGCTGCTCGGCTTCCCGCGCTTGCGCTTCGGGCGTCTCCTGGTCGGTCCGCGTCTCGTGGTCGGTCTGCGTCTCCTTCTCGGTCTCGGTCGCCTCGTCGGCCGGCGTCGCCGCGGCCTCGTGCTCAGTCTTGGTAGCCATGCTCCGCACCGTACGGACGGAGTCTGAGAGGCGCCTTAATGATCGTCACCGGCCGTCGGCGCGCGTCACGCGCGTGCCGCGCGCCATTCGGGGGCGAGCACCGACCAGACCTCCATGTCGTGCCGTTCGCCGTGGTGGAGGTGGGCCGCGCGCCGCACCCCGTCACGGGTCATGCCGAGGCGGCGGGCGACGTTGATGCTGGGAACGTTGCCGGCGGAGGCGACCCACTCGACGCGGTAAATGCCGCGCTCCTCGACGGCCCAGTCGATGAGCACCCGCATCGCCCGGGTGATCAGCCCGCGCCCGGTCGCCGCCGGTTCCAGCCAGCAGCCGACCTCGCAGGTGCCGTTCTCGGCGTCGAAGTTCAGCGTGAGCACGCCGCCGACGAGCGTGCCGTCCAGCCACAGTCCGTGCAGCGAGGCGGTGCCGGCGGCGCGCATGTCGGCGTAGCGCCGGAGTGCCTCGCGCGCCGTGGGGATGTCGACGGCCTTGGAGCCGAAGGGGACGTACTGGTTGATGAACGCGCGTCCCCGCTCAAGGTGCGCCAGGAACTCCTCGGCGTGCCAGGGCTCCAGCGGCCGCAGCTGGGCTCCGTCGTCACCCAGGGATATCGCGTACATCCTGCTGCCGCTCCTTCGCCAGTACGTCCGCCACCTCGGCGTCCGTCGCAGCGGCCAGCCTCTCATGGGCGGCGCGGCACTCGGGCGGCTCGATGCTGATGCGGGGCAGGACGCGGTCCAGGCTCCGCGGCAGCCACCAGTTGGCGGCGCCGAGCAGGTGCATCAGGGCGGGCACCAGCAGGGTGCGCAGGACGAAGGCGTCCAGGGCGACGGCGGAGGCCAGCGCTATGCCGAACATGGCGATGACCCGGTCGCCGCTGAGGACGAAGGCGAGGAAGACGGAGATCATGATGACCGCCGCGGAGTTGATCACCCGGCTGGTCTCGGCGAGCCCTATGCGTATGGCGCGCCGGTTGTCGCCGGTCTCCAGCCACTCCTCGTACATCCGGCTGACCAGGAAGACCTGGTAGTCCATGGAGAGCCCGAAGAGAACCGAGACCATGATCACGGGGAGGAAGGGCTCGATGGGGCCCGCGCGGCCCAGTCCGAGCAGTTCGCTGCCCCAGCCCCACTGGAAGATCGTGACGACGACGCCGAACGCGGCGGCGACGGCGGCGATGTTCATCACGGCCGCCTTGAGCGGGATGCCGACGGACCGGAAGGCGAGCAGGAGCAGCAGACAGCCCAGGCCGATGACCACGCCGACGAAGAGGGGCAGCTTGCCGACGATGACGCCGGCGAAGTCGTCGTAGGAGGCCGTGACGCCGCCGACGTACACGTCGAGGGAGGTGCCGGCCTCGGCGCGGGGCAGCACGTCGGTGCGCAGCCGGTCGACGAGGTCGCTGGTGGCCTGCGACTGCGGCGCGGACTCGGGGACGACGGTGAGGTACGCGGTGTCGCCGCCGGGGCCGTAGGTCACCGGGGTCACGGAGGCGACACCGCGGGTACCGCGCAGGGTGGTGTCGAGATTGTCGAGGGCGAGCTTGTCCTGGGCGCCGTCTACGCGCGTCACCAGGGTGAGCGGGCCGTTGACGCCCGGCCCGAAGCCGTCCGCGAGGAGGTCGTAGGCCTTGCGGGTGGTCGTGGTCTGCGGGTCGTTGCCCTGGTCGGAGGTGCCCAGGTGGAGGGAGAGCGTGGGCAGCGCGAGCAGGGCGATGACGGCGGCGGCGAGGCCGCCGAGCTTCTTGGGGTGGCGCTCGACGAACGCCGACCAGCGGGCCGCGAACCCGGTCGGCAGCTCCGGCTGCGGCCCGTGCTCGGTCAGCCTGCGCCGTTCGCGGCGGCTGAGGGCGCGCATGCCGATGAACGACAGCAGGGCGGGCAGCAGGGTGACGGAGGCGGCGACGGTGAGCACCACGGTCAGCGAGGCGGCGATGGCGACGCCGTTGAGGAAGCGAAGCCGCAGGATGAGCATGCCGAGCAGGGCGATGCACACGGTCGCACCCGCGAAGACGACGGCGCGTCCGGTGGTGGCGACGGCGTTGGTGGCGGCCTCGGTGACGCTCAGCCCGCGTTTGAGTCCGCGTCGGTGGCGGGTGACGATGAACAGCGCGTAGTCGATGCCGACGCCGAGCCCGATGAGCATGCCGAGCATGGGCGCGAAGTCGGCGACGGTCATGGCGTGCCCGAGCAGTTCGATCCCGGCGTAGGCGGTGCCGACCCCGATGAGGGCGGTGGCGATGGGCAGCAGCGAGGCGGCGAGCGAGCCGAAGGCGAGGAGGAGCACGAGCGCGGCGACGGCCACGCCGACGACCTCGGCCAGGTGTCCGCCGGAGGTCTTGGTCAGCCCGATGGCGCTACCGCCCAGCTCGACCTGGAGCCCGTCGCCCTCGGCGGCCTTGGCGGTGTGCACCACGGCCTGTGCCTCGGCGGCGGTGAGGTGCTCGACGGTGTCGGCGAAGGTCACGGTGGCGTAGGCGGTGTGCCCGTCGGCGCTGATCCGGCCCGCGCCCTGGCCGCTGTACGGGCCGCTGACGGCCACCACGCCGGGCAGGTCGTCGATCTTCTCCAGCGTGCGGGTCATGGTCTGCTCGACGTCGGCGGCGCGGACGGTGCCGGACGTGGTGTGCCAGACGACGGTGTCGCTGTCGCCGCTCATGCCGGGGAAACCCTCTGCGAGCAGCTCGGTGGCGTGGCCGGCCTGGGTGCCGGGGACGTCGTAGTCGTTGGAGTAGGCGGAGCCGGCCACGGCGGCGGCAGCGGTGACCCCGCCGAAGGCGAGGAGCCACAGCAGAACGGCGATCAGGCGCCGTCGAACACACCAGCGTGCAAGGGCTGCCACGTACCTGCTCCCAGAGTGACTGAATTGTGGATCTTTGACCGGGAACAGTGGTCCATCAACCGAACAGCCCGCAAAGAACGCATGAGCAATGCCTAGTCACTCTTACAGGCGGAAGTGATCGTTTGCGGCTTTCGTGGCCTTGTTCACAGGTGTTGGGAGTCAGGTCACAGGACAATCATCGGAACTCTGTCACCTTTTGTGGCGCCACTCACATGCGGCAGGCCCCGGGGACCGTGTCCCCGGGGCCTGCCGTGCGCGTGGGTGCTGCTCAGCCCTCGCTGACGCCCAGCTTGTCGAGGATCAGCTCCTTGACCCGGGCCGCGTCGGCCTGGCCGCGCGTGGCCTTCATGACGGCGCCGACCAGGGCGCCGGCGGCGGCCACCTTGCCGCCGCGGATCTTGTCCGCGATGGCCGGGTTGCCGGTGATGGCCTCCTCGACGGCGGCGGTGAGCGCGCCCTCGTCGGAGACGACCTTCAGGCCGCGCTTGTCGACGACCTCGTCCGGCGTGCCTTCGCCGGCGAGGACGCCCTCGATGACCTGGCGGGCCAGCTTGTCGTTCAGGTCGCCCTTGGCGACCAGCTCGGTCACCCGGGCCACCTGCTGCGGCGTGATCGCCAGCTCGTCCAGCGAGGTGCCGGACTCGTTGGCGCTGCGGGCCAGCTCACCCATCCACCACTTGCGGGCGGAGGCCGCGTCGGCACCGGCGTCGATGGTGGCGACGATCAGGTCCAGCGCACCGGCGTTGAGGATCGCCTGCATGTCGGTGGCGGAGATGCCCCACTCGGTGAGCAGACGGGTGCGGCGGGCCAGCGGCATCTCGGGCAGGGCCGCGCGGATCTCCTCGACCCACGCGCGGGAGGGCGCGACCGGCACCAGGTCGGGCTCCGGGAAGTACCGGTAGTCCTCGGCCTCCTCCTTCACGCGGCCCGCGGTCGTGGACCCGGTGTCCTCGTGGAAGTGGCGGGTCTCCTGGATGATCGTGCCGCCGGAGGAGAGCACGGCCGCGTGGCGCATGATCTCGAACCGGGCCGCACGCTCCACCGAGCGCAGCGAGTTGACGTTCTTGGTCTCGCTGCGGGTGCCGAACTTCTCGGTGCCGTTGGGGCGCAGCGACAGGTTCACGTCGCAGCGCATCTGGCCCATCTCCATGCGGGCCTCGGACACGCCGAGGGCACGGATGACCTCGCGCAGCTCACGGACGTACGCCTTCGCCACCTCGGGCGCGCGTTCGCCGGCGCCGACGATCGGCTTGGTGACGATCTCGATGAGCGGGATGCCGGCGCGGTTGTAGTCCAGCAGGGAGTGGGACGCGCCGTGGATACGGCCGGTGGCGCCGCCGACGTGCGTCGACTTGCCGGTGTCCTCCTCCATGTGGGCGCGCTCGATCTCCACGCGGAAGGTCTCGCCGTCCTCCAGCTGCACGTCGAGGTAGCCGTTGAAGGCGATCGGCTCGTCGTACTGGGAGGTCTGGAAGTTCTTCGGCATGTCCGGATAGAAGTAGTTCTTCCGGGCGAATCGGCACCATTCGGCGATCTCGCAGTTCAGCGCGAGGCCGATCTTGATGGCGGACTCGACGCCGGTCGCGTTGACGACCGGGAGCGCGCCGGGCAGACCGAGGCAGACCGGGCAGGTCTGGCTGTTCGGGTCGGCGCCGAGCGAGGTCGAGCAGCCGCAGAACATCTTGGTCTTGGTGCCGAGTTCGACATGGACCTCGAGGCCCATGACGGGGTCGTACGACGCGAGTGCGTCCTCGTACGACACCAGGTCGGTCGTGGTGGTCACGGTGAAACTTCCCTCTCAGCCCAGCAGGACGTCGTCGTCGCCCAGTCGCTTCAGCTCGCGGTACAGGATGGCGAGGCCGGTGACGATCGCGACCGCGGAGACGGTGGCGTCGATCAGCCGCAGCGTGTCCTGCTCGGCGCGGGCCTTCTTGATCTGCTTGGCGACACCGAGCGCGCCGAACGCGGTGGTGGCCATCGACAGGTACGTGCCGGACTTGGACTTCTTGAAGTCCTTGGCCTTGGACAGCTTGCTCACAGCGACGGAGCCTCCTCCAGGAGCGGGTGCCCCCACTTTTCCACGAAGGCGGCCTCGACGGCGGCGCCCACCTTGTACAGGCGCTCGTCCTTCATCACCGGGGCGATGATCTGCAGGCCGACCGGGAGGTTGTCCTCCGGGGCGAGACCGCAGGGCAGGGACATGGCCGCGTTGCCCGCCAGGTTGGTCGGGATGGTGCACAGGTCCGCGAGGTACATCGCCATCGGGTCGTCGGCGCGCTCGCCGATCGCGAAGGCGGTGGTCGGGGTCGTCGGGGAGACGATCACGTCGACCTGCTCGAAGGCCTTGTCGAAGTCCTGCTTGATCAGCGTGCGGACCTTCTGCGCGGAGCCGTAGTACGCGTCGTAGTAGCCGCTCGAAAGGGCATACGTGCCGAGCATGATGCGGCGCTTGACCTCGGGGCCGAAGCCGGCCTCGCGGGTGAAGGAGGTGACCTCCTCCGCCGAGTGGCTGCCGTCGTCGCCGGTGCGCAGGCCGTAGCGCAGGCCGTCGAAGCGGGCCAGGTTCGAGGAGCACTCGGACGGCGCGATCAGGTAGTACGCCGACAGCGCGAGGTCGAAGGACGGGCAGTCCAGCTCGACGATCTCGGCGCCCAGCTCCTTCAGCAGCGCGACGGACTCGTCGAAGCGCTGGATGACGCCGGCCTGGTAGCCCTCGCCGCGGAACTGCTTGACGACGCCGACGCGCATGCCCTCGACGCTGCCGCTGCGGGCGGCCTCGACGACCGGCGGGACCGGGGCGTCGATGGAGGTGGAGTCCAGCGGGTCGTGGCCGGCGATCACCTCGTGCAGCAGGGCCGCGTCCAGGACCGTGCGGGCGCAGGGGCCGCCCTGGTCGAGGGAGGAGGAGAAGGCGACCATGCCGTAGCGGGAGACCGCGCCGTAGGTCGGCTTCACGCCGACCGTGCCGGTGACGGCGGCCGGCTGGCGGATGGAGCCGCCGGTGTCGGTGCCGATGGCCAGCGGGGCCTCGAAGGCGGCGAGCGCGGCGGAGGAACCGCCGCCGGAGCCGCCGGGGATCTTGGTGAGGTCCCACGGGTTGCCGGTCGGGCCGTAGGCGCTGTTCTCGGTGGAGGACCCCATGGCGAACTCGTCCATGTTGGTCTTGCCGAGGATGACGACGTCTGCGGCCTTCAGCTTGCGCGTGACGGTCGCGTCGTACGGCGGGATCCAGCCCTCGAGGATCTTCGAGCCGACGGTCGTGGGCACGCCCTCGGTGGTGAAGATGTCCTTCAGCGCGAGCGGGACGCCGGCCAGCGGGCCGAGCTTCTCGCCGCGCTCGCGCTTGGCGTCCACGGCACGCGCCTGGGCGAGCGCGCCCTCGCGGTCGATGTGCAGGAAGGCGTGCACCTTCTCGTCGACGGCCTCGATCCGGGCCAGGTGGGCCTCGGTGACCTGGACGGCCGTGAGTTCGCCGGAGGCGATCTTCTCGGCGATCTGCGCGGCCGTGAGCTTGATGATGTTGTCCGTCATGGTGGTCACTCCTCCCCCAGGATCTGCGGCACCTTGAAACGCTGCTGCTCCTGGGCGGGGGCGCCGGAGAGCGCCTGCTCGGGGGTGAGCGAGGGACGGACCTCGTCCGGCCGCATGACGTTGGTCAGCGGGAGCGGGTGCGAGGTCGGCGGTACGTCTTGGTCGGCGACCTCGCTGACGCGGGCCACCGCGCCGATGATGTCGTCCAGCTGTCCCGCGAAGTGGTCGAGCTCTTCGGGCTTCAGCTCCAGACGCGCCAGCCGGGCGAGGTGGGCGACCTCCTCGCGCGTGATGCCAGGCATGCAGCGATCCTCTGGGGTGAGTGTGTGTGGTTCGGGCCGGGGGCTGACGTCTCGCTTCCGCCGTCCGGCCGAGGGGCGGGCCGCGCGGCGTTTGGTGCGTGCGATCGCAAGGCGCCGGAGCGCCCTCGTGGCGGAAGCCACGTGGGCGGTTCGGCAACGCGGCGAGCGTGCGTGCCAGGCGTCGTGCGGCAGGCGGAAATGTGACGCCAGTGCCCAATCCTATGGGGCGGGGGCCCGTGCCTGTTAAACGGTTTGCCGGGGGCCTCGCGGGCGGCCCGGTCCGGGGTCAGCCGCGGCGCTTCTCCCAGGCCTCGCTGTGCAGGAAGTGATTGTCGTACAGCTCCTGTACGTCGAGGAGGCTCTCGGGGGCGGCCTGGCCGAGCCGGATGCGCTGCAAGTGGCGGAAGTACTCGAAGCGCTCGACGCCCGGGGTGATGACGATCAGCAGGTCCGCCGAGGCTCCGGGGACGGCGGCGAAGGCGTGCGGGCGGTCCGGCGGGACGATGATCAGGTCGCCGCGCTCGGCGGTGACGACGTCGTCGCCGGACAGGACGTCGGCGGCACCGTCGAGCAGGTAGAACATCTCCGCGGAGTGGTGGTGCACGTGCGGCTTGGCGCCGTCGGCGCCCTCGGCGAGCGTCACGCGCACGGTGGACAGCGCGCCGCCGCCGGCGCTGCTGTCGGCCAGCAGCTTGACGGCGACGGGGTCGCCGCCGACGACCTCCGCCTCGGCGTCCCGGACCAGCACGGTCTCGTCGAACTTCGGTACGAACAGCGACATGACGTATCCCCCTCGTTTCTCTGCGGCCAGACCGCGGTCAGCACTGCGGTCAGACCGCGAAGAGCAGTCCGGCACTGATCAGTACAACGCACGCGGTGGCGAAGTGGATCCCGAAAGCGACGGCTTTCGTGCCGCCGTTGCGCAGCACGATCAGCGTGTCGAGGAACGGGACGAGTGCCACGCAGACCATGAACCAGGCCTCGGCGCGGGCTCCCACGAAGGCGAGCAGGGCGAGGCCCAGCAGACCGAAGGTGCCGTCCCTGAGTCCCTTGACCGACAGGTAGGCGCGGGCGTCGCCGCGCGGGTCGGCCGGGACGCCGTAGCCGGCGGCGGCGGGGGCGGGCTGGAACCAGAAGCGGTATCCGAGGAACAGGCAGAACAGGTCGAGCAGGACGGCCAGGGTGTAGGCGGTGACGGTCATGGGTCCCCCTGTGATGATTTTCTAGCAACGCTAGGAACAGGAGCCACGCTAACGCAAGCCCGACAGATTGGCTAGCGCCGCTAGAATTTCTGCCGTGTCGATCCAGTGGCGCCGAGAGCGCGACTGCGCGCCGCCCGCTGGGCGGCGAGCGGGGCGCGGGAGGCGCGGCGGGGTGAGGAGGCGCGCTGCTTGAGCCCGGTGACCGGGGGACGGACCTTTCACGGCGGCGGCGTGGCGACGCCCGGCCGCGGCACCGCAGGGCGGAGAAGCCCGCCCGCTTCACCACGGCGTGGAGCCACGCCGGCCCCTTCATCGCGGCGTGACGAGCCCGGCCGATGCGCGGCGGGGGTGGAGAGGCCCGCCGCTTGACGCGGCGCAAAAGACACCCCGGTTCACTCCACGGCGGCGTGAGGACGCCCTCGCCGCCTGGCAACTGGTTGAGGGAGCCCGCCCGCTTTACAGCGGGTCGAGGGACCCGCCCAGTTCACTGCGGCGGATGGCGACCCGCCCGCTTCACCGCAGGTTGCCGGAACCCGCCCGTCTCACCGCAGCGGGACGACACCCGGCCGCTCGCCGCGAGGTCGCTGCGCCGGGACTCGCGCCGTCAGCTGACTCGGCCCGGGTCGTCCACCGTGGCGGCGGGGAGCGCTGCCGCGGGGCGCTGCCAGCCGCGGGAGCCGCGGGCGCGCAGCCAGGCGGTCGTCTCCTCCGGTGGCATCGCGGCGGCGACCAGCCAGCCCTGGACGGCGTCGCAGCCCAGGTCGCGCAGTCGCTCCCAGGTCTCGTCGTCCTCGACGCCCTCGGCGACGACCAGCAGGCCCAAGGAGTGGGCGAGGTCGACGGTGCAGCGCACGATCGCGGCGTCCTCGGCGTCCACCGCGAGCCGGGCCACGAAGGAGCGGTCGATCTTCAGCTCGCTGACCGGCAGCCGGCGCAGGTGCACCAGGGAGGAGTAGCCGGTGCCGAAGTCGTCCAGGGACATCTTCACGCCGTGGCCGGTGAGCCCGGCGAGGGTGTCGGCGGCGCGCTGCGGGTCCTCCAGCAGCACGTGTTCCGTTATCTCCAGCTGTAGCGACCCGGCCGGGACTCCGTGCCGGGCCAGCCGGGCGGCGACGGAACCGGCGAAGCCGGGGGTGTGCACGTCGCGCGGGGAGACGTTGACGGCGACCGGGACGAACAGGCCCTGCGAGCGCCACTCGGCGACCTGGGCGAGCGCGGTGTCCAGGACGTACTCGGTGAGGTGCGGCATCAGGCCGGAGGACTCGGCGATCGCTATGAACTCGTCCGGCGGCACCTTCCCGCGCTCGGGATGCACCCAGCGCACGAGTGCCTCGAGGCCGGCCACCTGGCCGTCGAAGCGGACCTTGGGCTGGTAGTGCAGCTGGACCTCGTGGGCGTCCAGCGCCCGGCGCAGATCGCCGAGGAGTCCGAGCCGGTCGGGGGTGTTGGAGTCGCGCTTGGACTCGTAGACCTCGACGCCGGTGCGGTCGCGCTTCGCCTGGTACATCGCCACGTCGGCGCGGCGCAGCAGGCCCTCGGCCTCCAGCGCGTGGTCGGGGAAGACGGCGACGCCGGCGCTGGCCTCCAGCACGAGCGTGAGTCCGTCGAGATCGAGCGGTGAGCTGAGGTCGGCGACCAGGCCGCGGGCGACGCGCATCGCCGAGGTCGTGGAGTCGGCGACCGGCAGTAACACGGCGAACTCGTCACCGCCGAGCCGCGCCACCTCGGCGCCGCGCGGCAGGGCCAGCCGCAGCCGGTCGGCTATCTGGAGCAGCAGCCGGTCCCCGGCCAGATGACCGAGGGTGTCGTTGACCGATCGAAAACGGTCCAGGTCGATCAGCACGAGGGCGGCGCGGGCGCCGATGCGCTCGGCGTCGTCCAGTGCGGTCCAGATGCGTTCCAGCAGCCACTGGCGGTTGGGCAGCCCGGTGAGCGGGTCGCGCAGCTGCTCCTCCGCCCGGGCCCGGGCTATCCACAGGGTGGAGTCCAGGGCGATCAGCGGGATGGAGAACAGCGGCAGCAGCACCGGCTTGGTGCTGGCCACCACGCACACCAGCGGGGCTATGCCGAGCAGGGCCACGGCGACCAGGCCCTGCCTGACCAGCGCGGTGCGCGCGACCGTGGGCAGTCCGCCGGAGCGCGGCGCGTGCAGGTACCACAGCAGGATCCGGGTCACGGCGAGGTAGGCGACCGCGACGAGCACCACCTCGGGGGCGGTGTAGAAGGTCCACGCGTCGGGGTCCGAGGGCGCCTCAACGGTCGGTACGGCGCCGAAGGCGGCCAGCACCAGCGCGCCGGCGCCGATGCCGAGCAGGTCCACCGCGCCGTGCAGCACCCCCTGCCGCCAGCGGTGGCGGCGGGCTATGCCGACCAGGACGACGACGGTGAGGCTGACCATGCCGGCCGGCACCCAGCCGTAGAGCAGCAGGACGGCGAGGGTGAGGGCGGCGCCGGAACCGGTGCCGCCCCACCAGCGGGCGCGCCCCAGCATGACCAGGTGGCCGACGATGATGCCGGTCAGCAGCGCCAGCGACCAGCCGACCGCGCCGGACGGGAAGAGGGCGTGGCCGCCGGTGAAAGCACGGTAGAAGCCGGCGCCCAGCACGAACCCGGCGGCCGTGACGACCGCGACGGGCAGCGGAGGCCAGGACAGGTGGCGTTCGTGGTCGGCGCCGGGCAGGGCCGCGGCGGGGCGGGAGGGATCGAGCCTGCGGGGGCGGGCCCGGCCGACGCGGAGCCGGGTGGCGCTGAGCCGGGTGGTGGCGTCGCGCCCGTCGGCGGCCGTCAGGCCGGCGCCGAGCCGGGCGGAGGACATGCCGTCGGCGCCCGGGTATGCGGGGGCGGCGCGCTCGCGTGCGCCGCCGCGCCCCATGGCGCGTGTCACCCACCGGCTCCCCCGCCACGCGCCCGCCACACGGCGCAGCCGTGAGCCGGGGGCGGTGCTCTCGGTCGGTTCCATTCCCGTCCCTCTCACAACCGGCGGTGCCCACGCCTCGCGGCCCGATGCCCGACTTCCCTCAACGGCTCCGCGTTGGAAAACCCTTCCCCTCGCTCATCACGAGCGTGAGGATGCCCCGACCGCAACTGGGCACGGCAGGCGCATATCTCAACAGTAGGCCGCGGACGCCTTCCTCGGGCAGCGGTCGCCGACGGTTGCCCGAATGCGCCCCGGCCACCCCTATGCAACTGATATGCGCCGATCGGGTGGCCTTCAACCGCTACTCCTCGGCCGAAAGAGCGACGTCCGCCGCGGCCTCCGGGCCCTGGTCGAGCAGGACGTTGAAGCCCTCTTCGTTCAGGACGGGCACCTTGAGTTGCATCGCCTTGTCGTACTTCGATCCGGGGTTGTCCCCCACAACGACGAACGCGGTCTTCTTCGACACCGAACCGGTCACCTTGGCCCCGCGGCTCTGCAGCGCGTCCTTGGCCCCGTCCCGGGTGAAGTGCTCCAGGGTGCCGGTGACGACGACGGTAAGCCCTTCCAGCGGGCGGGGTCCCTCGTCCTCGCCGGTGCTCTCCTCCTCCATGCGGACGCCGGCGGCCCTCCACTTGCGCAGGATCTCCTGGTGCCACTCCTCGGCGAACCACTCCTTGAGGGAGGCGGCGATGATCGCACCCACGCCGTCGGTGTTCGCCAGCTCCAGCTCGCTGGCCTGTTCGATGCGGTCGATGGAGCGGAACTCCCGGGCGAGCGCCTCGGCGGCGACCGGGCCGACGTGCCGGATCGACAGCCCGGTGAGGATGCGGGCGAGCGGGCGCTGCTTGGCCGCCGCGATGTTCTCCAGCATGGCCAGGGCGTTCTTCTTCGGCTCGCCCTGCTGGTTGGCGAAGACGGTGGCGATCTTCTCCTCGCCGGTCTTCGGGTCCCGCTTGGGCAGACCGCTGTCCTGATCCAGGACGTACGCCCTGATGGGCAGCAGCTGCTCGACGGTCAGGTCGAACAGGTCGCCCTCGTCCTTCAGCGGCGGGTCCGCCGGCTCCAGCGGCTTGGTGAGGGCGGCCGCGGCGACGTACCCGAAGTGCTCGATGTCCAGGGCCTTGCGGCCCGCGAGGTAGAACAGGCGCTCACGCAGCTGGGCCGGGCAAGCGCGGGCGTTGGGGCAGCGCAGGTCGACGTCGCCCTCCTTCATGGGCCGCAGCGGCGTGCCGCACTCGGGGCACTCGCTCGGCATCACGAACTCGCGCTCGCTGCCGTCGCGCAGGTCGACCACGGGGCCGAGGATCTCGGGGATGACGTCGCCGGCCTTGCGCAGCACCACCGTGTCACCGATGAGGACGCCCTTGGCCTTGACGACGTCCTGGTTGTGCAGCGTGGCGAACTCGACCTCCGAGCCGGCCACCGTCACCGGCTCGACCTGCGCGTACGGCGTGACACGGCCGGTGCGGCCGACGCCGACGCGGATGTTGACGAGCTTGGTGTTGACCTCCTCCGGCGCGTACTTGTACGCGATCGCCCAGCGCGGCGCCCGCGCGGTGGAGCCGAGGCGGCCCTGGAGGCGGATCTCGTCGAGCTTGACGACGACGCCGTCGATCTCGTGCTCCACCGAGTGCCGGTTCTCGCCGAAGTAGGCGATGAACTCGCGGACGCCGTCGAGGCCGTCGACCACCTTGTTGTGCCGGGAGGTGGGCAGGCCCCAGGTCTTCAGCAGGTCGTAGGCCTGGGAGAGCCGGGTCATCCCCGAGTAGCCCTCCAGGACGCCGATGCCGTGGACCACCATGTGCAGCGGGCGGGTGGCGGTGACGCGCGGGTCCTTCTGGCGCAGCGAACCGGCGGCGGCGTTGCGCGGGTTGGCGAAGGGCTTGTCCCCCGCCTCGACCAGGCGGGCGTTCAGCTCCTCGAACTTCTCTCCCGGGAAGTAGACCTCACCGCGGATCTCCACGAGGTCGGGGACCTCCTCCCCGTCGAGGCGGTCCGGGATCTCGGCGATCGTGCGGACGTTGGGGGTGATGTCCTCACCGGTGCGCCCGTCGCCGCGGGTCGCCGCGCGGACGAGGCGGCCGTGCTCGTAGGTGAGGTTCACGGCGAGGCCGTCGACCTTCAGCTCGCACAGGAAGTGGTACTCCTGGTCGCCCAGTTCGCGCGCGATGCGGTCGGCCCAGGCGGCGAGCTCGTCGTCGTTGAAGGTGTTGTCGAGGGAGAGCATGCGGGAGCGATGCTCGACGGAGGTGAAGTCCGTCGCGTAGGAACCCGCGACCTTCTGGGTCGGCGAGTCCGGCGTCCGCAGCTCCGGATACTGCTCCTCCAGCGCCTCCAGCGTCTTCAGGAGCTTGTCGAAATCGGCGTCGCTGATGACCGGAGCGTCGTTCACGTAGTACCGGAAGCGGTGCTCCTCGATCTGCTCAGCGAGCTGGGCGTGCTTCTCACGTGCCTCGGCGGGCACTGCCGTCTCCGCCTGCTGCTTGTCGCCGGCCACCGTGTTGTCCTCCCGTTACTCTGGGTTGTCCGCGAGGGATCTCGCCGCCCGGACGCAGTGGGCGAGCGCCTGGCGCGCGTACGCCGGTGAGGCGCCCGCGAGCCCGCACGCCGGCGTCACCGTGACCGCCTGGGCGAGCAGCCCCGGGTGCAGGCCCAGCCTGCGCCACAGCGTCCTGACACCCATGACGCTACCGGCAGGGTCTGACAACGGGCCGTCCGTGCCCGGCACGACACCGGCGAACAGCCGGGTGCCGCCCTCGACCGCCTCACCGATCGCCTCGTCGTCACGCTCGGTGAGGAGGGAGAAGTCGAAGGAGACGGCCGCCACGCCGGTCCGGCGCAGCAGGGCGAAGGGCACGTCGGGGGCGCAGGAGTGGACCACGACGGGCCCGCCGGTGTGCACCGCGACGGTGTCGCGGAGGGTGGCCTCGATGACCTGCCGGTCGACGGCGCGGTGGGTGCGGTAGCCGCTGGCCGTTCTCACCTGGCCGCGCAGGACCGGGGTGAGGGACGGCTCGTCGAGCTGGAGGACGAGCTGCCCGCCGGGGACGCGCCGCCGGACCTCGGCGAGGTGGAGCCGCAGCCCCTCGGTGAGGGAGGCGGCGAGGTCGCGGCAGGCGCCCGGGTCGGAGAGGGCGGCCTCGCCGTTCCTCAGCTCCAGGCTCGCGGCGAGCGTCCACGGCCCGACCGCCTGCACCTTCAGCGGCCCGGTGTAGCCCTGCGTGAACTCCTCCAGCGCGTCGAGGTCCTCGACGAGCCAGGACCGGGCCCGCTTGGTGTCGCGGCCCGGCCGGTCGCCGAGCCGCCAGCCGCTGGGCTCCACGCGCGCGTACAGCTCGACGAGCATCCCCGCGGTCCGGCCGATCATGTCCGCGCCGGGGCCGCGGCCGGGCAGCTCCGGCAGAAACGGGAAGTCCTCGAAGGACCCGGTGACGGTCTTGACGGCCTCGCGGGCATCGCCCCCGGGCATCGACCCGACCCCGGTGGCGCCCCCGAACCTGAACTGGCTGTTTTCACTCACGCCTGAAGCCTACGTAAGCGTCACCGAGGGTTCTTCGCCGACTGCCTGTGGCCGGGCGGCCCGGCGCCGTGCCCGCGTGGGATCAGCGCCCCGGCCGCACCGACAGGTCGTTGACCTCCGCGTCGCCCGGCAGGTCGATCGCCATCAGGATCGCCGTGGCGACCGACTCGGGGTCGATCCAGCGGGACGGGTCGTACTCCTTGCCCTCCTGCTGGTGGACCTTGGCCTGCATGGGGCTGGCCGTGCGGCCGGGGTAGACGGAGGTGACGCGGACGCCGCTGCCGTGCTCCTCCTGGCGCAGGGAGTCGGCGAGGGCCTTCAGGCCGTGCTTGGAGGCCGCGTACGCCGACCACTCGGCGTGCGCGTTCAGGCCGGCGCCGGAGTTGACGAACACCACGTGGCCGCGGGCGGCGCGCAGCTGGGGCAGCAGCAGGCGGGTCAGTTCGGCGGGCGCGATCAGGTTGACGTTGAGCTGGTGGCGCCAGGACTTCGGGGTCAGGTCGCCGACCCGGCCGAGGTCGACGACGCCCGCGATGTGCAGCAGCGAGTCCACGCGGTCCGGCAGCGACTGATGGGACAGCGCCCAGGACAGCTTGTCGGGGTCGGCGAGATCGCCGACCAGGGTCTGCGCGCCGGGGAACGCGGCGGCCAGCTCCTTCGCCCGGCCCGCGTCGCGCGCGTGCAGCACGAGGTCGTCCCCGCGCGCGTGCAGACGGCGGGCGACGGCCGCGCCTATCCCGGAACCGGCTCCGGTGATCACATGTGTAGCCATGCCCGCCATGCTCGCATCACCGCCGGCTCAGACAATGCCCTGGCTCTCCTCCAGGTAGGCCAGCGCGCCCACCGGCTCCTCGGCGAAGAACACCAGGTCGGTGAGCGGGCGGGGCAGGAAGCCCTCGTCGTCCATGCGCCGGAACTGCTCCTTGAGGCCGTCGTAGAAGCCCGCGGTGTTCAGCAGCACCACCGGCTTGTCGGTGTGGCCGTGCTTCTTCAGCTCCAGGATCTCGGTGGCCTCGTCGAGCGTGCCGGTGCCGCCCACCATGATCACCACCGCGTCGGCCTTCTCCAGCAGCAGCCTCTTACGCTCGGCGAGGTCCTTGGCGATCACCATGTCGTCGACGCCCGGCCGGACCTTGGCCGCCAGGAAATCCACCGAGACCCCGCACAGCCGTCCGCCGGCCTCCTGCACGCCGTCCGCGACGACCTTCATCAGGCCGACGTCCGAGCCGCCCCACACGAGCGTGTGGCCGCCCTTGCCCAGCAGTTCGGCGAACTCGCGCGCCGGACGGGTGTAGCGGTCGTCGAGGTCGGCGGCGGAGAGGAAGACACAGATACGCATGAGGCCCACCGTACGCGGGAAGAACCGGCGCCCGGAAAGCGCTGTTCTTGACATGACCCGAGGACACACCATCACCGTCGAGCGAAGCGACCGGCACGTGCGCGTGGTGCACGACGGCCAGGTCCTGGCCGAGAGCGACCGCCCGCTCGTCCTGCACGAGACCGGCTGTCCGCCGCGGTACTACCTGCCCGCCGAGGACGTCCGGCTGGAGCTGCTCACCCCTTCCGACACCCGCACCCACTGCCCGTTCAAGGGCACGGCGTCCTACTGGTCGCTGCCCGGCGCCCCCGACCTGGTGTGGTCGTACCCGGACCCGAAACCGGACGTGGCGCAGATCGAGAACCACCTCTGCTTCTACGAGGTGGAAGTGTCGTGACCGCTCAGTCGCGTCATCTGCGGCAGTCTGCTCTGCCATGGAGAAGCAGGAGAAGCAGGACGGTAAGCACAGGCTGACGGTGGTGTCGCGGGACGGCACCCGCATCGCCGGTGAGCGCCAGGGCGACGGCCCGCCCGTGATCCTGGTGAGCGGTGCGATGTCCACCGGGGGCACGCTGGCCCCGCTGGCCGAGCGGCTGGCCGGGCACTGCACGGCTGTGGTGTACGACCGACGGGGCCGCGGCGAGAGCGGTGACACGGCGCCGTACGCGGTGGAGCGGGAGGTCGAGGACCTGGCCGCGCTGATCGACGCGGTGGGCGATGAGGCGGCCCTGTTCGGTGTCTCCTCGGGCGGCGCGCTGGTCATCGAGGCGGCGGCGAGCGGGCTGCCGGTCCGTCAGGCGGGTGTGTACGAGGTGCCGTACGCGGACTTCCTCGAGGGCGGCGCCGAGCAGCAGGCCGCCTACGCGCGGAACCTGACCGCGGCGCTCGCCGAGGACCGGCGCGGGGACGCGGTGGAGCTGTTCCTGCGCCTGACCGGGCTCGGCGAGGAGGTGATCCGGGGCGCGCGCCAGTCCCCCATGTGGGCCGGTATGGAGGCGGTCGCCCCCAGCCTGGCGCACGACGCCGCGGTGATGGGTGACGGCCTGCTGCCCCGCGAGCGGGTCGCCGCGCTCCCCGTGCCCCTGTTGGTGGTGGCCGGCGGGGCGAGCCCGGCGTGGATGCTGGCCGCGAACCGGGCGCTCGCCGAGGCGGCGCCCCGCAGCGACCACCGGATCCTGCAGGACCAGACCCACATGGTGGAGCCGGGCGTGCTGGGCCCGGTGCTGACGGACGTCTTCTGCGGGTGAGGCCGGCTCGGATCAGGCCACGCCGGCCGTCGCGCGCGTGGTCGTCGCGATCGTCGCCGAGCCCACCACGCGCGTGCCGTCGTACAGGACAATCGCCTGGCCGGGGGCAACGCCGCGGACCGGCTCGGTGAAGGTCACGCGCAGCTCGCCGTCGGCCAGATGGGCGGTGACCTCGGTCTCGTCGCCGTGGGCGCGCAGCTGGGCGGTGTAGGTGCCGGGGCCCGCCGGGGCCGTGCCGCACCAGCGCGGCTTGATCGCGGTCAGGGCGGTCACGTCCAGGGCGGCGGCCGGGCCTACGGTGACGGTGTTGTTCACCGGGGAGATGTCGAGGACGTAGCGGGGCTTGCCGTCGGGGGCCGGGGTGCCGATGCGCAGGCCCTTGCGCTGGCCGATGGTGAAGCCGTACGCGCCCTCGTGGGTGCCGATCCGGTTGCCGGCCTCGTCGACGATGTCGCCCTCCGCCTTGCCGAGGCGCCGGGCGAGGAAGCCCTGGGTGTCGCCGTCGGCGATGAAGCAGATGTCGTGCGAGTCGGGCTTCTTGGCGACGGCGAGACCGCGCCGCTCGGCCTCCGCGCGGATCTCCTCCTTGGTGGTGACCGTGTCACCGAGGGGGAACATCGCGTGCGCGAGCTGCTGCTCGTCCAGCACGCCGAGGACGTACGACTGGTCCTTGGCCATGTCGGAGGCGCGGTGCAGTTCGCGGGAGCCGTCCTCGCGGACGATCACCTGGGCGTAGTGGCCGGTGCAGACCGCGTCGAAGCCGAGGGCGAGCGCCTTGTCGAGCAGCGCGGCGAACTTGATCTTCTCGTTGCAGCGCAGGCAGGGGTTCGGAGTGCGGCCGGCCTCGTACTCGGCGACGAAGTCCTCGACGACGTCCTCGCGGAAGCGGTCGGCGAGGTCCCACACGTAGAACGGGATGCCGATGACGTCCGCGGCGCGGCGGGCGTCCCGGGAGTCCTCGATGGTGCAGCAGCCCCGCGCGCCCGTGCGGAAGGACTGGGGGTTCGCGGAGAGCGCGAGGTGGACGCCGGTCACGTCGTGGCCCGCCTCGGCGGCGCGGGCCGCGGCGACGGCGGAGTCGACGCCGCCCGACATGGCGGCGAGGACGCGGAGGGGACGGGAGCGCTGCAGGGTGTCAGTCATAGCCCTTCCAGGGTACGGGGGCGCGGGAACCGGGAGTGCCGGATATGCGTTGACGACCACATGGGGGATGCGAAGAGCGATGGGGACCGGCGGATCGGGCGGCGCGCACTGCTGCTCGGCGGTGCGGCGGCCGCCGCGGGCACGGCGGTGCTGGCCCGCGACGAGCTGGCGCATCTGTGGTGGCGGCTGCCGGGGGTGGAGAAGGAGCGGGTGGCGGGCGCGGTCGACTTCCGGGGCGCGCAGTGGGTGGCGGCGTCGACGGCGAACTACCGCCTGGCCGACCGGCCCGACGACTATCCGATCGACCGGGTGGTCGTCCATGTCACGCAGGGCAGCTACCGCAGCGCGGTGAAGGTGTTCCAGGACCCGGGCCACAAGGCGGCGGCCCACTACATCGTCCGCCAGGACGGGCACGTCACGCAGCTGATCCGCGAGCTGGACGTGGCCTTCCACGCGGGCAACCGGGAGTACAACGAGCGCAGTGTCGGCATCGAGCACGAGGGGTTCGTGGACCGGCCGGGCGACTTCACCGCCGCGATGTACGCCGCCTCGGCGCGGCTGACGGCCGGGATCTGCCGGCGGTACGGCATACCCGTCGACCGGGAGCACATCATCGGCCATGCCGAGGTGCCGGGCACGGACCACACCGACCCGGGGCCGCACTGGAACTGGGGGCGCTATCTGGCCCTGGTGCGGCGGGCGTAAAAATTACCCCTTACCCCCTTTCTTTACGCCGAGGCCGTTCTATCCTGGTTTCAGGCCTACGAGGCGAGTGAGGGAGTTCGACCGGAGTAGCCGACTTGAGCGAGAAGCCCCGGCTTCCGCTGAGGCCGACGTCGACGGTCGGGCTGAGAGGCCGGACGGTTCACGACCGGAAGGCGACCCCCAGCACCTGATCCGGACCATGCCGGCGAAGGGAACCCGCTTCGTAGGTCCTTTCGCGTGCCCCCCTCTGTGCCCCCGCCTTCGCGTGCCCCTCCGCCTGCCCGAAGGCCGTCCGTCCTACGTCAGTCCCGCCGCGCGGGCCCGTTCGACGGCTGGGCCGATGGCCTTGGCCAGCGCCTCGACGTCGGCCTCGGTGGAGGTGTGACCGAGGGAGAAGCGCAGGGTGCCGCGGGCCAGGTCGGGGTCGGCGCCGGTGGCGAGCAGGACGTGGCTGGGCTGGGCGACGCCCGCGGTGCAGGCGGAGCCGGTGGAGCACTCGATGCCCTGGGCGTCCAGCAGGAGCAGCAGGGAGTCGCCCTCGCAGCCGGGGAACGTGAAGTGCGCGTTGGCCGGCAGCCGGCCCTCCGGTGCGGGGTCGCCGCCGAGGATCGCGTCCGGCACGGCCGTACGGACTGCGTCGATGAGCTGGTCGCGCAGGGCGCCGATCTCGCGGGCGAACCACGCGCGCTGCTGCGCGGCGAGGCGGCCGGCGACGGCGAAGGAGGCGATCGCGGGGACGTCGAGGGTGCCGGAGCGGACGTGGCGCTCCTGGCCTCCGCCGTGCAGGACGGGTACGGGGCTGTACTCGCGGCCGAGGAGCAGGGCGCCGATGCCGTAGGGGCCGCCGATCTTGTGGCCGGAGACGGTCATCGCGGCGAGGCCGGAGGCGGCGAAGTCGACCGGGACCTGACCGAAGGCCTGGACCGCGTCGGAGTGCAGCGGGACGCCGAACTCGGCGGCGACGTCGGCGAGTTCGCGGACCGGCTGCAGGGTGCCGATCTCGTTGTTCGCCCACATGACGGTGGCCAGCGCGACGCCGTCGGGGTCGCGGGCGATCGCCTCGCGCAGGGCGTCGGGATGGACCCGGCCGTGGCTGTCCACGGGGAGGTACTCGACGGTGGCGCCCTCGTGCTCGCCGAGCCAGTGGACGGCGTCCAGGACGGCGTGGTGCTCGACGGGGCTGGCCAGGACCCGGGTGCGGGCCGGGTCGGCGTCGCGGCGGGACCAGTACAGGCCCTTGACCGCCAGGTTGTCGGCCTCGGTGCCGCCGGAGGTGAGGACCACCTCGCTGGGGCGGGCGCCGAGTGCTTCGGCGAGGGTCTCGCGGGCCTCCTCGACGGTGCGGCGCGCCCTGCGGCCGGATGCGTGGAGGGACGAGGCGTTGCCCGTGCTGCTCAGCTGGGCGGTCAGGGCCTCTGCCGCCTCCGGGAGCATCGGGGTGGTCGCGGCGTGGTCGAGGTAAGCCATGGTGTGCCGATTCTACGGGGCCCGTGCGGGCGGCCTCGGCTCCAGGGCGGCCGGGCTGCCTCACGTGCGTTCACGGCGATCGCGGCACCCGACCCCGGCTCCACGGCTCGGTCGTATCCCTCAGAAGCTCCAGGACACCGAGTTGTCCGCCTGCATGAACGCGAACAGGACGACCAGGTCGGCCACGCCCAGCGCCAGGCCCAGGTACGCGCGGCCGCGGCGGGCCGTGCCGCGCCACAGGGCGACGCAGGCCAGGGCGATGGAGATCGGGCCGAGGAAGAGGTTGAGGACGAGCAGGCCCAGCAGGCCCAGGATGAACGAGGCGACGGCCATGCCGTCGGTGTCGCGGGTGCCGGTGCGGCGGGTGGCCGGTGCGGTCAGTTGCATGAGGGTCAGCTCCCGACAGTCGAAGTCGTGGTGGGACGTGCGGACGGTCACCGGGCCGGCGTGCCGCGCCGGCGGGCGTGGCGCTCGCGGACGGCGAAGACGGCCAGCCAGACGGCGATGACCACGGCCGCGATCGCGGTGAAGGACAGCGGCGCGTGGGCCACGGTGCCCATGACGACACCGAGAAGCAGAAGTGCGGCGACGAGGAAGAGCATGGGATGAAGCCCCCTCCGAGATGCTCTCGTGAAGTTTCGGTGAACGCTTGTAGTAACACTTGTTCACTGACTACCCAGTCTAGCGCGCTCCACGGCTTTTCAATTCCGGAGAACAGTTGTTAACTGCATGGTATGAGTCACATCCTCGGCGTCCGGCAGGCCCAGAAACTGAAGACCCGCCAAGCCCTCCTGGACGCGGCGCTCGGCCTGCTGGAGGGGCAGAGCCTGAGCAGCCTGGGTCTGCGCGAGGTCACCCGCGCGGTCGGCGTCGCCCCGACCGCCTTCTACCGCCACTTCCGCTCCATCGAGGATCTGGGCGTGGCGCTGGTCGAGGAGGCGCTGGGCAGCCTGCACCCGATGATCAGGACGACGGTGTCCACGGCGGGCGACCACGAGGAACGCATCGTGCGCGCCGTCGAACTGATCGCCCGTCACGTGGACGCGTACCCCGCTCATGTCCGTTTCATCGCCCGCGAGCGACATGGCGGGGTCCAGCCGGTGCGGGAGGCGATCCGCGAGCAGCTGGCCCGGTTCGGTGACGAGGTGAAGGCCGAGCTGGCCAAGGACCCGGTCTCCGCGGGCTGGAGCGAGGACGACCTGCTGATGCTCGCCACGCTCTACGTCGATCAGATGCTCATCACCGCCTCGCTCTTCCTGGAGTCCCTGGAGGCGCCGGGGGCGGAGCGGGAGCGGGCCGCTCAGGTGGCGACCCGCCAGATGCGGCTGATCACCATCGGCCGCCGCCACTGGCTCGACTGAGCCGTCTCATTCGGACGCGTACAGCCGCGTGACCGACGCGGCCGCACGGGCCAGTTCCTCGCGCACCGAGGGCGGGGAGAGCACCTCGACCCGGTCGGAGAACGCGAGCAGTTGGCGGGCCTCGGCGACGACGCGGTACGACAGCCTGGCGGTCACCCACTCGCCGTGCCCGTCGTCGTCGGGGAGCCCGACGAGCGTGGAGGCCATCATGCGCCGGAACATGTCGAGCCGGTCGCGCCGGACCCGCACCACCACCTCCAGACCGCCCGGCCGCTCCTCCACCTGACGGCGCAGCACCTCCCAGGCGTCGGCGAGTTCGACGCCGGGCCGGCGCCGCACCGGGTCGTCGAGCAGTTTCGCCGAGCGCACCCGGTCGGCGCGGAAGAGCCGGGGCCGGCCGCGCCGGTCGGCGACGAGGTACCAGACGCCCGCCTTGGAGAGCAGGCCGTAGGGGTCGACGGTGTAGGTGCGCGGCTCGTGCTCACCGCTGTGCCGGTAGCGCAGCTTCAGGCGGCGGTCGGCGAAGACGGCGTCCTGCAGCACCTCCAGGTCGACGGCCTGCTGGGGGCCGCCGCGCCAGCGGGTGGCGTCGACCAGGATGCGCCGGCTGGTCACCTCCGCGGCCGGGCGGTGCGGCGCGGGCAGCGCGGCCATCACCTTGCGCAGCGCCGAGCCCAGCGCGGCGTCCAGCCCCAGCGCGGCGTGCGCCCCTTCGGCGGCCAGGATGAACAGGGCCCGGGACTCGTCGGCGGTCAGGCCCGTCACATCGGTGCGGAATCCGGCGAGGAGCTGGATGCCGCCGTGCCGGCCGCGTTCGGCGTAGACGGGGACGCCCGAGGCGGACAGGGCCTCGATGTCGCGGTAGATGGTGCGCACCGACACCTCGAGCCGCTCGGCGAGTTCGTGCGCGGGCACACGGCCGCGGGTCTGCAACAGCAGCAGGATCGACAGCAGGCGGTCGGATTTCACGGCATCAGAATCCCGCCACTGCAGAGCCGGAGGCAAATGTTGACGGAAACTGTCAGGTTATGGGCCGAGCATCGGCGTACCGACCGAGAGAGAGGTACCAGATGAACACCATCGACCCGCGCCCCGTCTACGCCCGCGCCACCGAGCAGGCCGCCGCCCTGATCCGGACCGTGCGGCCCGGGCAGCTGGACGGGCCCACCCCGTGCGCCGAGTTCGACGTACGGCGGCTGCTGAGTCACATGGTCGGCGGCACGCTGCGGATCGCGGTGGTCGGCGAGGGCGGCGACGGCATGGCCGTGGAGCCGTTCGCGCAGGGTGTGGAGGATGCCGGCTGGCCGGAGGCGTACGACGAGGTCAGGACGCGCGTGCTGAAGGCGTGGGAGTCCGAGGCGCGGATGACGGCGCCGGTGCGGGTCCCGTGGGGCGAGGTGCCCGGATGGCAGGCGCTCTCCGGCTACGTCATGGAGATCGTCACGCACACCTGGGACCTGTCCGAGGCGCTCGGCCGCCCGCTCCCCCTCGATGCCGAGCTGGCCGAGTTCGCGCTGGCCACCGCCGAGCGGGTGCTGCCCGCCAACCCTCGCGGCGGGGACACGCCGTTCGAGCGGGTGCAGCCCTCCCCCGAGGGGGCGGACGGCTACACCCGGCTCGCGGCCTGGCTGGGCCGGGAACCCCTCAGCCGAGCCTGACGCGGGCCAGCTGCCGGGACTGGGCCACCAGGCGGTCCTCGCTGTCCCAGACCTCGGCGTCCTCCTCGAGGAAGCCGCCGGCGAGGTTGCGCGTGGTGATGGCCACGCGCAGCGGGCCGGCGGCCGGGCGGGCGCGCACGTGCGCGGTCAGTTCGACCGTGGGCACCCAGCCGGTCAGGCCCAGCTCGAAGGCGGTGGGCGGCAGGGCGTCCACGGCGAGCAGCAAGGAGAGCGGATCGGCGTCGCGGCCGTCGGCGAGGCCGAACCAGGCCCGCATCTCGCCGTTGCCGGAGGGCTGTCCGAGCGCCCAGCCCAGGGTGGCCGGGTCGAGCTTCAGCATCAGCCGGTCGGTGATGGCGGAGCTGCCGGGGATGGGGGCGGGGCTGTCCTGCGGCCCGAAGCACTGCTCCATCGGCGGGATGGCCGGCGGCTTCGCCGTGGTGCGCACGTCGTCGGGGAGCGCGGCCAGGTCGCCGTAGGAGGCGAGGACGCGGATCCGCTCGACCTCGTTGCCCTCGTCGTCGTACTGGATGAGGGAGGCCTGGCCGGTGGAGAGGGTGCGGCCGGTGCGCACGACGTCGGTGCGGATCACCGCGGGGCCCGGCTGGGAGGCGGTGAGGTAATGTGCCGAGACGGTGAACGGGTCGGGGTGCGGCAGGGCGTCCGCCAGGGCGCGGCCGAGGACGGCCAGCAGGTAGCCGCCGTTGACGGCGTTGATGATCGTCCAGCCGGCCGAGAGGTCGATGTCGTAGACACCGGGGGCGCGCCGGGTGACGGCGGTGTCGCGGTCGAACTCGCTGTCGCCGATCATGGCCCGGCGGGCCGCTGCGGAAGCTGCTTCTGGCATGACTGAACGGTACAACAGGTAACTACTAAGCGGTAGCTTTTCTCGTCTGTGACCCCGCGCGCACCGCCGCCCAGGTGAGGCTTCGGCAATTAAACGGTAAGTGTCCGTATCGCTCCGTAAACCTTCTGGACGTTATCGCCCTCTCTAGGGATATGAGCCTCACCGGGACTCCGTTCCTCTACCTCTTGATCGTGCTGGCCGTCGTGGCCGTGCTCGTTCCTCTGGTCCTGTGGTCACGGCTGCGCGGACCGAAGACCCTGCGCGCCGCGGCCCGGCTGCTGATGCTGCTGTTCGCCCAGGGCACCGCCGTCGCCCTGGTGTTCGTCCTGGTCAACAACGCCAACAACCTGTACGACAACTGGGACGACCTGCTCGGCACCGGCGACCACGTCCACCAGGCCGCCGACCTCGGTGCGAACGGCACCGGCAACATCGCGCTGGACAAGCTGCCCAAGGTCAAGCAGACGTTCAGCCCGGCGACCGGGCCCGGCATGCGCGCCGCCGGTGGCGTGCAGGTCACCCAGCTCAAGGGGCAGGTGTCCGGGGTGGACGCCGAGGTCTACGTCTGGCTGCCGCCGCAGTACCACCTGCCCGGCTGGCGGCACTACAAGTTCCCGGTCGTCGAGGTGCTGCCGGGCTACCCCGGCTCGGCGAAGGCCTGGTTCGGGTCGATGAAGGCGCACGAGCAGCTGCTGCCGCTGATGCGCTCCGGCGAGGTCGCGCCGTTCATCCTGGTCGCGCCGCGCACCAATCTGCTGGCCGGCGTGGACACGGGCTGCGCCAACATCCCCGGGACGGTCAACGCCGACACCTGGCTGAGCGTCGACGTGCCGAAGATGGTCATGGACAACTTCCACGCCCAGCCCGCGCCGGGCGGCTGGGCGGTCGCCGGCTACTCCGCCGGCGCGCACTGCGCGGCCAAGCTCGCCGTCGCCCACCCCGACCGCTACCGCGCCGCCGTGAGCCTGTCCGGGTACAACGACCCGATCGGCGAGAGCAACTCCCTCGCCGCGCAGACCCCCGCCCTGCGCGCCGCGAACAACCCGTACATGCTGCTGCGCAAGGCCAAGGTGCCGCCGCAGATCGCCCTCTACCTCTCCGGCCAGCCGCGCGACGGCTACGAGGCGGCCATGGCCCTGAAGCAGGCGGCCAAGGCGCCCACCACCGTCCACGTGGTCTATCTGCCGCGCACCGCGGGCGGTCACACGATGGCCCTGTGGAAGCCGCAGGTCGACACGATCTTCCGCTGGCTGTCGGTGCAGATGGGCAAGCACGGCGTCAAGGACCCCACCGCGTCCGCGCCTCCGGCCACGCGGAAGGCGGGTTCCACCCGCGCCGAGCTGGCCAGCGGCGCCCCGTCGGGAGCCGCCGCCAGCCGCAAGCAGTGAGCCCGCGGCGGGCCTGACCGCAGCGGATCGTTTCGGCGGGAGGCGGGAGGCGGGAGGCGGGACCAGGGTGCGGGCCTGACAGGCCGGGACCGCACCGGGCAGCGCCAGGGCGGGCCGGGAGGGCTACTCCTCCCGCACCGTCGAACGTCGGTTCCAGGCCCGCGGGGCCCGCCAGTGGAACCGCATCGCGAGCAGCCGCAGGACGAAAGCCGTCAGCGCGGCGAGGGCGCTGGCCAGCGGGGTGAGCGTGTCGTAGCGGATGCACAGGGCGACCATGGTGGAGCCGACGATCGCCGGGACCGCGTACAGGTCGCGGTCCCAGCGCAGCAGCGACGGGACCTCGTTGGCGAGTACGTCACGCAGGACGCCGCCGCCGACCGCCGTCGCCAGGCCGAGAGTGGCCGAAGCGGTCAGTCCGAGCCCGTAGGCGTACGCCTTCGTCGTCCCGGCGACGCAGAACAGACCGAGGCCGGCGGCGTCGAAGACGAGGACCGCGGCCTGGATGCGTTCGACGTGCGGATGCAGGAAGACGACCACGAGAGCGGCGAGCATCGGCGTGACGAAGTAGCCGAGGTCCGTGAAGGCGGCGGGCGGCACCGCCCCGATGATCAGGTCCCGGAACAGCCCCCCGCCCAGCGCGGTGACCTCGGCGAGGACGGCGATGCCGAAGACGTCGAAGTTCTTGCGCACGGCCAGCAGCGCGCCGGAGATCGCGAAGACGAAGATGCCGACCAGGTCGAGCGTGTGCTGGACGGAGGGGCTGAAGAGCTGGGGGATCACCCGAACATTCTGACGGCTCGGGGGGCGTGCACCTGGCAAAGCCAGGCCACGCCACCCGAGACGCTACTTCTCCGGGCTCTTCGGGGAGTCCTCCGCCTCCGCGGCGGCCGACGCCTCCGCCGGCTCCTCCCCCGCCGCGCTGTCGGCAGACGCCACGTCCACGCTCTCGGCAGAAGCCTCCGCGCCCACGCCTACGGCCTCCTCCTCGGCCTCGGCCTCGGCTTCGGCCTCAGCTTCGGGTCCGGCTTCGGGTCCGGCTTCGGCCTCAGCTTCGGGTCCGGCTCCGGGTCCGGCTTCGGCCTCAGCTTCGGGTCCGGCTCCGGGTCCGGCTTCGGGTCCGGCTTCGGCTTCGGCTTCGGCTTCGGCGGAAGCCTCCGCGCTGTCGGCAGACGCCTCCGCGCCCCCGGCGGACGCCCCCTCCGCGCCTTCGGCAGATGCCTGAGCGGACGCGACCTCCGCCGCCACCGCCGCCGACGTCTCCGCCGACTCCGCGAGGACTTCGTCGGCCACCAGCTCCGCCGCCTCCTTGGCGACGGTCAGCAGGACCGTGTCCTGCGGCTGCTGGTCCTCGAAGTTCTCCGGGTGGTGGCAGGCCACCCGCTGCCCCGGCCGCAGCTCGGCCAGCGGCGGCTCGGTCGTCGCGCAGATCTGCGTCGCCTTCCAGCACCGCGTGTGGAAGCGGCAGCCGCTCGGCGGCGAGATCGGCGAGGGCACGTCGCCCTTGAGCAGGATGCGCTCGCTCTTGGCGTGTCTGCGCCGCGGGTCCGGGATCGGCACGGCCGACATCAGGGCTTTGGTGTACGGGTGCATCGGCGTCCGGTAGAGCTGCTCGCGGTCGGCCAGCTCCACGATCTTGCCGAGGTACATCACCGCGATCCGGTCCGAGACGTGCCGGACGACCGACAGGTCGTGCGCGATGATCACATACGTCAGGCCCAGCTCCTCCTGGAGGTCGTCCAGCAGGTTCACCACCTGGGCCTGGATCGACACGTCCAGCGCGGAGACCGGCTCGTCGGCCACCACGAGCTTGGGGCTGAGCGCGAGCGCGCGGGCGATGCCGATGCGCTGGCGCTGACCGCCGGAGAACTCGTGCGGGTAGCGGTTGTAGTGCTCGGGGTTGAGTCCGACCACCGACAGCAGCCGCTGCACCTCCTTCTTGATGCCGCCCTCGGGCGTGACGCCCTGGAGCTTGAAGGGGGCGCCGACGATGGTGCCGATGGTGTGGCGCGGGTTCAGCGACGAGTACGGGTCCTGGAAGATCATCTGCACGTCGCGGCGCATCGGGCGCATGCCCGTCACTCCGAGGTGCGTGATGTCCTTGCCCTCGAACTCGACCTTTCCGCCGGTCGGTTCGAGCAGCCGGGTGATCAGCCGGCCCATGGTCGACTTGCCGCAGCCCGACTCGCCCACGACACCGAGGGTTTCGCCGCGGCGCACCTCGAAGTCGATGCCGTCGACCGCGTGGACCGCGCCGACCTGCCGCTGCAAGAGGCCCTTCTTGATCGGGAAGTGCTTCTGCAGCCCGGTCACCTTCAGCAGGACGTCACCGTGCCCGGCGTCCTTGGTGAGGGTGGCCGCGCCTGCGGCCCTCGGCTCGGTGCCGTCGCTCTGCGCGGGCAGGGTCACGTCCGTGTCCTTGGAGTTCTCGCTCACAGCTTCGGCGCAATCTCTTCGGTCCAGATACGCTCCCGCTGCTCCCTGGTCATATGACAGGCGGCCCAGTGCCGGCTGCCGACCTCGGCGAGCTCGGGGCGGACCGTGCGGGTGACGTTGTCCTTGGGGACGTCGGCGTACGGGCAGCGCGGGTTGAAGGCGCAGCCGGACGGGATGTTGATGAGGGAGGGCGGGGAGCCCTTGACCGGGATCAGGCGTTCCTGCTCCTCGCGGTCCAGGCGGGGCATCGAGCCGAGCAGACCCCAGGTGTAGGGGTGGCGGGGCTCGTAGAACACCTTCTCGGCGGGTCCGCGCTCGACGCAGCGGCCGCCGTACATCACCAGGATGTCGTCGGCCAGTTCGGCGACGACGCCCAGGTCGTGGGTGATGATGACGACCGCGGAGCCGAACTCCTTCTGCAGATCGCGGATCAGGTCCAGGATCTGCGCCTGGACGGTGACGTCCAGGGCGGTGGTCGGCTCGTCCGCGATGAGCAGCTCGGGGTTGTTGACCAGCGACATCGCGATCATCGCGCGCTGGCGCATACCGCCGGAGAACTCGTGCGGGTAGTTGTCGACGCGCTTGTCCGGCTGCGGGATGCCGACCCGGTCGAGCATCTCGATCGCGCGCTTGCGGGCGGTCTTCTTGTCGACGTCGTGGTGGATCCGGTAGGCCTCCACGATCTGCTGACCGATCGTGAAGTACGGGTGCAGCGCGGACAGCGGGTCCTGGAAGATCATCGCCATCTGCCGGCCGCGCAGCTTGCGCACGTGGTCGGGGTCGGCGGAGAGCAGCTCGGTGCCGTCCAGCCAGATCTCGCCGGATATCCGCGCCTTGCGCTTGCCGTACTGGCCGGCGGTGTGCAGGCCCATGATGCCGAGCGAGGTCACCGACTTGCCGGAGCCCGACTCGCCGACGATGCCGAGGGTCTTGCCCTTCTCCAGCTGGAAGCTGAGCCCGTCGACGGACTTGACCAGGCCGTCGTCGGTCGGGAAGTGCACCTTCAGGTCGCGCACTTCGAGGAAGGCCGACGGCGGCGTCGAGGCGGGGGTGGGCTCACCCACGGCCGCCCCGGTCTTGCTCAGTTCGGTCATGAGAGCCTCACTCGGGGGTCGATCACGGCGTACAGGACGTCGACCACGAGGTTGGCGATCAGCACCGCGAGGGACGTGATCAGGACGACTCCGAGGATGATCGGCAGGTCGACGTTGCGGATCGCGTCGAGTACGGCCCGCCCGAGGCCGGGCAGGTTGAACGTGGACTCGGTGAGGATCGCGCCGCCGATGAGGGCGCCGAGGTCCATGCCGAGCATGGTCAGGATGGGCGTCATCGTGGAGCGCATGGCGTGCTTGCCGATGACGGCCGGCTCGCCCAGGCCCTTGGCGCGGGCGGTGCGGATGTAGTCCTCGCCCAGCACCTCCAGCATGGTGGCGCGGGTGATACGGGCGTACATGGCCGCGTACAGGAAGGCCAGGGTGATCCAGGGCAGGATCATGCCGTCGAGCCAGCCGGTGAAACTCTCGCTGATCGGCACGTACTTGGCGTCGATCCAGTGGAGCCCGAAGGCGAAGATCGCGAGGCTGAGCAGACCGGTGAAGTAGATCGGCAGGGACACACCCGCGAGGGCGACGACCATGGCGCCGCGGTCCCACAGGCTGCCCCGCTTGAGCGCGGAGAGCACACCGGCCGCGATGCCGAAGACCAGCCACAGCACGGCCGCGCCGATCGCGAGCTGCAGGGTGACCGGGAAACGGTCGGTGAGGACCGGCCAGATGGCCTGCTCACTGCGGAAGGAGTAGCCGAAGCACGGCGCAGAGCAGTGGATCACGTCGCCGCCGCCGGAGTAGGTGCGGCCGGCGAAGATGCCCTTGAAGAAGTCCCAGACCTGGAGGTAGATCGGGTCGCCGAGGCCGAGCTTCTCCCGCACGCCCTCCACGGCCGCCGGGTCGGCCTGCTTGCCCACGAAGCTCAGGGCGATGTCGACGCCCGCCCACTTGGGGATCAGGAAGAAGATGCAGAACACGGCCAGGATGATGACCACGAGCATCGCTGCGGCGGCGAACAACCGCCTGATGAGGTAAGCGAGCACAGCTTACGGCCCGCCGCGGGACCGCGGGCCCCGGAGGTCGTCCGGGGGCCCGCGGTCACGCCGCGCCGGCCTTCACCTGCCTTTCGTGCCGTACGGCGGGTGTGCCGGGTTACTTCGAGTTCTTCAGACCGAGGTTGACGAAGTCGTACATACCGCTGTAGCCGTCGGTGGTGTAGACGTTCGCCAGGTTGTCGCTGCGCCAGTTGATGAACTTCTCGAAGACGAAGGGCAGGTAGTAGCCGCCCTCCATCACCTTGTGGTTGATGTCCGTGGCGATCTTGGTTTTGCCGGCGTCGTCCAGCGTGTTCACGTAGCTGTCGAACAGCCCGTCGATCGTCTTGTCCTTGATCAGGGCGTAGTTGTTGTTACCGCTCTGCTGGATGTACTTGCTGTCCCACAGCGGCAGACCGAAGCCCTGCACGGACGGGAAGTCCGGGCCCCAGCCCATGATGATGATGCCGTAGCCCTTCTTCTGCACGTTCGAGGGGCTGCCGATGATGCCGGTGGTCTGCGAGCCGTCGTACTGGTCGATGTCGACGTTGATGCCGACCTTCTTCAGCGACGCCTGCAGGGACTGGGCGGTGGCCACCTCGACCGGCTTGTTGTTGCGCACGGCGATGGTGGTCTTGAAGCCGTTCGGCTGACCGCAGGCCTTCAGCTCTTCCTTGGCCTTGGCGGCGTTGCCGTTCTTGTTGGCGCCGGCGAGCTGGTACGGGTCGTACTTCTGGCCCTCGCCACCCGCGACGTTCGGCGGGAGCATGTTGGTGCCGATGTCACCGCCGGCCAGGGGGCCGCCGCGCGCGGTCTGCAGGGAGACGTGGTCGGCGCCGTAGATCACGGCGAGGCGGCAGTGGATGTTGTCGAACGGCTTCACGCTCTGCGGGAAGACCGCGTAACGGATGTAGCCGGACGTCGGGTTGTCCAGGTTGCCCTTGTGCTGCTTCAGCGCCGTCTGGCGGCCCTGCGGCGACATGCCGGTCTGGTTGATGTCCAGGTCCAGGTCGCCGTTGATCAGGCGCTGGTCCAGCTCGTTGGCGTTGGAGAAGAACGTGACCGTGATCTTGTCCGGGTACGCCTTGCGGACCGGGTCCGAGGCCTGCTTCCAGTTGGCGTTGCGGACGAGGGTGAGGTCCTTGCCCGGGTTGTACGACTGGAACTTGTACGGGCCCGAGGAGAACGGCTTCAGACCGTACTTGGACTTGGTGTCCATGTCCTGGCGGACCGGCGAGGCCGAGGTGAGGGCCAGCATCTCCTGGAAGTCCGAGTTGGCCTTCGGCAGGTGGAAGACGATGGTCTTGTCGTCCGGCGTGTCGATCGCCTTCAGGCCCAGGTGGTCCGCGGAGGCGTCCTTGTAGGGGCCCTTGTACTCGCTCTTGGGGTCGAGCACGTCCTTCAGGTAGGTCGGGCCGCCGGAGAGGACGTCCTGCGCCCAGATGCGCTCGATGCCGTACTTGAGGTCCTTGGAGGTGATCGGCTTGCCGTCCTCCCAGGTGATCCCGTCGCGCAGCGTGTAGGTGTAGGTCTTGCCGTCGTCGCTGACCTTGGCCAGGCCGGAGGCGAGGTCCGGGGTGAGCGTGGCGCCTTCCTTGCCCGGGGCCGGCTTGTTCGTGACGAGCTGGCGGCTGTAGTAGCGGGAGAAGTTCCACATGAAGCCGTAGTAGCCGCGCGTGGTGTCCCACGAGTCGGCGTCCTGGGCGGCGCCGAACCTCAGCGTGCCGCCCTTCTTGGCCAGCGAGGCCTGGGCGACCTTCTTGTTGGCGGCGTCGAAGCCGGCGGCACCCGACTTCGAGTCCCCGTCGCCGCTGCCGCCGCCGCACGCCGCCGTGGTCAGCAGCCCGGCGACCACGAAGGCGGCGGCCATGGCCTGCTTGTGCCGCCCTGAGGTGCGTTGCGTAGTCACGATCTCGGATCCTCCGGATTTGATGAGAGACCCCGTGCCAGGTGCTGCCACGGGTCGCTTGGGGTACGGCACTTCAGCGGGAGCCCTTGGGATCGAGCGCGTCGCGCACGCCGTCGCCGAAGAGATTGAAGGCAAGAACGGTGATGAAGATCGCCACGCCGGGGACCACCATGTACATGGGGTCCGAGTCGTAGTAGTCGATCGCGCTCGAGAGCATCTGGCCCCAGGAGGCCGTGGGCGGCTTGACGCCCACGCCCAGGAAGCTGAGTGCCGCCTCGGTGAGGATGTTGGTGGGGATCATCATCGTCGTGTAGACGATGATCGGCGCCACGAGATTGGGCAGCAGTTCCTTGAACAGGATGTACAGCCGTCCGGCGCCCAGCGATCGGGCGGCCTCGACGTACTCGCGCTCACGCAGCGAGAGCGTCTGGCCGCGCACCACGCGTCCGATGTAGGGCCAGCCGAAGAAGCCGATGACCACGACCATCATGAACACGCGCACGCCGGTGCCGGACAGGCCCAGCATGTTGTTCGGCATGACGGAGACCAGGGCGATGGTGAACAGCAGCTGGGGGAAGGCCAGCAGGCCGTCCATCACGCGGCTGATCAGCGAGTCGACCCAGCCGCCGAAGAAGCCGGCCAGGATACCGAGGACCGTGCCGAGGACGACGGCGACGATCGCGGACAGGAAGCCGACCAGCAGGGAGATCTGCGCACCGTAGAGGATGCGGGCGAAGATGTCACGGCCGTTGACGGGCTCGACGCCCAGCCAGTGCTCACCGCTCACGCCGCCCAGCGCCCCCTTGGGGGTGCCGAACAGCGGGTCGATGAGGTTCTCGTGATAGTCGTTCGGGTCCTGCCCGACCGCGCCGGTGATCACGGGGGCGAGCAGGGCGACGACGATGAGGAGCAGCACGACGACGCCGCCCGCGAGGGCGAGCTTGTCCCGCTTCAGGCGCTCCCAGGCGATCCGTCCCAGGGACCGGCCCTGGACGGCCTTGGCGCCGGTGGTCGCAACCGCCGCTTCCTCGGCCGCGCTCGGGGCCGCTTCCGCGGTCGGCTCGTGCAATGGTGCCGTCATCTGGCAGGGACCCCTCTCAACCGGCGGTAGCCGGCCCGCACTTGCCGCTGTGGCGGCATGGTCAGTCCGTCGTACGAAGTCGTACACAGGGGCGACTGGCCCCTTGGAGCGGGAGTCTTCAACGCATTGGCGAGAAGTTGCCAGACTTGGTGATGAATGGATGCGTAAACGTGATGCGGTCTGGGGACTTCCGTTATCCGGACAGCGGGTGGCGCGGGTCGGACGGGAACCAGTCGGGACGATGCGGACAGACCAGGGCCATTCGCCGTGATCTACGCGCGAAGAAGTGTGCCGGGGGCGCGGCGAACTGTGCCGGCGTCAGTACCGGCCCGGGGCGGGCGGGTAGCCGTAGCCGGACGCCGGCGCCTGGGGAGCGACGGCCGCGTGCGCCTCACGGTCGTAGAACGGACGCGCGTTGGCACGCATCCACAGCACGACCGGATCGTGGTCGTCGCTCATCGCCACGGTCGACACCGGCAGCCCGTCCGGCACCGCGCCGAGGGACTGCTGCATCATCGCCCGTACGGCGTCGACGGCGGCCGGCGAGGTGTCGTAGACGTCCAGGCCGATGGCGAGGTACGGCGCGCCGAGCGCCGGCTGCACCCAGGCGCGGCGCAGGGCGCGCAGCGGCGGGGTGCGGTGCGCGTTCTGCGCGAGCAGGGCGTAGAACTGCGGGATCTCGATGGCCGGTTCCGCCAGCCGCAGGGGGCCGGCGGGCTGGCGGTCCAGGCCGGTGGCGATCCGGCGCAGGTCGAGCCAGGGAATGCCGACGCCGCCGCCGGGGGCGTGCGGGTTGAGCCACAGCCCGTGGTGGCCGGGGTAGAGGGCCCGGGCCACGTCCAGGCCGTCGGTCACCTCGTACGAGCGGTTCCAGCCGCTGGCGCTCAACTCCTGGGCGGAGGTGACGCAGGGGGCGTAGCCGTGCCCGCCGACCTCCATCGTGCCGTACTGGGCGTCCGGGGAACCGGCCTGACCGTGCCACAGCAGCATCCAGATCTGGCCGGTGGCGGGGGTCGCGAGCGCGCGCAGGAGCGCCTCGTAGGCGTCGTACCGCCCGGGCGTCACCTGGCGCAGCATGTGCTCGACCTGGCCGGTCGCGGCCGTGCCGCTCGCGCTCACTTCGAATCGCCCTTTCGTACAACACCCTCGACCGAGCTATGAAACCAGGTTAAGTCGTGCGGGGGGAGGACCCGGGAGAGCCCTGGGCGGGTCAGCCCGCCCGTGTGTAGAAGGGCCGGACCTTCTCCCTCAGCCAGATCGCCACCGGGTCGTCGCCCGCCAGGTCCAGCAGGATCAGGTTGACCGGCCAGGGCGCCGGGGTGGCACCCAGGGCCCGGCCCAGGGCGTCCAGGGGGGCGTTGCGCAGCTCGCCCTCCCATTGGGAGAGTTCGACGCCGACGAACATCACCGGGTCCGCCGTCTCGATGACGGCGAGGCAGCGGCGGGCCGTCAGGACGGTACCGGTGGCCTCGAACTCGGCGGAGGCCGTGGAGAGGAAGTCGACGGGGTCGTCCTGCCAGTCCGGCTCGTACAGGCGGACCCGGCCGCCGCTCGCGGGGCCGTCCAGCGGGCTGCGCCCGGCCCGGCACAGCTCGGCCACCGCGTCGGGCGGCAGCGGGACGCCGACCACGCCACCGGGGTTCACGGCGATGCCGACCTGCGCCGGCAGTCCGCGCGCGAACTCCACGGCGGGCGCGACGGTGTACGACATGTGGGAGCCGGTGACCTGACGGAACTGTTCCTCGGAGCTGAAGACGGGGACGTAGGCCTGGCCGTCGATCTGCGTGGTGGGCAGGTCGAGGGGACCGCTGTGCGGGCCGCCGCCGTTGGGCAGGGGGATCCACAGGAAGCTGCGGCCGAGCACCTCCACGATCCGGCCGCCGGCCGACGGTACGCCGAGGGAGGCCGACAGCACCTCCTCCAGCTCGTTGCCGGGCCATCCGCCGTGCGGATGGGGGTGCGCCTGCGCCGGGAAGTCCGCCGGAAGGTCGGCCGGGAAGTCCATCTCTCCACCATCTGCTTCGAACCGCTGCTGTGGCCCAAAGGCTAACCGCTGCGGCCGGCGGCCGGTCCGGCCCGTCCGGCGGCCGGGACACCCTCGGCCGCGGCCGGGCGTTCAGCCGCCGAAGGTGATGCGGCGCAGTGTGTCCGCCGCCGGGCGGTCCAGCAGGATCGCCGAGTCGCAGCCGGCGGGCAGCCCGCCCCGCTGGACGGCGGACAGCAGGCGGGCCGTGGCACGGCGGTGGCGGTGGAAGGCGAAGCGGGAGACGCCGCGGCCGCGTTCGCGCTGGCCGGTCAGCGCGGTGTCCGGGGCGACGTCGAGCAGCAGCAGGTGCAGGGCGCCGCCGCGGCGGCGGGCCGCGCGGGCCAGCCAGCCGCGCACCCAGGACTGCGTGCCGCAGTCGTGCACGACGACGCCCTCGCCGCTCGCCAGGGCGCGGCGCAGGGCGGCGTAGTGGGCGAGGCGGACCAGGGGGCGGTAGAGCGCGTAGGGCAGCGGACGGGGCAGGCGGGCGTCGTAGCGGTCGCGGGTGTCCTGGGAGTCGACGCGCAGGCCGGGCACCGCGCGGCGCATCAGCGTGGACTTGCCGCTGCCGGGCAGCCCGGTCACCACGACCACATCGCGCGGGCCGAAGAGCAGGGCGCGCGGGCTGCGGCCGGCCCGCTCGCGCAGGTCCCGCACCACCGGGCCGGGCCGTGTCTCCAGAGCGGGCGCCGCCGGCTGCGAGGGCAGCGCGAGGCCCGGGGTCGTCACGTACGCCGTGATCCTGTCCACCGTCATGGTCCTCCCCTGGGGTCAGGTGAAGACCTGCCCAACGTAGGTAAAGAGAAGGTAATGCCGGATGTCTCGTGTTTTCGTGTGCGTACCGCCACAACCCGGTTACAGATGCGGCCTGCCGCGATCGGGGCGAGGCGTGCAATGATGAGCCCGCCAACTGCATACCGGCCGTTTGAATCCGCGCGGGAGAGTTCCCAGCCCTGGCTGGGGCGCCGAAGGAGCAAGTCCCTCCCTTGAATCTCTCAGGCCCCGTTACCGCGCGGGCGAGGCACATCTGAAAAGCGGGCCGTCCACGTCGGCGGCCCCACCCAAGGTGCAAGCCATGACCGCGCGCGGTCATGGCGAACCTCTCAGGTTCCGATGACAGATGGGGAGGAACTTCCTCGCCCTGTCCTTCCCCTGGGAGACGACCGACCGATGAGCAGTACCGAACTCCGTCACACCGCGCTCGATGCCCTTCATCGCTCGCTCGGCGCGACGATGACCGACTTCGCCGGCTGGGACATGCCGCTGCGCTACGGCTCCGAGCGCGACGAGCACAACGCCGTCCGCACGAAGGCCGGGCTCTTCGACCTCTCCCACATGGGCGAGATCACCGTCACCGGCCCGCAGGCCGCCGCCCTCCTCGACCACGCGCTGGTCGGCAACATCGGCGCGGTCAAGCCCGGCCGCGCCCGCTACACCATGATCTGCCAGGCCGACGGCGGCATCCTGGACGACCTGATCGTCTACCGGCTCGCCGAGACCGAGTTCATGGTCGTCGCGAACGCCTCCAACGCCCAGGTCGTCCTCGACGCGCTGACCGAGCGCGCCGCCGGCTTCGACGCCGAGGTGCGCGACGACCGCGACGCCTACGCGCTGCTCGCCGTGCAGGGCCCCGAGTCGCCGGGCATCCTCAAGAGCCTCACCGACGCCGACCTGGACGGCCTGAAGTACTACGCCGGGCTGCCCGGCACCGTGGCCGGGGTGCCCGCGCTGATCGCGCGCACCGGCTACACCGGCGAGGACGGCTTCGAGCTGTTCGTGAAGCCGGAGCACGCCGTCGAGCTGTGGCAGGCGCTGACCAAGGCCGGCGAGGGCGTCGGCCTGACCCCGTGCGGCCTGTCCTGCCGGGACACGCTGCGCCTGGAGGCGGGCATGCCGCTGTACGGGCATGAGCTGACCGCCGAGCTGACCCCCTTCGACGCCGGGCTCGGCCGGGTGGTCAAGTTCGACAAGGAGGGCGACTTCGTCGGGCGCGAGGCGCTCGCCGCGGCCGCCGAGCGCGCCGAGTCCGACCCGCCGCGCGTACTGGTCGGCCTGGTCGCCGAGGGCCGCCGGGTCCCGCGCGCCGGGTACCAGGTCGTCGCGGACGGCACGGTCATCGGCGAGGTGACCTCGGGCGCCCCCTCCCCCACGCTGGGCAAGCCGATCGCCATGGCCTACGTGGACGCCGCGCACGCGGCGCCGGGCACGCCGGGCGTCGGCGTGGACATCCGCGGCACGCATGAGCCGTACGCGGTCGTGGCGCTGCCGTTCTACAAGCGGCAGAAGTGACACTGGCGTAAGCCCTCCGACGTGACATGGGGCACATCGCCCCTGGTCACGCGTGTCTTCGCAGTCCCCCATTCATCAGCACCGACCCGCGTACAGGAGAATTCAGGCCATGAGCAACCCCCAGCAGCTGCGCTACAGCAAGGAGCACGAGTGGCTGTCGGGCGCCGAGGACGGCGTCTCGACGGTCGGCATCACGGAGCACGCGGCCAACGCGCTCGGTGACGTCGTGTTCGTCCAGCTCCCGGAGGTCGGCGACACGGTGACCGCGGGCGAGTCCTGCGGCGAGCTGGAGTCGACCAAGTCCGTCTCGGAGCTGTACTCCCCCGTCAACGGTGAGATCACCGAGGTCAACGAGGACGTCGTCAACGACCCGTCCCTGGTGAACTCGGCCCCCTTCGAGGGCGGCTGGCTGTTCAAGGTCCGCGTCACGGGTGAGCCGGACGACCTGCTCTCCGCCGCCGAGTACGACGCCTTCATCGCCGGCTGAGAGGTCGCAGGAATCCCATGTCGCTTCTGAACACGCCCCTGCACGAGCTCGACCCGGACGTGGCCGCCGCGGTCGACGCCGAGCTCGACCGCCAGCAGTCCACCCTGGAGATGATCGCCTCCGAGAACTTCGCCCCCGTGGCGGTCCTCGAGGCCCAGGGCTCGGTGCTGACCAACAAGTACGCCGAGGGCTACCCCGGCCGCCGCTACTACGGCGGCTGCGAGCACGTCGACGTCACCGAGCAGATCGCCATCGACCGGGTCAAGGAGCTGTTCGGCGCCGAGTACGCCAATGTCCAGCCCCACTCCGGCGCCTCCGCCAACCAGGCCGCGCTGTTCGCGCTGGCCCAGCCCGGCGACACCATCCTGGGGCTGAACCTGGCGCACGGCGGCCACCTCACCCACGGGATGCGGCTGAACTTCTCCGGCAAGCAGTTCAACGTCGTCCCGTACCACGTCGACGACGACGGCCTGGTCGACATGGCCGAGGTCGAGCGGCTCGCCAAGGAGCACCGCCCCAAGGTGATCATCGCCGGCTGGTCGGCGTACCCGCGTCAGCTCGACTTCGCGGCCTTCCGCCGGATCGCCGACGAGGTCGAGGCGTACCTGTGGGTCGACATGGCGCACTTCGCCGGTCTGGTCGCGGCCGGGCTGCACCCCAACCCGGTGCCGTTCGCGGACGTGGTGACCTCCACCACGCACAAGACGCTCGGCGGCCCGCGCGGCGGCATCATCCTCGCCAAGCAGGACTTCGCCAAGAAGCTGAACTCCTCCGTCTTCCCGGGCTTCCAGGGCGGCCCCCTGGAGCACGTGATCGCGGCCAAGGCGGTCTCCTTCAGGCTGGCGGCCTCCGAGGACTTCAAGGAGCGCCAGCGTCGTACCCTGGAGGGCGCCCGCATCCTCGCCGAGCGGCTGACCTCGCCGGACGCCCGTGAGGCCGGGATCAGCGTCCTGACCGGCGGCACCGACGTGCACCTGGTCCTGGTCGACCTGCGCGACAGCGAGCTGGACGGTCAGCAGGCCGAGGACCGCCTCCACGAGGTGGGCATCACGGTCAACCGCAACGCGGTCCCCAACGACCCCCGCCCGCCGATGGTCACCTCGGGCCTGCGCATCGGCACGCCGGCCCTGGCGACCCGCGGCTTCACGGCCGAGGACTTCGCCGAGGTCGCGGACGTGATCGCCGAGGCGCTGAAGCCGTCCTACGACGCCGAGGCGCTCAAGGGCCGGGTCCGGGCGCTGGTGGAGAAGCACCCGCTCTACCCGGGTCTGAACAAGTAAGTCACGCTCCGCGGGGCACCGCGCACACTGGGAGTACCGGCGTGCGCGGTGCCCGCACCCCCGCACCACCCCCGTTCTGAGGAGTTCCCCCGTGGCCATCTCGGTCTTCGACCTGTTCTCGATCGGCATCGGCCCGTCCAGCTCCCACACGGTGGGCCCGATGCGCGCGGCCCGCATGTTCGCCCGCCGTCTGCGCAACGAGGACGTGCTCGGCTCGGTCGCCTCCGTGCGCTGCGAGCTGTACGGCTCGCTCGGCGCGACCGGACACGGCCACGGCACCCCGAAGGCCGTCCTGCTCGGCCTGGAGGGCGACTCGCCGCGCACGGTGGACGTCGAGACGGCCGACGAGAGGGTGGAGGCGATCAAGGAGGCCGGCCGTCTGAACGTGCTCGGCGAGCGCGAGATCGCCTTCTCCTTCGACGACGACCTGGTCCTGCACCGCCGCAAGGCCCTCCCCTACCACGCCAACGGCATGACCCTGTGGGCGTACGACGCGCAGGGCGCCGAGCTGCTGACCAAGACGTACTACTCGGTCGGCGGCGGGTTCGTCGTCGACGAGGACGCGGTCGGCGCGGACCGGATCAAGCTGGACGACACGGTGCTGAAGTACCCCTTCCGCACCGGCGACGAGCTGCTGCGCCTGACGAAGGAGACCGGCCTGTCGATCTCCGCCCTCATGCTGGAGAACGAGCGGGCCTGGCGCACCGAGGACGAGATCCGTGCAGGGCTGCTGGAGATCTGGCGGGTGATGCGGGAGTGCGTGGAGCGCGGCATGACCCGCGAGGGCATCCTGCCGGGCGGGCTGAAGGTGCGCCGCCGGGCGGCGACCACCGCGCGCAAGCTGCGCTCCGAGGGGGACGCGAAGGCCCTGGCGATGGAGTGGATCACGCTCTACGCGATGGCCGTGAACGAGGAGAACGCCGCCGGAGGCCGGGTCGTCACCGCCCCGACCAACGGCGCGGCCGGCATCATCCCGGCCGTCCTGCACTACTACATCAACTTCATCCCCGGCGCCGACGAGGACGGCGTGGTCCGCTTCCTGCTGGCCGCGGGCGCGATCGGCATGCTCTTCAAGGAGAACGCCTCGATCTCCGGCGCCGAGGTCGGCTGCCAGGGCGAGGTCGGCTCGGCCTGCTCGATGGCGGCGGGCGCGCTCGCGGAGGTCATGGGCGGTTCGCCGGAGCAGGTGGAGAACGCCGCCGAGATCGGCATGGAGCACAACCTCGGCCTGACCTGCGACCCGGTCGGCGGCCTGGTCCAGATCCCGTGCATCGAGCGCAACGGCATGGCCGCGGTCAAGGCGGTCACCGCCGCGCGGATGGCGCTGCGCGGCGACGGCTCGCACAAGGTGTCCCTGGACAAGGTCATCAAGACCATGAAGGACACCGGTGCGGACATGAGCGTGAAGTACAAGGAGACGGCCCGGGGCGGTCTCGCGGTGAACATCATCGAGTGCTAGCGAGACGGCCCTCGGCCGCTGTCGGTCATCCGGCCCGTCGCTCGGCGTCCGACAGGCCTTCGATGGCCCGCGCCGTGATCTCCTCGACCGGGCCGACGGCGTCGACCGTCAGCAGGATGGCCTTGTAGTGGGCGAGGAGGGGTGCCGTCCGGCGCTGGTACACCCGCTGCCGGTGCCGGATGACCTCCTCGGTGTCGTCCGGGCGGCCACGGCCCGACAGGCGTGCCACGACGACCTCTTCGGGAGCGGTGAACTCCAGCACCGCGTCCAGTGCGGAGCCCGCGGCGCCCAGCACGGTGGCGAGTTCCCGCGCCTGCGGCACCGTGCGGGGGAATCCGTCGAGGAGGAAGCCGTGCCGGGCATCCGGCTGCGCGAGCCGTTCCCGGACCATGCCGGACGTGACGTGGTCGGGGACGAGTTCGCCGGTGTCGAGGTAGCGCTTCGCCTCCCGTCCGAGCGGGGTCCGGCGCGTCACGTGTTCCCGGAAGAGGTCCCCGGTGGAGATGTGGGGGACGCCGAGCCGTTCGCTGAGCACGGCCGCCTGGGTGCCCTTGCCCGCTCCGGGAGGGCCGATGAGGACGAGTCGCATCAGTGCTGCGCACCTTTCATGTTCGGTGTCGGGTCTGCTCGTTGGGGACCGCGGCGTCGTCGTACGGCGCGGTCAGGCGGCGCGGGAGGGGCAGGCGGGTTCCTCGCTGAGCACGAGCACCGGCCCGTGCGCGGCATTCGTCCGGCGGGTCAGGAGCTCGCACACCTCCTCGGCCACGCCCGCCCGGTAGGCGTCCGGGCTCAGGGACGGGCTGGGCAGCAGGGTGTGGACGTCGATCCGGGGTGCCAGTTCGGCGGCCAGCCACTCGGTGAGCTCGGTCAGGCCGGCCAGGGCGACGTCCCGTGGCCCACCGCGTGGCGTGGCCGCGACCACGTTGACCACCGAGCCGCCGTGCGCGGCCATCCAGCGCCGGTAGGCATGCTGCACGCAGGCCAGCGGCGTCATGAGGTCGCCGTGCAGGACATCGCGCAGGTCCAGTGGGTCCAGTTCCATCAGCGGACCGGGCCGGGGGCGGGCCGCGACCACGTTCACCAGGTGGTCGAGGCGGCCGAGCCGTTCGACGACGGTGTCGACGGCCCGGCCCGGGCCGACGAGGTCGTCGCGGCCGCAGGGCAGCGCGAGCACCGCCGATCCGGGTGGCATCGCGAGGCGGACCTCGTCGGCGCAGGGGCCGGCCAGGGCCACCCGGGCGCCGTGCTCCAGGAGGCTTTCCGTCATGTCGGCGGCAAGGTCGCCCCCGCCGGTGACGAGCACGACCCGGTCGGTCGAGGTGCTGGTGGGTCCCATGTCCGGCTCCCCTCGTGGTGCGCCGGTCAGCCGGCCTGGGAGGAAGAGGCGTCGGGCAGACCGGCGTTGATCAGGTCCATCACCGAGGCGTCCGCGAGGGTGGTGACATCGCCGACCTCACGGTTCTCCGCGACGTCGCGCAGCAGCCGGCGCATGATCTTCCCGGAGCGGGTCTTGGGCAGCTCGGGGACGACCATGATCTGCCGGGGCTTGGCGATGGGACCGATCTCCTGGGCCACGTGCTCGCGCAGCGCACCGGTGACCTCGCCCGCTGACCACACCGTGCCGCCGCGCAGGATGACGAAGGCGACGATGGCCTGTCCGGTCGTCGCGTCGGACGCACCGACCACGGCGGCCTCGGCCACGGCGGGGTGGGACACGAGCGCGGACTCGACCTCGGCGGTGGAGATGCGGTGCCCGGAGACGTTCATGACGTCGTCGACCCGGCCTAGCAGCCAGATGTCGCCGTCCTCGTCATAGCGGGCGCCGTCACCGGCGAAGTAGTAGCCGCGGTCCGCGAAGCGGGACCAGTACGTCTCCCGGTAGCGGGCGTCGTCGCCCCAGACGCCGCGCAGCATGGACGGCCACGGCTGGTCGAGGACCAGGTAGCCGCTCTCGCCCTTGCCGACCTCCACGCCCCGGTCGTCGACCACCTTGGCGGAGATCCCCGGCAGCGGGGTCTGCGCCGAACCGGGCTTCGCTGCCGGGCCGCCGGGCAGGGGCGCGATCATGACCGCTCCGGTCTCGGTCTGCCACCAGGTGTCCACCACCGGCGCCCGGTCGTAACCGATGTGCTTGCGGTACCAGCGCCACGCCTCGGGGTTGATGGGCTCGCCGACGCTGCCGAGCACACGGATCGACGACAGGTCGCAGCGGGCCGGGATGTCCTCGCCCCACTTCATGAAGGTGCGGATGAGAGTGGGGGCCGTGTAGTAGACGGAGACCCCGTACTTCTCGATGATCTCGAAGTGCCGTCCCTCGTGCGGGGTGTTGGGCGTGCCCTCGTACATCACGGACGTCGTACGGTTGGCGAGCGGCCCGTACACGATGTACGAGTGCCCGGTGATCCAGCCGATGTCGGCCGTGCACCAGTAGACGTCGGTGTCGGGATCGAGGCCGAAGACCGTGCTGTGGGTGGAGGCGGCCTGGGTGAGGTAGCCGCCGGAGGTGTGCAGGATGCCCTTCGGCCTGCCGGTCGTGCCCGAGGTGTAGAGGATGAACAGCGGGTGCTCGGCGTCGAAGTCCTCGGCGGTGTGCCGGTCGGACCGGGCGTCCACCACCTCGTGCCACCACAGGTCGCGGCCCTCGGTCCAGGGCACGTCGATGCCGGTGCGGCGGACCACCAGGACATGCTCGACACAGGACGTGGCCGCGGTCGCCTCGTCCGTGTGCGCCTTCATCGGCTCCGCCCTGCCCCGGCGGTACTGGCCGTCCGAGGTGATCAGCAGCCGGGCTTCGGCGTCCTCGATACGGGACTGGAGCGCGGCCGGGGAGAACCCGCCGAACACCACGCTGTGCGGCAGCCCGAGCCGCGCGCAGGCCAGCATGGCGAACACGGCCTCGGGGATCATCGGCAGCTGGATCGCGACCCGGTCCCCGGCCCGCAGGCCCAGGCAGAGCAGGGCGTTGGCCGCCTTGCAGACCTCACGCCTCAGGTCGGCGTAGGTGATCGTGCGGGTGTCGCCCGGCTCGCCCTCCCAGTGGAAGGCGACCTGCTCGCCGTAGCCGGCCTCGACATGCCGGTCCACGCAGTTGTACGCCACGTTCAGCCGGCCTCCGGTGAACCAGCGGGCGTAGGGCGCGTCCGACCAGTCCAGCACCTGGTTCCACTCGGTGTCCCAGTGCAGCCGTCCCGCCTGCTCCGCCCAGAACGCCAGACGTTCGGCCCCGTCCGGCGGTACGGACGCGGTGCTCGGGCTCTCGGGGCGGACGCGGTCGTCGGAGCGCGCAGACATGTGGATCCTCCAGTGGGTGTGGGTGCCGGGGACGGGGCGGGGGCGGGGCGGACCCGTCCGCGGGTGGCCACAGTGGCCGGACAGGGTTGGCGTGAGGTTGGCGGTGGCGGACGCGGCGTGCGGCTACGGACGTGCGGCGGTCCAGCGGCTCACCGCGCGCAGGGCGAGGCGCGGCTTCAGCGGTGCCGCGGTCCTACGGCGTACGGCGCCCTGCCAGACGCCCCAGCCGTAGGCCAGGTCGTCCAGGCGGCGCAGCACCGTGTACGCCGGCGCGGAGAGCGAGGTGCCCGAGCGGCGGTGGTCCACCAGCCCCTCGGCGACGGCCGCGGCGATCAGCAGGTGCCGGGCGCGGCGGTCGACGGCGGCCGCGGCGACCGCGAGCGGCCAGTGGTGCCGGGTGGCACAGCGCAGGAGTTGTTCGGCGGTGCCGCGCAGCGCGGCGAGCGAGAGCAGGGCGCCGGCGCGGGCCGGGTGGTCGGCGTCGGGCATCCTGCGGGCCACGCGCAGCGCGGTCAGGCCCGTCAGGGCAGCCGCCAGTGCCGCCGGGGCCGGCCTGCCGCGCAGCAGCAGGGCGCAGGCGGCCAGCGACCAGGGGGCGGCGTACAGCGGCGGCACCTGGCCGGGGTGGCGCAGTGCCAGGTCGGCGGCGCCGGTGCCGTATCCGGCCCGTTGGGCGAGCCAGCTGCGCAGGTCGGTGCGGTGCCGGTGGCCCACGCGGGCGGTGGGGACGTAGCGCAGCCGCCAGCCGGCCTGGTGCAGCCGCATGCACAGGTCGACGTCCTCGCCGACGCGCAGGGTCTCGTCGAAGCCGGGGCCGAGGGCCTCGCGGCGGACCACGATGGTCGCGCTGGGCACGTAGGAGAGCGCGGACACGGGCACGACCGGTCCTTCCGTCGCGCCCATGTCCAGCGGCGAGCGCAGTTCCTCGTACCGGTCGAGCAGCCCGGGATCGGGGACCGGCAGCGCGACCACCCGGGGTGCGGCCAGCGCCACCGCCGGGTCGGTGAACTGTGCCAGCAGCGGTGCCGGCCAGCCCGGTTCCGGCACCACGTCGGAGTCGCAGAACGCGACGTATGCGGTACGGGCGTGGCGCAGCCCGGTGTTCCGGGCCGCGGCCGGGCCCCGGTTGTAGGGGTGGACCAGCAGCCGGGCACCGTGCCGGCGGGCCACCTCGGCCAGGGCGGCGGGGTCCTCGGAGCCGTCGTCCACGACCAGCACGGGCAGGTCCGCGGTCGCCCCGTCGGCGCGCAGGGCGCTCAGCAGGTGGTCGAGCCGGCCGGCGCGGTCGCGGACGGGGACCACGATCGTGGTGTCGGCGACCGGCACGGGGGCGGGGCGCGGGTGTACGAGGCCGGCGTCCAGGAGCCGCCGGGCGAGCGCCGCGCTCGTCACGTCCGTGACGGTGAACCGGCCCTCGCCGAGCCGGCGGACCGCCGCGTCGGTCAGTCTGACCAGCCGCAGCGGTGAACCGCCGACCAGGAGCCGTCCGTCGCGGGACCGGTGGGTGCCGGGGGCGAGTTCGACCGTGAAACCGTGCGGCAGCGTGGTGTCGGACGGCGACGGCAGCCGGGCGGCGAGCGGATGCGGGCGCAGGAGTGTCATGCGGTGAAGCCTCCGTCCGCGTGGAGTACGGAGCCGGTGACGGCGAAGGAGTCGGCCGAGCAGGCCCAGGTGACCACGGCGGCCACCTCCTCGGGTTCCAGGGGGCGTCCGGTGAGCTGCTGTTCGGCGAGCTTGTCGACGTCGGGCAGCTCGTAGAGGCCGGCCGTGGCGCGCAGCATGTCCGTGCGGGTCGAGCCGGGTGACACGGCGAGCGCGTTCACGCCGGTGTCGCGCAGGTCGCAGGCCAGGCCGCGGACCAGTCCGACCACTGCGTGCTTGGCGGCACAGTAGGCGCCGAGCCGCCACAGTCCGCGGTGTGCGGCGGCCGAGGCGAGGGCGACGAACCGGCCGGTGCGCGGGCGCGGTCTGCGCAGCAGGGCGGGTACGGCGGCGCGGGCGAGGTGGGCGACGCCCAGGACGTCCACGTCGAGCAGGGTCCGCCACTGCGCGTCGGTCTGTTCCCACACCGGGCCGCCGCCGAGCATGACGGCCGCCGCGGCCACGGCGGCGTCGAGACCGCCGAACTCGCGCTCGGCCGCCTGTACGGCGGCCGCCAGGGCGTCCGGGTCGCGTACGTCCGCTCGGACCGTGCGCACCAGCGGGAACTCCCGGCCCAGGGCCTCCAGTTGTTCCGGGCCGGCCAGCGGGTAGGGCACGTCGGGGTCGTCCTCGCAGCGGTCCGCGGCGACGACGGCCCAGCCCTCGCGGGCCAGCCTGCGGACGGTCGCCGCCCCGATGCCCCGGGCGGCGCCCGTGACCACCGCGACCCTGGGGCCGGTCATCGCCCCGCTCCCGCCGGGGCGCCGACCGGCCGCAGTTCGGCCTGGCCGAGCCGGCCCCGCCCGGAGACCCGCCAGGCCCGGATGTCGGCGGCGAGGCGGTCCGCCATGACGTCGAGGAGCCGCTCTCCCTCGCTCGCGCGGGCTCCGGCGGGGTCGCCCAGGACTCCGGACGGGCTGACCCCGCGAACGGATTCGCTGACCAGCCGGTCCATCAGCCGCTCGACGGGGTCGGTCGGCCCGGCGACCGCCCGCTCGCCCCGGACGGCCGAGCGCCGCAGCCGCAGCATCATCGAGGTCTCGGTGCGGCCCGCGTGGGCGTCCGAACCCGGTGGCAGACACGGCCACCAGGCGACGTCCCGGCTCTCGCCGCGCAGCCCGGTCACCGCGTCCACCAGGCTCACCAGGTTGCCGCCGTGCCCGTTGACCACGAGCAGGCGGCCCGCCCAGCGCAGCATCGAGCGGCCGATCTCCGTGACGAGCAGGCGCAGCGCGTCGTGGCCGACGGAGACCGTGCCGGGGAACCCCTCGTGCTCGCCGCTGGCCCCGTACGGCTGGGCCGGCGCGACCAGCACGTCCACCTCGCCCCGCAGCCGGCCGGCGGCCCGCGCGGCGACCGCCGCGGCCACGGCGGTGTCGGTGTCCAGGGGGAGGTGAGGGCCGTGCTGCTCGCAGGAGCCGAGGGGCAGCAGCACCAGGGGGCCGCCTCGCTCGGCGAGGTCCGGCCAGGCGAGGTCGGCGAGGCGGGTCGCCGGACCGGTCGTCCCCCGCGGCTTCGTCGTGGCCGTCACCGGCGTACGGGCCACCGTCAGCCGCCGCACATCGGCCACCGCGGCCGGGGCGGGTTCGGCCGGCATCTCAGACCGCGCCCAGGGTGCGGGTGAAGCCCGGCGGGATGACCAGGTCGTCGCGGCTCAGCTCGTGGACGGAGGAACGGCCGAGGCCCAGCAGGGCGGAGTCGATGCCGCCGCGCAGGATGTCGAGGACGTTCTCCACACCGGTCTGCCCGCCCGCGGCCAGGCCCCACAGGTAGGCGCGGCCGATCATCACGGCCTTCGCGCCGAGCGCCAGCGCCTTGACCACGTCGCTGCCCCGGCGGATGCCGCTGTCCAGCAGGACCTCGACCTGATCGCCCACGGCGTCCGCGACGGCGGGCAGGGCGCGGATCGGGGCCGGGGTGCTGTCGAGGTTGTTCCCGCCGTGGTTGGAGACCGAGATCGCGCTGACGCCCGCGTCGACGGCCCGCAGCGCGTCGTCCACCCGGCAGATCCCCTTGAGCAGGAACGGCCCGTCCCACTGCTCGCGCAGCCAGCGCACGTCGTCCCAGGACGGGGGCGGGGTCTGCATCCACTCGCCGTAGGCGCCGAAGAAGGTGGGCGCGTCCCCGCCCGGGTCGGCGAGGTTCGGCGCCGTGAGGTCGGGGAGGCGACCGGACTTGAGGAAGTCCAGCAGCCAGCGGGGCCGCGTCACGGCCTCCGGGGCGAACCGTGCCATGGCCTTGAGGTCCAGCCGCTCCGGGATCTTGGGGCTGCCCCAGTCGCGGCCGTGCGAGAAGGACCAGTCGAGGGTGACGATCAGCGCCTTCGCGCCGAAGGTGCAGGCGTGCTCGATGCGTTGCAGCATCGCGTCCTTGGAGCCCATCCAGTACATCTGGAAGAACGTCTGCGGGTTGGCGGCCACGACGTCTCTCAGCGGCTTGCTCGCGAACGAGCTGAGCCCCATCGCAGTACCGCGGGCGGCGGCCGCGCGGGCGACGGCGACCTCGCCGTCGGGGTGCACGGCCTGCACGCCGGTCGGGGAGATGATCACCGGGAGGGCTATCTGCTCGCCCAGGACCGTCGTCGACTGGTCCCGCTTGGCCGACAGCCCGGCCACATGGGGCGCGAAGCCCAGCTCGGCGAACGCCCTGGTGTTGTCGTCGTAGGAGGTGCCCTTCTCGGAACCGGCCAGCAGTGCGCTGTAGACCGACTTCGGCAGTCGCTTGCCGGCCCTTCGCTGGGCCTCGGCGACCGTCTCGAACCAGCCGCTCATCATGAATCTCCTTGTCCTGGTTCCTTGTTCGTCGTCGTGCGGGCGTGGTCGGGCGGGCGTGATCACGCGGGCGGGTTCGCCGGCGGCCCGGCCAGCGGGCTCTCGTCGCAGAAGCGGTCCGGGCGGCTGGTCCGTACGGCGGGCATGCCCAGCGGGACCGTCCGGTGCGAGTGGTCGTTGCCCTGGCGCGGGAGCGCGTCCCGGTCCACGGCCGACAGCGCGGCGGCGCCATGGCCCTTGACGCACTCCGGGTCGGGGCCGTCCAGCGGAAGGCCGGTGAAGAACTTCGCCGCCATGCAGCCGCCCTGGCAGCTGTCGTAGGCGGGACAGCCCGAGCAGGCACCCCCGGTGGAGGGCCTGCGCAGCTCGGTGAAGAGCGCCGACTCCCGCCACACCCGGTCGAAGCCGCCCGGCGAGCGCACGTTGCCCGCCTTGAACGCGTCGTGGATGGCGAACGGGCAGGCGTACACGTCGCCGACCGGGTCGATCAGGCACACCACCCGTCCCGCCCCGCACAGGTTCAGGCCGGGGATCGGCTCCGAGCCGAGCGCGTTGAGGTGGAAGAAGGAGTCACCGGTGAGCACTCGCTCGCCGTGCCCGACCAGCCAGGAGTAGAGGGCGTACTGCTGGTCGGCGGTGGGATGCAGGTCGTCCCACACGTCCGCGCCGCGCCCGGACGGCCTGAGCCGGGTGATGCGCAGCTGGGCGCCGTAGCGGTCGGCGATCGCGGCGAAGTCGTCGAGCTGGGAGATGTTCTGACGGGTCATCACCACGGAGATCTTGAAGTCCCGGAAACCCGCCGCGGCGAGGTTCTCCATGGCCCGGATCGCCATGTCGTAGGAACCGGGGCCGCGGACCGCGTCGTTGACCTCGCGGGTGGCGCCGTCCAGGGAGATCTGCACGTCGACGTAGTCGGTGGCGGCCAGCCGCCGGGCGCGTTCGGGGGTCAGGCGCAGCCCGTTGGTGGAGAACTTCACGCCGACCTGGTGGGCGATGGCGTAGTCCAGCAGCTCCCAGAAGTCGGGGCGGACCGTGGGTTCGCCGCCGCCGACGTTGACGTAGAAGACCTGCATGCGCTGGAGCTCGTCGATCACGGACTTGATCTCGTCCGTGGACAGCTCCAGCGGGTCGCGCCGTCCGGAGGAGGACAGGCAGTGCGCGCAGGACAGGTTGCACGCGTAGGTCCATTCCCAGGTCAGGCAGATCGGGGCGTGGAGCCCGCCCTTGAACTGCTCGACGAGGGCGGGCACGCGCTCGGTGGGTGGGGGGTCGTGAAGGGTGGTCATCACCGCGCTCCGGTTCCACTGCGCTGGGGAATGATCATGTCGGCGGCGGCCAGGGAGGCCAGCGCGCGCAGGAAGGCGCCCCGCCGGGCGTCGGGCACGCCGGCGAGGGCGTCCCCGACGCTGGGGTGGCGGCCGAGCTCCCGGACCAGTTCGACGAGTTCCGGCGCCTTCAGGAAGGACAGCCGGCGGTTGCCGAAGTGGTAGGCGAGCGCCCCGAACGGCTCGGGGCGCAGTGCGACGGAGGGGTTCAGCCGGTAGGGGCGTGCCACGTCGAACGCCGGGGACGTCACGGCGGGCCCTAGTAGACGCCGCACATGCCGTCGATCGAGACCTCTTCGACGAGGACCTCCTCGACGAGCTCGTCGACGGCGTTGACGGTGTCCTGCTCGAACCCGAGCTGTTCCTCGTTCACGGCATACCTCACGAAGGGAAAGGGGATGGGGTGCGGCCGGCTCCGCCCCGCGGTGACCGGGCCGTTCTCGACGCTACGGGCGCCTCCCCGCGCCGCTCGCCCTGCTTCCGGCCGCCCTCACCCTGTCCGGTCGGACAGGTGTGCCCGCACCGGGGCCGGTGCCGGCCGGTGCCCCGTCCGATCGGTCAGGTCGCGCCCTCTCCGTCCGGCGCCGCGCTGCCGTCCGAGCGGCCGGTGTCGCCCCGCGCCGCGTTCCCGGAGGGTGAGTCACGCCACCAACTCCGGCACGTTTCGTGCGCCACCCCGGACATCAGCGCCGCCGGCCGGCAGGCCCGGGAGAGCACTCGACGCAGGACGCGCGGCCCACCCGCGCGGAGAGGACAGTCGCGATCATGCAGGTCGAAGAACTTCTCAAGCCGTTCCCGATCAAGGAGTTCCACCCCTTCCCCCGGGCGCTGATGGGCCCGGGCGCCCATGAGCTGATCGGTCCGGAGGCCAAGAAGCTGGGTTTCAGGCGCACGCTGGTGATGACCACCGGTCTGCGCGGCAGTGACACCGTGCACAAGATCGTCGAGTCGTTGAAGTACCACGGGCTCGAGGTCGTCCTGTACGACAAGGTCGAGTCGAACCCCAAGGACTACAACGTCATGGACGCCGTGGCGCTGTACCAGGAGAACAAGTGCGACTCGTTCGTGTCGATCGGCGGCGGCTCGTCGCACGACGCGTGCAAGGGCGCCCGCATCTCCGTCGCCCACGACGGGCGCAGCGTCAATGACTTCGAGGGCTTCAACAAATCCGAGAACCCGAAGAACCCGCCGCACATCGCCGTCTCCACCACCGCCGGCACCGGTTCGGAGACCTCGTGGGCGTACGTCATCACCGACACGACCACCGACCCGGACAACCCGCACAAGTACGTCGCCTTCGACGACGCCTCCGTGGCCAGCCTCGCCATCGACGACCCCACGCTCTACTACGACTGCCCGCTCGACTACACCGCGCAGTGCGGCTTCGACGTCCTCGCCCACGCCTCCGAGCCGTACGTCTCCCGGCTCGACTTCCAGCCGTCGCTGGGCAACGCGCTGCACGCCATCCGGCTGACCGCCCGCCATCTGCGCCAGGCGGTGTGGAACGGCCAGGACCTGGCCGGACGTGAGGGCATGATGTACGCCCAGTACATCGCGGCGCAGGCGTTCAACTCCGGTGGCCTGGGCATCATCCACTCCATCTCGCACGCCGTCAGCGCCTTCTACGACACCCACCACGGGCTCAACAACGCCATCGCGCTGCCCCGTGTCTGGGCGTTCAACATGCCGGCCCACTACGAGCGGTTCGCCGACATCGCGGAGGCGATGGGCGTGGACACGCACGGCATGACGAAGGTGCAGGCCGCCGAGGCCGCCCTCGCCGCGGGCATCCGGCTGCTGCGCGACGTCGGCATCCCGGAGAAGTTCACGGACGTCGAGCAGAACACCTACTCCAAGAACCGCCTCGGGCAGGGCCCGACGAAGTTCTACGAGCAGGCCAAGGTGATCAAGGGTGACGCGGCCGACGTGGACCGCATCACCCACCACGTCCTCGGCGACGCCTGCACCCCGGGCAACGCCAAGGAGTGCACGTTCGACACCGTCCGGCCCGTCGTCGACCACTGCATGAACGGCGACCTGGACGACCTGCTCGGCTGAGTACCTCATGCCCGGGAGCGGGGGGTCGCACCGTGGGAGGTCACCCCCCCCCGCTCCCGCCCCACCGGACGGAGACACCGTGCCCGCCACACCCGACAACCCCGCGTTCGGCTCGGTCGAGGACGTCGCCGAGCGGTTCGCCGCCCACGGCTACATCGCCGACCGGCGCCTCGCCACCACCGTGTTCCTGCAGACCCGACTCGACAAGCCGCTGCTGCTCGAAGGCCCGGCCGGCGTCGGCAAGACCGAGCTGGCCAAGGCACTGGCCGCCGCCACCGGCCGCCGGCTGCTGCGCCTGCAGTGTTACGAGGGCCAGGACGAGAGCCGCGCCCTGTACGAGTGGGACTACGGCAAGCAGCTGCTGTACACCCAGATGCTCCGGGACAAGATCGGCGACCTCACGGCCGACGCCCCCGACCTGGCCTCCGCCGTGCTCCGGATCGAGGAGCAGGACAGCGTCTTCTTCTCCGACCGGTTCCTCGCCCCCCGCCCGCTGCTGGACGCCGTGCGCGGCGAGCAGCCGGCCGTCCTGCTGATCGACGAGGTCGACCGGGCGGACGAGGCCCTGGAGGCGGTGCTCCTGGAGTGCCTGGCCGAGTACCAGGTGTCGGTTCCGGAGATCGGCACATACACCGCGAAGATCCCCCCGTACGTCGTCCTGACCTCCAACAACACCCGTGACCTGTCGGCCGCGCTGAAGCGCCGCTGCCTGCACCTCTTCCTCGAATACCCGGAGGCGGAGCGGGAGTTGGAGATCGTGCGGTCCAAGGACACCGGGCTGCCGGAGGCCGCCGCCCGCCATCTGGTGGACGTCGTGCGGGGCCTGCGCGCGCTGCCGCTGCGCAAGAGCCCGAGCATCTCCGAGACCGTCGACTGGGCCCGCACCCTCGCCGTGCTGGGCGTCGACGAACTCGACCCAGCGGTCCTCGCCGACACCGCCAACGTCGTCCTCAAGTACGAGCGGGACCTGCACCGCGCACTGGAGGTGCTGCCGCGCCTGGCCGACCCCAACCGCACGCTGCCCGAACCCGGCCACCACCACGGGCACCCGCACCACACCGGCCACCCCCACGCCGATCACCACCACGACCACGGCGAGCACGGCGATGTGGACGGCCGTGCGGTCCGGGCCGCCATGGACCAGCAGGGCCGGCACGACGAGAACTACTACGGCGCGCCCGGTGCCGGACCGACGCACCGCACCACCCCCGGCGCCGGCCAGGGCGCCCGCTCGTTCGCCGCCATCGCGCGGCGCCGCACCGACTGAACCCGGAGGCATGCATGGAAGCCGGTGTGCACCGATTCGTCCGCGTGCTGCGCCTGTTCGGCCTGCGCATCTCCGTGTCGGAGGCCATGGACGCGATGCGCGGGGCGGCCCAGCCCGGCGTGCTCGGCGAGCGCGAGACGCTGCGTGAGGCGCTGCGCATGACGCTGGTCAAGGACCGCCGCGACCACCCGCTGTTCGACGACCTGTTCACCGCGTTCTTCTCACTGCGCCCGGTGGACGGCGGCACCGATGGCCACGGGCACAGTCATGCGCACGACGATCTGTCCGACACGGGTGAGCTGGAGTCGTACACCGTCTCCGACGAGCCCTCCGAGACCCCGCAGCAGGGTCACAGCCACGGCAAGCCGTCCGACATCCGCGACTTCTTCGACCAGCAGGACCTGGCCCAGCAGTACAACCTGCACCAGGAGGCCAACAAGATCGACCTCGCCTCGATGACCGACGAGATCGTCCTGTCCAAGGACGGCGCGCGCGGCACGCGCGACGACAGCCCGTCCGTCCAGCTGGAGACCGAGCGGCTGCACGGCGCCGGGATCCCCGGACGGCTCGCTCCGGCGGCCGGGCAGCCGATCGACACGACCCTGACCGTCGCCCAGCAGGACGCCCTGCTCGGCCGGCTCGCGCAGCAGGACGATCCCGGCGACCAGGAACTCGACTCGCTACGACGGCAGTTGGCGGGTGTCATCGAGAACCTGCCCGAACTGCTGAAACGGCATCTCGACCGGCTGGCCGAACTGCAGTCGGTGGCCGTCGAGTCGGCCCGGATCGCCGAACGCGCCCGCCTCGAAGCGGTCGACGAGGAGGAGCGCGGGCAGCTGGAGGAGGCGCTGCGCCGGGTGGGCCGCTCCGTGCAGGGCGCCCTGACCAGCCGCAAGCGCAACACCCCGGCGGGCCGGGTCCATCCGGGCCGCACCATGCGCCGCAACATGCGCTACGACGGCGTGCCGTTCCGGCCGGTCACCGTCACCCGCGCCGAGGACAGACCGCGACTGCTGGTCCTCGCCGACGTCTCCCCGTCCGTGCGGGCCACCGCCCGCTTCACCCTGCACCTGGTGCACGGGCTGCAGTCCCTGTTCGGGCAGGTCCGCAGTTACGCCTTCGTCGACGAACCCACCGAGATCACCGAGCTGTTCGCCGAGCACCCGCTGGAGCGGGCGCTGGGGCTGGTCTTCGACGGGCTGCCGGCCGGCGGTCTGCTGGACGTGGACACCACCTCCGACTACGGCCGGACCTTCGAGACGCTGCTGACCGAGCACTCCCCGGCGCTGGGCCGCCGTACCACCCTCCTGGTGCTCGGCGACGGCCGCGGCAACGGCAACCCGCCGCGGACCGAGGCCTTCGCGGAGATCACCCGCCGGGTGCGCCGGACCATCTGGCTGACCCCGGAGCCGCGTTACTCCTGGGGCCTGGGCGCCTGCGACCTGCCCCGCTACGCCGAGTACTGCGACCGCGTGCAGGTGGTCGCCGACCTCGCCGGGCTGGAGCGCACCGCCCTGCGGATGGCGGGGGAGGCGACCGGCCGATGAACACCACCGCACACCGTCTGGGGGAGCCGTCACCGTGAGTGTCCCGAGTCTGCGCAGCGCGATCGCCGCGCGCCGCATCGACCCGCTGGCGCCGAGCGCGCCCGGCCTGTACGCCGACCACCTGGTGCGCGTGGTCCGCGACAGCCCCGGCGCCGGCAGCGGCAGTGTCGAGCCCATCGTCCGTACCGAGCACTTCACCCTGCGCCGCCGCGGCCGCCGCGTCGAGCTGGGCCACTCGCTGCTCCCCGAGCAGCTGGACAACGACCTGGCCGGACTGCTCGCCGATGAGCTGTTCGCCCCCGGGTGGCTGTCCGGCAGCGACGTCTTCGAGCGGGTCTTCACCGGGGTGGTGCGCTCCTGCGTGGACGGCCCCCTGCCCGCCTGGACCACCTTCTACGACAACACCCTGGCCCGCATCCAGAAGTACTGGCAGGCCCCCGAGCCGGCCGAGCACTCGTCGATCGCCGGGTTCGCCCCCGTCTACCGGCGCACCCTCGACCTGGTCCCCCCGGGAGTCGTGCTGGACCTCGGCTCCTGCTTCGGCTTCCTGCCGCTGCTGCTGGCCGAGCGGGAGCGGCAGACGGTGATCGCCTCCGACCTCTCCCCGGGCACCATGCGCCTGCTGGGCATGGTGGCCCGGGCCCGGGGCCTCGCGCTCGACGCGCTGGTCTGCGACGCGTCCCGGGTGCCGCTGCCCGACGGCTCGGTGGACACCGTCACCGTCATCCACGTCCTGGAGCACCTGGACCCCGAGCACGGCGACGCCGTCGTAGCGGAAGCGCTGCGGCTGGCCCGGCGCCGGGTGGTGGTGGCCGTGCCGTACGAGGACGAGCCGACCGCCGCCTACGGGCACGTCCGGTGCTTCTCCCCCGAGCAGCTCGCCGGCCTGGGCCGCCGCGCCGGACACCCGTTCCGCGTCGACGCCTTCCACGGCGGCTGGCTGGTCGTCGACGCCGGCTGAGCGGAAGTCCCCGGCTGACCGGAAGACCCCGGCTGAGCGAAAGACCCACGAACTGCGCCGCCCCGAAGAAGAAACACCGCAACGCAAAGGAGCGTTCCATGGCCCTCTCGGAAACGGACGCGGCGGGTTCCGCCGCCGCACCGCACGCGACACCCCGGCCGCAGGCCAAGCCGGGACCGCTGGACGGGGATCCGGCGCTGATCGGCGTGCCCACGTTCATCGTGGGTTCGATCGCCCTCGGTCTCACCCTGGTCGGCTATGTGCCGGCGGGCACCGCCGGAGCACCGCTCGCGATCATCCTCGCGGCCACGGCGCTCGGCCAGCTGATCGCCGCGGTCTGGGCGGCCGCGCTCGGGCAGAGCGCCGTCGCGGCGATCTTCGGTGTCGTCACGGGGTTCTGGCTCAGCTATGCGGTCCTGGTGCTCGGGCTCACCCACGGCTGGTTCGCCATCGCCGAGGCCGCCGCGACCAGGACCCAGGCACTGTTCCTGATCTCCTGGCTGGTCACCATCGTGCTGCTGACCGTGGGCACGCTACGGCTGCCGGCCGCCTTCACCGTGCTGTTCACGCTGATCGACCTGGCCCTCGCGCTGGTGCTGTGCGCCACCCTGAAGGGTTCCGGCACGCTGCAGACGGCGGGCGGCTACGCCGTCTTCGCCTTCGTCGCGGTCGGGTTCTACCTCTTCCTGCACGTGACCTCGCTGGCCACCGGAGGCCGCGGGCTGCCGCTCGGGCGCCCGGCCGTGGGCTGACGACCTGAGGGAGGGAGCGGGGAGCGCCGGCGGGCGGTCCCCGCTCCCTGCCGTCAGATGACGCCCGACTTGCTGGCCTCGTACACGACTTCCGCCCTGCTCCCCGCGTCCATCTTGCGCATGATGTTGCGGACGTGGAACTTCACCGTGGTCTCCGAGATGTACAGCTCGGCGCCGATCTCCCGGTTGCTCAGCCCGCGGGCGAGCAACTGGAGGACCCTCAGCTCCCGTTCGGTGAACTTCGGCCGCTCGGGCTGCACGCGCATCGAGCGCACCATCGCAGCCGCCGCGTGCGAGTCGAAGGCGCTCTCGTTACGGGCCACCGCGCGGATGGAACGCAGCAGTTCGGTGGTGTCCACGTCCTTGACGACGTAACCGCGCGCACCGTGCTGGATCGCCTCCACGACCAGCGAGTCGTCGAGGAACGTGGTGAGCACCAGCACCGCCAGGTCCGGGTGGCGCCGCGTCAGCTCGGCGCACAGGTCCAGGCCCTCGGTGTCGGCCGCCGTGGACAGCTTCAGGTCGAGCAGCACGATCGCCGGACGCGTCCGCTCGACGACGGCGTCGGCCTCGGCGGCCGTACTCGCCTCGCCGACCACCTCCAGGTCGCTCTCGCGTTCCAGGATCGACCTCAGCCCGTGCCGCACGATCGCGTGGTCGTCGACCAGCACGATCCGCAGGACCTGTGCGGGCGCCTCGGCCCGCTGTTCAGTCGTCATCGCCGCCTCCCGAGCGCTTCACCGGCAGCGGGACGTCGACCCGCAGCAGGACGCCTCCCATCCCCGACCGGCGGATGGACAGCCGGCCGCCGAGCTCCTCCGCACGGGCGACCATGTTCGCCAGCCCGCGGTGGCGTCCGGCGAGATCGGTGGCCCGGGACATCCGCAGGGCCCGGCGCAGTTGCGCCGGGTCGCCGCCGCCGTCGTCGGACACGGTCAGCACCACCGTCTGCGGCTGATACCGCAGCCGGACCAGCGCCCGGCCGGCCTTGCCGTGGGTGGCGGAGTTGAACAGGGCCTCGCCGGTGATCCGCAGGATCGACCGCTCGGCCTCGGGCGGCAGCGGCTCCGGCCGGCCCGCCACCTGCACCCGTACGTCCAGGTCCGTGGGCAGGTGCACCGTGGACAGCCGCTCCAGCAGCACCGGGAGCGGCCCCGCCGGCTCCTGCGAGGTGTGGTGGAGCGCGTAGATCGCGGCGCGCAGCCGCTCCACGGCCTGCCGGTTGAGGTCCTTGGCGTCGGCGAGCCGCTCGGCGATCCCGGCGGCCTCACCGCCCAGGCCCGCCAGCTCGGCCCGGCACACCTCCACCGTCATCCCCGCGCTGAGTACGTACTGGGAGACGCTGTCGTGCAGTTCGCGCGCGATGCGGCGCCGTTCGTCGTCCAGCGCCTGCCGCTGCATCGCGTCGAGCAGCCGCGCCTGGGTCTCGGCCAGCTCGGCGTTGCGCGCGGCCAGGTCCCGGGCCTGCCGCTCCGCCGCCTCGGACAGCTCCTCGGCACGTCCGCGCAGGGTGGTCGCGGCGTGGAACAGGAACGTGTGGTGCAGCGCCACGGCCGCCTGGTTGGCGAGGACGCGCAGAATGGCCAGGTCGGTGTCGGCGACCTCGACACCGGCGCCGGGCTGTGCGGCGATCCCGCCGACCGGTTCGTCGTCCAAGGTCATCGGCGCGCGCACCCAGCCCTGGCCCCGGTGGGGCTCCTGGGCCTCCCAGGGGCGGGTGCGCAGCAGCCGAAGGTGCTCGCGCACCTCGGCGGGTATGCGGGTCTCGTCGTCGATGAACACGTCGTCGGTGTACAGCAGGAAGCGCGGCCGGGCGGCGCGCAGCGCGCCGTCGGCGACGGCCAGCAGCAGCCAGCGGGCGCGCAAGTGCTCGGCGGCGGTCCGTACGACGGCCTCGACCAGGGCGCGCGGCCCCTCCGCCGTACGCACCAGGGCGCGGGAGATCCCGTCGAGCGCCTCCACCGTCCGCTCCAGCCGCTCGGTGGAGCGCACGTACGCGGGGTAGAACGACCGCTTGCCGGACCGCAGTCCGGTGAGCACTCCCAAGTCGGGGGCCTGCGACGAGCGTTCGGGGTCGTACACGTGGATCGCCTCACAGAGCCTCGCGGAACAGTGTCTCCACGTCCCGCACGTCGACGTCCCGGGGGTTGGTGGCCATGCAGGCGTCCTTGAGCGTCGTGCGGGCCAGCACCGGCAGGTCGCGCTCCGCGACCCCGAGACTGGCCAGCCCCTTCGGGACGCCGACGTCGTCCGCCAGCGCGCGCACCAGGTCCGCGAGCTGTTCGGCCACCTCGTGCGGCGGCACACCGGCGACCGGAAGCCCGGCCGCCGCGCCCAGCGCGACGAAACGCTCCGGCCATGTCTCGGCGTTGAAGCGGATGACGTGCGGCAGGAGCACGCCGTTGACCACACCGTGCGGGGCGTCCAGCAGGCCGCCGACCTGATGGCTCATGGCGTGCGTCGCGCCGAGGATGGCGTTGGTGAAGGCCATGCCGGCTTCCAGGGAGGCCTGGGCCATGGCGAGACGGGCGCCGAAGTCCCTGGGACGGACCTGGGTGCGCACCAGGTTCGCGGTGATCAGCTCGACCGCGTGCAGGGCGTGGATGTCCGTCAGCGGGTTGTGCGCCCGGGACACGAACGCCTCGATGGCGTGCGTCAGGGCGTCCAGGCCGGTGGCCGCGTTGAGCCAGTCCGGCATGGTGGTCAGCAGCCGCGGGTCGATCACCGAGATCTCGGGGACCAGGGTGCGGCTCACAATGGTGATCTTGATGTGGTGGGAGGTGTCGGTGACCACGGCGAACTGGGAGACGTCCGCCCCGGTGCCCGACGTCGAGGGCACCATCACGGTCGGCGGGATGGGCTGAACCACCTGGTCCACTCCCTCGTAGTCGAGGATGTGCCCGCCATTGCCCGACAGGATCGCCACGCCCTTGGCCGCGTCGATGACGGAGCCGCCGCCGACTCCCACGATGACGTCGCAGCCGCTGGCCGCGTAGCGTTCGAAGCCGGCCTGGATCTCGACGTCCTTGGGGTTGGGCGTCACATCGCTCCACACCACGGGCCGCAGCCCGACCCGGCGCAGGTGGCCCACCGCCTCGTCCGCCCAGCCCGCCTCCATCAGCCCGGGATCGGTGACCAGGAAGGGGCGGCGACCGCCGAGGCGGAGCGCGCAGTGCCCGAGCTCCGCGAGCGAACCGGGCCCGAACACCACCTCCGGCACATGGAACTTGGCGAGCCGGGCGGACTGCCGTACGGCGTCCGTGCCGGTCCGCTGCGGCCCCAGCAGCTCGCCCTGGCGCTCGTCACGGCTCCAGTCCGCACTCGGATCGTTACCGCCCGCCACCATGACATCCGACCTGGTCGACATGCGACCTCCCAAGGGCGTCGAGCCCGCAACGCACAGGCAACCTTGATTTTACTGCCCGGTTGGCCGATAACACTGTTCTCAGACCGAAGACCACGCTAGGCGCGCGCGCCCGGATGCGGCACCTGTCCGATCGGACAGGGTGGACGGACCGGTCGGGGGGGTGTGCCGACGCGGTCCCGAGGGACAATAATCGGTCGTCCCCGTTCGACGGCAGGGGAAATGCAGATGTCACAGAGCAGTGACCTCCGGCGGCGCAGGGCCACGCTGGAGAGCGAGTGGTCCCGCCTGGTGCCGCAGATGCGGACCGCAGGGTCGCGGCCGTGCGGTGCCGAGGCGCTGCGCCAGGACGTGACCGAGTCCTGGGTGCGCTCGCTGAGCAGCGTCGACCCGGGCCGGGACAGTGCCCCGGTCAGCGACGAGGGCGCGGTCCACCACCGCTGGATCGGCTCACCGCTGCGCCGGCCGGTCGACGACCTCGCCGACGAGCTGCGCAGCATCGCGGAGGACGCCGGGTTCGTCACCGCGGTCACCGACGAGTCCGGCACCATCCTGTGGACGTGCGGCGGGCGCACGATGCGTCGGCGGGCCGAGCGCGTCAACTTCGCGCCCGGCGGCCGGTGGGACGAGCAGGCCATGGGCACCAACGCCCTCTCCCTGGCGCTGCGCACCGGCCGCCCCCATTCCGTGTTCTCGGCCGAACACCTGGTGACGGCCCTGCACGGATGGGTCTGCTACTGCGCGCCCGTCCACGGGCCGGACGGACGCGTCCTGGGGGTGCTGGACATGTCCACCACCTGGGACCGTTCGAACCCCCTCGCCATGTCCACCGTGCGCTCCCTGGTGGCCACCGTCGAGGCCCGGCTGCGGACCGAGCCGCAGCTGATTCCGCGTACGAACTCCGACCCCGTGCGCCTCACCTGCCTCGGTGCCGAACAGGCCGTACGCAACGGCGCCCCCCTTCAGCTGCGGCCCCGGCAGCTGGAGATCCTGACCCTGCTCGCGCTGGAACCGGACGGCTACGCGCCCGAGCGGCTGCGCGAGGCCGTGTACGGGGACCGGGCGGTCACCGCGTCCACGTTCAAGGCGGAGATCTCCCATCTGCGCCGCGCCCTGGACGGCGGGGTCACCACCCGCCGTTACGCGCTGACCACGCCGGTGTCCTGCGACGCCGCCGACGTGCTGCGCGCGCTGCGGAACGGGGACGCGGACACCGCCCTGCGCCTGTACCGCGGCCCCCTGCTGCCCCGTTCCGAGGCGCCGGGCATCGAGGAGTGGCGCACCCACCTGGAGGTGGCGGTGCGCGAGGCGGTGCTCACCAGCGCCCGTCCCGAGCACGCGCTGCGGTACGGCGAACGGGTCCCGTACGACGTGGAGGTGCACGAGCACGCGCTGCGTCTGCTCGGCCCGCGCGACACCCGCCGCGCCCTCGCGGCCGGCCGCCTCACCTCGGCCCTGCGCCACTGACACCCGGCCCGGCGCGGGGCGCGTACGGCGCCAACCTCGCGCCAACCTCGGGACCTCACAGTGAACCGCATCACGACGGCGTGAGCCGTCGGACCGCACTCACCATCCCCCCGAGGAGAGCCGCCATGGTGTACGCGCAGCCGGGAACGGACGGCAGCATCGTCAGCTTCGCCCCGCGATACGACAACTTCATCGGTGGCGACTGGGTCGCCCCCGTGGAGGGCCGGTACTTCGAGAACACGACGCCGGTGACCGGCAAGACCTTCTGCGAGGTGGCCCGCTCCTCCGCCGCCGACGTCGAACTCGCCCTGGACGCGGCCCACTCGGCCGCCCCGAAGTGGGGCCGCACCTCCACGACCGAGCGGGCGAACATCCTGAACCGGATCGCCGACCGCCTCGAGGCGAACCTGGAGAAGATCGCCGTCGCGGAGAGCTGGGAGAACGGCAAGCCGGTGCGCGAGACGCTGGCCGCCGACATCCCGCTGGCGATCGACCACTTCCGCTACTTCGCCGGCGTGGTGCGCGCCCAGGAGGGCAGCATCGCGGAGATCGACGCGGACACGGTCGCCTACCACTTCCACGAGCCGCTCGGCGTGGTCGGCCAGATCATCCCGTGGAATTTCCCCATCCTGATGGCCGCCTGGAAGCTCGCCCCGGCCCTCGCCGCCGGAAACTGCGTCATCATCAAGCCCGCCGAGCAGACCCCGGCCAGCCTGCTGTACGTCGTCGACCTGATCGCCGACCTGCTCCCGCCCGGCGTGCTCAACGTCGTCAACGGCTTCGGCGTCGAGGCCGGCAAGCCGCTCGCCTCCAGCCCGCGCATCGCCAAGGTCGCCTTCACCGGCGAGACCACGACCGGCCGGCTGATCATGCAGTACGTGAGCGAGAACATCATCCCGGTCACGCTTGAGCTGGGCGGCAAGAGCCCGAACATCTTCCTGCCCGACGTCATGGCCGCCGACGACGACTTCCTGGACAAGGCCGTCGAGGGCTTCGTGATGTTCGCCCTCAACCAGGGCGAGGTGTGCACCTGCCCCTCCCGCGCCCTGATCCACTCCTCCATCTACGACGAGTTCATGGCCCGCTGCGTGGAGCGCACCAAGGCCATCGTCAGCGGCGACCCGCTGGACCCGGCGACCATGATCGGCGCCCAGGCCAGCAACGACCAGTACGAGAAGATCCTCTCCTACATCGACATCGGCAAGCAGGAGGGCGCCGAACTCCTCACCGGCGGCAACCCCCGCGCCGTGGCCGGTCTGGAGGGCGGCTACTACATCGAGCCGACCATCTTCCGCGGCACCAACGACATGCGGATCTTCCAGGAGGAGATCTTCGGCCCGGTGGTGTCGGTGACGACGTACGACTCCGTCGACGAGGCCCTGAAGATCGCCAACGACACGCTGTACGGCCTCGGCGCCGGCGTGTGGACCCGGGACGGCAACACCGCCTACCGCCTGGGCCGCGAGATCAAGGCCGGCCGCGTCTGGACGAACTGCTACCACGCCTACCCGGCCCACGCGGCCTTCGGCGGCTACAAGAAGTCCGGCATCGGCCGCGAGACCCACAAGATGATGCTCGACCACTACCAGCAGACCAAGAACCTGCTGGTCAGCTACTCCGGCCAGAAGCTCGGGTTCTTCTGATGGACGCCCGCACCAGGCGCGTCGAGCTGACACCGGCCGCCGAGGACCTGGTGCGGCGGCTCACCGGGACGCACGGGCCGGTGATGTTCCACCAGTCCGGTGGCTGCTGCGACGGCAGCGCGCCCATGTGCTATCCGCGCGGCGAGTTCCGGGTCGGCGCCCAGGACGTGCTCCTCGGCCGGGTCGCCGGTGACACCCCCTTCTGGATGAGCGCCGACCAGTACGCGTACTGGCGGCACACCCACCTCACCGTCGACGTGGTTCCGGGCCGGGGCAGCGGCTTCTCCCTCGAAGCACCCGAGGGCGTGCGCTTCCTGCTCCGGTCCCGGGTTCTCACCGACGAGGAGTGGGAACGCATCGAGGCGGAGCCACCGCTCCCGACCGGCGCGGACACGCTCGACTGACCCGGCGACCGCCCCGCACACCGGGCGGGCGACGACCACCGCGCCGGCGCAGGCGGTGGCAACGGTGGGGGGCCGGACACCCGTGGTGTCCGGCCCCCCGCCTCTCGTCCGGCCCGGGGTGCCCCCTCCATCCGGAGGGGGTGGTTGCACCCCTTCGCCCAGCTATGGAGCGACGGACCACTGCGTAGCGTCGGAGATGGCCTGAGAAACAGGCGGATCCCCCCGACAGGACCCACCACGTCGCCCTCTCCCGCCAGATTCGGGGTCGACCATGTACACCACAACCCTCGACGAGACGAGCGGGCCGCTCGCCGCATCCCCCGCGCGCCAGCGGTCCACCGCTCAGCCGCCCGGCTCCCCGCACCGGACGACGCCGTCCGGTCCTCCCCCACGTGGCGGGGCGGCACGCCACCAGGAGGCCGTCGTGGCCCTGCCGGCGGAGGTCGGCTGGGTTCCGGTGGCCCGCCACTGCATCGTGGCCGTCCTGGCCCAGTGGCGCATCCCGTCCGCCGACCGGGAGACCGCCGAGCTCATCGTCGGCGAACTCGCCGCGAACGCCGCGGAGCACGGCCACCACGACATGACCGTCCGGGTGTCCCTGCACGCCGGCGTCCTGTGGATCTCGGTGACGGACTCCGGCGCCCCGGCCCGGCCGCGGCCCGGCGAAGACGCCGACCCCGACGTGCACGGCCGAGGGCTCGCCATCGTCGAACTCCTGGCCCGGCAGGTCCTCGTCCACCAAAGCTCCCTCGGGCGGCGGGTCGACGTCGCCCTCCCCGTGACGAGCACGGAACACGCATCCCGCCGCGGCCTCGCCATGAACATCGCCGAGCGCTGAACGGGCTGTGTCGTTCGGACGGTTGACCGGTTCGCCCAGGCGGTTGACCGGACCCCGATCCGGGGCATCATCCCCTCCCGTCCCCCACACCTGTCGGGAGCCCCCATGCTGCGCGGCATCGACGTGAGCGCCTACCAGTCCTCCTCCTACGGCACGGACGGCCTCTCCTTCGTCTTCATCAAGGCGACCGAGGGACGTTCGTACGTCAACCCGAAACTCGCCGCCCAGACCAAGCACGGCCGCGACGCGGGCCTGGTCGTCGGCTTCTACCACTTCCTGTGGCCGGGCAACCTCACGGCCCAGGCCGAGTACTTCCTGAGCAAGACCCCGGAACGCACGGGCGACATCCTGGCCGTCGACTGGGAGACGACGGGCGAGGGCACCCACGCGAGCAACGCGGAGAAGGACCGTTTCCTCCGCATGCTGAAGCAGATGCGCCCGCACAACCGGGTCGTGCTCTACTGCAACCGTCACTTCTGGTTGACAGTGGACACGACCTCGTACGCCGGCGACGGCCTCTGGATCGCCGACTACGTGACCGCCGGCAAGCCGCGCATCAAGGCGGCGTGGCGGTTCCACCAGTACACCGACGACCCGCACGACACGGACGTGGCCAACTTCACCAGCCGCGCGGCGCTGCGGGATTGGGCCACGCCCTAGGGTGACCGGCATGGACGGCACCATCACCGCGGTCAGCAGCAACGGCGTGTACTCCTTCACCAAGCCCAACCGCGAGAGCATCCGGCTGCTCGCCGGGTTCGGGGTGGAGGGGGACGTGCACGGCGGGGCGACGGTGAAGCATCGGTTCCGGATGGCCAAGGATCCCTCGCAGCCCAATCTGCGGCAGGTGCATCTGATGCACGAGGAGCTGTTCGACGAGCTGCGGGCGGCCGGGTTCGAGGTGGCGGCCGGACAGCTCGGGGAGAACGTCACCACCCGCGGGATCGATCTGCTCGGGCTGCCCACGGGGGCACGGCTGCTGCTCGGGGACGAGGCCGTCGTCGAGGTGACCGGGCTGCGCAATCCGTGTGCGCAGATCGACGGGTTTCACAAGGGATTGCTGAAGGAGGTCGTCGCACGGGGAGCCGACGGGCGGCCGCGCTTCAGATCCGGGATCATGAGCGTCGTCGTCGCCGGTGGTGTGGTGCGGCCCGGCGACAGCGTCGAGGTCGAGCTGCCGGACGGGCCGCACCTGCCCCTGGAGATCGTCTGAGGCGGACGGCTCTCAGCCGCGGAAGTCCGCCGGGCGCTCCGGGGTCGCCGCCTCGAGCGCCCTCGTCACGGCCTCCACGTCGCCGCGCATGCCGTAGACCGGGGTGCCGGGCTGCTGGCGCCAGGAGTCGTCGAGGCCGCCGGTGTCGACGGTGTCGAAGCCCAGCTCGTCGATGAGGGCCCGTACCTTCGCCTTGGCCGCCTCGTCGTCCCCGGCGACCGACAGCGCCATACGGTCGGGGTCGCCGTCCGGCCGCGGGCGTTCCAGGAGGTCCTGGGCGAAGGTGGCGTTGAAGGCCTTGATCACCGGGTGGCCGAGCTGCCGCTCGGACCAGCGGCTCTCGGTCACGCCCTCGTCCTCGATCGCCGCGATCCGGCCGTCACGCTGCTGCGGGTAGTAGTTGCCGGTGTCGATGACCACGGCCCCCTCGGCGGCCTCGTCGAACAGGCCCTTCGGCAGGTCGGGGACCGCCTTGAGGGGGACCGTGACGATGACGATCTCGGCGTTGCGTGCGGCCTCCTCCACCCGCACCGGCGTCGCCCCGGTCTCCGCGGCCAGCTCGGTGAGCGTCTGCGGGCCGCGCGAGTTGGCGACGGAGACGTCGTGGCCGAGCGCGCTGAGCCTCCGGGTCAGGTTGCCGCCGATGTTGCCCGCGCCGATGATGCCGATCTTCATGGCTCAGCCCTTCAGGTTCGCTGCGCATGGTCCGGTTTGCGGGCGACAACCCGGCGGTCTGTCCGGCTATTCCCGTTCTGGGGCCGAACGGGTGGCGGGGTCAGATCCGTACCACGATCTTGCCGGTGTGCTGGTTGGACTCCATCAGCCGGTGGGCGTCCCGGATGCGTTCCAGGCCGTCGAGTACCTCGCCGATCACCGGGCGCAGCGTGCCGTCGGCGAGGCCGGAACCCAGGTAGTGGGCGGCGCGGCGGCGCCCTTCGGCGGTACCGGTGAGGGTGAAGTTGCTGTAGCCGTGGACGGTGAGGGGCCACCGCATCGGCAGGACGGTGGGCTGCCCCTGAAGCCAGCCGTAACAGATCAGGTAGCCGTCCTCGGCCGCCGCCTCGCCGAGGGTCGCGAAGCCGGGGCCGCCGATCGCGTCGAGGACGATCCCGGCGCCGTTGCCGCCGGTGAGCCGCCGGGTCTCCTTCACCACGTCCTCGTCGTCGGAGACGATCACGTGCTGCGCGCCCAGGTCGAGCAGCCGCTGCCGCTTGGCCTCGGTCCGGGTGGTGGCGATGGGCACCGCGCCGGCCCGCCGGGCGACCTGGATCGCGGCCGTGCCGACGCCACTGGACGCACCGGTGATCAGGACGTGGTCGCCGGGCGCCATCCGGGCCCGCTCGACCAGCGCGCCGTATGCCGTCGTGTACGTCAGCCAGGCCGCGGCGGCCGTGACCTCGTCGACGCCGTCGGGGCGCGGGACGAGGGTGTGCTCCGGCATGAGGACGCGGTCGCCGTAGACGCCGTGGGTGTCGAGCCTGAAGTTGGCCGCGCTCAGCACCGGGTCACCGGGTGCGAAGGCGGTGACGCCGTCGCCGACCGCCTCGACGGTGCCGGCGGCCTCGTAGCCGTTGCGGGCGGCGGGCAGGGTGGGCTGGTAGAAGTAGCCGCCCGAGCGCAGGAGGGCCTCCGCGCGGTTGAGGGCGATCGCGGCGACACGGACGAGGACCTCGCCGGGGCCGGGGTCGGGCAGTTCGGTCTCCTCGACGGTCAGGACGTCGGGGCCGCCGGTCTCGTGAAAGAGCACGCTGTGTGCGGAAGTTGGCATGCCGTCGACGCTATGGCCGCACGGCGAGACGATCCATGCCTGTCTGTCTCGGCTTTCTGTCCGTGCGTCTCGCTCCCGGCCGCCCGGCGCTACGGTGCGGGACATGGACGTACTCAGCGACGCCGTCACCGCGATGCGCACCGGGCGGCCGCACTCCGGCCTGCGGCACAAGTACGGTCCCTGGGGGAGTCGCTTCCAGGCCACGGACGGAGCCGGATTCCACGTGGTGCTGCGCGGGTCGGCGTGGCTGCTGCCGGCGCAGGGGGAACCGGTCGCGCTCGGCCCGGGCGATGTGGTCTTCCTCGCCCATGGCCACGGACACGCGCTGGCCGGCTCGCTGGACGTGCCCCTGGACGACCTCGGTCTGGACGCGGACGGCCGCTGGCCCGATCCGCCGCCGCCCCCGCCGGGAGCGCCCGAGCCGCACACGGTCATGCTGTGCGGCGCCTATCTGCTGGACCGCAGCCGTGCCCACCCCCTGCTCACCGAGCTGCCGGAGGTGGTGCACCTCCCCGCCCGGGTCGGCGCCCACAGCGGGCTGCGGGCGGCGGTGGAACTGCTGGGTCAGGAGCTGGCGGAGTGCCGGCCCGGCTCGTACACCGTCATCGCCTCGCTGCTGGACACCCTGCTGCTGTACATCCTGCGCGCCTGGTGGGAGAGCGAGCCGCGGGACGCCGGCCGGCGGGGTGGCTGGGCGGCCGCGCTCGCCGACCCGGCCGTCTCCGCCGCCCTGCACGCGCTGCACACCGACCCGGCCCGCTCGTGGACGGTGGCGGAGCTGGGCGCCGAGGGCGGCCTGTCGCGGGCGGCGTTCGCGCGCCGGTTCACCGCGCTGGTCGGCACCCCGCCGCTCGCGTACCTGACCTGGTGGCGGATGACGACGGCGGGCCGGCTGCTGCGCGCCGAGGAGGACCTCCCGCTGCGCCAGGTAGCCCAACGGACGGGCTACACCTCGGAGTTCGCGTTCGCCAAGGCGTTCAAACGGGAGTACGGGGTGGCGCCGGGGCAGTACCGCAAGCAGGCGTCCTAGGCGGCCGGTGGAAAGGGGTTCTCCAGTTCCTTGGTGACCACCGCCACCGCGGTCTCCGCGTCCGCGTCGGTGATGGCCCGCACGATCGCCTCGTGGGCGTCGTCCGCGGTGTTCGGATCGTCGTCGCGCAGGCCGCTCAGCGCCAGGAGTTCGGTCAGGCCCTGGACGCCCTGCGCCGGGAGCATCCGCGGCTGGCGACGGTGCTGGTCACCCACCATCTGGAGGAGCTGCCCGGGCACACCACGCACGCCCTGCTGCTGCGCGACGGCCGCCCTCTCGCCCAGGGGCCGGCCGCCGACGTCCTGACCGGCGACCGGCTGGGCATGTGCTTCGGCCTGCCGCTGGCGCTGGAGCGGCACGACGGCCGGTGGAGCGTACGCATCAGGCGCCGGGCATGACGAAGGGGCGCCTGCCGGTGACCGGCGGGCGCCCCTCGTGCCGCACGTCACTTGTTCAGGTGGGCCCAGAACTCGTCGAAGGACAGCACCTTGTCACCGTTGAGGTCACGGGACTTGATGATGGCCTCGGCGACCGATTCGGTGACGTTCCAGTCACCCTGCTGGGCGAGGGCGCTCTTGAACTCGGCGGCGGTGATGAAACCGTCACCGTCCGCGTCGATCCGCTGGAACTGCTTGCGTGCTTCCTCGATGTCCGCCACCGATCCGCCCCTTTTTGTCGCGTTTCTTACTCGTGTCGGCGTAGTGCCGCAGGTCAGATTAACGGCCCGCGCGCGCACGCAGTGCGGCGACCACCCAGGCGAACTCCTCCGCGTGGGTCGGCTGGGGGTCCAGCCCGTTCACGAGGGCCGAGAGTTCGCGGTACCGGGCGACCCGGGCGTTGGAGGCCGCCGTCAACCGCTCCAGGACCGCCACCGGGTCGGCGTCGCCGAGCAGCCCCCGCAGCACCTCCCCGGCCTGTGGCGCCTCGGGCGCGATGCCTGCCCGCAGCGCCTCGCCGGCGAGCTGGACCAGCCGGCTCATGAACCACAGCGACGACCCGGCCGGTACGCCGGGTCCGCGGTCCGCCGCGTTGAACTCGATCATCCTGCGCATCAGCGCGCGGAACTCCGGGTCCTGGATCAGCTCGGCGAGCTCCACCCAGGCGTCGACCTGCTCGGGCGTCGGGTCGTCCGGCAGGGTGGCCGCCGCGAAACGGAGGCGGTTTCGCAGATCGGGGTCGGCCGTGTCGATCCCCTCGAAGACCTCCGCCATGAAGTCGTTCACGATCCGCTGCCGCTCCGCCGCCGACAGCCGCGCCAGCTTGTTCATCAGGGTGGTCTCCTTCGCCGTCGAGCCACGTCGTGCCACACTCGACAGCACCGCACGGGTCACCTTCAGCGACCGGATCTGCGCGTCCAGCGCCGCCACGTGCGCGGCAGCCACCTGAGCGACCGTCCGCTCCCCGGCCAGCACCGTGCGCACGTCGTCCAGGCCGAGGCCCAGCTCGCGCAGGGTGCGGATCAGCTCCAGGCGGGCGGCGGACCCGGCATCGTAGAGCCGGTAGCCCCCGGACGAGCGGGTCACCGGGATCAGGACGCCCTCGTCGGACCAGTAACGGATGGTGCGCACGGTCAGGCCGGTGGCGCGGGCCAGCTCGCCGATGGTGAAAAGACCGGTGCCGTCTTCGATCATGTCTGGGAGTCTGGGCCTTCCAGCGGGTGGAGACTCAAGGAGCACGGTGATGGGAACCCTGCGGGACATCCTCGACGCGGCGGCGCGGGGTGTCTTCCCGCCGGCGGACGGCGGCACCACGGTCGTACCGCAGGAGAGCGCGCGGGACGCCGGGGTGCTCTCCTTCACCGCGCACTCGGTGGTCTTCACCGACGAGGACCCGGCGTGGGTGTACGACACCCTCCACGCCCTGGACTGCGACACGCTCGCCGCGTCGCTGAACCCCCGTTTCCTAGCCGCCTTCCTCGACCGCACCGGTCGCACGACGGAGACGGTCGACGCGCTCCTGGTCGGCACCCCGCTGCCGGGCGAGCCGGAGATCGCGCTGAAGGAGATGGCCGGCGAGCACCCCCGCATCGCCTACGCCCGCCGGCGCCGCGACGACGTACGCGCCTGGGCGGCGGACGGCGGGGTGCTCGTACTGGGCCGGGGCGTGGCCGGACGGCTGGAGGTGTCCGTGGAGATCGACGAGGGCCTGCGCCACCGGGGGCTGGGCCGGGCCCTGGTGACGGCGGCGCGGCAGCTGGCCGGGGAGCCGCTGTGGGCGCAGGTCGCGCCGGGGAACGCCCGCAGTGCGCGGGCGTTCCAGGCGGCGGGCTACCGGCAGGTGGGTGCGGAGGCGCTGCTGCGGGCCCGGTGAGCGGGGGTCAGCGGAAGATGCCCGTGTGGCCGAGCGAGTAGCGGCCGGGCTGCGGGTAGACGGCGAGGCCGTGCGGGCCGCTGCCGACCTTGATCCGCGCGAGCTGTTCGCCGGTGCGGGTGTCGAGGGCGTACACCTCGGCGTTGTAGCGGCCGGAGAGCCACAGCACCTTGCCGTCGGAGGAGACGCCGCCCATGTCGGGGCTGCCGCCCTGGGGCAGGCGCCACTTCTTGGTGAGCTTGTTCTGCCGGAAGTCGAAGACGGAGATGGTGCCCTCGCCGCGGTTGGAGACGTACATCTCGCGGGAGTCGCGGCTGACGTACAGGCCGTGGGCGCCCTTGCCGGTGGGCAGCAGGGTGGGCTTGGTGAACTTGTCCCCGTCGAGGACCCACATGCCGTCGGCCATCATGTCGGCGATGTAGAACCGCTTGCCGTCGGGCGAGATCTTGACGTCCTGCGGCATGGCGCCGCGGAACGGCAGCTTCTGCTGGCCGACGACCTTCATCGACGCCGTGTCGACCTTGAGCAGTTCGCCGCTGAACTCGCAGGAGACGATGAAGTAGCGGCCGTCGAGGGAGAAGTCGGCGTGGTTGACGCCGTAGCAGGAGACGGGGACGGTCTTCAGCCGTTTCATGGTGTGCGGGTCGCGGAAGACCAGTTCCCGGTCGAGGGAGGCCATGACGACGGCGTACCTGCCGTCGGGCGTGAAGTAGAGGTTGTACGGGTCGTGCACGTCGACCGTCTTGCCCGCCTTGCCGGTGCGCGGGTCGATGGGGGTGAGGGTGTTGCCCCGGTCGTTGTTGACCCACAGCGTCTTCAGGTCCCAGGACGGCACGACGTGCTGCGGCTGGCGGCCGACCGGGATCGTGTCGATCACCTGGTACGTCTTCGGGTCGATGACGGTGACCGTGTTGGACTCGGTGTTGGGCACGTACACCCGGGACGGGAAGTCCTTGACGACCGGGGAGAGCTTGTTCGGGCGGTCGGCAGCGTAGACGTCCTTGGGGTCGAGGACGGGCGGCATGCCGGGCAGGCCGGGCACGGTGTTCTGCTTCTTCGCCGGGGCGGGCAGGGCCGCCTTGGTGGTCTCGGCGGCGCCGTGGCCGGCGCCCGGGCTGCCGCAGGCGGCGAGCGCGGCGAGGGTGGCGCCGGCGAGCAGGGTGCGGGTCGTTCGCTTCAGGTGCATCAGCCGATCAGCTCCGTGGTGGTGACCGCGTGCAGACCGCGGCGGTCGAGTTCTTCGAGGACGGCGGGGAGCGCGGCGACCGTGTCGTGGTAGCCGAAGTGCAGGCTCACCACGGATCCGTCGCGGATCTCGCCGAGGACCTTGCGGGTGACGGCGGCGGCGCCGGGCGCGGTGAAGTCGAGGGAGTCGACGTCGTAGGACAGGACGTGCGGGTAGCCGGCCTCGGCGGCGAGGCGGGCGACGAGCGCGGAGGCGCGGGGGGCGCGCGAGGGGCGGAACCAGGTGCCGATGGAACCGGTGAGCCTCTTCAGCCGGTCGGCGCAGGCGGTGATCTCGGCACGGGCCTCGGCCTCGGGCATCGCGTTGATGCCCAGGTGGCGCTGGGTGTGGTTGCCGAGGTCATGCCCGCCGTCGAGGACGCGGCGGGCCATCTCGGGGTGCTCGTCGAGCCAGGTGCCGACGGCGAGGACGGTGACGTGGGCCCCGTGCCGTTCCGCCTCGGTGAGCAGGGCGCGGGCGATCGCGGGATCGCCCTGGCCGTGGAAGGTGAGGGCGACGCGGGGGCGGGTGCGGGGGCCGTGGGTGATCTGGTCGGGCACGCCGGGGTAGCGGCGCGGGGCGGGGGCCACGGCCGGTGACGAGTGGGGTGCGGGGCGGGCCGCGGCGGGCCGGACTGCGCCGCCGGGCGGGGAGCAGGCGGGGGTGAGTGCGGCGCCGGCAAGGAGGCCGGTACCGGCGCGCAGGGCCGTGCGGCGGTCGGGTGCAGTCACCCGACCATTTAAAGGGCGAAGTGCTGCAAATCAGGCTATTCACCCGGTCGGCACAGGCAGCGCGGGTCGCGCTCGGCAGGGCGAAACGAGGAGCGATGCCATGCCGCGAGCGTCTTCGGCCTAAAGCGAATACCCCTTTGCCTACTCGTGGGCGACGCATTGCCACCACCAGAACCGCTCCGACTAATGTTTTCCAGTTGGCATGTGCACTGAATGAAAGTCGGGGCCGGGGGACATGTCGGATCTGAAGAAGGAAGCGCTGTCGCTGCATACGGCGGCGTCGGGTTTGCGGGGGACGGGGCATCACACGGCGAAGCCGTTGCAGGAGTTCAAGGCCGCCTCGCACGACCTGAGCGCGCTCGGCGCGCTGGGCTCGCTCCTTGGTGCGAAGGGCGAGATCGAGAAGGGCATGACCACCCTCGCGAAGCTGACGCAGGACCTGCACGAGGAGTGGGAGGCGGAGGCCAAGTTCATGGGCGAGGTCTCCGACGCCTTCGATCTGCTGGACGTGCTGCTGGCCGCAGCCGGCAAGTCCGGCAAGAAGGGCTGAGCCGGGCCGTGGTCGACCTCAATCCGCTGCACTACATCAACAAGTTCAACCACATGTTCGGCGACACGATCGCCAGCGGCCTGGAGTTCCTCGGCATCTCCGATCCGGCGGTGGACCCGGACGGCATCCGCGAGATCGCCAAGAAGTGGCGGCACCTGGCGACCGGTCTGGAGGGCGCGGCCGGCGCGGCGGGCACCGCGATGACCGGCGTGCAGTGGGAGGGCGAGTCCGCCAAGGCCTTCAACAAGCGGGCGAAGGCGGCCCGTAAGCAGGCCACGGACATGGCCCACGCGCTGCGTGAGGGCGCCAAGGCGCTGGACACGTTCGCGGACAAGGCGCACGAGCTGCTGTCCGAGATCGGTGTGATCCTGGCGGAGATCGCCGAGTACGAACTCGCGGGCCTGGCACTGGACGTGCTGTCGCTGGGGGCGTCCTCGGTGGCGGCGACTTTGATGGCGACCGAGCGTGCGGCGAAGGTCGTGGCGCTGATCGGACGGATCGAGACCGAGGGCACGGCCCTGGCCTCGGCGGTGCGCGGCGTGATGGAGGTCATCCGGGCTGTGGAGCGGGCGCTGAAGGCGCTCAAGGAGATCCGCGGCGTCGCGGCGGTGGCGAAGATGGCCAAGGAAGGTGCGAAGTTCTCCGCCTTCACCACGATGCTGGAGGACCCGGGCGCGTTCAAGGACCCGGAGAAACTGGCCGGCATCCTCGCCGAGGGCGCCGTGATGGGCGTCGGCCTCGGCGTGCTCGGCAAGGCACTCGGCAAGGGCCTGAAAGCCCTCAAGCCCGGCGAACTGGCGAAGCTGGCCAAGGGACTGAAGCTGAACTGCGCCGCCTTCGAGCGCCTCAAACTCAACCCGGGCTTCGACAAGCTGCCCGCCTCGGTGCGCAACATGGTCAAGAAGTTCGTCCGGGACCCGATCGACGTGGCCACCGGCGACATGGCCCTGACCCGCACCGACCTCACCCTGCCCGGCGTCCTGCCGCTCGTCCTGGAACGCACGCACCTGTCGTCGTACCGCCACGGAGGCTGGTTCGGCCCCACCTGGGCCTCCACCCTCGACCAGCGCATCCAGGCCGACGACAAGGGCCTCGTCTACGCCACCGCCGACGGCGCCCGCCTCTGCTTCCCCATCCCCGACACCGAGACCAACACCCCCGTCCGTCCCCTGACCCCCGGCTCCCGCCTCACCCTCACCTGGGACACCGACGTGGACGGCGCGATCCGCGTCACCGACCCCGACACCGGCCTGGCCCACGTCTTCCACAGCCCCGTCCCCGCCGCCGGCGACACCGCGGTCGACCTCCCCCTGCAGCACATCGAGGACCGCAACGGCAACCGCATCACCATCCGCTACGCCGACGGCGGCGGCGACATCCCCACCGCTGTCGTCCACTCCGGCGGCTACCACATCGCCCTCGACCACCACCCCACCCAGCCCCGGATCACCGGCCTGCGCCTGCTCGACCCCGCCCACCCGGACCGCCCCGGCACCACGATCCTCACCTTCGGCTACGACGAGCACGGCCACCTGACCGAGGAAATCAACTCCTCCGGCCTGCCCCTGCGCTACACCTACGACACCGAAGGCCGCATCACCTCCTGGACCGACCGCAACAACACCACGTACTGGTACGCCTACGACGCCCACGGCCGCGTCATCGCCACCGGCGGCACCGGCAACGCCCTCGCCTCCACCCTCGACTACGACGCCACCACCCGCACCACCCGCGTCACCGACTCCCTCGGCCACACCCGCGTCTACGAACACAACGAACACCTGCGCCTGATCCGCGAAACCGACCCGCTCGGCAACGCCACCACCCAGGAATGGGATGAGAACGTTCAACTCACGGCTCTCAGAGATCCCCTGGGGCGGGTGACCCGCTACACGTACGACGAACAAGGCCGTGTGAGGACTGTTGTCCGTCCGGACGGCGAGACAACCCATTGCGAATATGACCCCTCAGGTCTCCCTGCTCAGGTGACAGATCCGGACGGGTCGCGATGGACGCACGAATACGACGCACACGGCAGGCTGGTGAAGAGCACCGACCACAATGGCCTCACCAAAGTCTTCGCCCACGACGGGACCGGTGCGGTCAACTGCTTCACCGATCCTCTCGGTCGGGACACCCGGGTGCGCAACAACCCGGCGGGGCTTCCCATGGTGGTGACAGACTCCTGCGGGGCGACGGTCACGGCGTGCGAACGCGACATTTTCGGGCGCCCAACCGTCGTAACGGATGCGGTCGGCGCAGTGACCCACTGGGAATGGACGGTCGAAGGAAAGCCGATTCGCCGTGTCGCCGCCGACGGCTCGCACGAAACCTGGAGCTACGACGGTGAGGGGAACTGCGTCCAGCACACAGACGCCAACGGAGGCGTTTCTCGGGTCGAGTACACACACTTCGACCTCATGTCCGCGCGTACCGGTCCCGACGGCATGCGCCTGGACTTCTCGTACGACAGCGAACTCCGTCTCATTCAGGTCGGCAATCCGCAGGGACTGACCTGGAACTACACATACGACGCGGTCGGACGCCTGATCGCCGAGTCCGACTTCGATGATCGCACCTGTCGTTATGAGCATGACGCCGCAGGGCAGTTGGTACAGCGTCTGACCCCTCTGGGAGAGGTGATTCGTTACGACTGCGATCAGCTCGGCAGAGTGACATGCAAGACCGCCGCCGGACGGATCACGCACTTCACTTACGACGCTGCCGGACGTGTGACTCGCGCGGCTACTCCCGAGACTGTCCTTGAACGCACGTGGGACGCCAACGGACGTCTCGTGTCCGAGTCGCTCAGCGTCGAGGGTGCAGATGCCCGTTCAATCAGCAATGCCTACGACCGGCTCGGCCGTCGGACACGTCGCGCCACTCCGTCCGGTGCAGTGACCACCTGGGATTACGACGTGACCGGGAGAGGCGTCACTCTCAGGACTGCCGGGCGCACGCTCCGTTTTGAGTACGACGCCGTCGGGCGAGAAGTGACGCGCAGGGTCGGCGACAACATCACCTTCAGCTCCACTTATGACCGGCTCGGGCGTATTGAGTGTCAGATCGTCACAGGGCCGCAGGACCAACTGATCCGGGAGCGTGGCTACCGCTACCGCGGCGACGGATACCTAACCCACGAGACTCTGGGGAACGGTCGCGTCAAGGAGTTCCAGCTGGACGCTGCCGGCCGGGTCACGGGCGTGCAGGCTCAGGGATGGTGCGAGCGGTACGCCTACGACTCGGCCGGAAACCAGACGGACGCGTCCTGGCCGGCTACTCATCCGGTTCCGGAAGCGCAGGGGGCGCGGCACTACCTCGGCATGCAAGTGATCAGAGCCGGCGGCATACGCTACGAGCACGACACAGCCGGGCGCCTCGTTCTGCGCCAGAAGAAGCGCTTGTCCCGTAAGCCCGAGACCTGGCGATACAACTGGGACGCTGAGGACCGTCTGACTTCCGTCATCACTCCGGATGGAACGGAATGGCGTTACCGGTACGACCCGCTGGGACGGCGCATCGCCAAGGAGCGATTGGCCGACGACGGAACAACAGTCGTCGAGCGGGTGGACTTCGCCTGGGACAACGCCACACTCTGCGAACAGACGAGCCGGGGCGGTGCGCATACCGCTCCTGTGACAGTGACATGGGATCACTCTGACGGGCGTCCGCTGGCCCAGACCGAACGCATGGGCGTGGCACACGCCTCGCAAGAGCAGATGGACGAGCGCTTCTACGCCATCGTCACCGATCTCATCGGGACACCGACGGAACTGGTGGACGAAGACGGCCACATCGCCTGGCGCATGCGTTCCACCCTGTGGGGCACGACGGCTTGGGCCTCCGACAGCACCGCATACACACCGCTTCGTTTTCCTGGACAGTATTTTGATCCAGAAACCGGCCTGCATCAAAACTACTTCAGATACTACGATCCGGATACGGGCAGATATTGCTCGCAGGACCCACTTGGTCTGGCACCTGCGGACAACCCTTTCAGCTATCCTCACAATCCCAGCACCTGGAGTGATCCGTTCGGTCTGGCGCCGCAATGCGGCGAAGTGGAGCCGACGCCGAGCAACTGGGTGCCCGATGAGAATTATTCACCGGAGGCAATTAACGACCGCATAAAGGGCAATGCGGACCGTAAAGCATGGCTCGAAACACCACAGGACGTTCATGATCTGGTGAACGAATTGGCGCGAAATCCGAACTATCCTCAGCGGATGACCGGACCTGCTCGGGCGCGAGTTCCTGATGTATACCGTGGTGGGAACTCCCGGGCCGGTCGACGCTGGGCGGGATCTCCCATCTATGACAACGGGGACCCGTTCAGTCAGCTTCGCGTCATGGTCGACGGCAACGGCAACATTGCCTACTTCGGCCGTCGCGCGGACGGCTCTCATAACTATGACCAGGTCATCCCCTACCCTTGGGCGAAGAGGACGTGAGCTGCCCCGCCGCCCACCACCAGGGAAACAGGACACGACATGACTGAAGCAGAGCTGACCCGGGCACTGGCAAACGCGGGACTGGAGTACCTGGGAACGGCGGACCGCGATGCCTGCCTTTTGCCGCCCCGCCTTGCGGCCTATGCCAGTTCGACGGCAGCGGATGGAGACGAGTGGGCCGTCAGTGTGGAGAACAATGCGCAGGACTTCCAGCAGCGGGTGAACCACGAGTGGTACATGCTGAGTGCGCACCAAGGCCTGTTCGAGACGGGGCGCCCCGAGTTCCTTCTGGCGGTTCCCGACCCCGACCGACATGGCGACACTTGGTGGGCGCGCGTGGCCTTGGGTGCCGAATGGGATCTGGCTGGATCAGGAGCGGCAGCACACGTGACGGGGCATGGGTGGGGGCACCCCGAGTTCCTGATGCTGTCGCGAACGGGTGATGTCGTAGTTCAGGGCACACAAGGGCAGGAATGGACAGACGTCGTCGCACTACGGAATCCCCACCGTATTTCCTCGTTCAGAGCGATGGGTGTCAGCCTGCTCGAAAACACGTCCATCACTCCGCCCACACGTGAAGCGGTGGAGCGCTGGCTCGCATGGACTGCTGCTTGACTCCTGGAACGGTGACATCTCCGAACGCGCGCGACAGACCCGCAAAAGTCTGCCCGTCGCCTCGTCGAGGCATCCCTGGAGCACTCGGCCCGGATACTTCGCCAGCGCAGCGGTGTAGAGGTTGGGCTGCCCCCGCGCCCAGGACGTCGTTCCCCACACCGTCGAACGGGAGCTGACGGGGACTCGGAGATGGTTCGCGATTGCTTGCGGACACGACTCGCCCGTGCCACTCCCCGGCTTCGCCGAACGGGGCGTGGAGCGGTGCAGGGCCCACATCGGCGGAGGCTCGTGGGAGCTTCAGGAGTGGCTCTACCGGTTCGATCCCGAGTCCGAACTCCGCGGCTGGGCCGGGGGCCTGACACGAACCGGTGATCACGACGTCAGGATCTGGGTGGACACCTGGGGCGAGACCTTCTGCGCGTGCGACGAACGGCGCTGGCTCGCCTATGTCCCGGGCGCCGCGGGACGTCCGCGGCCCCACCCTGGTGCGGTCCGCCGAGTGACAGGCCGCCGTCACTCCCTGAAGGGCACAGGGCACGGGGTCGCGTCCTCGTCAGCGGTCCCCCACCCTCATCTCGAACCACGTCGTCTTGCCCCGGGGCAGCAGGTCCACGCCCCAGCGGTCGGCGATCTTGTCGACCAGGAACAGGCCGCGGCCGCTGACGTCGGTCTCGCGGACGGGCATCAGGCAGGGCAGGCCGCGGGAGGGGTCGCGGACCTCGACGCGGATACGGCCGCGCAGCCGGCGCATGCGCAGACCGAAGACGCGGGCGCCGGTGTGCCGGACCGCGTTGCCGACGAGTTCGGAGACGAGCAGGACGGCGTCCTCGGCGAGCTTGGGGGTCAGACCCCAGTGGCGCAGGATCACCACCTGGGTCAGCCGGCGCGCGGTGGCCGCGGACTCGGGGCGGGACGGCAGCGGCACATCGTGTTCCGCCGGGTTGCCGAACAACTCCAGTGCCTTCAGCGCCCGTTCGTCCTCCACCGCAGGCGACCAGCGCGCCGCCACAGCACGGCCGTGTCCCCGCGGCTGTTCGATGCCCTCCAGCCCCGCCATGCCCCCATCATGGCCGCCCCAGGGGGCGTCGGGGGCCGTTCTGCTGGAATACGCCCCCCGGACGCTCCCGTTCCACTACTTGCGACCGGCATATGCGCTGGGCATTTCGGGGTTCGCCGCACCCCTGCTGACCTGCGGCGACGGCTCGACCGGAGGCAATCGACAGGCTCCCTCGACAAGGCAGGCTTAAGGTTGCCCAAAGGTTCCCATAAACCGCCCCATCGAGGGACCCCGGATCAGACGCGACGTCAATTGCAAGTGCTTGACGGTGTGTTCAGCAGCACTCCGACTTGTCCGGGCCTCGGTGTGTTCAGAGGAACTTCGCCTTGCCCGGGCCCTCCTCAACGAAGCTCTTCATGCCCCGCTCGCGGTCCTCGGTGGCGAACAGGCCCGCGAACCAGTTGCGTTCCACGGCCAGGCCCGTGTCGATGTCCGTCTCCAGACCGGTGTCGATGGACTCCTTCGCCGCGCGCAGCGCGATGGCCGGGCCCTGGGCCAGCTTCGCCGCCCACGCGTGCGCCTCGGTGTACACGTCGGCGGCCGGCACCACCCGGTCGACCAGGCCGAGCGTCAGCGCCTCGTCGGCCTTCACCATGCGGCCCGTGAAGATGAGGTCCTTGGCCTTGGACGGGCCGATCAGCCGGGACAGTCGCTGGGTGCCGCCGGCGCCGGGGATCAGGCCGAGCAGGATCTCCGGCTGGCCGAGCTTGGCGTTCTCGCCGGCGATGCGGTAGTCGGCGCACAGGGCCAGCTCGCAGCCGCCGCCGAGTGCGTAGCCGGTGACCGCGGCGACGACCGGCTTGGGGATGCGGGCGACGGCGGTGAAGGCGTCCTGCAGGGCGCGGGCGCGCAGGACCATCGCCGTGTGGTCCATGGCCTGCATCTCCTTGATGTCCGCGCCCGCCGCGAACACCTTCTCGCCGCCGTACACGACGACCGCGCGCACGTCGTCGCGGCGGCCGGCCTCCTCGGCGAGTTCCTTGAGCCTGTCCTGCGTGGCGACGTCCAGCGCGTTCATCGGCGGGCGGTCGAGGCGCAGCGTGCCGACGCCTTCGGCGACTTCGAGATGTACGGTCATGCCAGCAGGTTAACGGGGACTAACGGCAACGGGCGGGGTGCGGTCGCTCACACCCGGCCGGGGCCCTGGTCCGCCAACGACATCGGGCCCGGTGCCGTGGGGTCACAGCACCGGGCCCGCTTCGTCCGCGGAACTACTTGGTCCACTCCGCCCACGGCATGTTCCAGCCGTTGAGGCCGTTGTCGGGGGCGACCGTCGCGTCGTGGGAGTTCTTCACGACCACCACGTCGCCGATGAGCGAGTGGTTGAAGAACCAGGCCGCCGGCACCGAGCTGTCGTAGCCACCGCGCACGTCGCGCAGGCCGACGCAGCCGTGGCTGGCGTTGTAGTTGCCGAAGGCGTCGCCGCCCCAGTAGTTGCCGTGCAGGAAGGTGCCGGAAGTGGTCAGGCGCAGGGCGTGCGGGACGTCCTTGATGTCGTACTCGCCGCCGTAGCCGACCGTCTCGCCGTTCATCCGGGTCACGGTCAGCTTCTCGCTGATGACCATCTGGCCGTTCCAGGTGTCGTAGCCGGGCTTGCCGGTGGTGACGGGCAGGGTCTTGACGACCTTGCCGTCCTGGGTGACCTGCATGGTGTGCTTCTTGGCGTCCACGTAGGAGACCTGGTTGCGGCCGATGGTGAAGGACACCGTCTTCTTCTGCTTGCCGTAGACGCCGGCGCGGCCCTCGACGCCGTCCAGGTTCAGCGTGACGGTGACCTTGGTGCCCGACTTCCAGTAGTGCTCGGGACGGAAGTCCAGGCGGTCGTTGCCGAACCAGTGGCCCTGCACGTCGACCGCCGGCTCGGTCTTGATCTTGATGGCCTTCTCCACGTCCTGCGGGTGCGTGATGCCCCGCGAGAAACGCAGCGAGAACGGCATGCCGACCCCGACCGTGGAGCCGTCCTCCGGAGTGAAGGTGCCGGTGAAGGTGTTCTTCGGGGTCAGCGTGGTGAACGCGGAGTCCTCGGCCGCCGTACGGCCCTCGGTGTCCTTGGCGACCGCGTGCACCTGGTAGCGGGTGGCGGCGGCCAGGTGCGTGGCGGGTGTCCAGGAGGAGCCGTCGGCGGATATCGCCCCGTCGACCTTCGTCCCCTTGGCGTCCTTGACCATGACCTCCGTCAGCTTGCCCTTGGCCGCGCTGACCTTCAGGGCCCCGCTGGTGTCGACGGCCGTGGCGCCGTCCTTGGGCGCGACGGTGACGACCGCCTCGGACTGCTTGCTCGCGGCGGCCGAGGCGTCACCCCCCTTGCCGTCCTCCGTGTCCGAGCCCCCGCCCCCGCCGCACGCCGTGACGGCGAACAGCAGGGCGCCCGCGGTCAGCGCAAGCCCCGCGCGACCCCGCCCGCGCCCCGCAACCGATGCCCCCGATATCGGCCGGATGTTCAAGTTGTTTCTCCCTCCCCCGGGCCCTGTCAGGCCCACACGCCCCGCGCGTCGTGCGCGCATACGGCGCATATTAACTGCCCGGTCAGGAGCGCCGACGGGCTCGGAATGTCACCGTTCCGTCCCAACTCCCGGCCGGGCGCGCTCAGCGCACCGCGCCACCCGCCTTCCACTCGGTCCAGCCCAGGTTCCAGCCGCCCAGGCCGTTGTCGGGAGCCACCGTCTTGTCCTTGCTGTTGACCACCTCGACGACGTCCCCGATCAGGCTGCGGTCGAAGAACCAGCCTGCCGGGGTGTCGGAGCCGCCGCCCTTGGCGTCGCGCAGGCCCACACAGCCGTGGCTGACGTTGGTCCGGCCGAAGACGTCCTCGTCCGCCCAGTAGTTGCCGTGCAGGAAGGTGCCCGAGTCGGTCAGTCGCATGGCGTGCGGCACGTCCGGGATGTCGTACTCGCCCTTGCCGTCGTCTTTCTTGAAGCCGACCGTGGCCCCGTTCATGCGGGTGACCTCGAGCATCTCCATCACCACCATCTTCCCGTTGTAGGTGGTGTTCTTCGGCGACCCCGCGGTGATCGGCACGGTGGCCAGCAGCTCGCCGTCCCGGCGTACCTCCATGGTGTGGTCGGCGGCGTCCACCAGCGACATCTGGCTGCGGCCGATGGTGAAGGAGAACGACTTGGACTGCAGCCCGTACACCCCGCGCGCGCCCTGCACGTCCCGCAGCGCCAGGTCGACGGTGACCTTGGTGCCGGGCTGCCAGTAGCGCTCGGGGCGGAAGTCGACGCGGTCCTTGCCGAACCAGTGCGGGCGGATCTCGACGCCCGGCTCGGCGCGCACCCGGATGGCCCGCTCGACGGCGGCCCGGTTCTCCAGCTCCCGGCTGAACTGGATCGACACGATCATCCCGGTGCCGACGACCGAGCGGTTCTCCGGGGTGACGTAGCCGATGAAGCGCTCGCCGGGGACGTAGGTGGTGAACGTGGCGTGGCGGGCGGAGCGGTCCCCGTCGCCGTCGACGGCGACCGCGTCGACGGTGTAGCGGGCGGCGAGGGCGAGCCGGTCGTCGTCGGGGCGCCACGTCAGGCCGTCGGCCGAGACGCGGCCGGGCACCGGGGTGTCCTGGGCGTCCTGGGAGGCCACCACCTTGACCGACTCCAGCCGGCCGTCGGGCACCGTGACGCGCAGCTTCCGCTCGGGCCGTACCTCCTTGCTGCCGTCGTCCGGCGTGATGCGGATGGCGTCCTCCGACGCGCCGGGTTTACCGAAGATCCCGCCGGGACCGCCGGAGCCGTCCGACGTGCAGCCGGTGGCCCCGGCCAGCAGTCCTGCCCATGTCAATACGGCGGCCAGCGCGGCCCCCGCGCGCCGCGCGCGCCCGTGTACGTGCCTCACGAGCAGGACAACGAGCGGGGCCGCCCCGGGGAAACGTGAGTGCGAGCCACGGTCTGGGCAGAACTGTGGGGAGGACGACGACACGACGGGGAGCACGGTGCGGGACGCCGTACGCCCTGAACGGGTCTCGCCATGAGCCGCGGGAGGCTGAACGGTGTCCAGCGCAGCCGAGCAGGAGGCGGTGACGGCAGGGCGCGCCGCTGAGCAGGGGCGCCCGGCAGCCGCTGTGAACGGGGTGCAGCGCCTGCCCGTGTGGCCGGGTGCGCCCACGCCGCTGGGCGCCCGCGTCCGGGTCGGCCCGGACGGGGTGGCCGGGACGAACTTCGCCCTGTGGGCGGGCGGCGCTGAGGGCGTCGAGCTGTGCCTCTTCGACGACGACGGCGTCGAGACGCGGCTGAAGCTGACCGAGCTGACGCACGAGATCTGGCACGGTTTCGTGCCGGGCGTGCTGCCCGGGCAGCGCTACGGCTTCCGGGTGCACGGCCGCTGGGACCCCTGGACCGGCGGCCGCTGGAACCCGGCGAAGCTGCTGCTCGATCCGTACGCCCGGGCGGTGGACGGAGAGTTCCCGCTGCCGCCGGAGGTGTACGGGCACGTGCGCGACTGGCCGGACCAGCACGTCGCCGACACCGTCCGCGACGAGAGGGACTCGGCGCCGTACGTCCCGAAGGGGGTCGTCGTCCACGATGACGACGACTGGTCCGACGACCGGCGCCCGAAGACGCCGTGGGCCGACTCGGTGATCTACGAGCTGCACGTGCGCGGCTTCACGAAACTGCACCCGGGCATCCCCGAGGAGCTGCGCGGCACCTACGCGGGGCTCGCGCACCCGGCCGCGATCGAGCATCTGACGCGGCTCGGCGTGACCGCGGTGGAGCTGCTGCCGGTGCACCAGTTCGCCCACGAGGACCATCTGCTCCGGCGGGGCCTGCGCAACTACTGGGGCTACAACTCCATCGGCTACTTCGCCCCGCACGCCGCCTACGCCGCCTCCGGCACCACCGGTCAGCAGGTCGGCGAGTTCAAACGGATGGTGCGCGCGCTGCACGCGGCCGGGATCGAGGTCATCCTCGACGTGGTCTACAACCACACCGCCGAGGCCGGCGAGTACGGCCCGACGCTCTCCCTGAAGGGCATCGACAACCGCGGCTACTACCGCCTCCAGTCCGACGCGCGCCGGTACGCCGACTACACCGGCTGCGGCAACACCCTGCACGTCGTGCAGCCGCATGTGCTGCGCCTGATCACCGACTCGCTGCGCTACTGGGTCACCGAGATGGGCGTGGACGGCTTCCGCTTCGACCTCGCCGCCGCCCTCGCCCGCTCGATGCACGACGTCGACATGCTGTCCCCCTTCCTCGCGGTCATCGCCCAGGACCCGGTCCTGCGACGCGTGAAACTGATCGCCGAGCCGTGGGACGTGGGCTCAGGCGGCTACCAGGTGGGCGCCTTCCCACCGCTGTGGACGGAGTGGAACGACCGCTACCGCAACGCTGTGCGGGACTTCTGGCGGCACGCCCTGCCCGACGTGCGCGAGATGGGCTACCGGCTGTCCGGCTCCAGCGACCTGTACGCCTGGGGGGGGCGGCGGCCGTACGCCTCGGTCAACTACATCACCGCGCACGACGGTTTCACGCTGCGCGACCTGGTCAGTTACGAGCGCAAGCACAACGAGGCCAACGGCGAGGGCAACCGGGACGGCAGCGACGACAACCGCTCCTGGAACTGCGGGGCGGAGGGCGAGACCGACGACCCCCGCATCCTCGCCCTCCGCAGACGGCAGCTGCGCAACCTGCTGACCACACTGCTGCTGTCCACCGGTGTGCCCATGCTGGTCGCGGGCGACGAGATGGGCCGCACCCAGCGCGGCAACAACAACGCCTACTGCCAGGACAGCGAGCTGGGCTGGGTGGACTGGCGGCTGCTGGACGAACCCGGCTGGAAGGCGCTGTTCGACCTCACCTCACGCCTGATCGCCCTGCGCCACCGGCATCCGGTGCTGCGCCGCCGTGCCTTCTTCTCCGGCCGGCCGCAGGCGGCGGACGGGCTGCGGGACCTGGCCTGGTTCACCGCGCGCGGCACCGAGATGACCGAGCGGGACTGGTACGCGCCGGCCGCGACCCTCGGCATGTACCTCTCGGGGCGGGACATCCCGGGCCGCGACGAGCGGGGCGCGCCGATCCTCGACGACAGCTTCCTCGCGGTGCTGCACGCCGGGGAGGGCCCGGTGGAGTTCGTGCTGCCGGGGCCGCCGTGGGCGGAGCGGTACGAGGTGGTCGTGGACACCGCGCGGGAGGAGCAGGCGCACGCGCCGGAGGTGACACACCCGGCGGGCACGGCGATCACGGTGCCGGGCCGGTCGGTGCTGCTGCTGCGGGTGCACTGAGCGGCGCGGCTCCCCGCGCCGGCCGGACGGCCGGGCCCCGGCCACCCCTTGGAGGGGTGGCCGGGGCCCGGTGGTCGGTGCGGGTGGCTCAGCCCTGGATCAGCCGAAGGCCTTGACCGTGTTCCAGTTCACGGACAGCACCACGCGGACGGGTGCGTTGGTGTTGGTGCGTGAGGGGTGGTAGATGCGGGTGTAGCCGTCGGAGGCGAGGCGGGCCCAGATGTCGGGGATGCCGTCGTTGTTGACGTCGGGGATGCCGATGACGGTGGGCACGTTGACGTCGGTCCAGCTGGTGCCGTACGCCTCGTCCTTGCCGGTGAGGGAGTTGGCGGCCAGTTTCAGCGACTCCAGGTCGACGCTGCCGGCGACCGAGCCGGGCTTGCCCTGGCGGTCGTACATGTTGCCGTTGTCGAGGTTGCGCCAGAGCAGGTCGGGTGTGTTGTCGCCGTTGATGTCGGCGACGTTGACGATCTCGCGGCGGGCCCAGGCGTCGGCGTTCATCTGCGTGGCGGTCTGGAAGGTGGCGCCGGTGTAGCCGGACAGGGTCCAGAACTCGGCGCCGGCCCGCAGGACGAGGTCGGGCAGCTTGTCGCCGGTGATGTCGCCGACGGCCTTGATCTGGGTCCAGGTGGAGGGCGCGGGGGCGTTGGACGGGAGGCGGACTTCGAGGCGCTGGGTGACGTCGAAGCTGCCGTAGCCGTCGCCGGGGTAGAGGTAGAAGTGGCCGTCGGGGGAGACCGAGAACAGGTCGGTGGAACCGTCGCCGGGGTAGGTGTCCTGGTAGTGCGTGATCAGGGCGGCCTTGCCGGTGGCGGGGTCGAACCAGTGGCCGGCCGGGTCGGTCTTCTTGTCGGCGTCGTAGGAGGCGGTGAGGCAGTTGTACAGGTCCCCGTCGTCGCCGCCGACGCAGTTGCGCAGGTTGCCGTCCGCGTTGACGATCATCAGGTCCGGCTTGGCGTCACCGGTGGCGTCCATCGGGCCGTCGGCCTGGTCGCGCGGGGGGACGTAGAAGGTGTAGTCGGTGCGCTTGCTGGCGTTGCCCGAGGCGTCGTACGCATACACCTGGAGGGTGTTGGGGCCCGCGTGCGCCGGGGTGAACGTGCTCAGCGTGACGGTGTTGTTCGTGGCGGTCACGTCGACGGGGTTGTTGCCCTCGATCGACCAGCGGAACTTCGCGGCGCCTTCGGAGGTGAACGTCACCGGGCCCTTGCCGCCGAACTTGACGGTGGCCCAGGTCTGGCCGTCGGGGGTGGCTTCGGGGAAGACGTCGCTGTCGACGGTGGGCTGCGGCGGGGCGCTGGCGTCGACGTTGAGGCGGCAGGGGTCGGTGCCGGGCGGGTAGTAGGAGGAGACCAGGCCGCCGGAGTCTTCCGCGCGCACGTCCCACGAGTAGGTCGCCTTGTCCTCCAGCGGGAACGTGGCGGGGATCGTGAGGGTAGCGGTGCCGGTGGAGGACGGGCTGACCAGGGTGCCGGCCGGGACGGTGCCGCCGGTCTTCCAGAAGCGGAAGCGCAGCTTGCTCAGGTTGCCGTCGGCGTCCTTGGCGTTGGCCGAGAGCACGATGTTGGTCTTGCCGACCGTGGGGCCGGAACCGCCGACGGAGCAGGTGCCGCCGGGCGTCGTCTTGCCGCCGGTGGGCTCGGAGGGCGGCCGGTTGTAGACGACCTCCATGGTGGCGGACGTCGCCTTGAACTTGCGCCAGGTCTGGACGTCGGACTCGCTGGTGGCGCGCAGGCCGAAGGTGATGTTCGACCAGCCGCTGTCGGCGCCCTTCTGGGCGGCGTCCTTGACGTTGAAGTCCTCGTACTCGTCCGGGCAGGAGGTGGAGGACCATCCGTGGGCGAAGGACTTCTTCTGCTGCACGGTGGACCAGCTGGGCTGCTTGTTCCACGTGGTGCCGGAGGAGATCGCGCCGGTGATGGCGAACTGGAACTCACGCGTGGTGCAGGACCACGAGTGGTTGTTGAGCACCTTGAAGCTGGCGGAGGAGATCGTCGCGCCCTTGAGGCTGGTGCTGTAGTTCATCCGCCAGAACGAGCGGGCGGTGCCACCGGTCTCGCTCTCGTAGCCGACGCGGGCGTCGGAGGTCCCGGAGGAGAAGTTCGTGCCGTTCCAGAAGGAAGAGTTCGGGTACGGCTTGTAGGCCACCGTCCAGGCCAGCCAGGCGCTGTTGAGGGTGGGGTCGACGAACACCGGGTACTTCGTGTCCGCCTTCGTGAACAGACCCGTCTCGGCGGCGTTCAGGTCGAGCTCGGTGGTGCCGGTGCCGTCACCGTCGAGCTTCACGGGCATCGGCGCGCTGTGGGCGCCGGGCTCGATTCCGGTCAGGCCGGAGAGCTTGAGCACGTCCGAGGCGGTGGCCGTGGAGGTGCGGGGGCTGCCCTTGCCCTCGTCCAGTTCCGGGTCGCGGCCGGCGGAGTCCCAGGCGAACGGGGTCGGGATGGAGCCGAGTTCCTTGCCCGCCTTGTCCTGCACGAGGATGCGGCCGGCGGCCGGGTCGTGGTGGAAGACGGCCGTGGCGGAACGCAGACCGTAGGAGAGGGTGGCCAGCGCCTTGGACTGCGCGGCTTCCTTGTTCTTGACGATCAGCAGCTGGGCGAAGCCGCCCTCTTCACGGGCGACCAGCAACAGGTCGACGCCGGGGAGGACTTCGGGGTAGAGGGCGCGGGGGCCGTCGAGGACGGGCTCGGGCAGGGTGCCGGGCCAGGTGTAGGCGACGGTGTGCCCGGCGATGTCGACCTCGGCCAGCACCGTGTCCTTCGGGCCCTCGGCCAGCGGGCTGCGGGCGAAGGAACGGTCCGCATGCGCGGCCTTGGTGCCGCTGGAGAAACGGATCGGCTGGGCGGCGTTGACGGGCTGGACACCCAGGTTGCGCGGGGCGTTGTTCACCCGGCGCAGCCGGTTGTCGATCGGCGCCCACGTGCCCGACGCGGTCTTCGCCCGGGTCGGCGTCGCGGTCATCCGCGTGCGCAGCTTGCCGTTGGGGAGCGCCCAGGTCTGCGACGTCGCGGTGGTCGCGGTGTCGATCAGGACCTGCTTGCCGGTGCGCCTGGCCTCGGCCTGCGCGGACTTCTCGTCCCGCGGACCCGTCGAGGCCGGCCGTGCATCGGTGGCTCTACCGGCTTCGGGTGGTGGAGCGTCGTCGGGTTGCCACCAGGGCAACAGGGCTGCGGTCAGAGCGGCCAATACGAGGCCGAGGGTGACAGCCAGCCTGGTGCGCGTGCGCACGAAGGGGCTGAGAAAACGATGCGGCGCGGACACGGCGGCGATCTACTCCCGTGTGGACCAGGCGGAATGGGCATGGGCGCGCACACGATCACACGTTCGGCACACCCAGTCCACGCATGAAGTATTTATGAAGTTGTGACGATCAGATGGGAGAGTCTAGACGATTACTTGACGATGCGTCATGTGTGGCTTTTGGCCGCCTCGAGTGTGACCGTATGGACGGCTTTCAGTTCTTTGTCGACTTGCCACCCGAAGCTGACGTCACGTCAGCTCTTATCCCGTGTCGTAGATCACTTCGGCTGCGGGAACCTTCGCGGATCGCTGTTGAAGCGTGTGGGGGTCATGACAGAGGGTGCGGATTCCATCTGTCGTTTTTCTTGCATGCCTTGGTGGGGTCGACGCGTATGCGCGCTGATAGTCCACCGTCGTGGCTGGGGCGTTGGCGCCCGGCGATGACGGAGTCACAACGACGGCGCCGCCGGCAAAGCCGCGCGGCGACCGTCCTTTTGTTGTCCACGGCTTTGTTGGTGAGCAGTCTCGGTACGGAGGCGTGGGCGATACCCGGCCCCGGCATGAACCGGGAGGAGGTCAAGCTCCCCGATCTGCCGAAACCGACCGCGCTGAACGCGGACGAAGAAGCGGAGAAGAACCTCACCACCGCGCCCGAGGTGCCCATCGATCCGTATGCTCCGACGGCGGTCACGCCGTGGGCGCAGGACAGTGGTGTCGCCACGCTGGCGGCGGACGCCACGCCGGGCACCACGGTCCCGGTCGAGGACCTGCCGATCGCGGTGGGCGTGCCTACGGGCACTGATCCGGCGGCGATCGACGGGACCTGGAAGGTCGATCTGGCCGCGCCGACGGCGTCGCAGGACGCGAACGTCTCCGGCATGATCATGAAGGTCACGCCGCCGGCCGACGCCGACCCGACCGCGCAGGTCTCCATCGCCGTCGACACCACCGGCTTCGCCGACCTGTACGGTCCGCAGGCCGCCGACCGCTTCGGCCTGGTGCTGCTGCCGAACTGCGTCATGGACGCCCCGGACACGGGTGACTGCGCCACCGACGCGGGCACCACCACCATGTCGGGCAAGACCGACGTGCAGCCGGAGCGCCTTCGTTCGTCGGTGAAGGTCGTCGCGGCGGACAAGGCGCCGACGAAGACCAAGTCGGCGAAGAAGGCGTCCAAGCGGAAGATCCTCACCGGCTCGGTGCCGGTCGGGAACCTGCTCGGCGGCAACGCGGGTACGACCACGTCGGGCGCTTCGGCCCGGACCGCGTCGTACAAGAGCTCCGATGTGCTTCCTGTGGTGGACGCTTCGGGCCCGCAGGTCATCGGCGCGATGGACACCGGCGCTTCGGCTTCCGGCGACTTCACCGCGAGCCCGTTGCTGTCCTCCGGTTCCTGGGCGGCCGGCTCCTCGTCTGGTGCGTTCACGTACTCCTATGACGTGCAGGTGCCGGAGACCGCCGGTGGTCTGATGCCGAAGATCTCTCTCGGCTACTCCTCGCAGTCGGTGGACGGTCGTACGTCCGCGACGAACAACCAGGCTTCGTGGGTCGGTGACGGCTGGGACTACAACCCGGGTTCGATCACCCGGACGTACGCCAACTGCCGTGAGGACTCCAAGAAGGACGGCTCGAACAACAAGACGCACCGCACCGCGGATCTGTGCTGGGGTTCGGACAATGCGACGCTGTCGCTGGGCGGGATGACCACGGAGCTGGTCTGGGACAAGACCCAGGGCAAGTGGTTCACCGCCAACGGTGACGGTTCGAAGATCGAGCGGCTGACCGACACGGACAACGGCAACGGTGCCCGCAACGGCGAGTACTGGGTCGTCACCACCCGCGACGGCACCCGCTACTACTTCGGCATGAACAAGCTGCCGGGCTGGGCGTCGGGACAGGCGACCACCGACTCGGTGCTCAACGTCCCCGTCTACGGCAACCACGAGGGCGAGGACTGCTACAAGGCCGGTGACTGGGCCCACTCGTGGTGCACCCAGGGCTGGCGCTGGAACCTCGACTACGTCGAGGACATCCACGGCAACGCGATGTCCCTGTGGTGGAAGAAGGCGCAGAACTACTACGCCCGCAACTTCGACTTCAAGGCGCCGGTCGTCTACGACCGTGACGGCTGGCTCGACCACATCGACTACGGCCAGCGCAAGGACACCCTCTTCTCGGCGACGGCTCCGGCGCGGGTGAACTTCACCGTCGCCGAGCGCTGCCTGCCCGAGGGCACCCTGACCTGCTCGGACGCCAACTTCGAGGACAAGGACCCGGGCAAGTACCGCATCTGGTACGACACCCCGGCCGACCTGAACTGCAAGCAGGTCACCTCCACCTACAAGACGAAGTGCTGGAACGCGGGCCCCTCCTTCTGGAGCCGTAAGCGGCTGACGCAGATCCAGACCTCCGCGCAGCGCCGCACGGACACCACCGCCCGCCAGGTCGTGGACCGCTACACGCTCACGCAGAGCTTCCCGGTGCTGAAGACCGGCCCGAACACGGCTTTGTGGCTGGAGTCGGTGCAGCGCACCGGTTATGCCCGCAACGGCAGCACGGACAAGAGCGTCACCATGAACGCGGTGCGTTTCGAGTCCAACGCCGAGGACATGCCCAACCGGGTGATGCGCCCCAACGACCCCCGCCCGGGTTTCTCCCGGCTGCGCATCGCGCGCGTCATCAACGAGTACGGCGGCGAGACCGTCGTCACGTACAAGAAGCCCGAGGGTGACTGCGCCACCGGCACGAATCTGCCGGACAAGAAGGACACCGCCGGGCTGAAGGCGAACACCCGCCTGTGTTACCCGTCGTTCTGGGCGCCGGACCCCGAGGTCGAGGACATCGACTGGTTCCACAAGTACGTCGTGGACTCCATCGAGGAACTCCCCAACGTCGACGGCGCGTTCGCCACGAAGACGGCCTACCTCTACAAGAACCCGGGCTGGAAGCTCGCCGACCAGGAGTTCACGAAGAAGTCCACCCGGACCTATTCGCAGTTCGCGGGCGTCGAGCAGACCACCGTCATCACCGGCACCGACGACGCGACGATCGGTTCCAAGCGCTCCAAGGCGGTGACGCGGTACTTCCGTGGCATGGGTGACACCGTGTCCGTGAAGGACATCACCGGCACCGAGATCGCCAAGGACCGCGAAGCGTTCGCCGGCCGCATCGCCGAGGAACTGGACTACGACAACGCCGACGACGCGGACACCGCCTGGGTGTCGCGTTCGATCACCGTCCCGGAGGCCACCGAGCTGGCCCACCGCGACCGCGACGACGGCCTGGACCCGCTGCGCGCCTGGCGCGTCACCGAGCCCGACGAGATCGCCTACACCAAGTCTTCCGGCAGCAACAGCGACGACACCCGCACCGAGCGGATCGTCAAGACCCACACCACCTACGAGCCGACCTACGGCCTGCCCATCCAGGTGGAGTCGCTGGGTGACACCGGCAAGACCGGCGACGAGACCTGTACCAAGTCCGAGTACATCCACAACACCAACAAGAACATCATCGGGCTGACCAAGCAGGTGCTGATCGCCCCGACCAGCTGCGCGGCCGCGGACTTCACCAACCTGTCGACGCTGAGCGGCGGCACTCGCACTGCTTACGACGGCCAGGGCTACGGCGTGGCGCTCGCCGACACCACCAAGGGCGAGGCCTCCGAGACGTGGTCGGTCAACGGCACCGGCACCGGCTGGCAGTCCGACGGCACCACCGAATTCGACGCCATCGGCCGCGTCACCCGCACCACCGACGAGGACCACAAGACGACCGGTCTGATCACCTACGAGCCGGCCATCGGCCAGGTCTTCAAGGTGACCGAGACCAACGCCGTCGGTCACTCCGAGAGCCGTGAGATCGAGCCGGGCCGTGGCACCACGACCAAGACGGTCGACGCCAACGGTCACGTCACGCAGGCCGAGTTCGACCCGCTGGGCCGGCTGGAGAAGGCCTGGGCGGCGGACCGCGCCCCCTCCGACACGGCGGTGCCGGACTTCCGGGCCGTCTACACCGTCCCGCAGTACGTGGAGGGCGAGGACCGCAAGCCGTCCTACGTCACCACCTACTCCCGCGGCTACAACGACAAGATCGACACCTCCGTCACCCTCTACGACGGCCTCGGCCGCGAGCGCCAGCAGCAGGAGCAGGCGGACGGCGGCGGCTGGCTGATCACCGACACGCTGTACAACAGCTCCGGTGAGGTCTGGCAGACCAACAACGCCTACCTGACCTACGAGTCCAAGCCCGGCGAGCTGTTCTCCCCGGAAGCCGACACGCAGGTCCCCAACATCACCCGCTACACCTACGACGGCTCCGGCCGCGTGCTGCAGGAGATGCCGGTCCTCAAGGTCGTGGACCCGCTGACAGGCGAGGCATCCTCGAAGGAGGTCCCGGAGCGGGCCACCAAGTACGAGTACGGCCTGGACTGGTCCAAGGTCGACAACCCGCAGGGCACCTCCGACTACCGCGTCTACACCGACGCGCAAGGCCGGACCCAGCGGGTGGACACCTTCAACCCGGACGCACCCGGCGGCTTCACGTCGATGCGCTACGAGTACAACGGCAGCGATCAGGTGGTGAAGGCGACCAACTCCGCCGATTCCGCTCACCCGTGGTCGTGGACGTACGATCACCGGGGTCGTCAGGAGTCCGCCACCGACCCGGACACGGGCACCACCTGGACGTGGTACGACAGCCACGACCGCGTGCTGCACACCAAGAACGCACGCGGCCTCGAGGTCTGGAGCAGCTACGACCAGCTTTCGCGGCCCACGCAGCAACACCTGAACGCCGCGGACGGTCCGCTCCTGTCCAACCTCACCTACGACCTGGCGCCGGGCGGCAAGGGCATGCCCTACACCGCCACCCGCTACACCGACGGTGAGGCCTACACCCAGCAGGTCAACGGCTACAACAAGGACTACCAGCCGACCTCGACCACGCTGACCCTGCCCACCACCCTGGCCTCCACCTGGGGCCTGGACTCGGCGTACACCTACTCCTACAAGTACGCCGACAACGGCATGCTGGAAGAGTCCACGCTGCCCAAGGTCGGTAAGCTTGCCGAGGAGAAGCTGGTCGTCCGCTACAACGAGGACGGCAAGCCGCTCTCCATCTCCGGCAAGGACTGGTACGGCGCCGAGACGGTCTACGACCCCTACGGCCAGGTGCTGCGCTCCACGCTCGGCGCCCAGCCCTACCGGGTCTGGACGCAGAACACGTTCGACGAGTCCAGCGGTGAGCTCAAGGACCAGCAGGTCTACCGCGAGAAGAGCGACGACAAGTCCCTGGTCAGCGGCAACCTCGTCTCCAAGCGGTCGTACACCTACGACCCGTCCGGCAACGTCACCTCCATCCAGGAGGCCGCCACCGGCATCGACGAGCGCCAGTGCTTCGCCTACAACCCGCTGGGCGAGCTGAAGACGGCCTGGACCTCCAAGGACCAGTCCACCTGCACCGCTCCGAAGAACACCGACGGCTCGCTGAACGTGGCCGCCGGCACCGACAAGTCCGGCTACTGGCAGGAGTACGAGTACGACCTGCTCGGCAACCGCACCAAGCTGACCGAGAAGGACCTCACCGGCAACACCGCCAAGGACGCCACGACCACCTACGCCTACGGCAAGGCCGACGGCACCCAGCCGCACACGCTGACCAAGGTGTCCAAGACCTACACCACCCCGCAGGGCGCGCAGGTCAAGGCCGAGGCGGAGCGTCTGTACGAGCTCACCGGCGACACCAAGACCGTCACCTCGATCCAGAACGGCGACAAGCAGTCCCTGTCCTGGACCTGGGACGGTCAGATCGACCGCATCACCGGTGCGGGCACCGGTGGCAAGACCCCGTACGTGGGTCTCGCCGACAAGTGCCTGGACCTCAAGGGCGGACTCGCGGTCGCCGGTACGGCGATCCAGCTCTACGGCTGCAACGCCTCCCCGGCGCAGAACTGGCGCTTCAGCCAGACCCCGGGCGGGACCAACCCCGACCAGGGCACGCTGAACGTCTACGACAACTGGTGCGTCCAGCCCGCCGCCAACACCGCAGGGTCCGCCGTCCAGCTCCAGAAGTGCGACGGCTCGGCCGGACAGGAGCTCAAGCGCAACGCCTCCGGCCAGCTCACCCACGTCGCCTCCGGGCTCTGCCTCTCGGTGCAGGCTGCTAACTCGGCGAACTCGACCCCGATCGTGCTCGCCACCTGTGACGGTACGAAGGCCGAACAGCTGTGGTCGCCGCAGAACGACACCCGCTACATCTACGGCCCCGACGGCACGCGTCTGCTCACCATCAAGGGCAAGCAGGCCACCCTGGACCTGGGCGAGGCTGAGGTCACCGTCCAGAAGGGCGGCGTCCTCGTCCATACGCAGCGCACCTATGACGCCCCTGGCGGTGCCGTCATGCGCTACGCCTACGGAACCGGCGCCGACAAGCTGGTCGCCATCACCGCTGACCATCAGGGCAGCACTTATGCCGAGGTCGCTCTCGACGGCGGTATGGCGGTGCGGATCCGTAAGCAGGACCCGTTCGGCAACGAGCGCGGCACCGACACGGCCGGCGTCAACATGCAGACGCACAGCGGGTTCCTCGGCGCAACCGAGGACAGTGCGTCCGGTTACCAGCAACTGGGTGCTCGCCTGTACGACCCCGTGGTGGGACGCTTCCTGTCCGCCGACCCGGTGCTGGACCTCAACGACGTCCTGCAGTCCAACGGGTACACCTACGCGCACAACAACCCTGTGACGATGTCCGACCCGACGGGTCTGGCGATCGCACTGACCGCTTCCGAGCGGGCCGCGGCCCTCGCGGGCGCGGGTCTGTCCGCGGCGCAGGTCGCGCAGGCGCAGGCGATGCAGGGCAAGTCGATGACCTCGGTGATCCTGGCCGTGGCGTGGGAGACGCTGAAGGACTTCATAGGCATCAACGACGCGATGGCGTGCTTCGGCGGCGACATGTGGTCCTGCATCAGCATCGCGGTCGACGCCATCCCGTGGTCCAAGCTGGGCAAGATCCCGTCCGTCATCAAGGCCGTCAAGCGCACCATCAAGGCCGTCGAGTCCTTCAAGGCGGCCAAGAAGGCAGCCGAGATCGTCCTCAAGGCGGCCAAGGCAGCAGAAGCCGCAGCGCTACGGGCCAAGAAGCTGGCGATCGAGCGAGCGAAGAAGCTGGCCGCGCAACGGGCCAAGAAGAAGGCGGCCGAAGCAGCCAAGAGAACCGCCGACAAGGCCCTGGAGGCAGCCAAGAAGACAGGTAACCCCCGCCACAAGGCGGCCCAGGCCAAGGCGGCGCCGAAGGTGTCGTCCCACTCCCACGGCTCCGGCGGTGGTGGCGGCGGCAAGGGCGGCGGCTCCAAGCCCGGCGGCAAGTCCGGCGGCTCCTCCAAGAGCAACGGAGGAACCAGCGGCAGCGGCGGCTCCGGCAAGGCCGAGGGCGGCGGCGGTGGCAGCGGTGGCTCCTGCCCGATCAACAACAGCTTCGTGCCCGGCACCAAGGTCCTCATGGCCGACGGCACCACCAAGCCGATCGAGCAGGTCAAGACCGGCGACAAGGTCGTCGCCACCGACCCGAAGACCGGCGAGACCCGCATCGAGACGGTCACGGCCGAGATCAAGGGCCACGGCCTGAAGCACCTCGTCAAGGTCACCATCGACACCGACGGCGGCAAGGGCACCAAGACCGCCCGGATCACCGCCACTGACGGACACCCCTTCTGGGTCCCCGAGCTGCACGCGTGGATCAAGGCCACCGACCTGACGGCGGGCCAGTGGCTGCGTACCAGCACCGGTACGTACGTCCAGGTGACCGGAGTGGAGCGGTGGACAAGCCCCGGGGCGACCGTCCACAACCTCACCGTCGGTGACGTCCACACGTACTACGTGCTGGCAGGCGCCGCGTCCGTACTCGTCCACAACTGCGGCGAGTATCCCAAGGTCGAGGGCCATGGCGAGACATGCGAGTGCAACCCGGAGAAGCCGCAGAGCGAGGTGACCCTGGACACCGACTCGTTCGAGCAGGCCCGTAACCTCGGCCTGGAGATCGTCGGGCCCCTGGACATGGGGTCGAGGAAGGACCTCATCGGTCGGCTCGAGGCGGCGGTCGAAACCTTCGGGCGGAAGACCGGGTTCACCGGGCGCAGCGGTGGGGAGTACCGGGAGTTCCGGCTGGATGTGGATGAGAAGAAGGGCACTCACATCAACGTCATGACGGGTAAGGGAGCATCGGTGCGCAAGTATGCGATCAGATGGCCCGGTAGCAGCGTCACCCCATGGCTGAGGCGGAACACGTGACCCCTTACGGAACGCATCCGGAATACCTGCCGGCCTTCATCACCGGTCGGCAGGACGAGGACGCCCGCCAGGTGGAGCAACTGGACCACGCCGCGAGCCGTGCGCTGGAGGCCCTGAGTCTGAACAGGTTCCCGGCCAAGGGTGCGGGGCTTGACTGGGACTCCGCGGCGTACACGAACCAGCGGTGGTGGGACGACGAGGCGGGCTGGGGAAGGCTGATGGCGGACCTGCTGTCCTCCGCCGTGGCGCGCGGAGAGCGGGTCGCCGTCTTCTGGGGCAATCTCGCCGTCCCCACGGTGGTCATGCCCGCAGACGTCGCCGTGCGACACGCCCAGGAGTTCCTGGAGGTCGCTCCCGTCTTCTGGGTGCATCCGCTGGGCGGTTCGGTACTCATCGAATGCCAGATGGACGGCCAGGTGACAGTCGCCGACATTCCGTCCGCGTAAGGGCAGTACTGCAGTGGCCCCGTCAGGAGAATTCCTGACGGGGCCACTCGCGTCCGAGCACTTGGGAATATCAGGCCGATCTGGCAGCGGACCGGCCGCAGTCGCTCGTCGAAGTGAAGGCGGCCTGGGAGAAGACGGACGCGACCCTGCTGCCGTACCCCTCGGCCCAGCCTTTCGGTTCAGCCGAGGATCCCCCGGTCGTACCCCACCGCCACCGCTGCCGCGCGGTCGTTGACGCCGAGTTTGGCGTACAGGTGGGTGAGGTGGGTCTTCACCGTGGCCTCGCTGATGAACAGCTCGCGGGCGATCTCCTTGTTGGAGGTGCCCTTGGCGACCAGTGCCAGCACCTCCCGCTCGCGGGCGGACAGCGGCTCGTTGCCGGGGGTCCTGGGGGCGCGGACCGCCGAGACCAGGCGGGAGGCCACGGCCGGGGACAGCACCGTGCGGCCCTCGGCCGCGGCCCGGACCGCGGTGAACAGCTCCTCGCGGGGCGCGTCCTTGAGCAGATAGCCCGTCGCGCCCGCCTCGATCGCGGGCAGTGTGTCGGAGTCGGTGTCGTACGTCGTCAGCACCAGCACGCGGGCTCGGGCGCCGCGCCGGGTCAGCTCCCGGATGGCGTCCACCCCGCCGCCGCCCGGCATCCTGAGGTCCATCAGGATCACGTCGGGGTCGAGGGCGGCCGCCCGTTCGACGGCCTGCACCCCGTTCGCGGCCTCCCCGAGGACGGTGAAACCGGGGGCAGAGGCGAACATGCCGCGCAGTCCGTCCCGTACGACGGGATGGTCGTCGACGATCAGCAGCGAAATGGACGTCTCATCGGTCATGGCGCACCAACGGTACGCGAGCCGACAGGGCCGTGCCGTACCCCGGTTCGGACTCCACCGTGAGGGAGCCGGCGATGCGTTCCGCGCGGGCGCGCATGCCGCCGAGTCCGAAGCCTCCGGTGTCGCTGCGCTCGGGCAGGGCGAGCGGGTCGAAGCCTCGGCCGTCGTCGCGGATGTCGAGGACGACCTCGTCGCCCATGAAGGACAGGGTGACTCCGGCGCGGGTCGCGTCCGCGTGCCGGGCGGTGTTGGAGAGGGCTTCCTCGGCGATGCGCAGCAGCGTGGCGGAGACCTCGGCGTGCAGTTGCTCGGCGGTTCCGGTGACGGTGAAGTCGGCGCGTACGCCGGTGCGTTCGCCCCAGGCGGCGACCGTCTTCTTCAGCGCCTCGGGCAGTTCGTCGCGGTCCAGGGCGGCCGGGGCGAGGTTGTGCACGGAGCGGCGGGCCTCGCCCAGGCTGTGCCGGGCCAGGTCCATCGCGCGGACCGTGTGGTCGCGGGCCAGGTCCGGGTCGGGGGTGTTCACGACGACCTGGAGCTGGGCGATGATGCCGGTCAGGCCCTGCGCGAGGGTGTCGTGGATCTCGGCGGCCAGCCGGCGGCGCTCGTCGGCGACGCCGGCCTCGCGGGCCTGGACGAGCAGCTGGGCGTGCAGGGCGGCGTTCTCGTCGAGGGCCTGCTGGAGCGCGGTGTTGGTGCGTTCCAGTTCGACGATGGTGTCGGCGCGGGCCCGGGAGCGTTCCTCCTCCTGGTGGGTGAGGTGGCCGACGACCATCCACAGCACGTTGTTGACCACCAGCATCCCGAAGAACACACCCCACTGCGAGGCGTTCTTCGGAGGCATCCCGCCGGACTGCGAACCGGCCAGGGTGACGGACGTGGCGAACAGGCCGATGCGGTGCCGGCGCCGTCCCGGGATCAGCTCGTCGGCGTCGAAGTATCCGGTGACGGCGTACAGCGCGAAGAAGGGGTTGAGCCAGGTGAGCGCGAAGGCGATCGCCCAGCGCACCGCGTAGAACACCGTGCCCGCGCGGGAGGGCGTCCTGCGGCGGCGCCCGGTTCCGGTGGCGGGGGTGTGCGGGCGCAGGTCCCAGTACAGGTGCAGCAGCAGCGCCACGCCGACGAGTGCGGCGGCCGCGTACCGCCGGCCCGGCCCGGCCATGATGTCCTGGGTGGCCACCGCGATGAGCGTGGCGATGCCGAGCATTCCGTACGGGCCCCAGCGGTGGAACTGGTCCCACCGCTGTTCGAGCTGCGTGTCCTTGGCGACCATGCCCCCAGTCTGCATACGACCGTTCCCACGTCCCGGCATACGACCGCCCGCTCGTCCTGGCACACGACCGCCCGCTCGTCCCGGCATACGACCGCCCGCTCGTCCCGGCATACGACCGCTGTCTCCCCTCGATCACGACCGCCCGCTCGCTCGCGCATGCCGTCGCCTACTCCCAGCGGAACCAGCGCACGGCCGCGCCTGTCAGCAGCACCGTCCAGGCGGCGAGCACCCCGAGGTGGCCCCAGCCAGGCCAGTGGCCGGCGGCGGCCTGGTTCAGGGCCTGTGCCGCGGCGCCGAACGGGGTCCAGCCGACGATCCGGGCGAGGAGGTCCGGCATGGCCTGCACCGGCACCCACACGCCGGCGCAGAACATCATCGGGAAGAACACCGCCGAGCCGATGGCGCCCGCGATCTTCGTGGTGCGCGACAGCGCGGTCACCACCGCGCCCAGCGCGAGACCGGCCGTGGTGGCCAGCAGCAGGGCGAGCAGGTATCCGGCGGCCTGCCGGGGCAGGGGCACGTCGAAGGCGATCCGGCCGACGGCGAGCGCGAGCAGCGCGGAGAGCAGGGCTGCGCCGCCGTACACCAGCATGTGGGCGGCGAGCAGGGCGGAGGGTCGGACGGGCGTGGCCGACATGCGGCGCAGGATGCCGCGCTCGCGGTAGCCGGTGACGGTCTGCGGCAGGCTCTGCACACCGCCGACGATCAGGCCGAGCAGCACCGCCACCGGCACGTAGACGTCCACCGTGCGCAGGCCGCCCAGGGAGGCGTCGGGGTGCCGGAAGGACGGGATGGAGCCGAGGATCGCCAGCAGCAGGGCCGGGAAGAGCAGGATCCAGAAGAGCGCGGCGGGTTCGCGGCGGAACAGCCGGATCTCGGTGCGCAGCACGGCGGGGTTGAGGGCGTTCATCGGGCGGCCTCCGTCAGGTCCAGGAACGCGTCGTCGAGCGTGGCGTCGGTGACGCGCAGCTGGTGGGCGGTGATGTGGTGGCGGGCGAGGAGCGTGATCACGGCGTTGACGGTCTCGTCGGTGCCGGAGAGCGTGACGCGGCCGTCCTTGTGCTCGACGCGGGCGAGCGCGGGCAGCGCGGCGAGGGTGCTCTCGTCGAGCGGCGCGGACGGGGTGAAGCTGATGACGGTGGCGCCGGCCGAACGGCGGATCAGCCCTTCGGGGGTGTCGAGGGCGGCGACGCGGCCCCGGTCGATCACCGCGACGCGGTCGCACAGCCGCTGGGCCTCCTCCATGAAGTGGGTGACCAGCAGGACGGTGACCCCGCTCGCCCTCACGTCCTCGATCAGCTGCCAGGTGTCGCGGCGCGAACGCGGATCCAGGCCCGTGGTCAGCTCGTCGAGGACGACGACCCGGGGGTTGCCGATCAGGGCGAGCGCGATGAACAGCCGCTGCTTCTGCCCGCCGGACAGGGTCGCGAAGCGGGTGGTGAGCTTCTCCGTCAGTCCGAGCCGTTCGGCGAGCGGCCGCCAGTCGAGCGGGCGGTCGTAGAAGGCGGCGTACAGCTCCAGCGCCTCGCGGACGGTGAGTTTGGGTTGCAGTTCGCTCTGCTGGAGCTGGGCGCCGAGCACCCGGGCGACCTGCTCGCGGTCGGCGACCGGGTCGAGGCCGGTGACCCGGACCCGCCCGGCGTCGGGGACGCGCAGGCCCTCGACGCACTCGACGGTGGTGGTCTTGCCGGCGCCGTTCGGGCCGAGGATCCCGAAGATCTCGCCCTCCCGGACGGTGAACGAGACGCCGTCGACGACCGCGCGGCCGCCGTAGGACTTGCGCAGATCGGTGACTTCGATGACAGGGATGTCGGTCATGGCACCAGCGTCCCGGCGCGGCCCGGTGCGCGGCATCGGCCGTCGCGCTCGAACCCGCATCAGCCGATCGGTTGATGCGGCTGTACGACGTCGCCTCTCGGGCGGGTGCCGGGCCGCCTACCGGGCGGGGACGGGGCCGCCGCCCGCGCGGGTGCCGGGCCGCCGCCCGCGTGGGTGCGGGGCCGCCGCCGTGCCGTGGTCGTAGGACCAGCGGCGGAGCCCTCCCCGTCCGAAACTCGGTGGGCGATGTCAGTGGCGATCCGTAGGCTCGCTGCTGATGCCCACGACACGTGCAACCACCCGGGACCGGTCCGCCGTACGGACGTTGCTGCGCCTGTGGCCGTATGTGCGGCCCGTGCGGGCGCGGCTGTCCAGCGCGGCGTTCGTCGCGATCGTCGCCTCCTTGGCGGGGCTGGTGATCCCGCTCGTCCTCAAGTGGATGGTGGACGGTCCGGTCGCCGACCGGGACCCGGCCGGGGTGTGGCTCGGCGCGCTGTACCTGCTGCTGCTCGGTCTCGCGGAGGCGCTGCTGTTCGGGCTGCGGCGGTGGCTGGTCGCCCGGCCGCTGTCGCACGTCGAGGCGGAGATGCGGGCGGATCTGTACCGGCATCTGCAGCGGCTGCCGGTGGCCTTCCACGACCGGTGGGCGTCCGGCCAGATGCTCTCGCGCGGCACCACGGATCTGATGCTGCTGCGCATGTTCCTCGCCTTCCCGCTGACGTTCCTGCTGGTCAACGCGGTGACGATCGTCGTCGGCGTACTGATCATGCTGGCTCAGGACTGGACGCTCGGGCTGGTGATCCTCGGTCCGGTGGTGCCGATGATCGTGATGTGCATGATCTTCGAGAGACGGTACGCCGATGTGGCGCGCCTCGCGCAGGACCAGGTCGGCGATCTGACGACGGTGGTCGAGGAGAGCGTGCTCGGCATCCGGATCATCAAGGGCTTCGGCCGCCACCGCAGCCAGGCGCGCGCCTTTCGGGAGCTGTCGCACACCCTGCGGGGCACGGAGCTGCGCAAGGCGCGGCTGCTGGCGGTGATCTGGGCGGTCATCGTGACGCTGCCGGAGGTGGCGATCGGGGCGGCGCTGGTGGTGGGGGCGGTGCAGGTCGCGGACGGTGATCTGTCCACGGGCACGCTGGTGGCCTTCCTGTCGACGGCACTGGCGCTGCGCTGGCCGGTGGAGTCGATCGGCTTCCTGCTGGCGATGAGCCAGGAGGCGGCGACGGCGACCGAGCGGTACTTCGAGGTGATGGACGAGGTACCGGAGTCGTCCCGGGTGCCCGCGCGGTCGCGGTACGACGAGGAGGGGCTGCGGCTGCACCAGGTCACCTTCCGCTACCCCGACGCACCCCCCGACGCCCCGCCCGTGCTCGACCGGGTCGATCTGCACATCCGGCCCGGCGAGTCCATGGCCCTCGTCGGCGGCACGGGCAGCGGCAAGACGACCCTGACCGCGCTCATCCCGCGTCTGCACGAGGTGACCTCCGGCAGGATCACGCTGGACGGCGAGGACATCACGGCCATGCCCCGCGAGGAGCTGCGCGCGAAGGTGGCCGTCGCCTTCGAGGAGCCCACCCTGTTCTCGGCGAGCGTCGGCGAGAACGTCCTGATGGGCGCCGGGGAGCAGGCCGGCGCGCCGGAGCTGGAGCGCGCCCTCGCCGTCGCCCAGGCGGACTTCGTGCACGCCCTGCCGCAGGGCAGTGACACCCAGGTCGGCGAGCAGGGGCTGAGCCTGTCCGGCGGCCAGCGCCAGCGTCTCGCGCTGGCCCGCGCGGTCGTCGGCCGGCCGCGCTTCCTCGTCCTGGACGACCCGCTGTCCGCGCTGGACGTGCACACGGAGGCCGCCGTGGAGGCCGCGCTGCGCCGGGTGCTCGCCGACACCACGGCCCTGATCGTCGCGCACCGGCCCTCCACGGTGCTGCTCGCCGACCGCGTCGCGCTGCTGTCGGGCGGCCGGATCGCCGCCGTCGGCACCCACCAGGAACTGCTGCACACCAACGCCGAGTACGCGCACCTGATGTCGGGCCTGGACCGCCCGGAGGAGGACGAGAGATGACGGCCCCCACGACGTCCGTCCCCACCGCCGACGAGGACGAGCCACCCCGCCCCGGCAGCGGCGGCGATCCCTTCGACCGGGACGTCCTGCCCTCCCCGCCGGGCGCCACCGCCGCGCTGCTGCGCTCCCTGCTCGCGCCGATGAAGGCGCGGGTCGCGCTGACCACGCTGGTGCTGCTGCTCCAGCAGGCGGCGGTGCAGGCGGGTCCGCTGCTGGTGGCGTACGCCATCGACAGCGCCGTACCGGCGTTCCGCGACGACCGGCACGGCCCGCTGATCGCGGTCGCCGTCGGGTATCTGCTGTGCGCGGCCACGTCCGGGGCGCTGCAGTTCGTGTTCATCGCCGCCTCGGCGCGGGTCAACCAGGACGTGCTGCTGGATCTGCGCGGCCGGATCTTCCGGCACGCCCAGGCGCTCAGCATCGACTTCCACGAGCGCTACACCTCGGGCCGGCTCATCTCCCGTGCCACCACGGACGTGGAGTCGCTGCGGGAGCTGCTGAGCGAGGGGCTGCAGGAGCTGGTGACGGTCGTCCTGTCGTTCGTGTACATCTCGGCCATGCTGCTGTGGCTGGATCTCGGCCTCGGCGCGGTCGCGGTGGCCTCCTTCGTGCCGCTGTACCTGCTGGTGCGCCTCTACCAGCGGCGGGCGGGCGAGGTGTACCGGCAGCGGTCGACGGCGATCGCCTCGGTGATCGTGAAGTTCGTGGAGACGATGAACGGCATCCGCCCGGTGCGCGCCTTCCGCCGCGAGGCGGCCAACGACGCCGAGTTCCGGGTCCTGAACCGCCGCCACGAGCGCACCAACGGCGACGCGCTGCTGGAGATGGCCCGCTATGTCGTCGGCTCCCGTCTGGTGGCCAACACGGCGGTGGCCGGCATCGTGCTGTGGGGCGCCTACCGGGTGGCCGACGGCTCGCTGGAGCTGGGGATCCTCGCGGCGGCCGTACTGTATCTGCGGCGGCTGTACGACCCGATCGACCGGCTCGGGATGTTCCTGAACTCCTACCAGTCGGCGGCCGCGTCCCTGGAGAAGATCGCCGGGCTGCTCGCCCAGACGCCGACCGTGCCCGAGCCGTCGCAGCCGAGGGAGCTGCCGCCGCTGCAGAGCGAGCAGCCCGGCCGCGAGGTCGTCTTCGACTCCGTGCGCTTCGCCTACCGCACCGGCGGCGAGGTGCTGCCCCGCTTCGAGCTGACCCTGCCGGCCGGGCAGACGGTCGCCGTCGTCGGCTCCACCGGCGCCGGCAAGTCGACGCTGGCCAAGCTGCTCGCCCGGTTCTACGACCCGACCGAGGGGCGGGTGCTGCTCGACGGCGTGGATCTGCGCGAGCTGTCCGTGCCGGAGCTGCGGCGCGGGGTGGTGATGGTGACGCAGGAGGCGTTCCTGTTCTCCGGCACGGTCGCCGAGAACATCGCCATCGGCCGCCCGGAGGCGAGCCGGGAGGAGATCGAGCAGGCCGCGAAGGCGATCGGCGCGCACGAGTTCATCAGCGCGCTGCCCGACGGCTACGACACGGACGTACGCAAGCGGGGTGGCCGTATCTCCGCGGGGCAGCGGCAACTGGTCGCGTTCGCACGGGCGTTGCTGGCCGACCCGTCCGTGCTGATCCTGGACGAGGCGACCAGTTCGCTGGACATCCCCGGCGAGCGGGCGGTGCAGCGGGCGATGGCGACGGTGCTGCAGGGGCGTACCGCGGTGGTGATCGCGCACCGGCTGTCGACGGTGGAGATCGCCGACCGGGTGCTGGTGATGGAGCACGGCCGGATCGTGGAGGACGGCACTCCGGCCGATCTGATCGCGGGCACGGGCCGGTTCTCTGATCTGCACCGGGCGTGGCGGGAGAGCCTGGCATGACGGACACGCAGCGGCGCTCCGGCGCGACGCCCACGGGGCCGTTACCCGTCGGGGACGACACCGAGGTCCTGCGGGTGCCGGGCTTCCGGCGTCTGTGGTCCGCCAACAACTTCCGGTTCGCGGCGTCGGAGGTGGCCGGGTTCGCGCTGCCCGTCACCGCGCTGGTGCTGCTGCACGCGTCGCCGCTCGCGATGAGCTTGATCTTCGTGTGCAGCCGCGCCGGCTATCTGACCGTGGGCCTGCCCGCGGGCGTGTGGATCGACCGGATGCGCAAGAAGCCGGTGCTGATCGGGGCGGACGTGGCGTACGCCGCAGCCTTCGGCAGCATCCCCGTGGCGCATGTCCTGGGGGTCCTGACGGTGGCCCAGCTGGCGGTGGCGGCCCTGGTGGTGAGCCTCGCCGGGGTCTTCTTCGACGTGGCGCACAGCAGTGTGCTGCCGCAGGTGCTGCCGCGCCGGAGGGTGGCGGACGGCAACGCCCGCCTGCAGTCGTCCGAGACGGCGCTGCGGGCGGTGTCCCCCGGGCTCGCGGGCGTGCTCACGCAGAGCGTGGCCGCCCCTTTGCTGTACGCCGTCGCCGCGCTGTGCCATCTGGCGTCGATCCTGCTCCTGCGGCGGCTGGAGCCGGAGGGCGACGTGGCCCACGGCCGGGACGCGGCCGGGCGCCGGTTCCGCCGTGAGATCGCCGACGGTCTGCGCATGCTCTTCCGCCAGCCGCTGCTGCGGCTGCTGTTGCAGCAGGCGGCGCTGAACAATCTGGGCGCGGGTGTCGTTCTGGCCATGCTGCCGGTGTTCCTGCTGGACGAACTGGGCCTGTCCGCATGGCTGTTCGGCCTGCTGTCGACGCTCGGCGCGGTGGCGGGGTTCGCCACGTCCCTGCTGGCGCCCCGGCTGCGGCGCCGGTTCGGGGAGATCCGGATGACGCTCGCGTTCGGCGCGCTGGCCCCGCTCGCCGTCGTCGCGGCGCCGCTCGCCGGGGACTTCCGGGGTGCGGCGGTGCCGTTGATGGTGCTGGCGGAGGTGCTGATCAGCGTGGCGGTCGTGGGCCGGGCGGTGTCCACCGCGGGGCTGCGGGCGCGGGTGACGCCGGACGCCTACCTGGGACGGGTGACGGCCGCCTACAGCGTGGTCACGCAGGGGGCGACGCCGCTGGGGGCGCTGGCCGGCGGGCTGGTCGCCGGGCACTGGTCCACCGGGGCGGCCCTGTGGACGGGCGCGCTGGTCATGGCCGTACCCCTGCTGCTGCTCCTGCTGTCTCCGCTGGCCCGGCACCGCAGGCTGCCCGCGGAGTGGGAGGTCTGACCCTCCGGCCCGCACCGGAGCGTTCGCCGCCCGGGTCGGCGTCATCGCGCCCTGTCCGCGTCTTCGCCCCCCGGTGTCGGCGCCTTCGGCCTGCCACCGGGCGTTCGGCCTTAAGACCAACAGTCCGCATACCGAACATGAACATCCGGTCAACGGACGATTTCCAGCCAACTTCCTGACGCGCTCCTGACAGGAGTCGAGATCTCCTGCCACTCTTCCCACGGCCACTGCACAGCAACCCCACAGACCCTCCTCGCTGTGCCGTCGCCGACGCACTGCCGCACGTGTGTTCACGCACCTCCCAGTTCTGCCCGGACGGCTCGATCGGCCGCCCGGTCTCCCCTGGCCGCGCGATCCGTGGCCACGCAGAAGGAGTCAGTGTTGAGAAGCAGTTCCTCGCGCAGACGCACCTCCCACACCCTGCCCCGCCGGGCGGCCGGTGTCGCCCTCGTCGGCGTCTCCGCCCTGCTCGCCGCCGCCGTCCAGTCGGGTGCCGCGAGCGCCGCCCCGGCCGCGCCGGTGGCCGGCAAGGCGAACCCCGCCCACATGGCCGTGAAGCTCTCCGCGTCGCAGCGCGCCGAGTTGCTGCGCGACGCCGACGCCGCCAAGACGCAGACCGCCGCGCGGGTCGGTCTCGGCGCGCAGGAGAAGCTCGTCGTCCGTGACGTGGTCAAGGACGCGGACGGCACGCTGCACACCCGCTACGAGCGCACCTACGCCGGCCTGCCCGTCCTCGGCGGCGACCTGGTCGTGGACAGCGCCAAGGGGCAGACGCAGCGCGTCATCAAGGCGACGAACGCCCAGCTGAAGGTCGCCGACCTCACCGGTAAGGTCGCCCGGGCGACCGCCGAGCAGCGGGCCGTGCAGCGCGCCAAGGCCCTCGGCTCCTCCAGGACGGCGGCCGACTCCTCCCGCAAGGTGATCTGGGCGGCGACCGGCAAGCCGGTCCTGGCCTACGAGACGGTCGTCGGCGGTCTGCAGGACGACGGCACCCCGAACCAGTTGCACGTCATCACCGACGCGGCCACCGGCGCCAAGCTGTACGAGTACCAGGGCATCGAGAACGCGACCGGCACCGGCAACACCCAGTACAGCGGCACCGTCTCGCTGACGACGACCCTGTCGGGTTCGACGTACACGCTCAACGACGGCGACCGCGGCGGCCACAAGACGTACAACCTGAACCACGGCACGTCCGGCACCGGCACGCTGTTCTCGCAGACGAGCAACACCTGGGGCAACGGCACCACGTCGAACGCCGCGACCGCGGGCGCCGACGCGCACTACGGCGCCGCGACCACCTGGGACTTCTACAAGAACACCTTCGGCCGCTCCGGCATCCGCAACGACGGCGTCGGCGCCTACTCCCGGGTGCACTACGGCAACGCGTACGTCAACGCGTTCTGGGACGACAGCTGCTTCTGCATGACGTACGGCGACGGCACCGGCAACGCCGACCCGCTGACCTCGCTGGACGTGGCCGGCCACGAGATGAGCCACGGCGTCACCGCCGCCACGGCCGGCCTGAACTACTCCGGCGAGTCGGGCGGCCTGAACGAGGCCACCTCCGACATCTTCGGCACCGGCGTGGAGTTCTACGCGGCCAACAGCACGGACGTCGGTGACTACCTCATCGGCGAGAAGATCAACATCAACGGCGACGGCACCCCGCTGCGCTACATGGACAAGCCCAGCAAGGACGGCGGCTCGGCCGACTCCTGGTACTCGGGCGTCGGCAACCTGGACGTCCACTACTCGTCCGGCGTCGCCAACCACTTCTTCTACCTCCTGTCGGAGGGCAGCGGCGCCAAGGTCATCAACGGCGTCAGCTACAACTCGCCCACCGCGGACGGGCTTCCGGTCACCGGCATCGGCCGGGACAAGGCGCTGCAGATCTGGTACCGGGCGCTGACCACGAAGTTCACCTCCACCACCAACTACGCGGCCGCCCGCACCGGCACGCTCGCGGCGGCCGGGGAGCTGTACGGCACCACCTCCGCCGAGTACAAGGCGGTGCAGGACGCGTGGGCGGCCGTCGCGGTCGGCTCCCGCTCGGGCGGTGGCGGCGGCGGTGGCGGCACCGTCTTCGAGAACACCGGCAACGTGTCGATACCGGACAACGGCCCGGCCGTCACGTCGTCCATCAACGTCACCGGGCGGACCGGCAACGCCCCGTCCAACCTCCAGGTGACGGTCGACATCGTGCACACCTGGCGCGGTGACCTGGTGATCGACCTGGTGGCACCCGACGGCACGGCGTACCGCCTGAAGAACTCCAGCGGTTCGGACTCGGCGGACGACGTGCACGCGACGTACACGGTCAACGCCTCCTCCGAGGTGGCCAACGGCACCTGGAAGCTGCGGGTCCAGGACGTGGCGACCTATGACACCGGCTACATCGACGGCTGGAAGCTGACCTTCCCGTAAACCGTCGTCCCATGGAGCAGGGTTCCGCCCCGGTGGTGCAACTCCCGGGGCGGCGCCCGCTTTTTACATTTCAGAAACGTTTACCGGACAGTCAATTTTCGGCCAACATCACCTTGGGGTCATGACATGTACGCGCCCTAGGTGCCAGTCTTCCCTCACCCGCCGCACAACCTCACGACCACCTCGGCCGGTTGCCCCACAACCGGCCGGTCTCCCCCACAAGGAGCTTGTGTGTCCAGCCCCTTCGCGCGTCACAAGCGCACCACTCTGGCCATCGCCACCGCCGTCGCGGCCGGAGCCCTCCTCACCACCGGTCTGACCACCGGTTCCGCAGCTGCCCAGACCACGGCGGGGGCCACCCCGCTCGCGGCCGCCCCGGTGCAGCTGTCCGCGTCCGCCCGCACCTCCCTCATCCAGGAGAAGCAGGCCGACGCCGCCGGCACCGCCCGGCAGATAGGCCTCGGCGCCCAGGAGAAGCTGGTCGTCAAGGACGTCGTCAGAGACGCCGACGGCACCACGCACACCCGCTACGAGCGCACCTACGCCGGTCTGCCGGTGCTCGGCGGCGACCTCATCGTGCACCAGGCGGCGTCCGGTGCGGCCAAGGGCGTCACCAAGGCCTTCAACGCCACCCTCAAGGTCGCCTCGCTCACCCCCGCCCTGGCCCCGGCCAAGGCCGAGAAGCAGGCGCTGACCGCCGCGCAGGCGGCCGGCTCGCAGAAGACCGCCGCGGACTCCTCCCGCAAGGTGATCTGGGCGGCCACCGGCAAGCCGGTCCTGGCCTACGAGACGGTCGTCGGCGGCCTGCAGGACGACGGCACCCCGAACCAGCTGCACGTCATCACCGACGCGGCCACCGGCAAGAAGCTCTACGAGTTCCAGGGCATCGAGAACGCGACCGGCAAGACGCTGTACTCCGGCACGGTCACCCTGAACTCCGTGCAGTCGGGCTCGACGTACCAGCTCACCGACAGCGCGCGGGGCAACCACAAGACGTACAACCTGGCGCGCAAGACGTCCGGCACGGGCACCCTGGTGGCCAGCTCGACCAACGTCTTCGGCACCGGCACCGCCTCCACCTCCTCCTCCGACCAGACCGCGGCCGCCGACGCCGCCTACGGTGCGGCGGAGACCTGGGACTTCTACAAGAGCACCTTCGGGCGCAACGGCATCAAGAACAACGGCGTCGGCGCCTACTCCCGCGTCCACTACGGCAACGCGTACGTCAACGCGTTCTGGGACGACAGCTGCTTCTGCATGACCTACGGCGACGGCTCCGGCAACGCCGACCCGCTGACCTCGCTGGACGTCGCGGGCCACGAGATGAGCCACGGCGTCACCGCCAACACCGCGGGCCTGAACTACTCCGGCGAGTCGGGCGGCCTGAACGAGGCCACCTCCGACATCTTCGGCACCGGCGTGGAGTTCTTCGCGAACAACGCCTCCGACCCCGGTGACTACCTCATCGGCGAGAAGATCAACATCAACGGCGACGGTACCCCGCTGCGCTACATGGACAAGCCCAGCAAGGACGGCGGCTCGGCGGACAACTGGTCCTCCACCGTCGGCAACCTGGACGTCCACTACTCGTCCGGCGTCGCGAACCACTTCTTCTACCTGCTGTCGGAGGGCAGCGGCGCGAAGACGATCAACGGCGTGAGCTACAACTCGCCGACGTACAACGGCGCCGCGGTCACCGGCATCGGCCGCGCCAAGGCGCTGCAGATCTGGTACAAGGCGCTCACCACGTACATGACGTCCACGACCAACTACAAGGCCGCCCGCACGGCGACCCTGAGCGCGGCGTCGGCGCTGTACGGCTCCACCAGCGCCGAGTACAAGGCGGTCGCCGCCGCCTGGACGGCGGTCAACGTCAGCTAGCGCACCCCGGCGGCACCCGGAACCGAAACGTTCCGGGTGCCGCCGTACGCTTGGGCCCCATGTCCTTCACGTACGAGGCGGTCGGCGCGACCCGCGAGGACCTCGCCGCCTGCCCGCCCGGCTTCCGCCCCCTGCACGTGCGCACCCGCCTCGGCGAGGGCGAGGCGGTCTTCCGCCGGGCCGCCGACGCGGTCCTCACCTGGGAGATGCACCGGGGGCTGGGCGTGGGCATCGACGCGAGCGCGGACCGCGCCGCCGAGGGCGTCGACGTCACCGTGACCCTGGCCGGCATGATCAAGGCCCCCTGCCGCATCGTCTGGACGACGGAGGAGCCCCGCCGCGCCGGCTGGGCCTACGGCACCCTGCCCGGCCACCCCGAATGCGGCGAGGAGGCCTTCATCGTCGACCGCACGGGCGACGGCACGGTCTGGCTGACGGTGGCCGCCTTCAGCCGCCCGGCCAAGTGGTACGCCAAGGCGGGCGGCGCGGCCACCCGAGCCTTCCAGCACGCCTACGCCCACCGCTGCGGAGCGGTGCTCCGCAAACTCTGCGCTCCCGAGGACGAGTCGTAGCTCCGTACGGCAGCCGGCCGGACCGAGGACGGACACCCCCCGCTCCGGCCCCGCCCCAGGCACCGGTCGCAGACGAAGACGACTACCGAAGCAACACCCCGCCCTCCCCCATCTCCTCCGCCGGCAACGAGACCAGCCCCAGCTCCGCCCCGGCCGCCAGCAGCCGATGCGACGGCAGGATCCGCACGGTGTACCCGTAGGGCCCGGTCCGCTCCAGGGACAGCGGCCCCTCGTAACTCCAGCGGCCCTCCATGTCCGGCCCGCCCACCGGTTTCAGCGGAACGGCCGTCCCCCCGGTGATGCGGTCCTCCGCGTCCACCCGCCCGGAGACGGCCTGCACCTCCACGTCGTCCGGCCCGAGATCACCGAGCCGCACCCGCACGCGCAGGGTCAGCGTCGTCCCCAGCTCCGCCGTGGCACTGGTCGCCGACGTCTCCACATGATCCACGGACACGGCCGGCCAGGCCCCCCGCACGCGCGCCTTCCACTCCGCCAGCTCCCGCGCCACATCCGGCCGCAGCACCCGGTGCGCCTGCGCGGCCGGTGCGTACAGCCGCTCCACGTACTCCCGCACCATGCGCCCGGCCAGCACCTTGGGCCCGAGATGCGTCAGCGTCTGCCGCACCATCTCGATCCACCGGTCCGGCAGCCCGCCGCGCCCCCGCTCGTAGAACCGCGGAGCGACCCGCTGCTCCAGCAGCTCGTACAGCGCGGCCGCCTCCAGGTCGTCCCGCCGATCGGCATCGGTACCGACACCGTCCGCGGTCGGAACGGCCCAGCCGAAGTCGGGCTGGAACCACTCGTCCCACCACCCGTCCAGCACGGACAGGTTCAGGCACCCGTTCAGCGCGGCCTTCATCCCCGACGTGCCGCAGGCCTCCAGCGGCCGCAGCGGGTTGTTCAGCCACACGTCGCACCCGGGATACAGCTTCTGCGCCATCGCCATGCCGTAGTCCGGCAGGAACACCAGACGGTGCCGCACCCGCGGATCGTCCGCGAACCGCACCAGCTCCTGCACGAGCCGCTTGCCCCCGTCGTCGGCCGGATGCGCCTTGCCCGCGACGACGATCTGGATCGGCCGCTCGGCATGCAGCAGCAGCTCCATCAGCCGGTCCCGGTCCCGCAGCATCAGCGTCAGCCGCTTGTACGACGGCACGCGCCGCGCGAACCCGATGGTCAGCACGTCCGGGTCGAGGACGCCGTCGATCCAGCCCAGCTCCGCCGCGCCCGCACCCCGCTGCCGCCACGAGGCCCACAGCCGCTGCCGCACCTCGGTCACCAGCTGCTCGCGCAGATCCCGGCGCAGGTCCCAGACCTCCTGGTCGGAGATCTCCGCGACGGAGTCCCAGCGGTCCGAGCCGCCCACGGTCAGCGCGTCCTCGGTGCGCTGTGCGCCGATCTGCCGGGCGCCGAGCCGGAACACCTCGGGGGCGACCCAGGTCGGCGCGTGCACCCCGTTGGTCACGGAGGTGATCGGCACCTCCTCGGGGTCGAATCCCGGCCACAATCCGGAGAACATCTCCCGGCTCACGCGGCCGTGCAGCAGCGACACGCCGTTGGCGCGCTGGGCGAGGCGCAGCCCCATCACGGCCATGTTGAACAGGTTCGGCTCGCCGCCCGGGTACGTCTCCATGCCGAGCCGCAGCACCCGGTCGAGGTCGATGCGCGGCAGCTCGGCGTCGGGCCCGAAGTGCCGGGCGAGGAGTTCCCGGTCGAAGCGGTCGATGCCGGCCGGGACGGGGGTGTGCGTGGTGAAGACCGTGCCCGCCCGCACCGACTCCAGGGCGGAGTCGAAGTCCAGCCCGGTGTCGCACAGCTCGGCGATGCGCTCCAGGCCGAGGAACCCGGCGTGCCCCTCGTTGGTGTGGAAGACCTCCGGGTCGGCGTGCCCGGTCAGCCGGCAGTACGTCCGTACCGCCCGGACACCCCCTATGCCGAGCAGCATCTCCTGCAGCAGCCGGTGCTCGCTGCCGCCGCCGTAGAGCCGGTCGGTCACCCCGCGCTCGCCGAGGTCGTTCTCCTCGACGTCGGAGTCCAGCATCAGCAGCGGCACCCGGCCGACCTGGGCGACCCAGATCCGGGCGAGCAGCGAGCGGCCGCCGGGCAGGGCGAGCGCGACCTGCGCGGGGGTGCCGTCGGCCTCCTCCAGGAGCGTGACGGGCAGCTCGTTGGGGTCGAGCACCGGGTAGTGCTCCTGCTGCCAGCCCTCCCGGGACAGGGACTGCCGGAAGTAGCCGTGCCGGTACAGCAGCCCCACCCCGATCAGCGGAACGCCGAGGTCGCTGGCTGCCTTGAGGTGGTCGCCGGCCAGGATGCCGAGACCGCCGGAGTACTGCGGCAGCGCGGCGGTGATACCGAATTCGGGCGAGAAGTAGGCGATCGCGGCGGGCAGGTCCCCGGACTGGGCCTGGTACCAGCGCTCGCCGCTCATATAGTCGTGCAGATCGCCGGCGACCGCGGTGAGGCGGCGCAGGAAGCGGCGGTCCTCGGCCAGCTCCGCCAGCCGGGCGGTTCGCACGCTGCCCAGCAGCCGGACCGGGTCGCCACCGGATGCGGCCCACTGCTCCGGGTCCACCGACTGGAACAGGTCACGCGTCTCCGTATGCCATGACCAGCGCAGATTGCGCGCCAGGTCGCTGAGTGGACTGAGGGGTTCGGGGAGGACGGGTCGGACGGTGAATCGACGGATCGCCTTCACAAGTCACCTCGGCGCGAGTGGCTGCCGCCGGCACACCGGGATGTGCCGGCTCGTCCCTTACGACGGTACCGGCGCGGACGCCCGCCTCGCGGGGTACCGGGCCCGCTGACCCCCGTTCGGCCTGAATCGGCCCGGTGTGTGGACATCCGGCTGGAAACGATCCGGTCATGTGCGTAGACATACGCGCGAGTAGTTAACAAAGTGCCGGATTGCCCACCAGAAGAGTGTGGGAAGGCTCCTCCGGTAGTAACCGGGGTACCCCTCCAGGCACAACTGCAGACCAGGCCTCCCCACAGCCATCCGCCCACCCACGTTGACGCGGACAGGAGCGGTCATGCCCGCCACGCACCACTCGTCAGCACCCCCGACCCAGAGCACCGCCGCACCACCGAAGTCACCCGCGGACACACCCCCGCGTCCCGTGGCGGCCTCGGCTGCCGCGCCGGCCACGGCCGTCGGCCGGATACCCGTCCTGGACGTCCGCCCGGTCGTCCAGCACGGCCGCCGTCCGGCCAAGGCGGTGACCGGCGAGTCGTTCGAGATCTCGGCCACCGTGTTCCGCGAGGGCCATGACGCCGTCGCCGCCAACGTCGTCCTGAGGGACCCCGAGGGCCGCGCGGGCCCCTGGACGCCGATGCGGGAGCGGACACCCGGCACGGACCGCTGGGGGGCCACGGTGACCGCCGGGACGCCCGGCCGGTGGTCGTACACCGTGGAGGCATGGAGCGACCCGGTCACCACCTGGCGCCACCACGCGAAGATCAAGATCCCGGCCGGCATGGACACCGAGCTGGTCCTGGAGGAGGGCGCGCGGCTGTACGAGCGGGCCGCCGAGCCCCTGGGCAAGGAGCAGCGGCAGGTGCTGCTGGACGCGGTGGCCGCCCTGCGCGACGAGGCCCGTCCCTCGGCCTCCCGGCTGGCCGCCGCGCTGACGCCGGAGGTGGACGCGGTGCTGGCCGCGCATCCGCTGCGCGATCTGGTCACCGCCTCCGACCCGCTGCCGTTGCTGGTGGAGCGGGAGCGGGCGCTGTTCGGGTCCTGGTACGAGTTCTTCCCGCGCTCGGAGGGGACACCCGAGCAGCCGCACGGCACGTTCCGCACCGCCGCCCGGCGGCTGCCGAAGATCGCCGCGATGGGCTTCGACGTCGTCTACCTGCCGCCCATCCATCCGATCGGCACGACCTTCCGCAAGGGGAAGAACAACACCCTCACCGCCGGGCCGGACGACGTGGGCGTGCCGTGGGCGATCGGCTCTCCGGAGGGCGGGCACGACGCGGTGCACCCCCGGCTGGGGACGATCGAGGACTTCGACTGGTTCGTGGAGCAGGCCCGCTCGCACGGTCTGGAGGTCGCCCTCGACTTCGCGCTCCAGTGCTCCCCGGACCATCCGTGGGTGCAGAAACACCCGGAGTGGTTCCACCACCGCGCCGACGGGACGATCGCCTACGCCGAGAACCCGCCGAAGAAGTACCAGGACATCTATCCGATCGCGTTCGACGCCGACATGGACGGCCTGGTGGCCGAAACCCTGCGGGTGCTGCGGTACTGGATGGACCACGGGGTGCGGATCTTCCGCGTGGACAACCCGCACACCAAGCCGGTGGTCTTCTGGGAGCGGGTGATCGCGGACATCAACGCCTCCGACCCGGACGTGATCTTCCTGGCCGAGGCGTTCACCCGCCCGGCGATGATGCACACCCTGGCCCAGATCGGCTTCCAGCAGTCGTACACGTACTTCACCTGGCGCAACGACAAGGAGGAGCTGACGGAGTACCTCACCGAGCTGTCCGGTGAGGCCGCCTCCTACATGCGGCCGAACTTCTTCGCCAACACCCCGGACATCCTGCCGGGCTACCTCCAGCACGGCGGACGGCCCGCCTTCGAGGTGCGTGCGGTGCTCGCGGCGACCCTCTCCCCCACCTGGGGCATCTACTCCGGTTACGAGCTGTGTGAGAACACCCCGCTGAAGGAGGGCAGCGAGGAGTATCTGGATTCCGAGAAGTACCAGCTCAGGCCCCGTGACTGGGAGGCCGCCGAGCGCGAGGGCCGCACCATCGCCCCGCTGATCACCCGTCTGAACGACATCCGGCGCCGCAGCCCGGCCCTGCGGCAGCTGCGTGACGTGCACTTCCACCACGTCGACCAGGACGCGGTCATCGCGTACTCGAAGCGGAGCGGTTCGAACACGGTTCTGGTGGTGGCGAACCTCGATGCCCACCACACCCAGGAGGCCACCGTCTCGTTGGACATGCCGCAACTCGGCCTGGACTGGCACGAGATGACGCTGGTGCGCGATGAGCTCACCGGCGAGACCTATCACTGGGGCAGGGCCAACTACGTGCGACTCGAACCGGGCTTGAGGCCCGCGCATGTCTTCACCGTCCTGCGACCGTCCATCCCGCAGACCGGAGGGTCACCCACACAATGATCGTCAACGAGCCCGTCCCGGACAAATTCGAGGACACCCCGGCGAAGGACCGGGACCCCGACTGGTTCAAGCGCGCCGTGTTCTACGAGGTCCTCGTCCGCTCCTTCCAGGACAGCAACGGCGACGGCGTCGGCGACCTCAAGGGCCTGACCGCCAAACTCGACTATCTGCAGTGGCTGGGTGTGGACTGCCTGTGGCTGCCGCCCTTCTTCAAGTCACCGCTGCGGGACGGCGGCTACGACGTCGCCGACTACACCTCGGTCCTGCCCGAGTTCGGTGACCTGGCCGACTTCGTGGAGTTCGTGGACGCCGCCCACCAGCGCGGCATGCGCGTGGTCATCGACTTCGTGATGAACCACACCAGCGACCAGCACCCGTGGTTCCAGGAGTCGCGCAACAACCCCGACGGGCCCTACGGCGACTACTACATGTGGGCCGACGACGACAAGCAGTACCAGGACGCGCGGATCATCTTCGTCGACACCGAGGTGTCGAACTGGACCTTCGATCCGGTGCGCAAGCAGTACTTCTTCCACCGGTTCTTCTCCCACCAGCCGGATCTGAACTACGAGAACCCGGCCGTGCAGGAGGAGATGATCTCCGCGCTGCGGTTCTGGCTGGACCTCGGCATCGACGGCTTCCGGCTGGACGCGGTGCCGTATCTCTATGCGGAGGAGGGCACGAACTGCGAGAACCTGCCCGCCACGCACGAGTTCCTGAAGCGGGTGCGCAAGGAGATCGACGCCCAGTACCCGGACACGGTGCTGCTGGCGGAGGCCAACCAGTGGCCGGAGGATGTGGTCGACTACTTCGGCGACTACTCCGTCGGCGGCGACGAGTGCCACATGGCCTTCCACTTCCCGGTCATGCCGCGCATCTTCATGGCGGTGCGCCGCGAGTCCCGCTATCCGGTCTCCGAGATCCTCGCCAAGACCCCGCCGATCCCGGACGGCTGCCAGTGGGGCATCTTCCTGCGCAACCACGACGAGCTGACGCTCGAGATGGTGACGGACGAAGAGCGCGACTACATGTGGGCGGAGTACGCGAAGGACCCGCGCATGCGGGCCAACATCGGCATCCGCCGCCGGCTCGCGCCACTGCTGGACAACGACCGCAATCAGATCGAGCTGTTCACCGCCCTGCTGCTGTCCCTGCCGGGCTCGCCGATCCTGTACTACGGCGACGAGATCGGCATGGGCGACAACATCTGGCTCGGCGACCGCGACAGCGTGCGCACGCCCATGCAGTGGACGCCGGACCGCAACGCCGGGTTCTCCTCCAGCGACCCGGGGCGGCTGTTCCTGCCCACGATCATGGACCCGGTCTACGGCTACCAGGTCACCAACGTCGAGGCGTCCATGGCGTCGCCGTCGTCGCTGCTGCACTGGACCCGCCGGATGATCGAGATCCGCAAGCAGAACACCGCCTTCGGACTGGGGTCCTACACCGAGCTGCCGTCGTCGAACCCGGCGGTGCTGGCGTTCCTGCGCGAGTACGAGGACGACCTGGTGCTCTGCGTGAACAACTTCTCCCGCTTCGCCCAGCCCACCGAGCTGGACCTGCAGAGGTTCGAGGGGCGGCACCCGGTGGAGCTGTTCGGCGGGGTGCGCTTTCCGGCCATCGGCGAGCTGCCGTACTTGCTCACCCTCGCAGGCCACGGCTTCTACTGGTTCCGGCTGCGCAAGGAGGGCGCCTAGACGCCCGGAGAACCCGGGGCGGGGCGGTTTCTCCCGCCCCGCCCGGGGCACGCAACAGTAAGCCCCCGCCCACCCCCATCCCCCCGGGGAAAGGACGTGACGCCATGGCGGAAACGGTCACCGTCTCGGGAACCACCAGCCCCGGCCTGCTCGCGTCACTGGATCCACTGTTGCGCGACTGGCTGCCGAGGCAGCGCTGGTTCGCCGGGAAGGGGCGCCCGGTCACCGGATTCTCGCTGGTCGCGGCCACCGAGCTGCTCCCGGCCGCGGGCCGCCTGGGCCTGTACCACCTGCTGGTGCGCGCCCACCAGCCGCTCACCCTCGGCGCCGCCGACACCCACCCCGGGGACTGCTACCAGCTCCTCATAGGCGCGCGCGAGGCGCTGCCGCCCCGGCTGGCGCCCGCGCTGATAGGCCACGTCACCGCCGGCCCGCTCACCGGACGCACGGTGTACGACGCCCTGTACGACCCCCGGCCCGCCGATGTGCTCCTGGAGGCCCTGCGCTCCCAGGCCCGCATCGGCGGGCTGCGTTTCGAGCGGGCCCCGCAGCCGGAGATACGGTCCGGCCTGGTGCCTCGCGTGATGACGGCCGAGCAGTCGAACTCGTCCGTCGTCTACGGCGACGCTTTCATCCTGAAAGTACTGCGCCGGGTCGTCCCCGGCGTCAATCCCGATCTGGAGCTGCCGCTGGCCCTGGCCCGCGAGGGCTGCGCCCGGGTGCCCGCGCCGGTGGCGTGGATCGAGGCGGACCCCCAGGACACCACGGACCAGGCCGGCGAGCCGTACGTCCTCGGTGTGCTCCAGCCGTTCGTGCAGGGCGCGGCCGACGGCTGGGAACTGGCGCTGCGGCAGCTGGCCAAGGGCGAGGACTTCGCCGCCGAGGCGCGCGATCTGGGACGCGCCACGGCCGAGGTGCACATGGCGCTGGCCCACGCGCTGCCCACCGTCACGCTCGGTCACGCGCAGCTGGAGCCGCTGGTCCACGGCATGATCGAGCGGCTGGAGAGCGCCGTACAGCAGGTGCCGGTGCTCGGCCCGTACGCGCCGGGGCTGCGGACCGCGTTCGAGGCGCTGGCGGAGCTGGCCGCCGAGGGGCACACCTGGACCGCGCAGCGCGCGCACGGTGATCTGCACCTGGGGCAGTGCCTGCGCTCGCCCGCCGGGGCCTGGTCCCTGATCGACTTCGAGGGGGAGCCGGCCCGGCCGCTGGCCGAGCGGCGGATGCCGCAGCCGGTGGTGCGGGACGTGGCGGGCATGCTGCGCTCCTTCGACTACGCCGCGCACTCGGCGAACCCCCCGGCGCCGCAGTGGGCGCGGACCTGCCGCGCCGCGTACTGCACCGGATACGCCGAGGCGAGCGGCTTCGACCCGCGCACCGACCCGGTGCTGCTGCGCGCCTTCGAGACCGACAAGGCGATCTACGAGGTCGTCTACGAAGCCCGGCACCGCCCCGACTGGCTGCCGGTGCCGATGGCGGCGATCGAGCACCTCGCCGCCGTGCCCGACCCGAGCTGACCGGCCCGCCGTCCGACCGACGTCCCCTTCCAGGAGGCTCCCCCGTGACCCCCCGTCGACAGTCCAGCGGTTCGGATCCGAAGAAGGCCAAGAAGGCCGCCAAGAAGACCGCGGCCGAGAAGGCGGTGAAGAAGACGGCCCCGGCCCAGGAGAGCGTGCGGCAGACCGCCCCGGCCGAGGGCCCGGCCGCGCCGGCCGCCCCCGCCGTCGAGGTGCCGCAGCCGGAGGCCGCGTCCCGCGTTCCCGGCCCGGAGGTCGCCGTTCCCGTCCCCGCCGCTCCCGCCCTGGACGACGGCGACCGTGAGCGGCTGCTCGCCGGGACGCACCACGACCCGCACGCGGTGCTCGGCGCCCACCCGGCGGAGGACGGCGTGGTGGTGCGGGCGCTGCGGCCCTACGCCCTGTCCGTCACCGTGATGGCCGACGGTGTGCGCGCCGAGCTGCACCCCGACGGGAACGGCTTCTTCTCGGGCCTGCTGCCGCTGCGGGAGGTCCCGGCGTACCGGTTGCTGGTGGCGTACCGGGACACCGTCCTGGACACCGAGGACGCCTACCGCTTCCTGCCCGCGCTCGGCGACCTGGACCTGCACCTCATCGGCGAGGGCCGGCACGAGCAGCTGTGGGACGTGCTCGGCGCGCACCCGATGACCCACGAGGGCGTGACCGGCACCCGCTTCTCGGTGTGGGCGCCGAACGCGCGCGCGGTGCGGGTGGCCGGCACCTTCAACTTCTGGGACGGCACCGCCTTCCCGATGCGCTCGCTGGGCTCGACCGGGGTGTGGGAGCTGTTCGTGCCCGGTGTCGGCGAGGGCGAGCTGTACAAGTTCGAGATCACCCGGCCGGACGGCTCGAAGACCCTGCGCGCGGACCCGCTGGCCCGGCGCACCCAGGTCCCGCCGGAGACGGCGTCGATCATCACCTCCTCGGACTACGAGTGGAACGACGAGGAGTGGCTGGCGCGCCGGCCGGAGGTGCCCGCGCACGAGGCCCCGTTCTCGGTGTACGAGGTCCACCTGGCGTCCTGGCGCCCGGGGCTGACGTACCGTGAGCTCGCCGAGCAGCTGCCGGCGTACGTGAGGGATCTCGGGTTCACGCACGTGGAGCTGATGCCGGTCGCCGAGCACCCCTTCGGCGGTTCGTGGGGCTACCAGGTCACCGGCTTCTACGCGCCGACGTCCCGGCTCGGCACCCCGGACGACTTCCGGTACCTGGTGGACAAACTGCACCAGGCCGGCATCGGGGTGATCATGGACTGGGTGCCGGCGCACTTCCCGCGCGACGACTGGGCGCTGGCGGAGTTCGACGGGCGGCCGCTGTACGAGCACTCCGATCCGCTGCGGGCCGCCCACCCGGACTGGGGGACGCTGGAGTTCGACTACGGCCGCAACGAGGTGCGCAACTTCCTGGTGGCCAACGCGGTGTACTGGTGCGAGGAGTTCCACATCGACGGCCTGCGCGTGGACGCCGTGGCCTCGATGCTCTACCTGGACTACTCGCGCGAGTCGGGCCAGTGGACGCCGAACCAGTACGGCGGCCGGGAGAACCTGGACGCGGTGGCGTTCCTGCAGGAGATGAACGCGACCCTGTACCGGCGGGTGCCGGGCGTGGTGACCGTAGCGGAGGAGTCCACGGCCTGGGACGGGGTCACCCGGGCCACGCACCACAAGGGCCCGAGCGGCTTCGGCGGGCTCGGCTTCGGGCTGAAGTGGAACATGGGCTGGATGCACGACTCGCTGCAGTACGTGAGCCATGACCCCATCCACCGCAAGTTCCACCACCACGAGATGACGTTCTCGATGGTGTACGCCTACAGCGAGAACTACGTGCTGCCGATCAGCCATGACGAGGTGGTCCACGGCAAGCGGTCGCTGGTGTCGAAGATGCCGGGCGACTGGTGGCAGCAGCGCGCCAACCTGCGCGCCTACCTGGCCTTCATGTGGGCCCATCCGGGCAAGCAACTGCTGTTCATGGGCCAGGAGTTCGCGCAGGGCTCGGAGTGGTCCGAGGAGCGCGGCCCGGACTGGTGGCTGCTCGACCCGTCCTACGGCGCCGAGCCCGACCACCGGGGCGTGCTGGACCTGGTCCGCGACCTGAACGCCCGCTACCGGGCGACCCCGGCGCTGTGGCAGCGCGACATCCACCCCGACGGCTTCCAGTGGATCGCCGGCGACGCCGCCGAGGACAACGTCTTCGCCTTCCTGCGCTACGACGCCGACGGCGGTCCCCTGCTCGCGGTGTCCAACTTCGCCCCCGTCGTGCGCCCGGACTACCGCCTCGGCGTGCCCGACGACATCCCCGCCTGGCACGAGGTGATCAACACCGACGCGGCCCGCTACGGCGGCAGCGACGTCACCGGCCCCGACCCGGTCAAGCCGGAGCCGCAGGGCTGCCACGGCCGCCCCGCGAGCATCCGGCTGACCCTCCCGCCGCTGGCTACGGTGTGGCTGCGGCCTGCCTGAGCCCTTCCGGCAGCTCCCCGGTGTGCAGGACGCCGAGGCGCTGGGTGGCGCGGGTCAGGGCGACGTACAGGTCGCTCGTGCCGTAGTGGCCGGGCTCGACGACCAGGACGGAGTCGAACTCCAGGCCCTTGGCCTGGCGCGGGTCGAGCAGGACGACGGTCCGCGTCAGGTCGGGCTCGGCGCCGGCCGTCACGCCGTCCAGCCGGGCGGCGAGACGGCGGTGCAGTGCGCGCGGCGCGATGACGGCGAGCCGGCCCTCCGCCGGAGTGAGTTCGGCGACGGCCTTCTCGACGGCTCCGGGCAGGTCGTCGGTGCCGCGCACCCACGGCCGCACGCCTGTGGAGCGCACGGACTGCGGGGGCTCGAAGCCGGGGTGCCCGGCGCGCACGACCGCCGCCGCCAGCTCCATGATCTCCGCCGGTGTGCGGTAGTTGACGCCGAGGCGGGTGTGTTCCCAGCGGTCCTCCACGTAGGGCGCGAGGATGCCCTCCCAGGAGCCGACGCCGGCCGCCTCCGCGGTCTGCACCGGGTCGCCGACCAGGGTCATCGAGCGGGTCGGGCTGCGGCGCATCAGCAGCCGCCACGCCATCGGGGACAGCTCCTGCGCCTCGTCGACGATGATGTGCCCGAACGCCCAGGTGCGGTCGGCCGCGGCGCGGTCGGCGGCGGAGCGGTGGTCGGCCTCCTCGTGGCGTTCGGCGAACCGCTCGGCGTCGATGATGTCGTGCGCGGACAGCACCTCCGAGGACTCCGGGTCGTCCTCCTCCTTGTCCTCGAACTCGTACGTCCGGGAGGCGTAGGAGACGTCGAGGACGCCCTGCGCGTAGGCGATCTGCGTCTCGCGTTCCCGCTCGGCTCGGGCGCGGGCGATCCGGTCGTCCTCGCCGAGGAGTTCGGCGGCCTCGTCCAGCAGCGGCACGTCGGCGGTGGTCCACGCCCGGGTGACCGGACGGCGGATGGCGGCCGCGTCCTCGTCGCCGACGTATCCCTCGGGCTCGGCGAGGAAGCCGGCGACCAGCCGCTGCGGGGTCAGCCGCGGCCACAGCCGGTCGATGGCCGACCAGACCTCGGGGTTCCCGGCGAGCTCGTCGCGGATCTGGGTGATGTCGGCGGCGTCGAGCAGGCTGGAGCCGTCGTAGGGGTCGGTGCCGACGCGCTCGGCGTACAGCTCGGTGAGGGTGTTGAGGATGTGGCCCTCGAAGTACTCGCGGGCCGCGTTGTGCGGCAGCTTGGCGGCGCGGGTCTTCTCCCGGGCGACGTTCACCAGGCCGTCGTCGAGCATGAGGACCTCGCGGTCGTGCTCGATCGCGATGACCGGGTCGGGCAGCGCCTGCCGGTCGCGTACGACGGCGGCCAGCACACCGGCCATCTCGGTACGGCCCTTGACCGCGGCCGCTTCGGGGGTGTCCGTGGCCGTGGCCTTCACCCCGGGGAACAGCTCACCGACCGTGGCGAGCAGCACACCGGTCTCCCCGAGGGAGGGCAGCACCTCGCCGATGTAGCCGAGGAAGGCCGGGTTCGGGCCGACGATCAGCACGGCCCGCTTAGCGAGCAGCTCACGGTGCTCGTAGAGGAGATAGGCGGCCCGGTGCAGGGCGACGGCCGTCTTGCCGGTGCCGGGGCCGCCCTCGACGACCAGGACCCCGCGGTGGGGCGCCCGGATGATCTCGTCCTGCTCGGCCTGGATGGTCTGCACGATGTCGCTCATCCGGCCGGTGCGCGCGGAGTTCAGCGCGGCCAGCAGCACGGCGTCGCCGGTGGGATCCTCGTGGCCGGTGCGCTCCCGGTCGCCGACGTCGAGGAACTCGTCGTGCAGGTCGGTGACGCTCCGGCCCTCGGTGGAGATGTGCCGGCGGCGGCGCAGGCCCATCGGGGTGTGGCCGGTGGCCAGGTAGAAGGGCCGGGCCACTTCGGCGCGCCAGTCGATCAGGACCGGGGTGCGCTCGGTGTCGCTCTCCCGCAGCCCGATCCGGCCGATGTGGTGGCTCGTGCCGTCGGTGAGGTCGATCCGGCCGAAGCACAGCGAGCCGTCCACCGCGTTCAGCGCGGCGAGCAGCCCCGAGCGCTCGGCGACGAGGATGTCCCGCTCCAGGCGGGCCTGCATGGGCTTGTCGCCCTGCGCGAGCGCGTCCTGGACGGCGGCCTCGGTGTCCCCGCGCAGCGCGTCCACGCGCGCGTACAGCCCGTCGATGAATTCCTGCTCGTGCCGCAATTCATCGTCCGGAAATTCGGTGTTTGACAATTCCGCTCCCGCCCGGATATACTGTGCTCACTAAGCTTCTCCGCGACTTTCCCATGGTAAGTCGCGAATGAACGAATATAGCGAAAGAAATCCCCCGAGCACAATTGCCCGGGGGATTTCCTCGTATACGGGGGGCCGCGCCCGCTCAGAGCACGTCGGCCAGCTCCTCCAGCAGCCGCCGCTTCGGCCGGGCGCCCACCATCGACTTCACCGGCTCACCGCCGGAGAAGACCATCAGCGTGGGCGTGGCCATCACGCCGTATCCGATCGTGGTCTGCGGATTGCGGTCCACGTCGATCTGCACGATCTTGATCCGCTCACCCTCCTCGGCGGCGATGGCGCGCAGTACCGGAGCGAGCTGCCGGCAGGGCCCGCACCACTCGGCGGTGAACTGCACCAGCACCGGCCGCCCGGCCCCCAGCACCTCGCTCGCGAAATCCGCGTCGGTCACGTCGGTCACACCGTCGACCTTGATCATTTCTCCTGCCCTCCCAGCTCGCACCGCGGCTCCGGACCCCCCGGAACCAGCGCCTCGGCGGCCAGCTCGCCCAGAGCCCGCTCGGCCCTGCCCAGCTGCGCGGCGACCGTCGCCCGGACCCCGCTCAGCTCGCCGATCAGCGCGTCCAGCTCGGCCAGCTTGCGCCGGTAGACCGCGACCGACGCCGGGCACGAGTCCCCCTCGGGGTGCCCGGCGCGCAGGCACTCCACGAACGGCCGGGTCTCCTCCAGCTCGAATCCGAAGTCCTGCAGCGTCCGGATCTGCTCCAGCAGCCGCAGGTCGTCCTCGTCGTAGCTGCGGTGGCCGTGCTCGTCCCGGCGCGCGGGCAGCAGCCCGCGCGCCTCGTAGTACCGCAGCGTGCGCGTGGTGGTCCCGGCCCGTGCGGCCAGCTCGCCGATTCGCATGTCCGCGACCGTATGCCTTGACGCCGACGTCAAGGCAAGCGCGGCAGGAGCGGCTTGTGCGTCACCGGGGAGGACAGCACGATCGACGTGGTGGTCCGCCCGAGGGCCGAGATCTGCGCCAGCACCTCCTCCAGATGGCCGGTGTCCTCGACGGCGACCTTGAGGATCCAGCAGTCCTCGCCGACGACGTGGTGCACCTCGGTGATCTCCGGGCGGGCGGTCAGCTCCAGGGTCCTCGGGTGGGTGAGGGTGTAGCCGCCGTGCGGGTCGACCCTGACGAAGGCCTGGATGCCGTAGCCGAGGCGGGCGGGGGCCACGCGGGCGCCGTAGCCGGTGACTACCCCGGCCGCCTCCAGCCGCCGGACCCTCTCGGTCACCGCGGCGGGGCTCAGCCGGACCCGTCGGCCCAGCTCGCTGAGCTTGATCCGCCCGTCGGTCTGGAGCAGGTCGAGGATCTGCCGGTCGAGCACATCCAGGGCCACCGACGTTTCGTTGGCGGCAGTACGCAGATACCGAGGTTCTTTTGGTGCGGCGGCCGGAACTCCCACGCTTCCCCCTTCAGTGCGGACGTATGTGCCGAAAGAATTATGGGCGTTGATCCACTCCGGCTGCTCCAGGGGGACGAAAAATGCGTGAGGTTCTGGTCGTCGGCGGCAACCGCTACTTCGGCAAGCGGCTCATCGGCCGGTTGCTGGCCGCCGGGGACCGGGTGACGGTGCTCAACCGGGGCTCCTCCCCGGCCCCGCCGGGCGCCCGCCATCTCGTCGCCGACCGCGACGACGAGACGGCCCTGCGGAGCGCGCTGGGTGCGGCGGACTTCGACGCCGTCGTCGACCAGGTCTGCTACACCCCGCGCCAGGCGCAGACCGCGCGCCGGGTGTTCACGGGCCGCACCGGCCGGTACGTGATGACGTCGACGGTCGAGGTGTACGAGTACGAGGACTCCGTCGCACCCGTACGGGAGGACGCCGTCGATCCGCACACGGTGGCCGTGGACCTCGAACTCCCCTGGGACGACGCGGCCTTCGTGGAGTCCCACTACGGCGAGGGCAAGCGGCAGGCGGAGGCGGTGTTCGCGGCGGCGGGACTGCCGTGGACGTCGGTGCGGGTGGCCCATGTGCTGGGCGGCGCCGACGACTTCACCGGCCGCCTCACCCACTACGCGAACCGGATCACGGCCGGCGAGCCGATCGCCGTGGCGCCGGCCGGCCACCCGGCGACGTACATCCATGTCGAGGAGATCGCCGACTTCCTGTTCTGGACGGTGGGCCAGGACTTCACGGGCCCGGTCAACGCGGCCTCCCACGGACTGCTGACCACGCAGGACCTGTGCGCGGCGGTGGAGGAGCACCTGCCGCAGGGCAGGACGGTGTTCCGGCCGGTGGAGGTCGGCCAGGTCTCCCCCTTCTCCTTCGCCCGCTTCTACGGCATGGACAACTCCCGGGCCGTCCGGCTCGGTTTTCCCTTCTCGCACGTACGGCAGTGGCTGCCGCACGCGGTCGCCGAGACCCTCGGAAAGGACGCCTGACATGCGGATACGACAGCTCGGCGCGCTGAAGGTGAGTGCGATCGGACTCGGTGCGATGCCGCTGTCCCTGGAGGGCCGCCCCGACGAGGCGCGCGCCGTGGCCACCGTGCACGCGGCGCTGGACGCGGGCGTGACCCTGATCGACACCGCGGACTCCTACCACCTGCCCGGCGCCGCGCCCGGCCACAACGAGCTGCTGGTCGCGCGGGCGCTGGCGGCCTACGGCGGTGACACCTCCGACGTGCTGGTGGCGACGAAGGGCGGACGGGGGCGGCCGGCCGACGGCAGCTGGACGGTGGACGGCTCGCCGCGCCACCTGAAGTCCGCCGCCGAGGCGTCCCTGCGGCGGCTCGGCGTCGAAGTGATCGCTCTGTACCAGCTGCACAAGCCGGACCCGGCCGTCCCCTTCGCCGAGTCGGTGGGCGCCCTGCGCGAGCTGCTCGACGAGGGCAAGATCCGGCTGGCCGGGATCTCCAACGTCACCGCCGAGCAGATCCGCCAGGCCCGCGCGATCCTCGGCGAGCGGCTGGTGTCGGTGCAGAACCGCTACTCCCCCGCCGTGCGCGACAGCGAGCCGGAGCTGCGGCTGTGTACGGAGCTGGGCCTGGCGTTCCTGCCGTGGAGCCCGCTCGGCGGCATCGCCCGCAGCTCGCTGGACGGGCCGTCTCGGCTCGAGGCCGGGGAGCGCTTCGCCGCGTTCCACGAGGTGGCCCGAGAGCAGGGGGTCAGCCCGCAGCAGGTCTGCCTGGCGTGGCTGCTGGCCCGCTCCCCGTCCGTCGTCCCGATCCCGGGCGCGAGCCGTCCCCGGACCATCCGGGACTCGGCGGCCGCGGCGGAGCTGGCACTGAGCGACGAAGAACTGACACGGCTGGAGGCGTCCGCGGCCGGTGCAGGGGGGTGAGCGGGACGCGTCCGCGGCCGGTTCGCCGGGGCGCGCCGGACGCGTTCGCGACCTGTGCACGGCGTGGGCCCTCGGTGGCGGCCCACCGTCCCTGCCGACGCCGTACGGCACCGTCTGGACCGTCGCCAGGGCCGCCGGGGCCCTGGCGAGGCACTGCTTAGGACGCCCGCACCGCGAGCTCCGCCGCCTCCTCCACCTCCAGCAGGGACTCGCTGTGGCGTTCCTCCTCGAAGGCGTGCCGGCCGCCGCGCAGGCCGAACAGGCGCTTGGCCAGGGCGATGTAGAGGACGGCGAGGATGTTCAGGACCAGCGTGGCGATCTTCAGCGCGCTGACGTGCTCGGTCAGTTCGTAGATCTCCAGCGGGAGGAACGCCGCGGTGGCGACCACCGTCAGGTACTCCGCCCAGCGCTTGGCGTACCACAGACCGACGGCCTCGACGATCTCGATGAGGGCGTAGACGAGGAGCAGCCCGGCGACGACCAGCAGGGTGGAGTGCTTGTAGCCGAAGGCCTTCTGGAGGGAGCCGACGACCGGTGAGTGGTCGAGGTCGTAGTGGAAGTGCCGGAAGACCGGCCGGAAGACGTCGAGGTTCTCGTCGAAGAGCCGGCGCACCGCGTCCTGGCTGTTGGAGAACTTCCACACGGCCGCCGCGACCAGCACGATGAACACCCCGCGCAGCACCCGCTCGATCGCGAGGAAGCGCAGGATGAACAGGTCCCGCAGCACCTTGCCGCGCGGCACCAGAGGAGCGTCGTCTGCCGGCCCGGAGCCGTGCGGCTCGCCGAGCACGAAGTCCCCGCAGCGCAGGCACCGCCACACCTCGCCGAGCGCGGTCTCGGCGTGCAGCCTTATCCGCAGCCGGGGGTCGTCCGGCGCGTACGTCACGTGGCCGCGCCTCGCGCACGTCCGACGGTTCCAGTCCATCTTCATCCCCCGGGCCTCCCGTACTGCGCGGCGTGCCGCGCCTGGTGATCGGCACGGCACGCTAGTGGACGCGGTTAAGAGTTCGGTGAGAGTCAGCCGGCCTGGCTGAGCTGCGGCTCCTTCTCCTCGGCCGGCTGCTCGTCCTGCGCCTTGTCCCGACGCGGCAGCAGCACCGCGACGAGCACCGTGCCGACGCCGAGGATCACCGCGCCGACCAGGCTGGTGTGGGCGACCGCGTCGGCGAACGAGGAGCCGACGGCGTGGCTCATCCGGCCGGCGCCCTCGGCGAGTTGCTGCGCCTGCGCCTTGAGCTGTGCGGCCTGCTCCGGGCTGTTCGCGTGCGCCGCCTGCTCGGCGAGCGCGCGGGCCTTGTCGCCGATGCCCTGCGCGACGGCGTACCCGGCGCCGACGGAGTCCTGCGCCGTGGCGAGGGCGTCCGCGGGCAGCTTGCCGCCCTTGGTGGCGTCCGCGAGGTGGTCGGAGTACGACGTGGCGAGCAGCGAGCCGAGGATCGCGATGCCGAGCGAGCCGCCCAGCTCCAGCGAGGTGTCGTTCACCGCGCCGCCCACGCCCAGTTCCGCCTCCGGGAAGGAGCCCATGATGGCGTCCGTGCAGGGCGAGAGGGCGAGGCCGATCGCCAGGCCGAGAATGATCAGCGGTGCCACGAAGTCGCCGTACGACGATCCCGCGTCGACCCGGGTCAGCAGCGCCAGCGCGGCGGTGCCGCCGACCATGCCCGCGCTCACCGTCCACTTCATGCCGACCCGCGGGGTCAGGTACCCGGTCAGCGCCGAGCCGACGAAGACCGCACCGGCCAGCGGCAGCATGCGCACGCCGGTGTCGAGGGCGTCGTAGCCGAGGACGAACTGCAGGTGCTGGGTGAGGTAGTAGAAGGCGCCGAAGACGGCCAGGAAGAACAGGGCGACGGCGAGGTTGGAGCCGGCGAAGCGGCGCTCGGTGAAGCGGCGCACGTCCAGGATGGGGCGCGGGTGGCGCAGCTCCCACAGGACGAAGGCGACGAGGGCGACCCCGGCCACGACGGCGGCGGTCACGGCCTTGGTGCCCCAGCCGAAGTGCGGACCTTCGATGATCATGTAGATGAGCGCGCCGGTCCAGATCACCGACAGCAGACCGCCGACGTAGTCGATCCGGTCGTGGTGCCCGGCCCTGGATGGCGGGACCAGGACGAGGGCGGCGACGATCGCGACGGCCGCGATGGGCACGTTGATCAGGAACGTCGAGGACCAGCCGTGGTCGCGCAGCAGTGCGCCCGCGACGACCGGTCCGGCGGCGATGGCGAGCCCGGCGGTGGCGGTCCACAGTGTGATCGCCTTGGCCCGCTCCGCCCGCGGGAAGGTCGCGGCCAGCAGCGACAGCGTGGCGGGCATGATCAGCGCCGCCCCGACCCCCATCACGGCACGGGCCGCGATGACCGCCGTGGAGCTGTCGGCGAGGTACCCGGCGACGGCGCCGCCGCCGAAGACGACGAGGCCGAGCACCAGCGCACCGCGCCGGCTGTACTTGTCGCCGATCGCGCCGAGCAGCAGCATCAGCGCGGCGTACGGGACGGTGTAGCCGTCGATGACCCACTGCAGGTCGGCGCTGGACAGTCCCAGGTCACGGGTCATGTCGGGCGCGGCGACCGTGAGGGCGGTGTTCGCCATCACGATGATCAGCAGGCTCAGACAGAGGACGAGGAGTGCCCACCAGCGCCGGCGGTAGGGGCCCTCCATCCTCTCGACCGGTTCGTTCATGACGAGTCGCATGGCAGGGATCGCCTTCCTCGACGTCGAAACTTGCACAGTGGCGTGCAGTTGCACAACCATGTGCAATGTACGTCCCTTGCACACCGCTGTGCAAATCGATGGGCGATCCGGTGCGGCACCGCTGGGGAAGTCGCCGGGAAGCCCGCGTACGGGAGGAGGGCAGAATGACTGCCATGACCACGGGTAACAGCCGCGCCGACGCCAACCGGCGCCGCATCCTCGACGTCGCCCTCGCGGAGCTGCTGCGCGACCCCGACGCCTCCATGGACCAGATCGCGCGCGCCGCCGGTGTCGTACGGCGGACGGTGTACGGGCATTTCCCGAGCCGGGAGGCGCTGATCGGCACGCTGGTGGACCAGGCGGTGCAGGCGCTGGCGGCCGCGCACGCCGGGGGCCGCGAGGGCGTGGACGACCCGGCCGAGGCCGTGGCCCGCTCGGTGCTCGCGGTGTGGGAGATCGCCGACCGCTACCGGCTGCTCGTCGCCCTCGCCCAGCGCACGGTCACCATGCAGGGCATCCGCGAACGCCTCACTCCGGTCCGCGAGAACAGCGTCCGGCTGCTCCAGCAGGGTCTGGACGAGGGCGCCTTCGCCTCGCCGCTACCGGCCCCGGCCCTGGCCTACGTCCACGAGCAGATCCTCTTCGCCCTGATGGAAGCGGTGAACGACGGCCTGGTCCCCCCGTCGGAGGCGGGCCGCTCGGCAGCGGTCACGGTCCTGACGGCGGCAGGGGTCCCGGCGGAACGGGCGGCCGACCTGGTGGGAAAGCTGTCGGCGGAGTCCTGAACAACGAAAAGGGGCACCCGGCAAAGGTTCAGGCAATGCCGGGTGCCCTGGTCGGAGGCGGGAGCGCAGCCCACCCAGGGGCGCGGGGCGGTTTCCATCTGCGGCTCCGCCGCGTGGGCGCGACCAGCCACAACGGACCGGCACCCGCACAACGACCCGCGCCCCCACGGCGCTAGGCAGTGGCCAACTGCTTCTCCGGTGCCACCTCGGTCTCGGAGTCATCGAGCAACGTCTTCTCGTCGAACGGGATCTCCCCCGCCAGCACCGCGCGGACGCGCACCGTGTCGATCTCCTTCGTCCACGTCCCCACCAGCACCGTCGCCACCGCGTTGCCCGCGAAGTTGGTCAGCGCCCGGGCCTCGCTCATGAAGCGGTCGATGCCGACGATCAGGCCGATGCCGTCCACCAGCGCCGGCTTGTGCGACTGGAGGCCACCGGCCAGCGTGGCCAGGCCCGCGCCGGTGACGCCCGCCGCGCCCTTGGAGGCGACCAGCAGGAACAGCAGCAGCGGGATCTGCTCGCCGACCGACATCGGCGTGCCCATGGCGTCGGCGATGAACAGCGATGCCATGGTCATGTAGATCATGGTGCCGTCGAGGTTGAAGGAGTACCCGGTCGGGACGGTGATGCCGACGACGGGCTTGCTGACGCCCAGATGCTCCATCTTCGCGATCAGCCGCGGCAGCGCCGACTCGGAGGAGGAGGTGGACAGGATCAGCAGGAACTCCCGGCCCAGGTACTTGAAGAACGTGAAGACGTTGAGCCCCGCCACGATCCGCAGCAGCGCCCCGAGCACGACGAAGATGAACAGCGCGCAGGTGACGTAGAAGCCGAGCATCAGCACGGCCAGGGACTTCAGCGCGTCCACGCCGGCCGAGCCGACGACCGCGGCCATCGCGCCGAACGCGCCGATCGGCGCCGCCCACATGACCATCGCCAGGACGCGGAAGACGAGCCGCTGGATGTGCTCGATGCCGCGCAGCACCGGCTGCCCGGCCGTGCCCATGGCCTGCAGCGCGAACCCGCACAGCAGCGCCACCAGCAGGGTCTGCAGGACCTCGCCCTCGGTGAAGGCGGAGACGATCGTGGTCGGGATGATCCCGAGCAGGAACGTGGTGGTGTCCTTGGCCTCGGCGTCGACCTGCGCGTGCCCGACGCTCTTGACCGCGTCGGTGACCGCGAGGCTCGAGCCGGGCTCGAGGATGTTGCCGACGACCAGGCCGATCGCGAGGGCCACCAGCGACATCACCAGGAAGTAGGCGAGGGCGATGCCGCCCACCGCGCCGACCTTGGCCGCCTTGCGGACCGAGCCGATGCCGAGCACGATCGTGCAGAAGATGATCGGCGAGATCATCATCTTGATCAGGTTCACGAAGCCCGTCCCGATGGGCTTCAGCTCGACCGCGAAGTCGGGCGCGGCCAGCCCCACGACGATGCCGAGGGCGACCGCGACGATCACCGCGATGTACAGGTAGTGGGTGCGGTCCCGCTTCACAGCGGGCGCGGCAGGTGCCGTTGGGGATGTGCTGGCGGCCACGGCTGCCCTCCTTGACGTCTTCGTCGGCATCACCGGCGTGCGGCTCACGTCCGGGCGTTTTGGGGATTGCCGTGACTATCTCCCGCTCCTGTGAGAGCGGTCACCCTTCCGTTCATTTAGTTCACCGTCGGATCGTTTAGTTCACCGCCGGGCCGAGAGGCAGACTGACGGCATGCGCCTCACCCTGCCGAGACCCCGCAGCCTGGCCGGCCAGCTGTTCGCCATGCAGGCCGTGCTGCTCGCGCTCGTGGTGGCCGGGTACGCGCTGTTCACCTACGTCAGCGACCGCAGCCAGGCCGAAGAGGCGGCCGGCCGGCAGGCCACGGCGGTGGCGCGGTCGGTGGCCGACGCGCCGTCGGTGCGCTCCGCGGTCCGCGGCCCCGACCCGACGGCCGAGCTCCAGCCGTTCGCGCTGCGGATCATGCGGGACACCGACGTCGACTTCGTCACGATCATGAACCCGCAGGGCATCCGCTGGACCCACCCCGATCCGAACCAGATCGGCAGGCGCTTCCTCGGCAACACCGCCCCCGCCCTGCACGGCGAGACGTTCACCGAGACCTACACCGGCACCCTCGGCCCCTCCGTCCGCGCGGTCACCCCCGTCGAGGACGACGACAAGCGGATCATCGCCCTGGTCAGCGCCGGGATCCGGGTGGAGGCGATCAGCGCACGGGTGCAGGACCAGGTGACGGCGCTGCTCGGCGTCGCGGCCGGGGTGCTGGCGCTCGGCGCGATCGGCACATACGTGATCAACGCCCGGCTGCGCCGCCACACCCACGGGATGAACGCGGCCGAGCTGAGCCGCATGCACGCCTACCACGAGGCCGCGCTGCACGCCGTACGCGAGGGGTTGCTGCTGCTCGACGGGCAGTACCGTGTGGCGCTGGTCAACGACGGCGGACGGGAGCTGCTGGGAGTGAGCGGGGACGTGGTGGGCCGGCCGGTGACGGAGCTGGGGCTGCCCGCGCCGCTCACGGGCGCGCTGCTGGCGTCCGAGCCGCGGGTGGACGAGGTGCATCTGACGGCGGAGCGGGTGATCGTCGTGAACACCTCGCCGGTGTCGGGCGGCGAGCGCCGCGGCACGATAGTGACGCTGCGGGACGTCACGGAACTCCAGTCGCTGATGGGCGAGCTGGACTCCGAGCGGGGCTTCACACAGGCGCTGCGCTCCCAGGCGCACGAGGCGGCGAACCGTCTGCACACCGTCGTGTCGCTGATCGAACTGGGCCGGGCGCAGGAGGCGGTGGACTTCGCCACCGCGGAGCTGGAGCTGGCGCAGGCCCTGACCGACCAGGTGGTGGCCGCGGTGAGCGAACCGGTGCTGGCCGCGCTGCTGCTGGGCAAGACGGCCCAGGCGAACGAGCGGGGCGTGGAGCTGGTGGTGTCGCCGGACAGCCGGCTGGACGACGGTCTGCTGCCTCCTTCCCTGTCCGCGCGGGACCTGGTGACGATCCTCGGCAACCTGATCGACAACGCGGTGGACGCGGCGCAGGGCGGGGTGGCGCCGCGGGTGACGGTGACGGCGTACTCCGACGCGGCCGGCGGCTGCGAGCTGGTTCTGCGCGTGGCGGACACCGGCCCCGGGGTGGACCCCGCCCACGCCGAGCTGGTCTTCCAGCGCGGCTTCTCCACGAAGCCGTCCGGCCCGGGCGGCCGCGGCCTGGGCCTGGCGCTGGTGCGCCAGACCGTGCACCGGCACGACGGCACGCTGACCGTGCGCGAGGCTCCGGGCGGCGGCGCCCAGTTCGAGGCACGGCTGCCGCTGCGGGTGGGCGCGGCGACGGGAGGCGAGGCATGAGCGAGGGCGCGGGCAGCGGTACGACCGGCGGCGTGGCAGGAGCCGCGCGGCCGCCGATCCGGGTGCTGGTCGTCGAGGACGACCCGGTCGCCGCGGACGCGCACGTGATGTACGTCGGCCGGGTGCCAGGCTTCGTCGCCGTCGGCAAGGCGCACACCGGCGCCGAGGCCCGCCGCTTCCTGGACCGCGCCCCGGTGGACCTGCTCCTGCTGGACCTGCACCTGCCGGACGTGCACGGGCTCCAGCTGGCCCGCACCCTGCGCGCGGCCGGCCATCACGCGGACGTCATCGCGGTGACGTCGGCGCGGGACCTGGCGGTCGTGCGTGAGGGCGTCTCGCTCGGCGTGGTGCAGTACGTCCTGAAGCCGTTCACCTTCGCCACCCTGCGCGACCGCCTGGTGCGCTACGCCGAGTTCCACTCGGCGGCGGGCGAGGCGAGCGGTCAGGACGAGGTGGACCGCGCCCTGGCGGTCCTGCGCGCACCGGGCCCGGCGTCCCTGCCCAAGGGCCTGAGCGGCCCGACGCTGGAGCGGGTGACGGTGGCCCTGCGCGGCGGCACCGAGGGCCTGACGGCGACCACCCTCGCCGAGGCGGTCGGCATCTCCCGGATCACCGCCCGCCGCTACCTGGAACACCTGGTGGACACCGGCCGCGCGGAACGCAGACCGCAGTACGGGACGGTGGGGCGGCCGGAGTTGGTGTACCAGTGGGTGCGAAGCGAACCGCGGTGAGGGCAGGGAGCCGTACATGAGTGAGGGGTCCGGAGAGGTACGGCGTTTCTGGGCAGGGCTGGGTCTTCCCGGGCTGGTCGACGTGCACACGCATTTCATGCCCGAGCGGGTCCTGCACAAGGTCTGGGCGTACTTCGACGCGCAGGGACCGCTGACCGGGGGGCTCGCGTGGCCGATCACCTACCGCGCGCGAGAGGAGGAACGGGCCTTGCTGCTGCGGGAGTTCGGGGTGCGGGCGTTCACCTCGATGCTCTATCCGCACAAGCCGGGCATGGCCCGGTGGCTGAACGGGTGGGCGGCCGACTTCGCCGCCCGGACCCCCGACTGCCTGCACACCGCCACCCTCCATCCCGAGCCGGGCGTCGAGACCTATGTCCGCGAGGCCGTGGAGGCGGGCGCGCGGGTGTTCAAGGCCCATGTCCAGGTGGGGAACTACGACCCGGCGGACGACCTGCTCGACCGCGCCTGGGGGCTGCTGGCCGAGGCCGGCGTCCCCGTGGTGATCCACTGCGGGTCCGGTCCCGCGCCCGGCAAGCACACCGGGCCCGGCCCCATCGCGCGCGTCCTGGCCCGCCACCCGTCGCTGCGGCTGATCGTCGCGCACCTGGGGATGCCCGAGTACGAGGAGTTCCTCGGCCTCGCCGAACGGTACGGGCAGGTGCGGCTGGACACGACGATGGCGTTCACCGACTTCACCGAACGGTTCATGCCGTTCCCCCGGCGTGCCCTGCCCCGCCTGGCCGCCCTCGGCGACCGCGTCCTGCTCGGCTCGGACTTCCCGAACATTCCCTACTCCTACGCGCACCAGCTCCGGGCCCTGGAACGCCTGGGCCTCGGCGGGGACTGGCTGCGGGCGGTGTGCCACGACAACGCGGCCGCCCTGTTCGGACTGCCCGGCGGCAAACCCCCGCACACGCATTGACCTGACTAGACCACTCAACTTACGTTCGCACCGCAGCAATCTCCGCGTCACAGCCTCGTGAGCCCGCTGGAGGTCATGCCCGTGCGCCCCACCGCCGCCGTCTGTTCGCTTGTGACCACCGTTCTCGCCGCCACCGCGCTCACGGCGTGCGGGGGCGGGTCGGGCAGCAGCCCCGACACCGTCAAGGTCTCCTTCAAGCAGTCGACCGACAACTCCGTCCACGTGATGGACGACTATCTCGCCGACGTCAAGAAGCAGTTCGAGCAGAGCCACCCCGGCAAGAAGGTCCGGCTCGTCCCCGTCAAGGCACCCGACTCGGAGTACTACACCAAGCTCCAGCAGATGCTCCGTTCGCCGAAGACCGCACCCGACCTGGTCTACGAGGACACGTTTCTCATCAACTCGGACATCACCAGCGGGTACTTGAAGCCGCTGGACGCCTATCTGGCCAAGTGGCCGGACTGGCGGCAGTTCATGGACACCGCCAAGGCCGCCGCCAGGGGAGAGGACGGCAAGACGTACGGCGTCCCGGACGGGACCGACACCCGGGGGCTCTGGTACGACAAGGGCATCTTCGCCAAGGCCGGCCTTCCCGTCCCCTGGCAGCCGAAGACGTGGGACGACGTGCTCGCCGCCGCCCGCGCCATCAAGGAGAAGGTCCCCGGCGTCACCCCGCTGAACGTCTACACCGGCAAACCCGCCGGTGAGGCCGCCACGATGCAGGGGTTCGAGATGCTGCTGTACGGCACCGGCGACGGCCGCGCCGACCCGCTGTACGACGCGGGCAGCAGGAAGTGGGTCGCCGGCGGCCAGGGGTTCAAGGACGCGCTCTCCTTCGTCGAGACCGTGTACCGGGAGAAGCTCGGTCCGGACGTCTCCACCGCCCTCGATCCCAACATCCAGACCATCGTGCGCGGTGAGCTGCTGCCCAAGGGCAAGCTGGGCATCGACCTGGACGGGTCCTGGCTGCCGCAGGACTGGCTGCCCGGGGCCGGGCACGAGTGGCCCGAGTGGTCGCGGAAGCTGGGGCTCGCCGCCATGCCCACACAGAGGGGGCAGGCGCCCGGCAAGGTGAGCATGTCCGGCGGATGGACCTGGGCCGTCCCGGCCAAGGCCGGCAACCCCGATCTCGCCTTCGAGTTCGTGAAGACGATGCAGACCAAGGCGAACGCGCAGAAGTGGTACGTCGCCAACTCCGGCATCGCGGTGCGGGGGGACGTCGCGAGCGATCCCGCGTACGCCGGCGCCCAGCCCGGCATCAAGTTCTTCACCGACCTCGTCGCCTCCACCCACTACCGGCCCGCCTACCCGGCGTACCCGAAGGTGTCGACGGCGATCCAGGAGGCGATGGAGTCCGTGACGACCGGTGACGCGAGCGTGGAGAAGGCCGCGGCCGCCTACGACGACGCCCTGAAGGACATCACCGGCAACCACGTGGTCGAGAAATGACGGCGCGGTTCCTTCCGCGCACGCTGCCCCTCGTCCCGGCCCTGGCCCTGCTGCTGCTCTTTCTCGCCGGGCCCATCGCCTACTGCGCGTACATCGCCTTCACCGACCTCCAGCTCACCGGCCAGGCCCACTCCTCCTTCGTCGGCCTCGACAACTTCCGCCGCGCCTTCCACGACGAGGAGTTCCTCAACGCCGTATGGCTGACGCTCGTCTTCACCGTGGTGTCGTCGCTGCTCGGGCAGAACACGCTCGGGCTGGCGCTGGCCGCGCTGATGCGGCGGGCGTCGAAGCCGGTGCGCACGCTCACCGGGGGGATCGTGGTCACGGCGTGGGTGCTGCCGGAGGTGGTGGCCGGCTTCCTGCTGTACGCCTTCTTCCGCAAGGAGGGCACGCTCAACGCCATCCTGGACGCGCTGCATCTGCCGTCCCGAGACTGGCTGTTCACGCTGCCCATCCTCGCCGTGTCCTTCGCCAACGTCTGGCGCGGTACGGCGTTCTCCATGCTGGTGTACTCCGCCGCCCTCGCCGAGATCCCGCAGGAGATCACCGAGGCCGCCGAGGTCGACGGGGCGAGTGGCCGGCGCCGCCTGTGGCACATCACGCTGCCGATGATCCGGCGGTCCATCGGGACCAATCTGATGCTCAACACCCTGCAGACGCTGTCCGTGTTCGGGCTGATCTGGGTGATGACCCGCGGCGGGCCCGGCGGCCGCAGCGAGACGCTGCCGCTGTTCATGTACGAGCAGGCGTTCCAGAACAGCATGATCGGCTACGGCACGGCCGTCGCCCTGCTGCTGCTCGTCGTCGGCTCGCTGTTCTCGCTCGTGTATCTGCGGCTGCTGCGGACGGAGGTGTGAGGACCGCGATGCCCCGGACCGCCGCCTCCCGCCCTGCCGCCCCGCCCCGCACCCTCGCCTCCCGCCGTGCCGCACCCACCCGCACCCTCGCCTCCCGCCGCGCCGCCCGCCGGCTCGCCGCCGATCTCGCTCTGCTCGTCGTGGCCGCCGCCTTCTGTCTGCCGCTGGCCTGGGTCGTGCTGTCCTGCGTCGATCCGCACGCCGGTCTGCGGGTGAAGGCGCCGGACGGTGTCACCTTCGGCAACTTCGACGCGATCCTCACCGCGGACATCACCTTCACCCCGCTGCTGAACAGCCTGATCCTGTGCGGCGGCGCGACCGCGCTGACCGTGGCGTGCGCCGCGCTCGCCGCCTATCCGCTGTCCCGGTTCCGCTCCCGGTTCAACCGGCCGTTCCTGCTGTCGATCCTGTTCGCCACCAGCCTGCCGATCACGGCCGTGATGGTGCCGGTGTACGCGCTGTTCGTGCAGGTCGACCTGATCGACACCCTGCAGGGCACGATTCTCTTCTTCGCCGCCTCCCAGCTCCCCTTCGCCATCTGGCTGATGAAGAACTTCATGGACGGCGTGCCGAAGGAGCTGGAGGAGGCCGCCTGGACGGACGGGGCGTCCTCCGCGCAGTCCCTCGTCCGGATCGTGCTGCCGCTGATGGGCCCCGGACTCGGTGTGGTGACCGTGTTTTCGTTCGTGATGATGTGGGGCAACTTCTTCGTGCCGTTCATGCTGCTGCTCACGCCGGAGCAGATGCCGGCGTCGGTGAGCATCAACGAGTTCTTCGGCAACCGGGGCATGGTCGCCTACGGCCAGCTGGCCGCGTTCTCGGTGGTGTACTCGACGCCGGTGATCCTGCTCTACGTGCTGATCGCGCGCCGCATGGGCGGCGGTTTCGCCCTCGCGGGGGCGGTCAAGGGGTGACACGTGCCGTAAAAGGTAAACCTACGGAAACGTAGGTTCCTACAATCCGTGATCCTGGCCGAACCCACCGTAGTCACACCTAGAGCGCCGCTCTATGTTGTGGCGGGTGCGCCATCCCTCTGCTCCCTCGAACCAGCCCGGCCCCCCGTTCGACGCGCCGGCCGCCCGCCGGCTGCGCGCCGCCCTCGGCATGGGGCCCGAGCATGTCGCCCACGGCATGCGGGTGTCCTACGGGCTGCCGTACGTCACCCCGGACCTCGTGATCGCCTGGGAACGCGGCATCTCCCCTCCCAGCAGTGCTGAGCTGACCGCGCTGGCGGGCGTGCTGTGGTGTGCGCCGGGCGAACTCATCGCCCGGCCGCGCACCCTGCGCGAGCACCGCATGGCCCGCGGCATCGCCCCGGAGGACGTCGCCCGGGAGGTGGGCCTCGATCTGCGCTCGTACCTGCGGATGGAGGAGAGCGGGGACTGGCGCGGCAACGAGCGCCAGTCGGTGGCGCTCGCCGACGCGCTGCGGCTGTCGCTGCCGGACTTCGTGGCCGTCACGGGGCGCGAGCAGCGCCTCGCCGAACTGCTGCGCAGCGCGGCGAGCACCCGCTGGCAGGGGTACGTGCGCCCGGTCGGGAAGATAGCGCCGCTGGAGAAGGGCATTCTGGAGGAGGTCCTGCAGGAGCTGCACGAGGACTACCAGGGCCACATGGCCGCCACCCTCAGCTGGGGTGGCGGCAGCAGCGGCTCCAGCGACTCGGGCCGCGCCTTCCTGGACGACATCGTGGACAACTTCTGGACCGCGGTGCGCAAGAGAACCGGCTAGCGGACGGGTACGGTCCGCGGGCGAGCCCGGACTCAGGGCTAGAAGACCGACTCCGCCTCGTCCATCCGGTACGTCGGGACCGTCTTCAGCTCGGTCACCGCCTCGGCCAGCGGCACCATGACGATGTCGGTGCCGCGCAGCGCGGTCATGTTGCCGAACTCGCCGCGGTGCGCGGCCTCGACCGCGTGCCAGCCGAAGCGGGTGGCGAGCACCCGGTCGTACGCCGTCGGGGTGCCGCCGCGCTGGACGTGGCCGAGGATGACCGGCCGGGCCTCCTTGCCCAGGCGCCGCTCCAGCTCGTGCGCGAGGGCGGTGCCGATGCCCTGGAAGCGCTCGTGGCCGAACTGGTCGATCTCGCCCTTGCCGTAGTCCATGGTGCCGTCGGCCGGGTGGGCGCCCTCGGCGACGCAGACGACGGCGAACTTCTTGCCGCGGGCGAAGCGCTCCTCGACCATCTTGGCCAGGTCGGCGGGGTCGAAGGGGCGCTCGGGCAGGCAGATGCCGTGGGCGCCGGCGGCCATGCCGGACTCCAGGGCGATCCAGCCGGCGTGCCGGCCCATGACCTCGACGACCATCACCCGCTGGTGGGACTCGGCGGTGCTCTTCAGGCGGTCCATCGCCTCGGTGGCGACGCCGACGGCGGTGTCGAAGCCGAACGTGCGGTCGGTGGAGGAGATGTCGTTGTCGATCGTCTTCGGCACGCCCACGACGGGCAGGCCCGCGTCGCTGAGCATGCGCGCCGCGGTCAGCGTGCCCTCGCCGCCGATCGGGATGAGGGCGTCGATGCCGAAGTCGCTGACGATGTCCGCCGCGTTCTCGCAGGCCTCGCGCAGCCGGTCGCGCTCGAGGCGGGAGGAGCCGAGGATCGTGCCGCCGCGGGCGAGGATGCCGCTGACCGCGTTCAGGTCGAGGCCGCGGTAGCGGCCGTCGAGGAGGCCGGCGTAGCCGTCCTCGAAGCCGATGACCTCGTCGCCGTAGTTGTCCACCGCCCGGTGCACGACCGATCGGATGACGGCGTTCAGGCCGGGGCAGTCGCCGCCTGCGGTGAGAACTCCGATGCGCATCGTGCTGTGTCTCCTGCTCGCTGTGGGTACCTGTGAGCTTCCCCCCGATTGTTCCACGTCGCCGACCGGTGGAATGTCTTGACGGGCGCCTTATCTGTGCCCAGGGGTATTGTCAAGAGGGTTCCGCTCACCTCCGTGGGCGATTTTTGTACACGGTGGTGTACAGGGGATGCAGCCCCGACAGACGACACCCTCACGGATGAAACGGAGAGCACGCGTGACGCGCAGCGTGTACGTGACCGGTATCGACCGCGGCGACGGCCGCCAGGTCGTGGAGCTGGGGGTGATGGAACTCCTGACCCGGCAGGTCGACCGGGTCGGCGTCTTCCGCCCGCTCGTCCACGACGGGCCGGACCGGCTCTTCGAGCTGCTGCGCGCCCGCTACCGGCTCTCCCAGGACCCGGCGACCGTCTACGGCATGGTCTACGACGAGGCGTCCGCGCTGCAGGCCGAGCGCGGCACCGACGAACTGGTCGCCGCGCTCGTCGACCGTTTCCACCTGGTCGCCCGCGACTACGACGTCGTCCTGGTCCTCGGCACCGACTTCGCCGACACCCAGCTGCCCGACGAACTGTCGCTGAACGCGCGCCTGGCGAACGAGTTCGGCGCCTCCGTGATCCCGGTCGTGGGCGGCCGCAAGCAGGCCGCGGAGTCGGTGCTGGCCGAGACCCGCAACGCCTACCGGGCCTACGACGGCCTGGGCTGCGACGTGCTCGCGATGGTCACCAACCGGGTCGCCCCCGAGGAGCGCGACGCGATCGCCGAACGGCTCTCCGGGCGGCTGCCGGTGCCCTGCTACGTCGTCCCCGACGACGTGGCACTGTCGGCGCCGACGGTGTCCCAGATCGCCCACGCGCTCGGCGCGAAGGTGCTGCTGGGCGACGACTCGGGGCTCGCCCGTGACGCGCTGGACTTCGTCTTCGGCGGGGCGATGCTGCCGAACTTCCTCGCCGCCCTGACCCCGGGCTGCCTGGTCGTCACCCCCGGCGACCGCGCCGACCTGGTCGTCGGCTCGCTCGCCGCGCACAGCGCCGGCACCCCGCCGATAGCCGGCATGCTGCTCACCCTCGACGAGGTCCCCGGCGAGGACATCCTCACCCTCGCGGCCCGCCTCGCCCCGGGTACCCCGGTGCTGTCGGTGACCGGCAACAGCTTCCCGACCGCGGCCCGGCTGTTCTCCCTGGAGGGCAAGCTGAACGCGGCCACCCCGCGCAAGGCGGAGCGGGCGCTCGGCCTGTTCGAGCGGTACGTCGACACCGCCGGCCTCAACAAGCGGGTCTCGGCGCCCAGCAGCGACCGCGTCACCCCGATGATGTTCGAGCACAAGCTGCTGGAGCAGGCGCGCGCCGACAAGCGCCGGGTGGTGCTGCCGGAGGGCACCGAGGAGCGCGTGCTGCACGCCGCCGAGGTGCTGCTGCGCCGGGGCGTCTGCGACCTGACGCTGCTCGGGCCCGTCGACCAGATCCGCAAGAAGTGCGCCGACCTCGGTGTCGACCTCGGCGACACCCAGGTGATCGACCCGGCCACCAGCGAGCTGCGCGACTCCTTCGCCGAGAAGTACGCGGCCCTGCGCGCCCACAAGGGCGTCACCGTGGAGCTGGCCTACGACGTCGTCTCCGACGTGAACTACTTCGGCACGCTGATGGTGGCGGAGGGCCTGGCCGACGGCATGGTGTCGGGCTCGGTGCACTCGACGGCGGCCACCATCCGGCCCGCCTTCGAGATCATCAAGACCAGGCAGGACGCCTCGATCGTGTCGTCGGTGTTCTTCATGTGTCTGGCCGACAAGGTGCTCGTCTACGGCGACTGCGCGGTCAACCCCGATCCGAACGCCGAGCAGCTCGCCGACATCGCGATGCAGTCGGCGACCACGGCCGCGCGGTTCGGCGTCGAGCCGCGGATCGCGATGCTGTCGTACTCCACCGGCACCTCCGGCTTCGGCGCCGACGTCGACAAGGTGCGCGAGGCGACCGAGCTGGCCCGGCTGCGCCGCCCCGATCTGAAGATCGAGGGGCCGATCCAGTACGACGCCGCCGTGGAGCCGTCGGTCGCCGCGACCAAGCTGCCCGGCTCCGAGGTCGCCGGGCAGGCCAGCGTGCTGATCTTCCCCGACCTCAACACCGGCAACAACACCTACAAGGCCGTGCAGCGTTCGGCCGGCGCGATCGCGGTCGGCCCGGTGCTGCAGGGTCTGAACAAGCCCGTCAACGACCTGTCCCGGGGCGCGCTCGTCCAGGACATCGTCAACACCGTCGCCATCACGGCGATCCAGGCCCAGTCCCCCGCCCTGTCCCCCGTCGAAAAGGCTCCCCAGCAGTGACCGGCACCCGCATCCTCGTCCTGAACTCCGGCTCCTCGTCGGTGAAGTACCAGCTGCTCGACATGCGCGACGAGAGCCGGCTGGCCGTGGGCCTGGTCGAGCGCATCGGCGAGCAGACCTCCCGGCTCAAGCACACCCCGCTGACCGGCGGCGGCGTCGGCCGCGAGTTCAACGGCCCGATCGCCGACCACGACGCCGCGCTGAAGGCCGTCGCGGAGGAGCTGTCCAAGGACGGCCTGGGCATCGACTCCCCGGAACTGGCGGCGATCGGGCACCGGGTGGTGCACGGCGGGATGTTCTTCACCGAGCCCACCCTCATCGAGGAAGAGGTGATCGCCGAGATCGAGCGGCTGATCCCGGTCGCGCCGCTGCACAATCCGGCCAACCTGACCGGCATCCGCACCGCGCGGGCGCTGCGCCCGGACCTGCCGCAGGTCGCCGTGTTCGACACGGCGTTCCACACGAGCATGCCGGAGTCCGCCGCGCGGTACGCGATCGACCCGAAGATCGCCGACCGGCACCGCATCCGCCGCTACGGCTTCCACGGCACCTCGCACGCGTACGTCTCCCGGGCGACGGCGAGGCTGCTGGGCAAGGCACCCGAAGAGGTGAACGTGATCGTGCTGCACCTGGGCAACGGCGCGTCGGCGTCGGCCGTGCGGGGCGGTCGGTGCGTGGACACCTCCATGGGGCTGACGCCTTTGGAGGGGCTGGTGATGGGTACGCGTTCCGGTGATCTCGACCCGGCCGTCATCTTCCATTTGGCTCGTGTCGGCGGAATGTCCATGGATGAGATCGACACTCTCCTCAACAAGAGGAGCGGTCTGTTCGGGCTGTGCGGTGACAACGACATGCGGGAGATCCGGCGCCGGATCGACGAGGGCGACGAGGAGGCGCGACTCGCCTTCGACATTTACATTCACCGTCTGAAGAAGTACATCGGCGCCTATTACGCCGTGCTCGGCACGGTCGACGCGGTCGCCTTCACCGCGGGCGTCGGGGAGAACGCGGCGCCGGTGCGGCAGGCGGCGATCGAGGGCCTCGAGAGCCTGGGCCTGGCCCTCGATCCCGGCCACAACGAGGTCCGCGGCGACGTGCCGCGGCTGATCTCCCCGAAGGACGCACGGGTGGCGGTCGCGGTGGTGCCGACGGATGAAGAACTGGAGATCGCGACGCAGACCTACGCACTGGTCGAGCGGTATCGAATTGCGCCTCCGCCACGTGGCAACTGAGCGCACCTGAGCATTCGGGCACTCATTTGTACTTTCCGCCAGACGGAATATTCCGCAGCAAAACAAACCGATAGGATCGCCCCATGCGCCGTTCGAAAATCGTCTGTACTCTCGGCCCCGCGGTCGACTCCCACGAGCAGCTCGTAGCGCTGATCGAAGCCGGCATGAACGTGGCCCGCTTCAACTTCAGCCACGGCACCCACGCCGAGCACCAGGGCCGGTACGACCGGCTGCGTGCCGCGCAGAAGGAGACCGGCCGGGCCATCGGCGTCCTCGCCGACCTGCAGGGCCCGAAGATCCGTCTGGAGACCTTCGCCGAGGGTCCGGTCGAGCTGGAGCGCGGTGACGAGTTCGTCATCACGACCGAGGACGTCCCGGGCGACAAGCAGATCTGCGGCACCACCTACAAGGGCCTGCCCGGCGACGTGACCAAGGGCGACCAGATCCTGATCAACGACGGCAACGTCGAGCTGAAGGTCGTCGAGGTCGAGGGTCCGCGGGTGCGGACGATCGTCATCGAGGGCGGCGTCGTCTCGGACCACAAGGGCATCAACCTGCCCGGCGCGGCCGTGAACGTGCCCGCGCTGAGCGAGAAGGACATCGAGGACCTGCGCTTCGCACTGCGCATGGGCTGCGACCTGGTCGCGCTGTCCTTCGTCCGCGACGCCAAGGACGTCAGCGACGTCCACCGCATCATGGACGAGGAGGGCCGCCGGGTCCCCGTCATCGCCAAGGTGGAGAAGCCGCAGGCGGTGCAGAACATGGAGGACGTCGTCGCGGCGTTCGACGCCGTGATGGTGGCCCGTGGTGACCTGGCCGTCGAGTACCCGCTCGAGCAGGTCCCCATGGTGCAGAAGCGCCTGATCGAGCTGTGCCGGCGCAACGCCAAGCCGGTGATCGTGGCGACCCAGATGATGGAGTCGATGATCACCAACTCCCGTCCGACCCGCGCCGAGGCCTCCGACGTGGCCAACGCGATCCTGGACGGCGCGGACGCGGTCATGCTGTCGGCGGAGTCGAGCGTGGGCGCGTACCCGATCGAGACCGTCAAGACGATGTCGAAGATCGTCGCGGCGGCCGAGCAGGAGCTGCTGAGCAAGGGCCTGCAGCCGCTGGTGCCGGGCAAGAAGCCGCGCACGCAGGGCGGTTCGGTGGCCCGCGCGGCCTGCGAGATCGCCGACTTCCTCGGCGGCAAGGGCCTGATCGCCTTCACCCAGTCCGGCGACACCGCCCGCCGCCTGTGCCGCTACCGCGCGAGCCAGCCGATCATCGCGTTCACCACGGACGAGAACACCCGCAACCAGCTGACGCTGAGCTGGGGCGTGGAGCCGCACGTGGTGCCGTTCGTGGGCAGCACCGACGAGATGGTCGAGCTGGTCGACCAGGAAGTGGTCAAGCTCGGCCGCTTCAACGAGGGCGACGTCGTCGTCATCACGGCCGGCTCCCCGCCCGGCGTCCCCGGCACCACCAACATGGTCCGCGTCCACCACCTGGGCGAGACCGACCGCGACTGACCCCGCGCGAGCCGCTGCACGAACGCCGAGGGCGCCCCCTGTCGCAGGGGGCGCCCTCGGCGTCTGTGCGGCTCCCGGGTGGGATCGAGGTCGGTCAGTCCGTGGTGTACACCCGCATGCCGGGGACAGTGAGGGTGCCGCCGAACTGGGCGGCCTGGACGACCTTCACGTTGGTGAAGTAGATCAGCGGGATGTTCAGCGGCGGCGGGTTGTCCGGCGTGAACGTGATCGGGATCAGGCCGAAGAGGTTGCCGGAGATCGACTCGGTGTACATCACCGTGTCGCCGTCGCGGATCGTGGACGTGGTGCCCTTGCCTGCCTGGACGTGGTAGGTCTTGCCGGACAGCTTGTCCTTCACCGTCTGGTGCAGGTCGCCGATGTCGGTGCCGCCGGAGATGACGTACTTCAGCACCTTCTTGGTGGTGCCCGAGGCGGTCTTCACCTCGACGACGCCCTGGTAGTCCGCGCTCTTCAGCAGCAGCGAGCTGGCCTGGAGGTACCAGGGGTCGTCGGCCACGGCCGCCTTGTTGTCGACGCCGCCCTGGGCGTCGGTGGCGGCCTTGCAGTCCGCGGGGTCGGTCGTGGAGCCGGCCGAGGGACTCGGCGACGCGGTGGCCTGGTCGGCCGCCTTCTGTGCCGCGTCGGTGGCGTCCTTGGCGGCGTCGGTGACCTTGTCGGTGGTGTCCTTGACCGTGCCGGCCGCCTTGTCCGCGGTGTCCTGGACCGTCCCGGCGACCTTGTCGGTCGTGTCCTTGACGGTGCCGGTCACCTTGTCCGTGGTGTCCCCGGCGGTGCCGGTCGCCTTGTCGGCGGAGGGCGACGGGGAGGCGGACGGCGTGGCGGTGGCGGTGGGCGAGGGCGAGTTCTTCTGTCCGCCGCCGAGCAGACCGTCGAGCGCGTCGCCGATGTCCTGCAGCAGGTTCTTGTCCGTGGCGGACGGCGACGGGGTGGGCGCCGAGGCGGTGGACCCGCTCTTCGGGGCCGTGGAGGCGGAGGCCGACGGCGTGGGCTCGGCCTTGTCGCCGGAACCTGAATCCGGCGAAGAGGTCGTGTCCTTGGCCGGGTCGGCGGAGTCGGACGAGCCGGAGGATGCCCCGGTGGCCGACGGCTGCGGGGTCGCCCCGTCCTTGCCGTCCTGCGCGCCGCCGGTCGCGTCCTGGCTCCCGGAGGCGGAGGGCGACGGGCTGCCCGAGGCGTCCTTGCCGTCCTGCTGGAGGGCGGCGACGCAGTCCTTGTACTCGTCGGCCATCTTCGACGAGGAGGGGTTGTTGTCGGCCACGGCGAGGGACGCCGTGAACCCCATGCCCATCAGGACCGCGGTGGGCATCGCCACGCTGGCTATCGCCCGGCCGGCCGGCATGTGGAATCTGGTGAACAGCGGCTTCTTGGGGGCCGCATGACGTGGACCGGTTCTCCCATGGAACGCCTCGGCGTCAGTTCCGCGGGTCACCTCGTCAGCCGGCACTGTGCCTCCCGTTCGCCCCGTTGGCCGGGCTCGTTCCTGACAGATCGTTCAGTTCGCCCGCCCCGTGCGGCGTCTGGTCGAGGGCGTCCCCGGGAGCACCGTCGGTACCGGCGTCCGCGGCCCGCCCCCTCTTGCGCGGTGCGCCCGGTGCCCACGACACGGCCATGGCCCCGCCGATCAGCGCGAGCAGGAAGCCCACGACGAAGCCGCCGAAGTTGGACACGGGGATCGACACCAGCGCCAGCAGGATCGAGGCGACACCGGCGAAGACGCGGATGTGCTTCTGGAACCACAGGCTGATGCCCAGGACGACCAGCAGCACACCGATGATCAGCGAGCCGGCCCCGGCGGTGGTGGCCATGGCCAGGGTCAGGTGGCCGACCTGCAGGTGTGCGTACGGGAAGTACATGATCGGAAAGCCACCGAGCATGACGAACAGTCCGGCCCAGAACGGCCGGGTGCCCCGCCAGGCGCGGAACTGCAGCCTCCGGCGGGTGAACTGGCCGGGTACGGCAGAAGTCTCGGCGCTCATAGGAAAACAGCTCCCTGGTGCGGCATCGCTGTGGTGGGGATGTGGTGCGAGTGTGGGGGGTGTGGTGAACAAGGCCTCAGAGCGGAGGGGCGGGAGGCGCCTGAAGGCTCCCCCCGCCCATCACCCGGCGCCTAGTAGCACTCGTGAGTGCCCGACTGAAGCTTCATCTTCAGACCGGGCAGCGTGAAGGTTCCGGCCGTGGTCGCCCACGCCGTCTGCTGCACGCCGTACAGGTCGGCCTGCTCGGCCTGCTGGGCGAACCCGTACGGGTTGGACTGCTCCTTGCCGCCCTTCATGCCGGGGCCCTTGCCGCCCTTGTCGGCACCGGTCTCGCCCGCCGGGACACCGATGTCGATGCCGGTGAACTTGGCACCGCCGGTGGTCTCGAGGTCGGCGACGTCGATGTACAGGCGGTCCGCCGAGACCTGCTTCTTCTCGTCGTCGCTGTTGCCCGCCGACAGGGTCAGGGTGACCGACCCGAGCAGCGGGATGTTCGGCGTGACGACGGACTGGCACAGGTTCTTGATGGTCGCGGACTTGAAGCCCGACACCGCCACCGGGTGCATCGTCTTCTCACCACTGAGGGTGTACCCGGAGTCGATCGCGCCGTACTGCTCGAAACCCTTGCCGTGCAGCTCGTCAGCGGTGACCTTGAACGACTGCCCCGACACACTGAACGACGCGGCCAGCGCGCCCTGTGCCAGGGCGACGCCTATGGCAGCCGTGGCGGCCACGCTGGGCACCATGACCACGGCGAACCGCTTCCATCTGGTCCCGCCACGCACCTGGGACTCCATATTTCCTCCTTCTCGGACGTACATCTCCTGACCACCTGGCCCCCAAAACGGCGGCTCACCGGGCAGGGATGGGAGAAGTGCTACGTCCTCGGGAAGGAGCGCCCGCGCTCGGTGGCGCTGGAACGCGCCCGAATCACCGGCGATCACCCCCGAGCGACAACCACTGGTCGCGCCTGACACGCATCACGCACAACCTTGCTGGACAGGCTTCGCCGAGGCGAAGACCCCCCTGTCCAAGAACCGGCGCCACTGCCGCCGGCTCTGCTCGGTGGGGACCCAGGAAACCCCGTGACCCGATTGGCTGTCGGGCTGCGGGAATGGACCGAGCGTGGCCGATCGTGGTGCATTCTCGCCGCCGACACAAGGGGGTTCGTTACTCGCTAGTAACGGCCCGATCACCACTCGGCGACCCAGAGATCTCGGGCGGCGACACAGGGTGTCTCAGGGTGCGGTGACAAAACAATTGATCGCTGGACAGAATCTGACAGATCCACCGCCTGGACTTACTCGCAGTAACAGCGGCCGCGATTACCAAGATTTGGTAAAGCGCGGCCGCGATGGAGGCGTCTCGGCGAACTTTTCACCCGGGCGTCACATGCCCGGGCGTTTAGCGACTGGTCGGGGCGAGGGCCCCCGCGCGGCTCAGAACAGCGCCCGCGCCAGCGCCCGCCGCGCCGCTGCGACCCGCGGATCGTCGGCACCGACGATCTCGAACAGCTCCAGCAGCCGCAGCCGTGCGGCCTCGCGGTCGTCACCCACCGTGCGCCGCACCGTGTCGACCAGGCGGGCGAAGGCGTCCTCGACGTGACCGCCCACCAGGTCCAGGTCGGCGGCGGCGATCTGCGCCTGCACGTCGGCCGGCTTCTCGGCGGCGTCCTTGCGGACCTGCTGCGGGTCGAGGTGCTGCACCCGCTGGAGCAACTCGGCCTGGGCCAGCCCCAGTTTGGCCTCCGGGTGGGCCGGGTCGTCGGCCAGTACGTTCTGGTACGCCCGGATCGCCCCGGCCATGTCGCCCGCGTCCAGCGCCAGCGCGGCGGCGTTCAGCGCGGCGTCGTAGGGCCCCTCGGCCGGTGCCTCGACGGCCGCGCCGCCCGGCTCGGCCTCGGGGTCGACGGTCAGGCCGGTGATGCCGAAGCGCTGCTCGGCGACGGCCACCAGCTGGTCGAAGGTCTGGCGGATCTGCTCCTCGCCGGCCGCTCCCTGGAAGAGCGGCAGCGCCTGGCCGGCGACGACGGCGAAGACGGCCGGGATTCCCTGGATGCCGAACTGCTGCATCAGCATCTGGTTGGCGTCGACATCGATCTTGGCGAGCACGACCCGCCCGTCGTACTCGACGACCAGCCGCTCCAGCAGCGGGCTCAGCTGCTTGCAGGGCTGGCACCACTCGGCCCAGAAATCGATGACGACCGGCACCTCGGCCGACCGCTGTACGACATCACGCTCGAATCCGGCCTCATCGACGTCGAAGACGAGGTCGGCCGGGGAGACGGCACCCGCCCCGCCGTGCCGCGCCGCTTCCGCGCGCGCCTGCTCGGCCTTGGCCTTGGCCTCCTGGGCCGCCTTCACCGCGGCGAGGTCGACGACGCCGCTCATGGACATGTTCCGTGGCTGCATGCGTCTATCCTCCCCCGTCCAGGTGCCTGCGTGAAAACGATGTGAAAAGCCGGGCCCGCCCGATGTGCACCGAGCCGGGCCGGCGGATGTCTCCTGGTCGGCGCCGGGTCCCCACCCACGCGCCGGTGTGCGTCGCCCGTGTACGTCCCTCACGAGCTTTCGCTACGACTCGTAGCGTAATGCCATCGGGGGTCCGCGCGACACCACGCCCCGGTGATCTCCCTCACGACGGCGCCGGAACGGCCGGATATGGTCGACGTATGCCCAGCCGCTCCCCCGCCGCCCGCCCCGGGCGTCCGCGCAGTGCCACCGCGGACGCCGCGATCCTGGCGGCGACGCGGGAGGCACTGGTCGAACTGGGCTGGTCCAAACTCACCCTGGGAGACGTCGCGACCCGCGCCGGGGTTGCGAAAACGACCCTGTACCGCCGCTGGTCGGGCAAGAACGAGCTGGTGGTCGACGCGGTGGCGGAACTCTTCGACGAGCTCGAACTGCCGGACAGCGGCAGCCTGGCCACGGACATCGAGGGCGTTGTGCTCCAGTTCGCCGCGATCCTCGCCCGACCGGAGGCCAAGAGCGGCCTGATGGCCGCGGTGGCGGAGTCGACGCGGGACGCGGCCCTGCGCGACCGCATCCGCGAGTCCATCGTGGAACGCCAGAAACGGCTCGTCGTGGAGGGCAAGACCCGCGCCCAGTCCCGCGGCGAGCTGCCGGCCGAGCCGGACTCGCAGGAGTCGGCGCGCACGGCCGACCTCATCTTCGACATGATCGCCGGCGCGGTGGTGCACCGGTCCCTGGTCAGTGCGGAACAAGTGGACGCTCAGTGGGTGCACAGCCTCACCCAGGTGCTGCTTTTCGGACTGACCGGGGCGCGGGACGACCACGCCTGATCAGCGCGCGACGGCGTGCGGTGGCCGTGCGGGAGCGCCGGCCGGATCCGGCCGGGCAGCCCCGGCCAGAGGGCTGCCCGACCTGCCGCCCCTTTTCCGGGCTCTTCGCTACGGGGTCACGGTGAGTACGGCGTTGGCGGTGATCCGCCGGTCGCGCAGGTCGCCGAGGACGGTGGCGGTGTGCCGCCAGTCCTCCTGGCGACCGATCTGCGGGTGCAGGCGACCGCTGTCGACGAGCCGGACCAGGGCGGCCAGGTCGGTGCCGAACGGCTCGTCGAAGTGCTCGTAGTGGAAGTGGCGCACGGTGGCCGAGCGGGGCCCCTTGAAGAACGCGAAGAAGCTGAGCTCGGCGGGCTGCCGGGAGGCCTGCCCGAACCAGATCAGCTGCCCGCGCTCGCGCAGCAGGGCGAGGGCGCGCGGGGTGGTGGTGTCACCCACGGACTCCAGGACGACGTCGAAGGGGCCGACGGCCTCGTCGAGATCCTGTACGACGGTGGCGCCGAACTCGGCGAGAAGCTTCCCCCGTTCGGGGGTCGCGGTGACCGCGGTGACCTCGGCGCCCTGGCCCAGGGCGAGCTCGGTGACGTAGTGGCCGACGCCTCCGGACGCGCCGGTGAGCAGGACGCGCCGGCCGCCGACGGAGCCCGCCACGCGCAGCAGGCGCAGGGCGGTGAGGCCGGCCAAGGGCAGCGCGGCAGCGGTCTCGAAGGAGACGGTGTCGGGAAGTGCGGCCAGGGAGTGGGTGGGCACGGCGGCGTACTGGGCCCAGCCGTCGGCCGGCGGGTGGCCGACGACACGGGTGCCGACGGCGGGTCCGGAACCGTCCGCCGCCGCCTGCACCACGACGCCGGCGACGTCCTTGCCGGGCCGGCCGCCGAGGCGCAGCGGTCCGTGGAGCTGGAAGACCTCGCCGCGGTTGACGGAGAACGCCCGTATCTCGACGAGGGCCTCGTCCGCCGCCGGCTTCGGCGTCTCGGCCTCGCCGAGCTCGACCATCTCCTCGGGTCGTCCGGTGGGCAGCAGGGCCTTCATCGGGTGGCCTCCTGCGGGCGCGGCTGCGGGCATGGCTGACTCCTGTTTGCTGTGTCGAGGGGTGCTTCGTGAGGGGGTGCGGCCCGTGCGCCGAGCGCTCCGGGGCCGGTGTCCAGCACGCTAGGCGCGGGCTTCGGCGCGGCTCAACGCCTGTGCTGCGCAAGTGCGCCCGGGGTGCTCCGAAGGTGACATGGGCGGGCAGTGCCCGCGCCGCGCTTCAGCGCGGCGGCGTCGCCGGGCCGGTCCGCCAGGTGGTGGCTGCCGGATGCCGGCGGGGCCTCGCCCAGGCCGCCCTGGCCGGGGCGGGCGGGTGGACCGGGGCGGCGGCGCGGCGCGCGGCCACGGCGTGCAGCACCGCGAGGACCGCGGCGAGTTCGTCGGCGTCGGCGCTTCCGCGCACCAGCCGCACGGTGGGGGTGGGACGGGGGGCTCCGGCGCTCATACCGGCTGGTTCCCGTGCTTGCGCTCCGGCAGCTGCGCGTGTTTCGCGCGCAGCATCCGCAGCGACCTGATCAGCACCTCCCGGGTGCGCCGGGGATCGATGACGTCGTCGACCAGGCCGCGCTCGGCGGCGTAATAGGGGTGCATGAGTTCCTCCTTGTACTCGGCCACGCGCCGTGCCCGGGCCAGTTCGGGGTCGTCGGCCGCGGCGATCTCCCGGCGGAAGACGACCCCCGCCGCGCCCTCCGCGCCCATGACGGCGATCTCGTTGGTGGGCCAGGCGAAGGACAGGTCGCAGCCGATGGAGCGGGAGTCCATGACGATGTAGGCGCCGCCGTACGCCTTGCGCAGGATGACCTGGACGCGTGGCACCGTGGCGTTGCAGTAGGCGTAGAGCAGTTTGGCGCCGCGCCGGATGATGCCGTCGTGCTCCTGGCCGGTGCCGGGCAGGAAGCCGGGCACGTCGACCAGGGTCACCAGAGGGATGTTGAAGGAGTCGCAGAACTGCACGAACCGCGCGCCCTTCTCGGAGGCGGCGATGTCCAGCGCGCCGGCGCCCGCGAGCGGCTGGTTGGCGACGATGCCGACGACCTGGCCGCCCAGCCGGGCCAGGGCGACGACCAGGTTGGGCGCCCACAGCTCGTGCAGCTCGAACCAGTCACCGTCGTCGACGACCTCCTCGATGACCCGGCGGATGTCGTAGACCCGCTGCGGGTCGGCCGGCACGAGGTCGAGCAGGGCGTCGCCGGGGCGGTCGACGGGGTCGTCGCTGATCGCGTCGGGCGGTAGCTCGCGGTTGTTGGCGGGCAGCATCGACAGCAGATGGCGTACATCCTGCAGGCAGGTCTCCTCGTCGTCGTGCAGGAAGGTGGAGACGCCCGAGCGCGCCGAGTGGACGTCGGCGCCGCCGAGTTCGTCGTGGCTGACCCGCTCGCCGGTGACGGCCTGCACCACGTCGGGTCCGGTGATGTACATCTGCGCGGTACCGCGCACCATGAACACGAAGTCGGTGAGGGCCGGCGAGTACGCGGCGCCCCCGGCACACGGCCCGAGGATCACGCTGATCTGCGGGATCACCCCGGAGCAGCGCACATTGCGGGTGAAGATGCCGCCGTACCCGGCGAGTGCGGTCACCCCCTCCTGGATACGGGCGCCCGCCCCGTCGCTGAGTGCGATCAGCGGTGCCCCGGCCGCCTCGGCCATGTCCATGATCTTGTGGATCTTCTGGGCATGGGCCTCGCCGAGCGCCCCGCCGAAGATGGTGAAGTCGTGCCCGTAGACGAACACCTGCCGTCCGTCGACGGTGCCCCAGCCGCTGACGACACCGTCGCCGTGGGGTCTCTTCGCCTCCAGGCCGAAGCCGGTGGCGCGATGCCGGCGCAACCCCTCGACCTCGGTGAACGAGCCCTTGTCCAGCAGGAGGCCGAGGCGCTCGCGGACGGTGAGCTTGCCCCGGGCGTGCTGGCGCTCGGTGGCCGCCGGATCGGGCCCGGTCAGTATCTCGCTTCGAAGGGCGGCAAGTTCGGCCAGGCGTTCACGCATGGAGAACTCCTTTCTGCGCACCGGAATGACCTGTCCTCCCACGTTAGACAAACGCCTGGCCGGCCGAGGGGATAGCCGTGCCGAAAGGGCGACCCGGGGATTCCTTGGTGACAACCCCGTTGCCCCGTACGGCGTTTTCCGGCACCACCCGGCCGGAACTCTCGGAGTGTTCCCGTGCACGGAGGTGGCATGAGGATTCCAACTCCCTTTTCCGGCCGTTATCTTTGGTCTCCCCCGCCCGTTTCCCCCGCCCGGGGGAAGGAGCCGTCCTTTCACCGTCCCTCTCTACCTGGAGACAGAACATGAGCGAGGAGAAGACTCTCTCGGCCCGCCATATCGTCGTGATCGCCGACCCGTATCCGATCTCCCGTGCCGCGGTGGCCTCACTGCTGCGCCACTCCGGCGCGGTCGACGAGGCGCAGGAGGCGGAGAGCGGGCAGGGCGCTCTGGATCTGGTACGCCGGCTGCGGGCCGACATGCTGGTCACCGAGGTCGATCTGGCGGGCCGGGGCGACGGGGTGCAGCTGGTCAGGCAGGTCAAGAAGCTCGCCCGGCCGCCGACCGTCCTGATGTTCACCGGCGCGGACGACCCCGCGGTGGTCGCCGCGTGTCTGGCCGGCGGGGCCGACGGTTTCGTCCACCGCTCGGCCTCGCCCGAGCGGCTGGTGAGGGCCGTGGAGACCCTCGCGGCGGGGCGGTCGGTCTGGTATCTGCGCGAGCACGCCGGTCTTGTCCCGGAACCGGGAACACAGCCGCGGGTGCCCGGAATGACCGCACGCGAACAGCAGATACTGGGACTGCTGCTGGGCCGGTACTCGAACGACGAGATAGCGGCCGAACTCCATCTGGCCCGGCAGACGGTCAAGAACCACGTCAGCAATGTGCTCACCAAACTCGGCGTGGCCAACCGACGCGAACTGCTGGCCCGCCGGGATCCTCTCGTGGCGGCTCTTTGAAAGGACCGTACTGAAGGCGAGAAAGCAAAGGGAATGAGCAGGACGGTGGCCGTCCTGCTCATTCCCCGTTTGCGCGCGTGTGCCGCGTACGGCTACGCGTTCAGCACAGCGGTCCGCCCGCCACGTACAGCACCTGCCCCGAGACGAACCCCGACCGCTCGCCGGCGAAGAACGAGACCGCCTCGGCCACGTCCTCGGGCTCGCCCACCCGCCGCACCGGGATCTCGGCGGCGCAGCTCTCCTTGAACTGCTCGAAGGTGAGGCCCAGCCGGGCGGCCGTCGCGGCGGTCATGTCGGTCGCGACGAACCCGGGGGCGACGGCGTTGGCGGTGATGCCGAACTTGCCGAGCTCCAGGGCGAGTGCCTTGGTGAAGCCCTGCAGACCGGCCTTGGCGGCGGCGTAGTTGGCCTGGCCGCGGTTGCCGAGCGCGGAGGACGAGGACAGGTTCACGATCCGGCCGAAGCCCGCGTCGACCATGTGCTTCTGGACCGCGCGGGACATCAGGAAGGCACCGCGCAGATGGACGTCCATGACGGTGTCCCAGTCCGCGGCGCTCATCTTGAACAGCAGGTTGTCGCGGAGCACGCCCGCGTTGTTGACGAGGACGGCCGGCGCGCCGAGCTCCTCGGTCACGCGTGCGACGGCGGCGGTGACCTGCGCCTCGTCGGTGACGTCCGCCGTGACGGCCAGCGCCCGGCCGCCGCTGGCGGTGATGCGTTCGGCGGTCGCGGCGGCGGCCGGCCCGTCCAGGTCGAGTACGGCGACGGCGAGTCCGTCGGCGGCGAGACGCCCGGCGGTGGCCGCTCCGATGCCGCGGGCCGCTCCGGTCACCACGGCGATGCGCTGGGGAACTGTCTGTGTCATGTCCGGGAATTTATGCGGCTCACGCCCTTCACTTCGGGGCGGTGTCTCCTACGGAACACCGCACGGCCCCCTAGGAGTCATTCTCCTTGAAAGCGTTCCCGGGCCTTGCCTAACGTTCTGGTCATGCAGAGGCCGCCGCCGGAAAAACCCGGCGAGCGGAATTGCGAAAGATACCCAGCGAAAAACTCCTCAGGAGGTTGAAATGCCGATCGTGACCGTTCAGCAGGGTCCGCGTGACATCGAGCTCAAGCGTGACTTGGTCGCCCGTATCACGGACGCCTTCGTCGACGCGTACAAGATTCCGGCGGAGACGGTCCAGGTGTGGATCCAGGAGGTCCCGGCGGACAGCTGGGGCGCCGCGGGCAAGCTCATCGCCGACAGCTGACACCTGCCCCCCCTTCCTCCCCCTCCCCACGGCACGGTCCCGGCCGCCTTCGTCGGCGGCCGGGACCGTGCCGTGTCACCGCGGAGCCGCATCACCGCACCGCACACCCCGCACCACCGGAAACGGAGAGCACCGTGAAGACACCGACCACCTCGACGGCGCCCGGTGCCCTCGACGGCATCGACGCCGGGCGTCTCGCGCACTGGCTCGAGAGCCGGCTGCCGGGCAGCGGGCCGCTGGAGGGCGTGGCCCCGCTGGCCGGCGGGCGGTCCAACCTGACGTACCGCATCTCCTGGAGCGGCCGCACCTTCGTGCTGCGCCGGCCGCCGCTGGGGCATGTCCTGGCCACCGCCCACGACATGGCGCGCGAGTACCGGGTGCTGAGCGCGCTCGGCCCGGCCGGCGTGCCCGTACCTCCGGCGTACGCGCTGTGCCGGGACGAGGACGTGCTCGGCGCCCCCTTCTACGTCATGGGGTTCGCCGAGGGCATCACCTACCGCGGCGACGCGGAACTCGCCCCGCTGGGAGCGCGGTCGGCGCGGCGCATCACCCATGCGCTGGTCGACACGCTGGCCCTGCTGCACTCCGTGGACCCGCACCGCGCGGGCCTCGGCGACTTCGGCCGGCCCGAAGGCTTCATGGCCCGGCAGGTGCGGCGCTGGCGCCGCCAGTGGGACGCCTCGCGCACCCGGGAGGTGGACGGCGCCGACCGGCTCAACGACCGCCTGGCGGCGACCTGTCCGCCCTCCGGCGCGGTGGCGGTCGTCCACGGCGACTACAAGCTGGACAACGTGCTGTTCGACCGGGCCGACCCGGGCCGGGTCACCGCGGTGCTCGACTGGGAGATGGCCACGCTCGGTGATCCCCTGGCCGACCTCGGCATGCTCTGCATGTACTGGGACGGCTTCGCCGGCGTCGACCGCCCACCGGTCGCCTCCCCCGGGACCCTGCCCGGCTGGCCCGGCCGAGAGGCGCTGGTGGAACGGTACGCGGCGCACAGCACGGCAGGTCTCGAACACCTCGACTGGTACAGCGCGTTCGCCTTCTACAAGCTCGCCGCGATCCTCGAGGGCATCCGCTGCCGCTCCTTGCAGGGCCTCACCGTCGGCGAGGAGTCCGCGAACCTGGCCGACGCCGTCCCGCTGCTGGTGGCCCGCGGCCACGACGCCCTGCGCACCGCCGGCTGACCCCCGTCGGCACAGCCCTTCGACGACTGCAACGGAGTTGCCCTGATGGACTTTTCCTACGACGCCCGGACCGAGGACCTGCGCACCAGGATGCGTGCCTTCCTGGACGAGCATGTGCTGCCCGCCGAGCCCGTCTTCCACGCCCAGCACGCCGCCTCGCACCCCTGGGGCCGGCCACCGGTGCTCCGGGACCTCAAGGACGAGGCGCGCCGCCAGGGCCTGTGGAACCTCTTCCTGCCGGACGACCGGTTCGGCGCGGGGCTGACCAACCTGCAGTACGCCCCGCTCGCCGAGATCACCGGACGCAGCCCCTTCATCGCGCCGGAGGCCGTCAACTGCGCGGCCCCCGACACCGGCAACATGGAGGTCCTGGCCCTCTTCGGCACCCCCGCACAGCAGGACCGCTGGCTGAAGCCGCTGCTCGACGGGGCGATCCGCTCGGCCTTCTGCATGACGGAGCCGGAGGTCGCCTCCTCGGACGCCGCGAACATCACCACCCGTATCGAACGCGACGGTGACAGCTATGTCGTCAACGGCCGCAAATGGTGGTCGTCGGGTGCGCTGGCGCCGGAGTGCGAACTGCTGATCGTGATGGGCAAGACCGACCCGGACGGGCCCCGCCACCGGCAGCAGTCGATGATCCTGGTACCGCGCGACACCCCCGGGGTGCGCGTCGAGCGCGGTGTGCACGTCTTCGGCTACACCGACGGCCCGCACGGCGGGCACGGCGAGGTCGTCTTCGACCAGGTCCGGGTGCCGGCCGAGAACATCGTCGCCGGTGAGGGCGACGGCTTCGCCATCGCGCAGGCCCGGCTGGGCCCCGGCCGCATCCACCACTGCATGCGGCTGATCGGCATGGCCGAGCGCGCCTTCGACCTGATGTGCGAGCGGGCCGGCAGCCGGGTCGCCTTCGGCAAGCCGCTCGCCGAACAGGGCGTGGTGCGCGAGTGGATCGCGGAGGCGCGGGTGCGCATCGAACAGGCCCGGCTGCTGGTGCTGAAGACCGCGTATCTGATGGACACGATCGGCAACAAGGGCGCTCACACCGAGATCCAGGCCATCAAGATCGCGGTGCCGGCGATGACCGAGTGGGTCCTCGACAAGGCCATCCAGACGCACGGCGCCGGTGGGGTCTCGCAGGACTTCCCGCTCGCCGAACTGTGGGCACACGCCCGTACCCTGCGTCTGGCCGACGGCCCCGACGAGGTCCACCGCGCCTCGCTGGCCCGCCGCGAACTGCGCCGCTACCAGAACACCTGACCCTTGTTCACCGCAAAGCCGCCCTTCCTTTCCGGAAGGGCGGCTTTCTGGTTTTCCATGAATGCCTGGCCGAAGGTGCGAGCGAATACCCGGACGGTACCGCGAGTACTGCTTTCCCCTGGAAAGAGTACCCGGCGGCCCATGGCCGAATAACCGGCCCCACCTATCGTTTTCCGTATGACGAACAGTGAATTCGAGATACCCGCATCAGCGAGTTCGGCGTCATCCCTCATGGCGCCGAACAACGAACGCATCGTCGTCACGGGAATCGGTGTCGTCCTCCCGGGCACCCTCTCCGTCGACCAGTTCTGGGCGAACATCTCGGGCGGCAGGTCCCAGGTGGGCCGGCTCACCCGCTTCGACGCGCAGCAGGCCGGCCTTCCGGTGTACGCGGCGGCCGAGATCGACGACTTCGACCACCGCCCCTTCCTCCCGGAGCTGACGGACGCGCACGCGGCCAAGTACTCCCGGGAGATCCTCATCACCATGTCGGCCCTCACCGAGGCCCGTCGCGACGCGGGGCTCGGTCGGGACGCACTGGACCCGCGCCGGCTCGGCATCGTCATGTCCTCCTCCCGCGGCCCGTTCAGCTGGTGGCGCGACGTCCTCACCGGCGCCGACCCGGGCGCCTTCGGCGACAAGGGCGCGATGTTCCGCGGCCTGCCCGGCTGCCCGGCCTCCCTGTCCGCCGTCTACACCGGCGCCCAGGGCCTGGTCACCACCGTCTCCAACGCCTGCGTCGGCGGCCACCAGGCCGTCCAGCTGGCGCTGCGGGAGCTGCGCTCCGGCGCCGCGGACGCCATGCTGGTCGGCGGCCACGAGTTCCCGATCGTGCCCGAGGTCGCCGCCTGCTACCGGGCGATGGGCCATGGCGTGCTCTCCTCCGAACGCGAGGACCCGAGCCGTGCGGTGCGCCCCTACAGCGACGACCGCGAGGGCTTCGCGCTCGGCGAGGGCTCCGTCGTGCTGTGCCTGGAGCGGGAGTCGGTCGCCCGGCAGCGCGGCGCCCGGGTCTACTGCGAGATCCTCTCGGCCGTCTCCCTCAACGAGGCCGCCCACCCCACCACCATGGACCTGACCGGCAAGGTCACCGCCTCGGTCATCGAGGACGCGCTGGCCGACGCGGGCCGCTGCGCGGACGACGTCGACTACTTCTGCGCGCACGGCACCGCCACCCGCTACAACGACATCGCCGAGTCGCGCGCGCTGCGCGCGCTCTACCCGGAGCGCACCGCCGCCGCCCTGCCGCCGCTGAGCTCCAACAAGCCCATCTACGGCCACACGTTCGGCCTGGCGGGCATCATCAACGTCGCCGCGACCGGCCTGATGATCCACCACCGGACCATCGCGCCCACCATCAACTTCACCACGCCCGACCCCGAGTGCGACCACGACCACGTCTTCGAGGGACCGCGTGCGGCCGAGGTCGGCCTCGCGGTGTCCATGTCGTTCGCCTTCGGCAGCCAGACCGCGGTCGTCGCGCTGGGAGCCCCGTCATGAGCCGCCCCCTGATCGCCGCCGACGTCGACGCACTGGTCCGCGCCCTGGTACGCCCGGGCGACCACGTCCACCTGGCCGGCACCCCGTCGCGCCCCAACGCCCTCACCTACGCCCTGTGCCGGGTCTTCGGCGCCGACGGCCACCTCACGGTCTCCACCACCGCCGTGCACTCCTCGGCCCACGCGCTCGCGCTGTCCGGCGTCGCCGACAAGGTCATCGCCGGTTTCGCCGGGGACACCTACCCCTCGCCCCGCCCCAACCCCCTCTACGCGGACCTGGACAAGGGCGAACCGTTCGTCTTCGAGGCGTGGTCGCTGCTCAGTTACGTCCAGCGGCTGATCGCCGGCGCCCAGGGAAGCCCGTACGCCGTCACCGGCTCCCTTGCCGGCACCGACCTCGCCGAGGGCAAGCCGGACGTGCTGCACCGCGTACCCGACCCCGCGCGCCCGGGCGAGGAGATCACCCTGCTGTCGCCCCTGCGCCCCGACGTCACCCTCGTGCACGGCGTGGCCGCCGACGAGGACGGCAACATCGCCCTGGTCCCGCCGCTCGGCGAGGGCGCCTGGGCCGCGTACGCCGCCGGGCGCGGTGTCATCGCCTCGGTCGAGACAATCGTCAGCCGTGAGGAACTGCGCGAACTCAACGACCGTGTGGTCATCCCCGGCCAGCGCGTCCTGGGCCTGACCGAGGCCCGTCTGGGAGCCCACCCCCAGGCCCTGCGCACCGACCGGCTGGCCGGCGTGGACGGCTACTTGGACGACTACGCCTTCCTGGAGGAGATAGTCGCCTCCTGCCACGGCGAGCACCGCGGCCGGGACTGGTACGACACCTGGGTCACCGGCCCCGGCTCCCACGAGGAGTACGTACGCCGCCTGGGAGCCCACCGCCGCACCGCCCTGCGCATCCCGTCCGCCACCGCCGCGGACGACGACTACGACGCCGAGACCGAAACCTGGGCGGAGAGCCACCGCAGCGAGAAGGAGGCCGTGACCAGGGCGGGATCCGCATCCGCCGCCGCCACCGCACCCCTCGCCGCCCGGCCCGCCGAACCCGCCTCGCCGGCCGATGTCCCGCTCCCCGCGCCCGCCACCCGTCTAGAACGCCTGATCGTGCTCGGCGCCCGGGCCGTCGCCGAGCAGGTCCGCGCACACGGCTACGACACCCTGCTCGCCGGGATCGGCACCTCGCACATGGCGGCCTGGCTGGCGGCCGAGCTGCTGCGGGCGGGCGGACAGGACGTCAAGGTGGTGGCCGAGCTCGGCATGTACGGCTTCAGCCCCGAGGGCGGGGACACCTTCCTCTTCAGCCTGCTGCACGCCGCCCGCAGCGAGATGCTGGCCGGCATCCCGGAGATCCTCGGCGGTATGGTCGCCGCCAACCCCCGGGCGCTGGGCGTCCTGGCCGCCGCCGAGATCGACGAGAGCGGCACGATCAACACCAGCCGCGGCGCGGACGGCCGCTGGCTGACCGGCTCGGGCGGCGCCAACGACATCGCGTCCAGCACCGACTGCGTGGTGATCGCCCCGTCCTCCCGCCGCCGCTACGTGCCGGAGGTCACCTACCGCACCAGTCCCGGCCACCGCGTCCGCGAGGTGGTCAGCGACTTCGGCCGCTTCGTCCGCGACGGCGCCGCGAGCCCGTTCCGCCTCGCCACCTACCTCCCGGCCGACGACGCCGCGGACCCCGCCGCCGGCGCCGCGGACGGCCCGCGGGAGCTCTCCCGCCAGGCGGCCGAGGCCGTGGCGAGCCGTACCTCCTGGGGCGCCGACGCCTCCCATGTGGCCGCCGAAAAGCCGGTGACGGAGGAGGAGTTGGCCGCCCTGCGCGCCCTCGACCCACAGGGCCGCTTCCGCTGAGCGGCATCACGCACCCCCGCTCCCGCTGAGCGGCACCCGCCACACCCCCGCTCCCGCTGAGCTGCACCCGCACACCCTCACCCACCCGGACTCACAAGGAGCCCCACCATGCACACCCGTACCGAAGCGCGCACCTGGACCGGCACCGGCCTGAAGTTCTCCGGCCTCGGCCACTACTTCCCCCGCCACCACCGCACCCACGACGGCGAGGTCACCGTCGGTGGCCGCACCTACCCTCCCGATGCCGCGCAGGAACTCGGCGTCCGCGCCCTCCACGTGGCCGACGAGGACGAAACGCTGGAGTTCATGGCCGTCCAGGCCGCCACCTCGGCCCTGGCGAACGCCGGCCGCGAACCCGACGACCTGGACCTGGTCGTCCTCGCCAACTGGACCGACCGCCAGTGGATACCGGAGATAGCCCCGGGCGTCGCCGCCGCCCTCGGCGCGCACGGCGCCCTCGCCTTCGACGTCTGCGGCGCCTGCACCGGCTTCGTGCACGGCGTGCAGACCGCTGCCGCCATGCTCACCGCGCACCCGGGCTGGAAGCGCGCCGTGGTGGTCGCGGCCGACCGCTTCACCCGCCGCGCCCGCCCCGGCACCCGCGGCCAGCTGGTCTTCGGCGACGCGGCCGGCGCTGTCGTCCTGGAGAAGGGCGACCCGGACGACCCGAGCGGCCTGATCGACTCGGTCCTGGACTGCGATGCCTCGGAGGCGGACACCGTCGCCGCCCGCGCCCCCGAGGGCTTCCTGCGCCCGAAGCCGGAGCTCATCGACCTGGCCGTGCGCTCCAGCCTGAAGGTCGCCGACACCGTCCTGACCCGCAACGACCTGAAGACCTCGGACATCGACTGGCTGGTCCCGCACCCCGGCAACAACGCCATCCACGCGGGCGTACGCGACGGCCTCGACCTGGAACCCGCGCGGTTCCTCACCAACTTCGCCGAGCGCGGCAATACCGGCTGCGCCTCGATCCCGATCGCGCTGTCGGAGTTCTCCGAACAGGGTGTCGTCAAGCGCGGCGACCTGGTCCTGTCCACGGCGGTCGGCTCCGGCTGGTACTACGGCGGGCTCCTGTACCGCCTGTGACCTCGCCGCCGTACGAGCCCCAACCCGCCCTGCTCGCACTCCACTTACTCATCGAAGGACCGTCATGAGCCTCACGCACCCCACCGGACCCACCCCCTCCCCCACCCCGTCCCTGGCCGTATGGACCGACTTCGGCGGCGTACTGACCCCGCCGGTCGACGTCACCTTCAACGAGTTCGCCGACCGCGTCGGCGTCCCCCTGTGGGCGCTGAAGGAGTCGATGCGCCTGGTCGGGGAGAAGTACGGCACGGACCCGATGGGGCCGATAGACATCCCGCTGATCGACGAGGCCGCCTGGTCCGACGAGCTGGAGGACGTCCTCGGCGGCACCTTCGGAGTCGTCGCCGACCTCCAGCACTTCGGTGACCGCTGGTTCGCCGGGCGCCCCGCCAACCGGGCCTGGGCCGCGCACCTGGACGGCTTCAGGGCCCGGGGCGCCTTCGTCGGACTGCTCTCCAACCTGCCGCCCTCCTGGGAGCGCCACCGCCGCTTCATGATCGGCGACTCGCACTTCGACGGCATCGTCCTCTCCCACGCGGTGGGCAGCCGCAAGCCCGAGCCCGAGATCTTCGAACTCGCAGCGAAGCGGGCCGGGCTCGAACCGCACCAGTGCGTGCTCGTGGACGACCTGGAGAAGAACGTCTCCGGCGCGATCGCCGCCGGCTGGCAGGCCGTGCACTTCCACGACGCCGACCAGGCCGCCCGCCAGGTCTCCCGCCTCCTCGACGCGTCCGCCCCGGTCGCCGTCTGAGCCCCGGCCCCCCGGCCCGCAGATCTCCCCATCCCCGGCACCCGCCCCGACGCACCGCACAGGAGCCCGTCATGTCCGTACTGAGGCTGGTCGACCCGGCCGAGGCCGCCGAAGCGGCCCAGACCCTGTCCACCCAGCGCACGCTGTCCCGCCGGCTGGTGCACCGCTCGGCGATCTCCGAGGTGTTCCTCACCGACTTCCAGTCCGTCGACGAGAACACCTTCCGGGCGGCGGCCCAACTCCCGCCGCGCCACTTCTACTACGGCGACCACACCGCCCGCCCCGCGACGCACGATCCGCTCGCGGTGTTCGAGAGCGTGCGCCAGATGCTGCTGTGCGCGATGCACCTCCAGCACGACGCGGGCCACGACACCAAGTCGATCACCGCGACCGCGTCCCTGGAGATCACCGACCCCGAGCCGCTCCGGGCCGGCGGCGCGCTGGACCTGCTGCTGCTCGGCGACGTGGAGCTCGCCAAGATGTACCAGGACACCGTCGCCCGCGTGGTGCACCGGGTGCGGGTGATGGTCGGCGGCCGGCAGGTGGGCGTCATCACCGTCGACACCGCGCAGCGACCCGACCCCGTCTACCAGAAGCTGCGGATGAGCCACCGCGCCACACCGCCGCCCTTGTCCGACACCCTGCCCGCGGACACCGGCGGCGTCGCCCCGGCGCCCTGGCGGGTGGGCCGCGAGCAGGCGGAGAACGTGGTTCTGGAGAACGCCGACGTCACGGACGACGCCGTATCCGCGCGACTGCGGGTGCCCGCTGCGCACCCCAGCATGTTCGAGCACGCCCAGGACCATGTGCCGGGGCCGGTGATGATGGAGGCCGCCCGGCAGGCCGCACTGCTGCTCGCTTCCGGCTCACCGGGCGGGTCGCCGGCCGGGTTCTGCCTTCGGTACGTCGGCGCCGAGTACCTGCGCTTCGCGGAGCTGGACAGCGACATCACCGTCGTCACCCGCCGGCTGCCCGAACCGGTGGACAACGGCCAGTGGACCGAGACCGCCTTCGTCCAGCAGGACGAGACCGTCGCCCGGATGCGCGTCCGCCTCGCCGAGGCCCACACCGGCGGAGCCGACGATGCGGTTTGACGCCCCCGTCCATCTCAACGCCCCCGCCCACGCGCTGGGCGAGCACGCCCAGCCCGTCTCGGACGCGGTCGCCGGCCTGCTGATCGACGGGGAGAACGCCGAGCGGTACGCCTACACGGCCCTGCGCACCAGCGCCCTCGCCCCGGTCGAGCTCGCCGCGCTCGCCGCAGCCACCTCCCTCGACGCCTCCGGGACCCCGCCGGAGCGCATCACCCAACTGCTGCACGCGTGGACGTACCACCAGGGCCACGAGTTCTGGTCCCCGGCGCACTATCTGGCCCAGCGCGTCGGCGCGGTGGCCGCGGAGCCCGTCGGGATCCAGCAGATGTGCAACGGCGGGCTGGCCGCCATCGTGCAGGCCGCCTGCCGGCTGCTCGCCACCGGCGCCGGCCCGGCCCTGGTCACCACGGCGGACTGCTTCCCGCAGCCCGGCTTCGACCGCTGGGGCGGCGACTACGGCGTCTGCTACGGCGACGGCGCCACCTCGGTGCTGGTCGACCGCGCCCCGCGCGGCCGTTCCGTGCGCCTGCTGTCGGCGGCGACCGTGGCGGCGCCGGTACTGGAGGGCATGCACCGCGGCGACGCGCCGTTCAGCCCGGCGCCCACCAGCGGCGTCAAGACGCTGCTTCCGAAGCTCGCCAAGAAGGAGTTCCTCACCGCCAACCCGGCCCTGCCCTTCGGTCCGATCGCGCACGACGCGGTCACCTCCGTGGTGGCGCGGGCCCTGCGCGACGCGGGGGTCGGCCCCGACGACGCACGGCTGCGGGCCGCGGCGCTGCCCCGGCTCGCCCGGCACGTCATCGCGGACGCCTACGAGCCCGCCTTCCGCGAGGTGTGCGCCGCGCCCGTCGTCCGGCTCGGCTCGGACACCGGCCACTTGGGCGCCGGAGACGCCGTCGCCAACCTGTCCGACCTGCTCGACCGGGACGACGTACGCCCCGGGGATCTGCTCGTCCTGCTCAGTGCCGGCGCCGGGTTCACTTGGTCCGCCGCGATCGTGGAGGTGAATCAGCCGTGACGCATCCCGCCGTCCGCGCCGAGGAGGCAACCGCCCCCGCCGAGGACCCGACCGCGCTGTTCCGGGTGGACGGCCGGGTGGCCGTGGTCACCGGTGCCTCCAGCGGCATCGGCGCGCACACGGCCCGGCTGCTCGGCGCCGCGGGCGCCCGGGTGGCCCTGGCCGCGCGCCGTGAGGGCCCGCTGAAGGAACTCGCCGCCGAGCTGCCCGGCTCACTCGCCGTGCCCTGCGACGTGACGTCGGCCGAGGACCGTGCGCGTCTGGTGCGCACGGTCACCGAGGAACTCGGCCCGATCGACATCCTGGTCAACAACGCGGGCCTGTCGGAGACCGTGCCCGCGGAGACACAGTCCGTGGAGAGCTTCAGCTCCATCGTGGCGCTGAATCTGACGGCGGTGTTCGCGCTGAGCCAGGCGGTCGGCACGGGCATGCTGGAGCGCGGCCGGGGCTCGGTCATCAACATCGCCTCCATCTACGGGCTGGTGGCCAGCGGCAGCCTTCCGCAGGCCGCGTACGCCGCGTCCAAGGGCGGGGTGGTGAACCTGACCCGCGAGCTGGCCGCCGAGTGGAGCGGGCGGGGGGTGCGCGTCAACGCGCTGTGCCCGGGCTGGTTCTGGTCGGAGATGACCGAGTCGATGCTCGGCAGCGAGAAGGGGCGGGCGTGGGTGGAGCGCCGTACCCCGATGCGCCGCGCCGGCCGGCTCGGTGAACTCAACGGCGCGCTGCTGCTGCTCGCCTCGGACGCCGGCTCCTACATCACGGGAGCGGCCGTGCCCGTGGACGGCGGCTATCTGGCCCTGTGACCGCGGCAAGGCCCGAGGGACGCCGCCCCATGCCGCTTCGGAGGCATGGGGCAGTCCTCCAAGAGGGAATGTCCTGGTCAGCTCGCATATACGTAGCATCGACAAAGCGCGGGCAGGGGATTGCTCGCGGTCCGGCCACCCGGTTGTGCTTCCGGGTTCGTGCCGCCGCCCGTTCCTCCCCCGCCCGGGCGGCCGCAGGCCGGCCGCCTCCCCTGCCCGCGCCTTACGACGACGACCGCCGGCGACTGCCGCGCGGTCGTCACCTGTCTGTTCGCCCTTACCCGTCTCACCTGTTCGTTCGTCATCACCCGTCTGTTCGCCGTTTCTGGAGGGCACCATCGTGAGCACATCCGTCTCCCCCGCTCGTTTCCGAGGCCGGGTCGCCCTGGTCACCGGCGCCAGCCGGGGCATCGGGTACGCCGTCGCCGAACGCCTGGTCGCCGAGGGCGCCCGGGTCTGCCTCACCGCCCGCTCGCCGGAGCCGCTGGCGCAGGCGGTCGAGCGTCTGGGCGGGCCGGAGCACGCTGTGGCCGTCGCCGGCAGGACGGACGACGACGGACACCGGGCCGAGGCCGTCGAGCGGACGCTGGCGGCGTTCGGACGGCTGGACGTCCTGGTCAACAACACGGGGATCAACCCGGTGTTCGGTCCGGTCCTCGACCTGGAGGAGTCCGCCTGGCGCAAGGTGTTCGACGTCAACGTCCTGGCGGCACTGGGCTGGCTGCGGCGCGCCCGCGAGGCGTGGATGGGCGAGCACGGCGGCAGCGTGGTGAACATGACAGCCGTGGCGGGGCTGAAGCCGGCCACCGGTATCGGCGTGTACGGCGCCAGCAAGGCCGCACTGATCCACCTCACCGAGCAACTGGGCCAGGAGCTCGGCCCGCGCATCCGCGTCAACTCGGTGGCGCCGGCCGTGGTCAAGACCCGCTTCGCGTCGAAGCTCTACGAGGACCGCGAGCAGCGGCTCACCGAGGACTACGCGCTGCGGCGCCTGGGGACCCCCGAGGACATCGCCGCCGCGGTCGCCTACCTGGCCTCGGACGACGCCTCCTGGGTGACCGGCCAGACCCTGGTCGTCGACGGCGGCCTGACCACGGTGGGCGGCGGCATCTGAACCGGGCTGCGTCGCATACGACTTCGGGCCTTCCCCGCGTGGGGAAGGCCCGAAGTCGTGTGTGCGGGTGCGGTGGTTACCGGATCAGACCCCGCGGCGGGTGCCGTCCGGGTTCAGCGGCGACCACCACAGGGCCGAGGTCGAGCAGCCGTCGCCGAGGATGACGCCACGGCCTTCCACGATGCGGCCGTCCCGCCAGCGCAGGAAGTGCAGCGCCGTCACATCGAGCAGGTCGTACGGCGAGGTGCTGTCCTGCGGCGCTCCGGCCCGCAGCGCACGGTTGGTGTTGACGTCGACCGAGCAGCCGTCCTCGGCGTTGACCATGATGGTCACGTTCTCGGCGGTGTAGGTGCCGCCGGACAGCTCGCCCACGGTCTTGAGGAAGCCGAGGAAGCTGTCCAGTCCCTCGTGCCAGCCGGCGTGCGCGTGGTTGCCGGGGATCTCGAACCTGACGTCCTCGTCCCAGTACTCGAGCATGGTCCGGCGGTCCCCGGACGCCAGGGCCCCGAAGGCCTCACGGACTCGCTCGACGGTCAGCGCGCTCACGGTGTTCTCCCTTGTTCGTCGTTCTACCGGTGTGTTGCGTCGTGTTGCGGGTGGTGGGCACAAGCGGATGCCGGGGCGGCCGGCTGTCACGGCAGCCGCCCCGGCGCGCTGTGCGTGGTTCAGGCCGCGACCTTCTCCGGCTCGGCCTGCGGTGCGGCCTCGGCCACGGGCGCCGCCTTGCCGGCCCTGGCGCCGACGGCGGCGACCAGCACCGTCGCGGCGGCGCAGAAGCCGGCCATGATCCACAGGGCGGTGTGCAGGCCGCCGGTGTAGGCGGAGGTGGCGACCTGGTGGAAGGCCTCGCGGGCGTTCGCCGGCACGGTGGACTGCGGGCCGGACAACTGCCCCTGGTTCAGGGCGTTGGCCAGCTCGGTCGGCTTGCCGCCGTACGGGCCGGTGAAGGCGTCGAGCTTGGTGCCGAGTTCCACCCGGGTGAAGCTGACGAGCAGCGAGCCGACCACCGCGATACCGGTGGCCTCGCCCGCGAGCCGCATGGTGTTGAACATGCCCGCGGCCATGCCGGCCCGCTCGGGCTCGACGCTGGAGACGGCGGCGCCGTCCATCACGCCGAAGGAGACGCCGATCCCGATGCCGATCACCGCGAAGGGGCCGAGGGCGGCCCAGTTGCCGATGCCGGGGTGCAGGACCGTCAGCCAGGCCGTGCCGATCGCGGTCAGGCCCACCGAGGCGGTGACCATGTGGCGCACCGGGATCCAGCGCAGCAGGTATCCGGTGATCAGCGGGAAGAAGATGGTCGGCACGGTGAGCATCAGCATGTCGACGCCGGCGTGCATGGTGGTCTGGCCGTTGACGGCGGTGAGGTAGCTGGGCAGGTAGACCAGCAGCGGGGTGAAGGCGAGGACCAGGGCGACCACGCCGACGCACAGCGAGACGAACTGCGGCTGCTTGAACAGGCCGAGGTCGAACATCGGCCGCTCCTGCCGCTTCTCCACCACGACGAACAGGGTGAAGAGCACGGCGCAGGCGACGTACATGGCCAGGTTGAAGGCGGAGGCCCAGCCGAGCGCGGAGCCCTCGATCAGGGCGGCGATCAGCGCGGTGAGGGCGCCGCTGAAGGTGATGGTGCCGGCCCAGTCGACGCGGCCGGCCTGCGGGTCGCGGGACTCGGGCAGCCGGGTGGCGAGGACGAGCACCAGGGCTCCCGCGATCGCGGGGACCAGAAAGACGGACCGCCAGCCGAAGGTGGTCGACAGGGTGCCGGCGATGAACGGCCCGAAGGCCATGCCGACGCCGACGGTGGTGCCGAAGACGGCGAAGGCCTTGGCCCGCGCGGGCCCGTCGAAGACCTGGGCGAGCGTGGCGCTGCCGGAGGTCAGCATCGCGGCGGCGCCGATGCCGGCGATGACCCGCGAGGCGTCCAGCAGCGCGATGTTGCCGCTGAGCGCCGAGACCAGCGAGCACACGGTGAAGACGACGGTGCCCAGCACGAAGACCTTGCGGCGGCCGAACCGGTCGGCGAAGGCGCCGGAGGCGAGCATGAAGCCGGCGAAAGTGAGGTCGTAGCCGTTCACGATCCACTCGTCGGCGGCCAGGCTGCTGTGGAAGTCGGCGGCGACACCTGGGATGGCCACGGACGCGCCGGTCAGTGAGATCGGCAGCAGCAGCGATGCGAGCACCACGGTGACAAGAGAGACGACGGGATTACGGGATGTATTCCGGGACGGATGATCCCTCATGATTCTTTTCCTCCAGAGAACTGCCGGTGTCCATGGCAATTCCACGCTAGGGACCGGGAACCGGGTCCGTATATTCCCCTTGTGGTCCGGCGCGTGTTTCCTTGGTGACACTCCCGGCCGTCCGTCCAGCTCAGGCTGCTACTTTCGGTTCGTCACGGCGGCACGTCAGTGGAATATCCGCGCCCTTTTCCGCAGCGCGGAACTAAAGTCCGGAATTGCCCGTGCCCGCCGGCCGGTGCGAGTATCCAAAATGCTGGGAGAGCGCACATGTCCAAGGTCAACCCCGTTCTGGTGGTCGGCGCCGGGCCGATCGGCCTGGTCATCGCCTGTGAGCTGCTCGGTCAGGGCGTACCCGTCCGGATCGTCGACGCCGAACGCGACCACTCGGCCCACTCCCGGGCCACCACCATCTGGCCACGCCCGCTCGAGCTCCTGCGCCGGATCGGCGTCGCCGACCGCTTGGTGGAGAACGGGCACCGCATCCAGGGTGTGGCGTACTACTCGGACCGCCGTCATCTCGCGACGGCCTGGCTGAACCGCCTGGCCGACACCCCCTATCCCTTCGCCGTCGGCCTGCCCCAGGACCGCACCGAGGAGCTGCTGGAGCAGCGTCTGGCGGAGCTCGGCGGCAAGGTCGAGCGCGGGGTGCGGCTGCGCACGCTCGACGCCGGCGGGCCGCGCGCCCGGGCGGTCCTCGCCCTGCCGGACGGCCTCACCGAGGAGGTCGAGGCGGACTGGGTCGTCGGCGCGGACGGCGCGCACAGCACGGTGCGCAAGGAGCTGGGCCTCACGTTCGAGGGCTCCAAGCTGCCGATCAACTTCGCCATCACCGACGCCGAGTTGTCCGGGGAGATACCGGCGGACCTGGTGAGCTACTGCTACACGGCCGCGGGCGGCCTCGGCCTCGCCCCGGTCTCGCCCGGCGTCCACCGCATCGCCGTGGCGGTGCCGCCCGACATGGCCGCCACCACGCCCACCCGCGGCTTCTTCCAGCAGGTGGTGGCCGACCGCGCCCCCGGCGGTGTCGAGGTGGGCGAACTGCGCTTCAGTACGGTCTTCCAGGTCCACGTCCGCAGCGCGTCGAGCTTCCGTCACGGCCGGGCCTTCCTGGCGGGCGACGCCGCCCACCTGATGAGCCCCGCGGGCGGCCAGGGCATGAACACCGGCCTGCTGGACGCCGCGAACCTGGGCTGGAAGCTGGCGGGCGTCCTGCGCGGCACCCTCGACGAGGCCATCCTCGGCAGTTACGACGCCGAGCGGCGCCCCGCGGTGCACACGGTGACCCGGTCCACGTCGCTGCAGACCCGCTGGGGCGCCCTGACCAAGCCGGCCCAGCTCGCCCTGCGCGACACGGCGGTACGGGCCGCGGGCCGCACCGGCGTCCTGCAGCGGGCCCTGGCCCCGGCCATCGGCCAGCTCACCTCGGGCTATCGCGCCCCCACCGCCCGCCGGACCTCCCTCACGGGCCCGAAGGCCGCCCCGGGAGACCGTCTGCCGCTCCTCCTCGGCGAGGAACCGGTCCTCAGCGGCGCCCCCTGGCCCCGCATCACCGGCCGCTCCTACGCCGTACTCCTGCACGCCGGCCGCACCAGGCCCGCCGACTGGCGCGGCACCTGTGCGGCGATCCGCGCGGCCGTGGGCGAGGCGGCCGAGGTGGTCGAGGCGCCCAGCCGCCCGGAGGGCCCCCTCGCCACGGCCCTCGGCCGCCGCCCCACGGCGGCGATCGTCCGCCCCGACGGCCACCTGTACACGGCCCTGACCGACCTCGGCGCCCGCACGGTGCTCACCGCCCTCGAGCGGGCCCGCCGAGAGGCACTGCCCGACGGTGGCCCGGCCTGACCCTCACCGCCCAGGGGCCGCCGGCTCGCGGGGCGGCGGCCCCCGGCACACAGGCGGCCCCCGCCACACAAACCGGCGGGGGCCGCAGCAAAACGGTGGTTCGACGGCTCAACCGGCCATCGGCAGGAAGTGCTTGCCGTGCGGGCGGATGAGCTGGAGCGCGGTCGCCTTGTTCACCGCGTCGAGCCGGGAGACCGCGTCGAGCTTGTCGAAGATCTTCCGCAGATGACGCTTGACGGTGCCCTCGGTGATACCGAGGCGGGCTCCGATCTGCCGGTTGCTCAGGGCCTGCGCCACCAGGGTCAGCACCTCCGTCTCGCGCTCGGAGATCGTCGCGGCTCGCGGGGCGGGTCCCTGGCCGGGCGCGGCGAGCGGTGGCATCGACACCGTGACCATGGCCCGCCCGCTGCCCGGCCGCTCCCGGATCGCCGCGAGCAACGACTGGCGGCTGGCGCTCTTGTGGAGATAGCCGCGCACGCCGAGGGCGAGCAACTGCCGTACCAGCGCCGGGTGGTCGTCCATGCTCAGGACGATGATGCGCAGTCCCGGCCGCCGCTCCAGCAGCCGGCGCACGGTGGCTCCGGGGTCCTCGTTGTACGGCATCTGCACGTCGAGCAGCGCGACATCGGGCCGCAGTTCCGCCGCGGCACGCACGGCCGCCCGGGCATCACCGACCTCCGCGACCACGTCGAGGTCGGGCTCGCTGCGCAGGAGTTCGACCATCGCCTCGCGCAGCAGGGTGTGGTCGTCGGCGACGAGGATGCGGGTCGGGGTGTCAGACATGGCGGGTGTTCCTCTCCTTGACGGGGACCCAGAGCGTGATCCGGGTGCCGCGCCGGGGGGCGCTGGTGACGGTGGTGACGCCGCCGGCCGCCTGGATCCGCTCCCGCATGCCGAGCAGGCCGTTGGTGGAACCGCTTCGGCCGACCGTGGCGGGGTCGAAGCCGTCCCCGTCGTCGGCCACCGAGGCATGCAGCTCTTCGCCGTCCCAGGCGATGTGGACGGCGACGTGCCGGGCGTTCGCGTGGGCCACTGCGTTGCGCATGGCCTCGCGGACCGCGAGGAACACGGCGTCCGCGACGGCGGCCGGCAGCAGCCCGTCCATGCCGTCGACCCGCAGGTCCACACGCGGCTCGCTGATCTCCATCGCCTGGACGAAGCCGCGCAGCGCGTCCTCCATCGAGAACGGCGCGAGCGCCGGCGGCGAGTCCCGCAGCGCCGAGGTCACCTGACGGGTCGCGCACAGGACGTCAACGACGGCGGCCCTCACCTGCTGCAGACGGGCGGCCGCGTCCGGGTCGGACCCCATCGCCGTGGTCTCCAGCATGTCCAGCCGGCGCAGCGCCAGCGCCAGTGCGCCGCCGATCCGGTCGTGCACCTCACGTGCCAGCACCTTGCAGACGTCCGTCTGTGCTGTGCCTGTATCCCTCACCGGGTCCTCACTCTCCCCCGTACAGTCCCTGGCCGAGTAGGCCCTACGCCGAGAAGAATACAGAGAGCTCTCTTTTTTTCTAGCCAGATCCGGTACCCGGTCGAGTACGCAGATGGCAAAGAAAAGGCGGCCGTACCTTTACCTCGGACCCCTCAGGCGGGCACCGCGGCGATGCCGTGACAGACGAAGGGCCACAGCCGCGACATGGCGCCCGCCGCCCCGCGGAACTCCTGCCCCGGGTCGGTGCGCGGCTGCACCTCGACAGCCGTGAGCAGGTACATCACCAGCCCCGCCACCGCGGACGGCCGGGCGCCGCGCCGCAACTCCCCCGCCGCCTCCGCCTCCTTGAGCAGCCGGCACAGCGTCGGCGTCCACGAGGAGTGCCAGGGCGGAACGATGTCCGGCCGCTCCCGCGCCAGCAGCGAGCCGGCGCGCACGACGACGTCCTCGTCCAGCAGCCGGGCGAGCACCTGCAACAGCTCCCCGACGGCCCGCAACGGGGACACCTGCCCCGCCACGGCACCCGCGGCCCGCTCGCCGGCGATGCGCGCGGCACGCTCGACCAGAGCCTCGGCCAGCTCGCTCTTGCTCGCGAAGTGAAAGGTGAGCGCCCCCATGGAGACGCGGGCGCACCTGCTGATCGCGACCAGGGTGGCCCCGTGGTAGCCGTTGTCGTCCACGACATCGGCCGCGGCCCTGATGAGAGCTTCGCGCGTGCGCTCCGCCCTGGCCTGCATTGCCATGCATCCTCCGAAGTTCTGAGGCCGACCGGCGTAAATAAAAGAGATCTCTCTATATTATTCTGCCGCCGGGGACAGCTTCGCAACCAGCCGGAACGAGCCATCGCGCGCAAGGCCCGGAAACAGAGAACGGGCCCCCTGCCTCGGCGAGACAGGGAGCCCGGAGAAGTCGGCGGCCCGGCGGCACCCGATGGGGGTCCGGGGCCGTAGCGGTGTGCGGGCGTGGCCGCGGGGGCGCGTCCGGCCGCACCGCAACCGGACGCCGAACGGCTACGGCAGGCTCACGAGCCGCTCCAGCGGACCGGTACCGGGGTCGACGCCCAGCAGCTTCCAGATCAGGTCGCTGCGGTAGTGGTGATCCCTGCCCAGCAGCTCCAACTGCCGCCGCCCGAACCGGCCCCGCGTACGCGCGAGCAGCGCCACGCACTGTTCCCAGTCGGCGTCCCCGCGCGCGGGCTCGGCAAGGCCCTGTGCGGCCAGCACCTGTCTGAGGCGCCCGCTGGCCACCGGCACGGAATGAGCGGCGTGATGCACTCCCCGCACCGGGGTGCCCACGGTGACGGCGGCCGCCGCCAGCCGCGCCAGATCGTCCACGTCCACCAGGGACAGCAGCCCCGTACCGCCGGCCCACCCGGGCGCGACCCTCGCGGTGAGCTCGGCGAACGCCGGGCCGACCCACCGGTCCCCCGCACCGACCACCAGATTCGGCCGCAGCACGAGCGCCCCGGCCGCCAGGGCCGGACCCTCCGCGGCGAGGCGGCTGCGACTGGCCTCGGACACCGGCTCCGCGACGACCTCGTCGACATCGATGCCACGGTGCGGACCGGCGCCGTAGACGGCGGCCGTGGAGAAGTGGACGATCCGCTCGACCCCGGCCTCCCGGGCGGCCGATATGACGGCGGTGGTGCCCTCCAGATTCACGGACCAGGACCGCCCGGCATCGCTCCCCACATAGGAGACGGCATGCACGACGGCGTCCGCGCCCTGTAAGGCACGGTGAAGTGACGCCGGGTCGGTGACGTCCGCCCGGACCCGCTCGACCGCACCGCCACCCGGCACCTCGACGGCCCCGCCGCGCGCCAGGGCACGCACCCGCACCGGCTCCCCACCGATGTGCGCACACCCGGCCAGCCGCCGCACCACCGCGGAGCCGATGAACCCCGTGGAGCCGGTCACCGCGACGGTGCGCGGCCTCACCTGCCCGTCCCCGGTCCCCGCGTCCCGAACTCGAGCTTCTCGATCACCTCGGGACGGGCGATCGCGGGCAGGAAGTACCGCCACAGGTCGGCGATCCTGTCCTGGAGATCCTCGTGACCGGCGCTGATCCGGGACAACAGCTGGGTCCCGCTGTAGGCGCCCACCAGCACCCGGGCGAACCCGGCGGGGTCCACACCCTCGCGCAGCTCGCCGAGCGCGTCGGCGACGATGAGCTCCTCCTTGAAGCGGGTGATCCACAACTGGTAGGCGGTGTCGTCCTGTATGCCGAAGGCGCCCTGCTCGACCGCCAGCCGCACACCGGCCCGCAGCAGCACGTTGCTCCGCAGCTCCCGGGCCAGTTCGAGGGTGAAGTCGATCAGGTGCTGGAGTCCGCTGCGGCCGGCCGGCTCCGGCAGGTCCGCGCCCTGTTCGTTCATGACCGCCCTGGCCACGCCCTCCTTCGAGCCGAAGTGGAAGTACAGCGCTCCCATGGTGGACCCGGCCCGCTTGATGATCTTCGTGGTGCTGGTACCGGCGTAGCCCGCGAGATCGAACTCCTCGGCGGCCGCCCTGATGAGAGCCGCCCGTGTCCGTACGGCACGCTCCTGCTGAGCCTGCGCCACTGGGCCTCCCTGTCAAATAAAAAGAGCACTCTCTCTGTTGATACGTGCACCAGGGTACGCACGGGCCCTCCCGGTGTCCAGGACGTCGATCCACGCCCCGGCGCCGACGCCAAGTTCCCTGATCCGGAAGGCGTCACCCCGCATGGCTTGATCGCTCCATGAGCGACCCTTTACTCACCTTTGAGTCCAAAAAAACAGAGCACTCTTTATGTTTGGGGAGCTGCGGCTGCCAGCCGCAGCGCTCACATACGTCTCAGGGGGATTCCGTATGTCCAGCACCATCGAGCACGTCCACACCACCGTCCCGGCCTGGGTGCCGGTGGCCCAGGAGCAGGTGCACAAGCTCACCGCCTCCGAAGTACTGCTGACCGAGTGGTGCCAGAACGGAAACGACGTCTTCACCGTCCACGCCGAATGGCCGCAGGACCACGGCTTCTACGGAACGCAGCACGGCCTGCACGACCCCATGCTGCTGCCCGAGTCGATCCGCCAGTGCATACCGCTGCTCAGCCACGCCGCCTACGACGCCCCGGCGGGGCACCGCCAGTCGTGGAGCCACTTCAGCTTCGCGCTGACCCCCGCCGCCCTGGCCACCACCATCGGCGCGACCTCGTTCGAACTGCGCGTCACCTGCAAGGACGTCGTCCGGCGCATGGGCCGGCTGGCCTCCATGCTGATGAAGGTCGACGTGCTGCGCGACGGGATCCAGGTCGGCACCGCCCACACCCGTTTCGCGAACCACGCCCCAGCGGTCTACCGGCGGCTGCGGGGCACCTACGCCGACCTCGACCACGCCATCGCCCGCGCGCTGCCGCTGCCTCCGCCGGCCGCGCCCGCCCAGGTCTCCCGCGGTGACTTCGCCGACGTCGTCCTCTCGCCGACCGACTCGCCCCGCCGCCACCAGATGCGCGTCGACCTGAATCACCCGGTCCTCTTCGACCACCCGGTCGACCACGCCCCCGGCATGCTGCTCCTCGAAGCGGCGCGCCAGGCCAGCCACACGGCGGTGCAGCAGCCGACCGCGACGCTCGCCATGGACGTGGTCTTCGCCCGTTACGCCGAACTCGACGCACCCTGCTGGATCCACACCGACGCGTACCCGACGAACCAGCCCGGCCAGCACCGGGTCCTGATCACCGCCGTACAGAACGACGTCTGTGTCTTCTCCAGCATCATCACGCTCCTGAGCCTCCCGCACAACTGACCACCCGGCGCGCCGCCTTGCACGGGCGCGCAACGCCGCACGCCCCGGGAACCACACAGGTTCCCGGGGCGTGCGGCGTCGACGTCACCGGTACGGCTAGAAACCCGCCGGCTCCGTGTACACCCCCCACTCGTCCCGCAGTACGCCGCAGATCTCGCCCAGGGTCGCCTCGGCGCGCACGGCGTCCAGCATCGGCTCGATCATGTTCGTGCCGGAGCGGGCAGCGGCGAGCATGGCGTCCAGCGCCGCACGCACCGCGGACTCGTCCCGCGCCGCCTTCCGCCCGGCGAGCGAGCGCACCTGCTCGCGCTCCACCTCGTGGCTCACCCGCAGGATCTCCAGGTCCCCTGTCACGGACCCCGTGTGGACGTTGACGCCCACCACCCGCTTCTCGCCCTTCTCCAGCGCCTGCTGGTAGCGGAAGGCGGACTCCGCGATCTCCCCGGTGAACCAGCCGTCCTCGATCCCGCGCAGGATGCCGGAGGTGATCGGCCCGATCGGGTGCTGCCCGTCCGGGTGCGCGCGCAGTCCCCGCTCCTTGATCTGCTCGAAGATCCTCTCGGCGTCGGCCTCGATCCGGTCGGTGAGCTGCTCGACGTACCACGAACCGCCCAGCGGGTCCGCCACGTTGGCGACCCCGGTCTCCTCCATCAGCACCTGCTGCGTACGCAGCGCGATCTCCGCCGCCTGCTCGCTCGGCAGCGCGAGGGTCTCGTCGAGAGCGTTGGTGTGCAGCGAGTTGGTGCCGCCGAGGACCGCGGCGAGCGCCTCCACGGCCGTCCGCACGACATTGTTGTACGGCTGCTGGGCGGTCAGCGAGACACCGGCGGTCTGCGTGTGGAAGCGCAGCCACTGGGACTTCTCGCTCTGCGCGCCGTAGACGTCCCGCATCCAGCGCGCCCAGATCCGGCGCGCCGCGCGGAACTTGGCGATCTCCTCGAAGAAGTCGACGTGCGCGTCGAAGAAGAAGGACAGACCGGGCGCGAACACGTCCACGTCGAGCCCGCGCGACAGCCCCAGCTCCACGTACCCGAAACCGTCCGCCAGCGTGTACGCCAGCTCCTGCGCGGCCGTCGCGCCCGCCTCACGGATGTGGTAGCCCGAGACGGACAGCGGCTTGTAGGCGGGGATCTTCGCGCTGGTGTACTCCATCAGGTCGCCGATGAGGCGCAGGTGCGGCTCGGGCTGGAAGAGCCACTCCTTCTGGGCGATGTACTCCTTGAAGATGTCGGTCTGGAGCGTGCCGTTGAGCACCCCCGGGTCCACGCCCTGCCGCTCGGCGGCGACCAGGTACATGCAGAAGACGGGAACGGCGGGCCCGCTGATGGTCATGGAGGTGGTGACGTCCCCGAGCGGGATGTCCTTGAACAGCACCTCCATGTCGGCCGCGGAGTCGATGGCGACGCCGCAGTGCCCGACCTCGCCGAGCGAGCGCGGGTCGTCGGAGTCGCGGCCCATGAGCGTCGGCATGTCGAAGGCGACGGACAGGCCCCCGCCGCCGTTGCCGAGGATCATCTTGTAGCGCTCGTTGGTCTGCTCGGCGTTGCCGAATCCGGCGAACTGCCGGATGGTCCACGTCCGCCCTCGGTAGCCGGTCGGGTACAGCCCGCGCGTGAAGGGGTACTCCCCGGGCCAGCCGATCCGCTCGAAGCCCTCGTACGTGTCCCCCGGCCGGGGGCCGTACACCGGCTCCACGGGATCGCCGGAGAGCGTGGTGAAGTCAGCGTCGCGCTTGCGTGCGGCGTCGTACCGGGCCTGCCAGCGTCGGCGGCCCTCCTCGATGGCGTCAGCGTCCATACCCTCGAATTTACTAGGACGTCCTAGTAAATGTCGATGGCAAACCGCCGCACAGGTGTACGGCGGTGAGGATTACGCCTCGGCGACCGCGGGAGCCGGGTCGGTGGCCTTGGCCTCCAGCTCGCGGCTGACCTTGCGCTCGACGAAGAAGGCGGCCGTCGGGATGGTGCCGGCGATCAGCACCCACAGCTGCTTGCCGACCGGCCACTTCGCCTTGGAGCCGAGGTCGAACGCGAAGATCAGGTACACGACGTACAGCCAGCCGTGCGCGATACCGACGACCTTGACGAAGCTGTCCGCGCCGTCGATGTCGATGCCGTACTTGGCGATGCAGCCGAGGGTCAGCAGGACCAGCAGCACGCCCGTGACGTAGGCCATGACGCGGTAGCGGGTCAGCACGCTTCGTTTCATGCATATGAGCGTAACCGCCCGAAAAACCCCCGCTGCAGCGGGGACCTCTCCATCACCCGGTATCGGGCAAGCACCCTCTTCGGGACACCTCCGCCGCGGCGGAGAGCAGCGCACTGACCCGCAGAACCCTACTCGTCCGCGAAGTCCTTCGCCGCGATCCGCAGCGGGCGCAGCAGGGCGAAGATCTCGCCGCACTCCTCCGCGTCGTACGCGCCGAGGCCGAAGTCCATCGCCATCAGGTCGCGCGTGGCGGCCTCGACGACCTCGCGGCCCTTGCCGGTGATGGAGGCGAGGGTGCCGCGGCCGTCGTTGGGGTTGGGCCGCTTGGCCACCAGACCGGACCTGACCAGCCGGTCCACCGTGTTCGTCACGGACGTGGGGTGCACCATGAGACGCTCGCCGATCTTGGACATCGGCAGCTCGCCCTCCTTGGAGAAGGTGAGCAGGACCAGCGCCTCGTAGCGCGCGAACGTCAGCCCGTACGGCTTGACCACCGCGTCCACCTCGGCGAGCAGGATCTGGTGCGCGCGCATGATGGACGTGATCGCGGCCATGGCCGGCACGCTGCCCCAGCGCTGCTTCCACAGCTCGTCGGCGCGGGCGATGGGGTCGAACGGAAGGCTGAGAGGCTTGGGCACGTCATCAGACCCTACCCGCCGGTCATATGGCGGTCAGCCCCGTCTCGCCTTTCGGTCGTCCGGCTGCGGGCGTCCGCCCGGCGCGTCCGGCGGGCCGCGGCCGCCGGCAGGGCGCAGACCGCGCTACCCACGACACCCGCGCCCGCGACGGTCGCCGTGACCCCGGCGAACTGAGCCACCACCCCGGCCAGCGCCATGCCCACGCCCTGCACGGTCATCAGCCCCGCCGTGAGCAGGGTCATCGCCCGCCCGCGCAGTTCCTCGGGCACGTCCCGCACCAGCCACTGGTCCAGGCCCAGGGTGTACGCGGCGCCGGCCCCGGAGGCCACCAGCAACAGCAGGGAGACGGCGAGGCCCGGGTGCAGGGCGTATCCGGCGTACGGCAGCAGGGTCACGCAGACCAGCGGCAGCGCGATCCGCTCGCGCACGGCGGGGCGCAGCCGTGCGCCGGCGAAGACCTCACCGGCGATCGTGCCGACCGGCAGCGCGCACATCAGCAGGCCGAGGCCCGCCGAGCCGGCGCCCAGTTCGGCGGCGTAGGGCGCGGCCAGCGCCTCCGGTGCGACGGCGAACAGCGGCGGGAGCCAGAACAGGAGCAGCAGGAGGCGCACCCCGCGGTGCGCGAGCACCTGCCGCGCGCCGCGCAGCGAGTCGGCGACCAGCGCCCCGCCGGTGCGCGCCCGCGCGGGCCGCCGTCGCGTGCCGAGGCGCAGCAGGAGCGCGGAGCCGAGGAAGGTGGCGACCGTGATGAGCAGCGCGTGCCGGGGCGATACGGCGGTGAGCAGGACGCCGCCGACGCCGAACCCGGCGAGCAGGGCGCTCTGCGAGACGATCCGCAGCAGGGAGCGGCCCAGCACAAACAGGTCGCCCTCGCCCAGGATGTCGGCGAGCGTGGCCATCCGGGTGCCCTGGAAGACCGGCGCGACGACGGCGAGGGCGCAGCGCAGCCCCAGCAGCACGGCGATCCCGGTGCCGGGCGCCGCCATCGGGGCCACACAGGCCGCGCACACCAGGTCGCACACCACCAGCACCCGCCGGGCGGGGTGGCGGTCGGCGAGGGAGGCGAGCAGCGTCCCGCCGACGAGGTAGGGCAGGAACCCGAACGCGAAGGTGAGCGCGCTGAGCAGGGGCGAGCCGGTCCGGTCGTAGACCAGGACGGACAGCGCGATCTCGGCTGTGACGAGTCCCAGCAGGGACAGGGCGTGCGCGGCGAAGACGGCACGGAACTCGCGTACGGCGAAGAGGTGGCGGTAGCCGACGGGCGCGGCGGCGGCCGGGGACTGTTCGGACATGGACAGCAGGGTCGCCGTGCGGCCGTGGCCGCCCTAGGCTTTCGGCTCCGGCCGAATCTTGCGGAGGTGCCCGTGCCGTCCCGTCTGCACTTCGGGGAGGACGACTTCCTGCGCTGCCGGTTCGCCCTGTCGCCGCTGTGGGAGACGCAGGAGGTCGTCCGCACGCTCAAGCGGACCGAGCGGCACGGCTACCACGCCCGGTGGCTGCGCCGGATCCGCGCGGCGGCCGACGGGCTGGATCTGAGCGGGCTGTGGCTGCTCATGCCGCGGCGCGGCCACTCCCCCGACTGGCTGTGCCCGCCGCCCGCCGGACCCGCGGCCGGCTTCGAGGAGGAGATCGCCGCGGTGCGCGCGGCCGATCCCGTGGCCGCCCGCGCCGACACGGCCCGTTCGCTCGCGGACACCCCGGGCGCGCTGGAGTCGGAGCGCGGCCGGGCCTGGCTCGCGGATCCGGAGCGGATGGTGCGGGAGCTGGCGGACGCCATGGAGGAGGTGTGGCGCACCCTGGTGGCGCCGGACTGGCCACGGCTGCGGGCGCTGCTGGAGGCGGACATCGCCTTCCACTCCCGGCGGCTGGCCGAGGTGGGCCTGGGCGGGCTGCTGCCGGAGATCAACCGGCGCTTCGGGTGGCACGCCGGGACGCTCACCGTGGACTACCACGGCGAGCACGAACGGCATCTGGGCGGGCAGGGCCTGGTGCTGATGCCGAGCGTCTTCGGCTGGCCGGACGTGGTCAGCACCTTCGAGCCCCCGTGGCAGCCGACGCTGGTCTACCCCGCGCGGGGAATCGGCGGTCTGTGGGCGGAGCCGGACGGCCGGGCGCCCGAGGCGCTGGCGCGGCTGCTCGGCCGGGGCCGGGCCGCCGTCCTCGCGGCCCTGGACGACCCGGCGACCACGACCGCGCTCGCCCACCGCCTGGGCCTGGCCCCGTCGTCGGTCTCCGCCCATCTGACGACGCTGCGCGACGCCGGTCTGCTGGTGGCGCGGCGCTACGGCCATCAGGTGCTGTACGAGCGGACCCCGCTGGGGATGGCGCTGGCGGCGGGCGGCGGCTGAGCCGTCAGCCGTCGGCGAGGTGGCGCTCGACCGTCTCCACCTTGGAGGTGAGGCCGTCGGTGACGCCGGGGCGGATGTCCGCCTTGAGGACCACGGAGACGCGCGGGGCGCGCGCTTCGACGGCGGCGACGGCGCGCTTGACGACGTCCATGACCTCGTCCCACTCGCCCTCGACGGAGGTGAACATGGCGTCGGTGCGGTTCGGCAGCCCGGACTCGCGGACCACGCGGACGGCGTCGGCGACGTACTCCCCCACGTCCTCGCCGACGCCGAGGGGCGTCACGGAGAAGGCGACGATCATGCGTTCACCACGCCTTCCTGGCGCGCCCGGGCGGCGATGACGGCGTCCTCGGACTCACGCCGCAGCCTGCGCTCGGCGATGAAACCGCCGCCGGGGATGATCGAGTAGGCGAAGTAGAGGGCGGCCTTCCCGCCGTTCCACTTTGTGCGGTTCCAGGCGTCCAGCCAGAAGAGCACGTACAGGACGAACAGCACGCCGTGGATCGGGCCCAGCACCGGGGCGACGTCGAAGCCGGAAGCGACCGTGTACTTGATGATCGTGCAGGCCGCGAGGACGATCCAGGAGATGCCCTCCGGTACGGAGATCAGGCGGAGGCGGCGGATGGCGGAGGCTGTCTTGAGGTCCACGGGTCACCTTCGGTCGTGGGCGTACTGCGATTTGTGAACGGAAGCACAAGCGTTCACCCATTGTGGCAAACCGCGCCCGTAAGGGTCCGCTCAGGGTCGCTCTCCCCCCACGGGCCCTGTCCGGTGCCGGCGCCCGGCGGCTACTTTCCTTGCGTGGCGATGTTCCGACTGCAAGGCAGCAAGGTGCTCGCCGTCGACATGACCGGGGACGCCGTGAAGGCGAAGAACGGCTCGATGGTCGCGTACGACGGGCAGATGGCGTTCAAGAAGCTCTCGGGGGGCGGGGAGGGTCTGCGGGGCATGGTGACCCGGCGGCTCACCGGTGAGCAGATGACGGTGATGGAGGTGAGGGGGCAGGGGACCTGCTGGTTCGCCGACCGCGCGTCGGAGATCAACCTGGTGACCCTCCACGGGGACAAGCTGTATGTCGAGTCGAGCAATCTGCTCGCGACCGACGCTGGCCTCAGGACGGGCACGACGTTCACCGGGCTGCGCGGGGCCTCCCAGGGCAACGGGCTGTTCACGACCACGGTCGAGGGGCACGGGCAGGCGGCGATCACCTCCGACGGGCCGGCGGTGGTGCTGCGGGTGTCGCCGCAGTACCCGCTGAGCGTCGACCCGGGCGCCTATGTCGCCCACCAGGGCGACCTGCGCCAGTCCTTCCAGTCCGGTGTGACGTTCCGCACGCTCATGGGCGAGGGCGGCGGTGAGGCTTTCCAGATCCGCTTCGAGGGGGACGGGCTGGTGTACGTGCAGCCGAGCGAGCGCAACACGATCGCGGGGGATGTCTGAGATGACCTTCCGCGAGATCAACTCCAAGATGGTCGAGGCGGCCGTGGTGCCGGGACAGCGGCTGTACAGCCAGCGCGGCGCGATGCTCGCCTGCAGAGGCGACGTGAGCTTCACGCCCGACGTCCAGGGCGGCCAGGGCGGGGTCATGTCGATGATCGGGCGGCGGCTCGCGAACGAGGCGACCCCGCTGATGACGGTCGAGGGCAGCGGCACCGTGCTGTTCGGGCACGGCGGCCACCACGTCCAGGTCATCCGCCTCACCGGCGACACGCTGTACGTCGAGGCCGACCGGCTGCTCGCCTTCGAGGGCACCCTGACGCAGGGCACGGTGTTCCTGGGCGCGCAGGGCGGCGTGATGGGCATGGTCCGGGGCCAGGTCAGCGGGCAGGGGCTGTTCACCACGACGCTCAAGGGACACGGCGCGGTCGCCGTCATGGCGCACGGCGGCGTCTTCGAGATCCCGATCACCCCGCAGCGGCCGGTGCACGTCGACCCGCAGGCCTACGTCGCGCACCACGGCGACGTGCGCAACAAGCTGTCCACCGCCCTCGGCTGGCGGGACATGGTGGGCCGCGGCTCCGGCGAGGCGTTCCAGCTGGAGCTGAGCGGCAGCGGCGCGGTCTACGTCCAGGCCTCGGAGGAGAAGCTGTGAGCACCCCCTACGGCGCCGGGCCGGTCGTGCACGACCCGTCGACCCTGCCCGCCGACGACAACGTCAACGCCTACACCTTCTGCGTGGAGCTCAAGGGGAGCCAGTGGTTCCTGCAGAAGGGGAAGATGATCGCCTACTACGGGGCGATCGATTTCAACGGCATCGGGCACGGCCGGCTGGAGCGTCTGGTGCGTACGTCGTTCCATTCGCCTCTGCACGCGAGCGACTGGGTGGTGGCCGAGGGCTCGGGCAGGATGCTGCTCGCCGACCGGGCCTTCGATGTCAACTCCTACGACCTGGACGACGGCAATCTGACCATTCGCTCCGGCAATCTGCTCGCTTTTCAGCCAACTCTGTCGCTCAAGCAGTCGATCGTGCCGGGGTTTCTGACGCTCATCGGAACCGGAAAGTTCGTGGCCGCATCTAACGGGCCGGTGGTGTTCATGGAACCTCCGATCCGGGTGGACCCGCAGGCGCTCGTCGGGTGGGCCGACTGCCCGTCCCCGTGCCATCACTACGACCACGGGTACCTGACGGGCGTACTGGGCGGTCTACGTGCGATGACGGGCTTCGGCGGGGTCTCCGGGGAGGAGCATCAGTTCGAGTTCGTGGGCGCCGGAACGGTGCTTCTGCAGTCGACCGAAACACTCATGGCCGAGCAGGTCACGGGGGCGGTTCCACCGGAGCCCGGGGTACCCGGGGGAGGCGGGGCGCACGGTTCGGCCGGAGGGCAGTCCGGGGTACCGCGCCTTCCCGGACAGCTGGGGGACCTCCAGCGTCGCTTCGGGCTGTGAGCGGTAGTCTGCGGAGTGTGACGTCGAACGCGTGCGCACTGTCACACCACCCTCAGTAGTTCGCCTTTCAACTTCTTAGGTAGACTTCATTCATGGAGACCGAGACGGCCACGCGGTGGCTGACGGATGCGGAGCAGTGTGCCTGGCGTACCCATCTGGAGGTCAACAGGCTGCTGACGTACCAGCTCGAAAAGGATCTGCAGCCGTTCGGCCTGACGATGAACGACTACGAGATCCTGGTGAATCTCTCCGAGTCGGAGGACCGGCGGATGCGGATGAGTGACCTCGCCTCCGCCACGCTGCAGTCCAAGAGCCGGCTCTCCCACCAGATCACGCGCATGGAGAACGCCGACCTCGTGCGCCGGGAGAACTGCGAGTCCGACCGGCGCGGGCTGTATGCCGTCCTCACCGAGCACGGCATGGAGACGATGAAGAAGGTCGCACCCCACCACGTGGACTCGGTGCGCCGCCACTTCATCGACCTGCTGGCCCCGGAGGCCCTGACGGAACTGGACAAGTCCCTCAGGCCGATCGCGGACCACTTGCGGACGCAACGCGGCCGCCCCTGAGCGAACGCAAGGGGGCTGGTCGCAAGGTCCCCCAAGCGCCCCGAAGGGGCGCGGGGAACCGCGCGACCAGCCACCTACCACCCGCACGCGCCGGAAAACGTCATGGCCCGAACTGGTGGGCGAACCTGCTCAGCCCTCGGTGAGACCCGCGACCAGCTCGTCGGCCGCCCGGTAGGGATCCAGCTCGCCGCCGACGATCCGCTCGGCCAGCGCGCTGAGCCGACGGTCCCCGTGCAGGTCACCGATCCGCTCCCGCAAAGCCGTCACCGCGATGGTCTCGACCTCGCGGGCCGCACGGGCCCGACGGCGCTCCGCGAGCACCCCGTGCTCCTCCATCCACGCACGGTGCTTCTCCAGGGCCTCCACGACCTCGTCGACCCCCTCCGCGCGCGCGGCCACCGTCTTGACGATCGGCGGGCGCCAGTCCCCCGGCGCGCGGGCCTCGCCGAGGCCCAGCATGTGGTTCAGCTCCCGCGCGGTGGCGTCGGCGCCGTCCCGGTCCGCCTTGTTGACGACGTACACGTCGCCGATCTCCAGGATTCCGGCCTTCGCCGCCTGGATGCCGTCGCCCATGCCGGGGGCCAGCAGGACGACGGAGGTGTCGGCCTGGGAGGCGATCTCCACCTCCGACTGGCCCACCCCGACCGTCTCCACGAGGATCACCTCGCAGCCCGCCGCGTCCAGCACGCGGATCGCCTGCGGCGCGGCCCAGGCGAGGCCGCCCAGGTGACCCCGGGTGGCCATGGAGCGGATGTAGACGCCGGGGTCGGAGGCGTGCTCCGACATCCGCACCCGGTCGCCGAGCAGGGCGCCGCCCGAGAAGGGGGACGAGGGGTCGACGGCCAGGACGCCGACCCGCTTGCCCTGCTTGCGGTACGCCGTGACCAGCGCGGAGGTGGAGGTGGACTTGCCGACGCCGGGCGAGCCGGTGAGGCCGACGACGTAGGCGTTGCCGGTCAGCGGGGCCAGCGCCGCCATGACCTCCCTGAGCTGCGGGGACGCCCCCTCCACCAGGGAGATCAGCCGGGCCACGGCACGCGGCCGGCCTTCCCTGGCCTGGGCCACCAGCGAGGAGACGTCCTGCATCACAGCTCCGTTCAGATCAAGATCGTACGAATATACGGACTGCTCAGGCCTTGGGTACCCGCACGATCAGCGCGTCACCCTGGCCGCCACCGCCGCACAGCGCGGCCGCGCCGACCCCGCCGCCCCGGCGCTTGAGCTCCAGCGCCAGGTGCAGCACCAGGCGGGCGCCGGACATGCCGATCGGGTGGCCGAGGGCGATCGCGCCGCCGTTGACGTTCACCTTTTCCGTGGACACGCCGAGGTCCTTCATCGACTGCACGGCGACCGCCGCGAAGGCCTCGTTGATCTCGATCAGGTCGAGGTCGGAGACCTCCAGGCCCTCCTTCTTCAGGGCGTGCGCGATCGCGTTCGACGGCTGCGACTGCAACGAGTTGTCCGGGCCGGCGACATTGCCGTGGGCGCCGATCTCGGCGATCCAGTCCAGGCCCAGCTCCTCGGCCTTGGCCTTGCTCATGACGACCACGGCGGCCGCGCCGTCGGAGATCTGCGAGGAGGTGCCGGCCGTGATCGTGCCGTCCTTGGAGAACGCCGGGCGCAGCTTGCCGAGGGACTCGGCCGTGGTGTCCGCGCGGATGCCCTCGTCCTTGCTGAACAGGACCGGGTCGCCCTTGCGCTGCGGGATCTCCACCGGGGTGATCTCGGCCTCGAAGACGCCGTTCTTCTGCGCGGCCGCGGCCCGCTGGTGGGACAGGGCGGCGATCTCGTCCTGCTCGGCGCGCCCGATGCCGAGGCGGGTGTTGTGCTTCTCCGTGGACTCGCCCATGGGGACGGCCTCCCACGGGTCGGTCAGGCCGTCGTGGGCCATCGCGTCCAGCATCTGCACCGCGCCGTACTTGAAGCCGTCACGGGACTTCGGCAGCAGGTGGGGGGCGTTGGTCATGGACTCCTGACCGCCGGCGACGACGATGTCGAACTCGCCGGCCCGGATCAACTGGTCCGCGAGCGCGATCGCGTCCAGGCCGGACAGACAGACCTTGTTGATGGTGAGCGCCGGGACGTTCATGGGGATGCCCGCCTTGACGGCCGCCTGGCGCGCCGGGATCTGGCCCGCGCCGGCCTGGAGCACCTGGCCCATGATCACGTACTGCACCTGGTCGCCGCCGATCCCCGCACGGTCGAGGGCGGCCTTGATCGCGAAGCCGCCGAGGTCGGCTCCGGAGAAGGACTTCAAAGAGCCCAGCAGTCGCCCCATGGGCGTCCGCGCGCCCGCGACGATCACCGAGCTGTTGGTTGCAGTTGCCATGAGCTGCGATCCCCTTACCGGCCCGCAGGGCCGAGGAGTGAACGAGGGTTTACTTCGAATGTACTGAGTGGCACTCCGTGCCGTCACCGGGCCGTCGGTGTGATCGCGCGCACGTTGCGTAACCATGCGGGGAGCGCTCCACTAACACCATGCTGACGCGAATCGACCACATCGGGATCGCCTGCCACGACCTCGACGCCACCGTCGAGTTCTACCGGGCGACGTACGGCTTCGAGGTGTTCCACACCGAGGTCAACGAGGAGCAGGGCGTGCGCGAGGCCATGCTCAAGATCAACGAGACGTCGGACGGCGGCGCCTCCTACCTCCAGCTGCTGGAGCCGACCCGCGAGGACTCCGCGGTCGGAAAGTGGCTGGCGAAGAACGGCGAGGGCGTCCACCACATCGCCTTCGGCACGGCGGACGTCGCCGCGGATGCGCAGGACATCCGCGGCAAGGGCGTCCGGGTCCTCTACGACGAGCCGCGCCGTGGCTCCATGGGCTCCCGGATCACCTTCCTGCACCCCAAGGACTGCCACGGCGTGCTGACAGAACTGGTCACTTCGGCCCCTGCTGAGTCGGACGAGCACTGACCCTCGTACATAAGGGCCGGTAGGGTTGGGTGCGGTCGCCGCCCAACCCTGCGGCGACCCGGTCCCTCCCTCACCGGCGGGACCAGTCCGGGGGTCCGGTTCAGGGGGGCGAGCGACGGGGCAGCAGCCCATGCTCCGCCGTTCATCTGACACCATTCACCCGGGGGCCCCGTTCGGCGGATGGACGGTGCTCGTTGGAGAGACTTGCGACCAGGGGACGGATGGGACCGCGCAGTGCGGGGCTACGAGAGCCAGGAGCGGGAGCCGGCGGCTGACGTCGACCACCTCACTCGGTTCGAAGCCGAGATGAAACGGCTGAAGACCGAGCGGGAAAAGGCGATCCAGCACGCCGAGGACCTCGGCTACCAGGTCGAGGTGCTGCGCGCCAAGCTGCACGAGGCGCGCCGCACCATCATGTCCCGGCCCGCCTTCGACGGCGGTGACATCGGCTACCAGGCCGAGCAGTTGCTGCGCCAGGCCCAGATGCAGGCCGACCAGATCCGCGCCGACGCCGAGCGCGAGCTGAGCCAGGCCCGCGCCCAGACCCAGCGCATCCTGCAGGAACACGCCGAGCAGGCCGCGCGGCTGCAGGCCGAGCTGCACCAGGAGGCGGTGACCCGCCGCCAGCAGCTGGACCAGGAGCTGGCCGAACGCCGGGCGACCGTCGAGTCGCACGTCAACGAGAACGTCGCGTGGGCCGAGCAGCTGCGCGCCCGCACCGAGGCGCAGGCCCGCCGGCTCATGGAGGAGTCCCGCACCGAGGCCGAGCAGGCCCTGGCGACCGCCCGCGCGGAGGCCGAACGGCTGACCACCGAGGCCCGCCGGCGGCTCACCAGCGAGGCCGAGTCGGCCCGCGCCGAGGCCGAGCAGATCCTGCGCCGCGCCCGCGCGGACGCCGAGCGGCTGCTCAACGCCGCCTCCACACAGGCCCAGGAGGCCACCGACCACGCCGAGCAGCTGCGCACCTCCACCGCCGGCGAGGCGGAGGCCGCGCGCCGTCAGGCGCAGGAGCTCAGCCGCACCGCGGAAGCCCGCATGGCGGAGGCCGACACCGCGCTGCGCGAGGCACGCACCGAGGCGGAGAAGCTGCTCGCCGAGGCCAAGGAGGCCGCCGCCAAGGCGCTGGCCGGCGCCGAGGCCGCCAACGAGACCCGCACGCGCACCGCCAAGGAGCAGGTCGCCCGGCTGGTCAGCGAGGCCACCAAGGAGGCCGAGTCCACCAAGGCGGAGGCCGAGCAGCTCATCGCCGACGCCCGCGCCGAGGCGGAGAAGCTGCTCGCCGAGGCGGTGGAGAAGGCCCGCAGCGTCACCGCCGAGGAAGCCGCCACCCAGCTGTCCAAGGCGGCCAAGACCGCCGAGGACGTGCTCAACAAGGCGTCCGAGGACGCCAAGCAGACCAGGAAGGCCGCGGCCGAGGAGGCCGAGCGCATCCGCACCGAGGCCGAGGCCGAGGCGGACCGGCTGCGCGCCCGGGCGCACGAGATCGCCGAGCACCTCAAGGGCGCGGCCAAGGACGACACCGAGGAGTACCGGGCCAAGACGGTCGAGCTGCAGGAGGAGGCCCGCCGGTTGCGCGGCGAGGCCGAGCAGCTGCGCGCCGGCGCGGTGTCCGAGGGCGAGAAGATCCGCGCCGAGGCCCGCAAGGAGGCCGTCCAGCAGATCGACGAGGCGGCCAAGACCGCCGAGGAACTGCTGGCCAAGGCCAAGGCGGACGCCGACGAGCTGCGCAAGACCGCGACCGCGGACAGCGAGAAGGTGCGCACCGAGGCCATCGAGCGGGCCACGACGCTGCGCCGGCAGGCCGAGGAGGCCCTGGAGCGCACCCGTGCGGAGGCCGAACGGCACCGCTCGGAGGCCGCCGAGCAGGCCGAGGCGCTGAAGGCGGACGCCGAGCGGGCCGCGCGGGAGCTGCGCGAGGAGACCGAGCGGGCGATGGCCGCCCGGCAGGCGGAGGCCGCCGAGGAGCTGACCCGTCTTCAGTCGGAGGCGCAGGAGCGGCTCGCCGCGGCCGAGCAGGCCCTCGCGGACGCCCGCGAGGAGGCCGCCCGCATCCGCCGGGAGGCCGCCGAGGAGACCGAGCGGCTGCGCGGCGAGTCCGCCGAGCGGATCCGTACGCTCCAGCAGCAGGCCGAGGCCGAGGCCGAGCGGCTGCGCACCGAGGCCGCCGCGGACGCCTCCGCCTCCCGTGCGGAGGGCGAGGCCGTCGCCGTACGGCTGCGCTCGGAGGCGGCGGCCGAGGCGGAGCGGCTGAAGTCGGAGGCGCAGGAGAGCGCCGACCGGCTGCGCGCCGAGGCGCAGGCCGCGGCCGAGCGGCTGGCGGCGGAGGCGTCGGAGACGCTGGCCGCCGCACAGGAGGAGGCCACCCGCCGCCGCCGGGAGGCCGAGGAACTCCTCGGCTCGGCGCGCCAGGAGGCCGACCAGGAGCGTGAGCGGGCCCGCGCGCAGAGCGAGGAGCTGCTGGCGGCGGCCCGTACGCGCGTGGAGGAGGCGCAGACCGAGGCGACCCGGCTGGTCGAGGAGGCCGACCGGCGCGCCTCCGAGATGGTCTCCGCGGCCGAGCAGCACGCGCAGCAGGTGCGGGACTCCGTGGCCGGGCTGCACGAGCAGGCGCAGGAGGAGATCGCCGGGCTGCGCAGCGCCGCCGAGCACGCGGCGGAGCGCACCCGCCGCGAGGCCCAGGAGGAGGCCGACCGGGTCCGCACCGACGCCTACGCCGAGCGGGAGCGGGCGGGCGAGGACGCCTCGCGGCTGCGCCGGGAGGCGAACGAGGAGTCGCAGGCCGCCAAGGCGCTCGCCGAGCACACGGTGGCGGAGGCCGTCGCGGAGGCCGAGCGGGTGCGTTCGGACGCCGCCGAGCACGCCCAGCGGGTGCGCACGGAGGCGTCGGACACCATCGCGCAGGCCGACCAGCAGGCGGCCCGTACGCGGGCGGACGCCCGGGAGGACGCCAACCGCATCCGCTCGGACGCCGCGGCGCAGGCCGACACCCTCATCACCGAGGCCCGCAGCGAGGCCGAACGCCTCACCACCGAGACGATCGCGGAGACCGACCGGCTGCGCACGGAGACCGTCGCCGAGGCCGAACGCGTCCGCACCGAAGCGCTGGAGGATGCCGATCGGGTCCGCACGCAGGGGCGGGAGGAGGCCGACCGGCTGCGCACCGAGGCCGCCGACATCCGGGCCCAGGCCGACCAGGACGCGACCCGTACGCGGGCGGACGCCCGGGAGGACGCCAACCGCATCCGCTCGGACGCCGCGGCGCAGGCCGACACCCTCATCACCGAGGCCCGCAGCGAAGCGGAACGCCTCACCACCGAGACGATCGCGGAGACCGACCGGCTGCGCACGGAGACCGTCGCCGAGGCCGAACGCGTCCGCACCGAAGCGCTGGAGGATGCCGATCGGGTCCGTACGGAGTCGGTCGCCAAGGCCGAGAAGCTGGTCGGGGACGCCACGGCGGAGGCGGAGCGGCTGCGTGCCGAGGCCGCCGAGACGGTGGGCAGCGCCCAGCAGCACGCCGAGCGGATCCGTACCGAGTCCGAGCGGGTCAAGGCGGAGGCGGCCGAGCACGCCGAGCGGCTGGTCACGGCGGCCCGCGAGGAGGCCGAGCGCACCCTGGACGAGGCCCGCAAGGACGCCAACAAGCGGCGCAGCGAGGCCGCCGAGCAGGTCGACAAGCTCATCACGGAGACCACGGCCGAGGCGGACAAGCTGCTCACCGAGGCGCAGCAGCAGGCGCTGAAGACGACCGCGGACGCCGAGTCGCAGGCGGACACGATGGTCGGCGCGGCGCGCAAGGAGGCCGAGCGGATCGTCTCCGAGTCGACCATCGAGGGCAACCAGATGGTGGAGAAGGCGCGTTCGGACGCGGACGAGCTGCTGGTCGGCGCGCGCCGGGACGCCACGCAGATCAGGGAGCGGGCGGAGGAGCTGCGCGACCGCATCACCTCCGAGATCGAGGAGCTGCACGAGCGGGCCCGCCGCGAGGCCGCCGAGACGATGAAGTCGACGGGCGACCGCTGCGACGCGCTCATCAAGGCCGCCGAGGAGCAGCTGGCCAAGGCGGAGGCGAAGGCCAAGGAGATCGTCTCGGAGGCCAACTCCGAGGCCGGCAAGGTCCGTATCGCGGCCGTGAAGAAGGCCGAGGGACTGCTCAAGGAGGCCGAGCAGAAGAAGGCCAGGCTGGTCAAGGAGGCCGAGGAGCTCAAGGCCGAGGCGGTCCGCGAGGCACGGCGCACGGTCGAGGAGGGCAAGCGCGAGCTGGAGATCCTGGTGCGGCGCCGCGAGGACATCAACGCCGAGATCTCCCGCGTCCAGGACGTCCTGGAGGCGCTGGAGTCCTTCGAAGCACCGTCGCCGGGCAAGGACTCCGCGGTCAAGGCGGGTGCGACGATCGGCGCCCCTCGTTCGGGTGGCAAGTCGTCGGACGGCTAGCGCCGGCGGGCCCTGAGGGGTCAGCCTGGACCAATGGCACGAAGGGGAAGCGGACGTGACGCGATGGTGTTCCAGGGTCCTGGACAGGGCCTTTGACGGTGTCTTGGCAAGTGGTCCGCCGTTCAGCCACTCAAAAGGGGTGTCATTCTCCGGCTCAAACGCGTATCCGCTCGATGACACGCCGTTCTGACCCCTAGGATTCCACCTATCACCTCACCGGTCTCATTCGACAGGAACCCCATGAGCGACACTTCCCCCTACGGCTTCGAGCTTGTGCGGCGTGGGTACGACCGCGCTCAGGTGGACGAACGTATCTCCAAGCTCGTCTCCGACCGTGACCAGGCCCTCTCCCGTATCACCGCTCTGGAAAAGCGCATCGAGGAGCTGCACCTCGAAACGCAGAACGCCCAGGCCCAGGTGACGGACGCCGAGCCGTCCTACGCCGGGCTCGGCGCGCGCGTCGAGAAGATCCTGCGTCTTGCCGAGGAAGAGGCCAAGGAGCTGCGCGAGGAGGCGCGGCGCGCGGCCGAGCAGCACCGCGACCTCGCCGAGTCGGCGGCCCAGCAGGTGCGCAACGACGCGGAGTCCTACGCCTCCGAGCGCAAGGCGAAGGCCGAGGACGAGGGCGTCCGGATCGTCGAGAAGGCCAAGACCGACGCGGCGCAGCTGCGCAGCGAGGCCCAGAAGGACGCGCAGTCCAAGCGTGAGGAGGCGGACGCCCTCTTCGAGGAGACCCGCGCCAAGGCCGCGCAGGCCGCCGCCGACTTCGAGACGAACCTCGCCAAGCGCCGCGAGCAGTCCGAGCGCGACCTGGCCTCCCGTCAGGCCAAGGCCGAGAAGCGGCTCGCGGAGATCGAGCACCGCGCGGAGCAGCTGCGCCTGGAGGCGGAGAAGCTGCGCACGGACGCCGAGCGCCGCGCCCGCCAGACGGTGGAGACGGCCCAGCGCCAGGCCGAGGACATCGTGGCCGACGCCAACGCCAAGGCCGACCGCATCCGCTCGGAATCCGAGCGCGAGCTCGCGGCGCTGACCAACCGCCGCGACTCCATCAACGCCCAGCTGACGAACGTCCGCGAGATGCTCGCCACGCTGACCGGTGCGGCGGTCGCCGCCGCGGGCACGCCCGGTGACGACGAGCAGGTTTCTCGTGGGGTGCCGGCGCAGCAGTCGCGCTGACCGCGTTCGCCAACGCCCGGGACACGGCGTCCGAACGCCTGACGAAGCCCTCCGCCAGCACTGGCGGAGGGCTTCGTTCCGTCTTAGCGTGGCCGCATGATCGAGCTCGAGGGGCTGACCAAGCGGTACGGCGAGAAGGTGGCGGTGAACAATCTGAGCTTCACCGTCAGACCCGGCATCGTCACCGGCTTCCTCGGTCCCAACGGCGCGGGCAAGTCGACCACCATGCGGATGATCCTGGGCCTGGACCGGCCCACGGCCGGGGATGTGCGGATCGACGGCATCCACTACGACCAGCTGAAGGACCCGCTGACGTACATCGGCGCGCTGCTGGAGGCGAAGGCCTGGCACGGCGGGCGCAGCGCCTACAACCACCTGCTGTGCCTCGCGCAGAGCAACGGCATCCCCGCCCCCCGGGTGCGTGAGGTGCTCGAGGCCGTCGGTCTGACGGCGGTGGCGAAGAAGAAGACCAAGGGCTTCTCGCTCGGCATGGGGCAGCGGCTCGGCATCGCGGCCGCGCTGCTCGGCGATCCGCGGATCCTGATGTTCGACGAGCCGGTGAACGGCCTCGACCCGGAGGGCATCCACTGGATCCGCAACCTGATGAAGTCTCTGGCGGCGCAGGGGCGGACGGTGTTCGTCTCCTCCCATCTGATGAGCGAGATGGCGCTCACCGCCGACCATCTGGTCGTCATCGGGCAGGGCCGGCTGCTGGCCGACACCTCGATGGCCGACTTCATCGCCCGCAACTCCCGCGCCTTCGTCCGGATCCGCACCCCGCAGCGCGAGCGGCTGCTGGACGTGCTGCAGCAGGCGGGCATCACCGTCGTGGAGACCGGCGGCGGGGTGCTGGAGGTGGAGGGCGGCAAGAGCGAGCAGATCGGCGAGCTGGCCGCACAGCACCAGATCGTGCTGCACGAGCTGAGCAGTCAGCAGGCCTCGCTGGAGGAGGCGTTCATGCAGCTGACCGCGCAGACGGTGGAGTACCACGCACACGACGGCACACCCCCGGCGGCACGGCAGCCGTGGGGCGCCGAATGGCAGAAGGGAAGCTGAGCCATGGCGGCGGTCCAGGTCATCCGCTCGGAGTGGACCAAGATCCGGTCGGTGGCGTCCACCCTCTGGACGCTCTCCCTCGCCGTGGTGGTCACCATCGCCCTCGGCATGCTGATCTCGGCGCTGTCGAAGAACGAGTTCGACACCATGAGCCGGCGCGACCGGCTCTCCTTCGATCCGACCTTCATCAGCTTCGCCGGGATGACCCTCGGCCAGCTCGCGATGATCGTGTTCGGGGTGCTGGTGGTGTCGAACGAGTACAGCACCGGCATGATCCGTGCCTCGCTGGCCGCGGTGCCCAGGCGCGGCACGTTCCTGTTCGGCAAGGTGGCCGTCGCGGCCGGGCTCGCCCTGGTGGTGGGCATGGCCACCAGCTTCGCGACGTTCTTCCTCGGGCAGGCGATGCTGGGCGAGCACCGGGCCTCGATCGGCGACCCGGGGGTGCTGCGTGCGGTGGTCGGCGGTGGTCTGTACATGACCCTGATCGCGGTGTTCTCGATGGGCGTCGCCGCGATGCTGCGCTCGCCGATGCTGTCGCTCGGCATCCTGATGCCGTTCTTCTTCCTGATCTCGAACATCCTCGGCAACGTCAGCGCGACGAAGAAGGTCGGCCAGTACCTGCCCGACCAGGCCGGCAGCAGGATCATGCAGGTGGTCACCCCGGTCGGCGACGACACCCCGTACGGTCCCTGGGGCGGCCTCGGGATCATGGTGGCGTGGGTGGCGGCGGTCCTGGCCGGCGGTTACGTCCTGCTGAAGCGGCGTGACGCATAGCCTTTGCCTTCTCTTGGGTGGAACCGTCAGCGCGTGGATATCCTCCTAACCCTTACGGGGGCGTGTGCCCTGCTGTCCTGAACCTTGCGATGGGTGCGGAGCATGATCGAAGCAGTCGGCTTGACGAAGCGCTACGGCGACAAGACCGCTGTGTACAACCTCTCCTTCCAGGTGCGGCCCGGCGCCGTCACCGGCTTCCTCGGGCCGAACGGCTCGGGCAAGTCGACGACCATGCGGATGATCCTCGGCCTGGACAACCCCACCGCCGGGTCGGTCACGATCTGCGGCCACCCCTACCGCCGGCTGCCCAACGCCGCCCGCCAGGTCGGTGCCCTGCTGGACGCCAAGGCCGTGCACGGCGGCCGCTCCGCCCGCAGCCACCTGCTGAGCCTGGCGCAGCTGTCCGGCATCCCGGCCCGCCGCGTCGACGAGGTGCTCGGCGTGGTCGGCCTCCAGGACGTGGCGAAGCGGCGCTCCAAGGGCTTCTCGCTCGGCATGGGCCAGCGGCTCGGCATCGCCGCCGCCCTGCTCGGCGACCCGCAGGTACTGCTCTTCGACGAGCCGGTCAACGGCCTCGACCCCGAGGGCATCCTGTGGGTGCGCAACCTGATGAAGGCGCTGGCCGCCGAGGGGCGGACGGTGTTCGTCTCCTCGCACCTGATGAGCGAGATGGCGCTCACCGCCGACCACCTCATCGTCATCGGGCGCGGGCAGCTGCTCGCCGACATGAGCGTGCAGGACTTCATCGCGGCGAACTCCGCGGGCTTCGCGCGCGTGCGCACCCCCGACACCGAGCCGCAGCAGCGCGAGAAGCTCACGGCCGCGCTCACCGAGGCGGGCGGCCAGGTGCTGCCCGAGCAGGACGGCGCGCTGCGGGTGACGGGGCTGGCGCTGCCGAGCATCTCCGGCATCGCCCACGAGCACGACGTACGGCTGTGGGAGCTGAGCCCGCACCAGGCCTCGCTGGAGGAGGCGTACATGCGGATGACGCAGGCCGCCGTCGACTACCGCTCCACGATCGACCAGAAGGCCGGCCTGCAGCAGCCGCTGCCGCCGGGCGCCGAGCAGCCGATGCCGGTACCCGGGCAGGGCCAGCCCGGCTGGTACGCCCCGCCGCCGCCCCAGCAGGGCGGGCAGCCGTTCCCGGCACCCCAGGGCCGGCCGGGCCCGTACGGCGCGGCGCAGGCACCGGGCCCGGCTCCGTACGGCGCCCCGCAGGCACAGGGCGCCCCGGTGAACCCGTACGCCCAGCAGGCCCCGCAGCAGGCCCCCGCCCAGCCGGTCGCCCCGCCGGCCCAGGCACCGCAGGCCCCCGCCCAGCCCGCGCAGGCCGCCGCGCCGCAGGCCCAGCAGCCCGCGTCCGCCGCCGCATCCTCCGCCGAACCGACCACCGCCCAGTCCGAGGACGCCCGATGAGCTCGCCCCAGATCCCGACGCCGCAGGCCGCGCCGACCTGGCAGACGGCGCCCGGCGCCCCCGCCTACACCTCGCCGATCCCCATCGTGCGCACGCACCTCGGGCACGCCATCGCCTCCGAGTGGACCAAGCTGCGCTCGGTGCGCTCCACGCTGTGGACGCTCGGCGTGTTCGTGCTGCTCGTCGTCGGCATCGGAGTGATGACCGGCGCGCTGGTCGCGGCCAACGCCTCCCCGGAGAGTCTGAAGGAGGCCAGCGCCCTGCCGTACGGCCTCTTCGGGGTGCTGCTCGGCAGCGTGTGCGTCATCACCCTCGGCGTGCTGACCACGGCCTCGGAGTACGGCACCGGCATGATCCGCACCACGACGGTGGCCTGCCCGACGCGCGCGCGGGTGCTGACGGCCAAGGCGGTCGTGCTGTTCACGGTGGTGTTCGCGGTCACGCTGGTGTCGACCGCGTTCGTCTCGTTCGCGCTGACCGGTATCCTCTCCGACGCGGCGGAGCCGTCCGGCGGGGAGTGGCTGAAGGCCACCGTCGGCATCTCGCTCTACATGGCGCTGCTCGGCCTGTTCTCCATGCTGATCGGGTCGATCATCCGGCACTCCGCCGGCGCCATCACGATCATGATCGGCCTGGTGCTGGCCCCGCTGGTGATCGCCCTGTTCATGGTGACGGAGTCGCTGCAGAAGGTCCGCGAGTTCCTGTTCGACTACTCGATCCCGACCCAGCTCGGCGTGTTCTACACCGCGTCCATCGGCGAGTCCGGCCCCTCCGGCTGGGACCCGCTGTGGATCGCCCTCGGCGCGACGGCCGCCGCGTTCGCCGGCGCGTGGGCACTGCTGGAGAAGCGGGACGTGTAGGGACGTACTAGAACCTGGGCGCGTTACGGGACCGCTGCACCCGCGTGGTGCGGCGGTCTCTGGCGTTCCAGCAGGCCTTGTGCCAGTGGCGGCGGTCGTCGACGCCCATGTGCTCGGGCCAGGCGACGACGTGCGGAACGCCGCCGGGGATCAGCTGGTCGCAGCCCGGGCAGCGGTAGCTCTTGCCCTGGGCGCTCGAGCCCGCCACGTGCCGCACGCTGAAGTCCTCGCCCTGCCAGCTGACCGACGACTGCCAGCCGCCGTAACGGCTCGACTGGTCGTCCTCGGCGCTGCGGCCTTGCGAACCGGAGCCCTTGGGACGGTTGCGACGCGGGGACACGGAACACCTCACGGAGCTATACAGGGAGCACGGGCCGCTTCCAGCGTACGCGGCCCGCTCCGGGGTACTCCCCCGCTACAGGGCGGGTGAGGGGCCTCGTCAAGTCCCCCTGCGGGGCGCGGCGTTCGCCGGGATTCTCCCGACAATCCGCAAATTACTCCGTCAGGCCGTGTCCTCGGCACGTGTCAGACGGTTATGCCGGGTGGGGGAGCTCCGCGTCGGAGCCGAGGAAGCAGGAAAAGCAATGCGCGTTGGAAGTTTCGTGTTGGCGGCCCAGTTCCCCGGCCAGGGCCCGGGAGAGGCGCTGCACCGCGCGGTCCGTTCCGCGGAGGTCGCCGAGGAGGCGGGGCTCGACACAGCCTGGCTGGCCGAGCACCACTTCGTGCCGTACGGCACATGTCCGTCGGCCGTCACCCTGGCCGCGCTGCTGCTGGGCCGTACCCGCAGGCTGCGGGTGGGTACGGCGGTCAGCGTGCTGCCGACGACGCATCCCGTCGCGCTCGGCGAGCAGGCCGCGCTGCTGCATCTGACGAGCGGCGGCCGGTTCTCGCTGGGGGTGGGGCGGGGCGGCCCGTGGGTGGACCTCGAGGTGTTCGGACCGGGCCTCGGGGCGTACGAGCACGGCTTCCCGGAATCACTCGATCTGCTGACGCGCTGGCTGCGCGACGCTCGGGTGTCGGCGGACGGAGAGCGGTTCCGCTTCCGCGAAGTGCCCGTCGTGCCGCGGCCTTCGGAGGCGCTGACGGACGACCCGGGTCCTGAGGTGATCGTGGCGTGCACGTCCCCGTCGAGTGTGCGGATGGCGGCCGCGCGCGGCCTGCCGATGCTGCTCGGGATGCACACCGGGGACGAGGAGAAGGCCGAGATGGTCGCCCTGTGGCGGCGCTCCGCGCGGGCGGCGGGCCGCGCCGAGGACGAGATCCGGTCGGCGGCGCATGTCTCGGCCGGCGTCTGCCAGCTCGCGGACCGGCGCACGGACGCGGTGGAGACGCTGACCAAGGCCATGCCGGGCTGGCTGAAGCAGGGGCTCGACGCCCATGTCACCGTCGACGGCCGGCAGCGGCGGATGCGGGACCCGCTGGCGTACACCGAGCTGCTGTGCGGGCTGCACCCGGTGGGCACGCCGCGGCTCGCCGTCGACCGGCTCACGGCGACCAGCGAGCGGACCGGCATTACCCGGTTCGCCCTGCTGGTGGAGGGCTCGGGCGACCTCGCGGCGACGGAGGAGAACGTCCGGCGCCTGGGCGCCGAAGTGCTCCCCCATCTGTCCTGAGAGCGTCCCGGGGAGCTTGCCGCTCCGGTTTCGATGTCTGCACCTCCCACGGGCGGAGCGGCAAGCGGGTGGCTCACTGCGTCAGCAGTCCCGCAGCTCCGGGGACTGGTTCAGCAGCTGGTTGCGGATCGAGGTGAAGCGCGCCAGCGTCTCGTCCACCGAGGCATCCAGCGGGAACACCGCCACGCGGTGGCAGTTCTGGAAGGCCAGCCGTACACCGAAGTGCCGCTGCAGCGCGCCGCGTATCGCGTCACTGGCGAGCGCGCGCAGCAGCTGGCCGCGCGCCTGCTCGTCCGGCGGGGGCGTCTGGTTGTCGGCGAACTCGCCACCGTCCACCTTCAGCTGGGCCACCAGGGAGCTGATCATCTCCCATGCGTAGGGCAGGGAGGTCCGGACGCAGTCGACGAATGCTGCTTCGTCGACCTCGCCTCGCTCGGCCTGTTCGAGTAGGGCCGGTGAGACGTCGAGCGACATGGGTTCTCCTCTCGCACCCCCGCACAGCAGGGGTTGCCGGACACGGAAAGGGGAGCCCGCCATGCCGAAATACCGAACACGGTGAGTACACGCATAGCGACCTCCCGTTTCTACGGTAGGCAACAGACCGTGACGGCACCAGGCGAATGGGCAGATAGGAATGCCCAGTTGGGCACACAATCGGCCAGCGTGGAACAGGTGGAATCAGGGAGATTAGGGGCGGCTCACAGGGCGAATCGCGTGCACGGGTGTCCGTCGAGTAGCGTTGCCGACCATGCGTCTCGTCATTGCCCGATGCTCCGTGGACTACGCCGGCCGGCTCACCGCCCACCTGCCCTCCGCGCCCCGACTGATCCTGGTCAAGGCGGACGGCAGCGTCTCCATCCATGCCGACGACCGGGCCTACAAGCCCCTGAACTGGATGTCGCCGCCGTGCACCCTGAAGGAGGGAACGGGCGAGGAGGAAGGCGTCTGGACCGTCGTCAACAAGGCGGGCGAGAAACTGATCATCACGATGGAGGAGATCCTCCACGACTCCTCGCACGAGCTCGGTGTCGACCCCGGTCTGATCAAGGACGGCGTGGAAGCGCACCTTCAGGAGCTGCTCGCCGACCGCATCGAGACCCTCGGCGAGGGTTACACGCTCATCCGGCGGGAGTACATGACCGCGATCGGCCCCGTGGACATCCTGTGCCGGGACGCCGACGGCCAGACCGTCGCGGTGGAGATCAAGCGGCGCGGTGAGATCGACGGCGTCGAGCAGCTGACCCGCTACCTGGAGCTCCTCAACCGCGACCCGCACCTCGCGCCGGTGCGCGGCATCTTCGCGGCGCAGGAGATCAAGCCGCAGGCCCGCGTCCTGGCCACGGACCGCGGCATCGGCTGCCAGGTCCTGGACTACAACGCCCTGCGCGGCATCGAGGACGACAAGCTGCGGCTGTTCTGACACCCGCAGGCGTACGACGGCGAAGGGCCGGGCCCCGGTGGGGGTCCGGCCCTTCGCCGTACGCGGGGTCAGATCACCGACTCCGTGCTGCTCGCCGTGCCGCTCTGCGGCGCGCTCGCCGAGCTGGCGGGGGCGCTGGAGGAGGCGGGGCCGCTCGCGGTGTCGGAGGTGGAGGGGGACGACGTGTCGGTCGGCGGTTCGGACGGCGTGGTCGTCCCCGGGTCGGTCGGCGTGGGAGACGACGGGGTGGACGTGGACGGCTTCGGGGATGTCGTCGGCTTCGGGGACGTCTTCGTCGGCGGGTTCGGCGGCGCCGGGTGCGACGGCTGGGTGGTGGGCCCTCCCCCCGTCTCCTGCGTCCCCGTCGGCCGGTCGGACGGCTCCGCCGCCGTCGGAGTCGGGTCGTCCGCCGTGCCGTACGTGCCGTCGGGGCCCGGGTCGGTGGGGTGGCTGGTCGGGGTGCCGGGGCCGCCGCGGGGGGCGTCGGCGTTCTTCTGCGGGGTGTCGGCGCCCACGGTGCCGTCGTCGATGTCCTGGCTGGCGGACGGGTTGACGCCGACCTGGTCGGACGGCGTGTGCGCGTCGTTGTCGGAGGTGGCGCCCAGCGTCACCACCGTGCCGAGCACGGCGACGAGCAGCGCTCCGGCGCCGGCCGCGACGACGTTGCGGCGGGCCAGGTTCCTCAGGCCGCCGCGGGGCTTGGCGGCGGTGCCGTGGGGAGCCGGCGCGGCCTGGCGGGTGACGAGGGTGACGCCGTCGTCCGGGGCGGGCCGGGGCAGCGGCGGAATCGGCGCGAGCACACCGGCGGCCGGGGATGCGGACTTCTCGGAGCGGGCGGCCGTCACCTCCTCCCCCGCCGTCACCGGGATGCCGGGCACGTCGCCCGCGCGGTCGGTGACCAGGGCGAGAGCGCGGCGGCCCGCGACGGTACCGCGCTTGTCGCTGACCGCCCCGCGCAGCCCGATGGAGGCCTCGAGTTCGGCGCGGGCCCGGTCGAGCCGGCCGGCGCACAGCGCGAGGACGCCCAGTTCGTGGTGGAAGTAGGCCTGTTCGGCGACCTCGCCGGCGAGCCGTGAGGCCTCGGCGCCCGAGCGCAGGGCCCGCTCCCAGGCGCCCCACTCCAGGCCCGCGGCGAACGCGGGCGCGGCGGCGCGGGCGAGCGCGACGGCCGTGTGCTCGCCGTCCTCCTCCTCGGGGCCCGCGGACACCAGCGGTGTGAGGGCGGCGAGGACGGCGTCCGCCTCGGCGCAGACGCGTTCGGGGGTGACCGAGGGGTGTCCGGCCCACCAGGTGTAGTGCCGGCCGGCGGTGCGGGCCTGCTCGGTGGCGTCGTCGGCGTAGCCGGCGGCCTCCAGCTGGGTCTGCACCCCGGCGGCGAGCCGGTAGCGGGCGCCGACCGGGGAGACCAGTCCGCAGGCGGCGAGTTCGCCGAGCGCGGCGTCGGCGTGGGTGTCGCCGACGAGGGCGGGCAGGTGCGCCTGGTGCGGCACCTCGCCGCCGAGGGCGACGGCGAAGCGCAGGGTGGCGCGGGCGGAGGCGCTGAGGCGGGACGCGAGCAGCGGGGCGGGCGCGGCGGCCTCGCCGAGGGAGGGCAGCGGTACGTCCTCCTCCCCTTCGGCCGGTACGGCCGCGTCGAGGGGCACCGCGTCCTCGAAGACGCCGTACTCGTCGACGGCGTCGGCGCCCGCGCGCAGCCGGTCGCGCTGCCGCAGCAGGGCGCCGGCCTGGACGAACCTCAGCGGCAGGCCCTCGGACTCGAACCACAGATCGCCCGCCCAGTTGGCCTCGTCCTCGGTGAGGACCCGGCCGAGGGACTGCTCGATGAGGTCGACGCCGCCGGCCCGGTCGAGTCCGCTGAGGAAGACCTCTTCGACGGCGGAGTCGGCGGACGGAGCCGCCACGTCGGGGGTGGCGGCGAGCAGCCAGGCGCACTCGGGGGTGGCGTCGAGCAGCTCGTCGAGCGCCGCCCCGCCGAACTCCAGGTCGTCCAGGACGACGACGGCGCCGATGTCGCGGACGTACTCCAGGAGTTCGTCGCGGGCCGGGCGGTGCCGGGGCGCGCTCTGGACGGTGCGGAAGAGGTCGTGCAGCAGGTCGTCGGCGGTGCGGTGGAAGCCGTTCAGGCGGACGATGCCGTCGGGGGCGAGGTCCGCGCAGTCCTCGGCGACCAGGTCGAGGAGGCTGGTGCGGCCGGAGCCGGCGGGGCCGGTGAGGCGTACGGAGCGGCCGCGGGCCAGGAGGCGGACCAGGCGTTCGCGTTCCTCGTCGCGGCCCAGCAGGGGCGGCGCGGGCCGGGCGGGTCCGGGCGGGACGGGCGGCGCGGCGGCACGGTCGGCGTCGGCGCGTTCGGCGGCGGTGCGCCGGGCGGGACGTTCGGGCTGTCCGGCGGGCGGGCAGGGCTCTATCTCGCTGCCGTCGACGGGGTTGACGGTGAGCAGGAGGTCGCCGGAGACGACCTGGACCATGCGGGCCTGCGCGGGCCCGTGCTGGCCGAGGTCGGGTGTGTGGGGATCCCTGGGCGGGCGCGGGCGCGGCGCGTGGCCGTCACCCTCGCGGCCGTGCTCCTCGGGCCCCTGGGTGTTCGGGTCCATAGGTTTCAAGCCCCCCAAAAGCGTCGTGTGGCGGTAGCCCCTCCCGGCCTTGCTGCACACTGCGCTGTCGCTTCTGGTCCGGTGCCCGGTCGAGGGTTGCGGGCGGCGGGCAGACGAACCGTAAACCTTCGCTCAGTATCTCCGACAGCCCGGGGTGCCTTGCCGTCCGAGACATCACAGTCCGGTGAGGATTGGGCGCGAGGGGCGTTTCGCCGGTCTCGGCCCCGCGCCGGGTGCCCCCGAGCGCCCGGGTCACACCCGCGGCAGGGAGTCCACGGCGAGGCCGCCTTCGATCGCGAGGATGCGGTGCAGGCGGGTCGCCACCAGCAGGCGCTGCATCTGCGGGGGTACGCCGCGCAGCACCAGGCGGCGGCCGCAGCGGCCGGCCCGGCGGTGGACGCCCATGATGACGCCCAGCCCGGTGGCGTCCCAGGAGTCCAGTTCTGACAGGTCGAGCACGAGGTCGCCGACGCCGTCGTCGACCGCCGAGTGCAGGACCGTACGGGCGTCCGCCGCGCTGCGGACGTCGAGGCGGCCCCCGACGACCAGCTCGACGTGGTCGCCCCTGATGTGCATATGCGCTCCTCGGGTGAGTGCGGTGGCTACTCCATGACGTGGGTGTGCCAGGTCTGACTGCGCCGGCGGCGGTGCGGTTGCTGGCTGTAAGCGAACCGATACCAGATTCACCCCGGAGAGTGACCTCTCCGGGGTGAGTGCGGTGATCAGTACGTGTAGAAGCCCTGCCCGCTCTTGCGCCCGATGTCACCGGCGTCCACCATCCGGCGCATCAGCTCCGGCGGGGCGAACTTCTCGTCCTGGGACTCGGTGTAGATGTTGCCGGTGGCGTGCAGCAGGATGTCGACCCCGGTCAGGTCGGCGGTGGCGAGCGGGCCCATGGCGTGGCCGAAGCCCAGCTTGCAGGCGATGTCGATGTCCTCGGCGGTGGCGACACCGGACTCGTACAGCTTGGTGGCCTCGACGACGAGCGCGGAGATCAGACGGGTCGTCACGAACCCGGCGACGTCGCGGTTGACGACGATGCAGGTCTTGCCGACGGACTCGGCGAACTCGCGGGCGGTGGCGAGGGTTTCGTCGCTGGTCTTGTAGCCGCGGACCAGCTCGACGAGCTGCATCATCGGCACCGGCGAGAAGAAGTGCACGCCGACGACCCGCTCCGGTCGCTCGGTGGCCGCGGCGATCTTGGTGATCGGGATGGCGGAGGTGTTGGAGGCGAGGACGGCCTCCGGGCGCACGATCTTGTCGAGCGCTCGGAAGATCTCGTGCTTGACCTCGAGCTTCTCGAAGACGGCCTCGACGACGAGGTCGGCGTCGGCGGCGGCGTCCAGATCGGTGGTGGGCGTGATCCGGGCGAGGGCGGCTTCGGCGTCCTCGGCCGCCAGTTTGCCCTTGCTCACGAACTTGTCGTACGACGCCTTGATGCCGTCGGTACCGCGGGTGAGTGCCTCGTCGGTGACGTCGCGCAGGACGACGTCCCAGCCCGCCTGCGCGGAGACCTGGGCGATGCCGGACCCCATGAGACCGGCCCCGATGACGGCGAGCTTCCGTGCCACTGTGCGACTCCCCTGATACGCGCTGTCGTCAGGCCCCGGCGTCCCGTCCCCTCGTCCGCTCGGAGGGTGCGCCCGGCGCCTCGGGCCTGTACTCACCGAGGCGCCACCGGGCAGGGGGAGGGTCGCGCAGGGGCCAACTTCTCTCCGGCGGACACTAGCGCCCGTGAGGGGCGGCGCGGCGGAGTTAGTAACGCGTTTCACGTCTCACGGGGTGAGACGCCGGTCACGTCCGGTCGCGGAGGCCGGGCGCCCATATCCCGGGATCGCAGACCTGTCGGACATATGAGGTCGATTGACATCGCGTCAGCCGGGCGACTACGACGTGTACGGACAACGGGGAGGTCTGGGTGAAGTGGCCGCATCGACGTACGGCGAGACAGTCGCCGAGGACAAGCCGAAGCTCGAAGAGCTGGAGGCCGCGCTCCCGGCGATGACGCGATGGCGTGTGCCCGGTGGACGCCGTGTGGACTGGGCCACGCTCGAGGCGGCCCTGGGGACGGCGCTGCCCTCCGACTTCCGGGCGCTGGCGGAGGCGTACCCGGTGCTGGCCATCGACGACTTCCTCGCGGTGTCCGTTCCGACACCCGGCACCGAGGCGTTATGGGCGTCCGAGTCCAGGAACGACGAGATCCTCCAGGATCTGTACGAGATGGGCGACATCGAGGACTACGTCCCCTTTCCTGAGCCGGGAGGCCTGATCTCCTGGGCGTCGTCCAATTCGGGGGACTCCTTCTACTGGAAGACGAGCCCCGCGGACCCGGATGCCTGGCCGGTGGTCGTCCGCACGGACAACGCCGACTGGATCGAGTTCCCGGTCGGCGCCGTCGAGTTCCTGGCCGGCGTGTACGGGCGCACCATCGACGTGCCGGGCATGCCCCGCAACTTCCCCGGCGACGACCCGCAGGTGCTGGGCCTGAGCGACGACACCGACTGATCGGCGGCTTAGCGTCACGCCACCCCCGGCTTGGCCGCGCATTCGAACCACACCGTCTTGCCGCCGCCGGTGCGGTGGGGCGTCACCCCCCACCGGTCCGTGACCGCCTCGACCAGCAGCAGCCCGCGCCCGCCCTCGGCGAGCAACTCCCCGCTCACCCGCACCGGCAGCCGCGCACAGCTGTCGGACACCTCCACGCGCACCGCACCCGGCAGCAGCAGGATGCAGATCCCGCAGCGGCGGCCGGGCACGTGCCGGACGACGTTCGTCAGCAGCTCCGTGAGCGCCAGTTCGGCGTCGTCGGCCAGATCCGGCAGGCCCGCGCGCAGCAGGTACATCCGCAGGATGCGGCGCAGATGCCGCACCGAGTGCCCGCCCAGCCCGAACTGGGCGCGGTAGTGCGGCTGAAGGTCCGTCGTCCGCGGACCGGGTACGTCGTTCATGCCACCACCGTGCGACGGATCGCATACGCTCGACTACGCAGCGAAATCAACGCCGTGAGGTGTTGCAGGCCGGAGGTACGACGTGGCCAACGTCCAGAGTCTCGATCCCACCGCTTCCCCGCTCGACTACTACGGCTGGGAACTGCGCCGCCACCGCGAGGCCGCCGGCCTGAGCCAGGGCCAGCTCGGCGAGATCATCTTCTGTACCGGGTCACTGATCGGCCAGATCGAGACGACGAGAAAGGTCCCCACGCGGGACTTCTCCGAGCGGGTGGACGCTGCGCTGGGCACGGACGGGTTGTTCTCGCGGCTGATCGGGCTGGTGCTGCGGAGTCAACTGCCCACGTGGTTCCAGCCGTTCGCGGCCATGGAGGCGAAGGCGACCTATATCTGCGCTTACCAGGCGCAGTTGGTGTATGGCCTGCTCCAGACGGAGGAGTACGCGCGGGCCGTGCTCGCCACCGGCATGCCCGAGGACGTGGACGGCTTGGTGGCGGCCCGTATGGAGCGCCAGCGGATTCTGGAGCGGGAGCAGCCGCCGCTCGCCTGGGTGGTGCTGGACGAGGCCGTACTGCTCCGCCCGATGGGCGGCCGGGAGGTCATGCGGCGGCAACTCGCCCGACTGTTGGAGCTCACAGATCACCGTTGGGTGCACATCCAGGTGCTGCCGAACTCGGCAGGCGCACACGCCAGCCTGGCGGGGTCGTTCACGGTCATGCGCTTCACCGACGACCCGGACATCGTCTACACGGAGGACCTGATCTCCGGCCACATGACCGCCAGCCCAGAGATCGTCAAGGACGGAACGCTCCGTTACGCTCGCTTGCAGGCCGCGGCCCTCTCCGTGGAGGATTCGGCGGCACTGATCGCCCGCGTGATGGAGGAACGCTATGGAGACCGCTCCCAGCCTGAGGAACGCGCAGTGGCGTAAGTCCAGCTACAGCGGAAACACCGGCGGCGAGTGCCTCGAGGTCGCCGACAACCACCCCGGCACCGTCCCCGTCCGGGACAGCAAGAACCCCGCCGGTCCCGTCCTGCTCATCGGCGGAGCCGCCTGGCAGGCGTTCGTCGACGGGCTGCGCTAACCCTCGCGCACCGCATACCTCAGCACCCGCTCACTCAGCAGCTCCTCGACCTCGTCGAGGAGCTGAAGCGTTTCCCGGGACACCTCCGCCGGCTTCCGCTCCTTCAGCATCGCGCGGCCGATGGACGCGAACACCGTCGCGTAGATCCAGCAGATCTGGCCGGCCATCAGGTCCGGCAGCGGGTCGTCCTCGGCGGCGCCGGTCTCCTCGCACAGGGCCGTCCGCAGGTTGTCGTGGCTGTCCTGCTGAAGAGCCCACAACCGGGAGCGCAGCGTAGGCGCCTCCTGGATGACGCGCATGAAGCGGCTGTAGCCCTCCATCAGGCCGACGCGCGGTGAGACGGCCTCGACCTCCTCGCGCAGTTCCCGCAGGACGGCGCGCGCGGCGGACTCCCCCACGTCCCGGCCCCGGACCCAGCGGGCCAGCCGGTCGACGACGCCGGCCGAGCGGTCCAGGAAGAGGTCCTCCTTGGCGGGGAAGTAGTTGTAGACGGTGTTGACGGAGACGTTCGCCGCGTCGGCGATCTCCGCGACCGTCACCGCCTCGAAGCCGCGCTCCAGGAACAGACCCGTGGCGACATCCGAGATGTACTGCCGGGTCTGCCGCTTCTTCCGCTCCCTGAGCCCTTCTGCCATGCCCCCATCCTAGCTTTGCTGGCCGCACTGGAAATTTGGAGTCGTTGCAAAATTTCAGGGACTCTGTTTTTCTGGTCGCATGCCAGCAGTCATCAGCGCGAGCGGACTCGCGCGCACCTTCACGACCAAACACGGCCCCGTCGAGGCCGTACGCGGCATCGACCTGACCGTCCGCGACGGCGAGATCCTGGGCTTCCTCGGGCCCAACGGCGCCGGGAAGACCACCACCCTGCGCATGCTGACCACCCTGCTGAAGCCGACCGGCGGCAGCGCCACCGTCGCCGGGCACGACCTGGCGACCGACCCGGTCGGCGTGCGCCGGGCCTGCGGTTACGTCGCCCAGTCCGGCGGCGTCGACCCGCAGATCGGGGTGCGGGAGGAGCTCGTCACACAGGGGCGGCTGTACCGGCTGAGCAAGAGTGAAGCCCTCTCGCGCGCCGGCGAACTCGCCCGCGACCTCGGCCTCACCGAGCTGCTCGACCGCAGGTGCGGCGCGCTCTCCGGCGGTCAGCGGCGCCGCCTCGACATCGCGATGGCGCTCACCCACCGCCCGCGCGCGCTCTTCCTCGACGAGCCGACCACCGGGCTCGACCCCGCCAGCCGCGCCGACCTGTGGGACCTGGTGCGACGGCTGCGCGACGAGCACGGCACGACCGTCTTCCTCACCACGCACTACCTGGACGAGGCCGACGCCCTGTCCGACCGCCTGGTCATCGTCGACAAGGGCACGGTCGTCGCCGAGGGCACGCCGAGCGCGCTCAAGCTCCGCTACGGCGGTTCGATCGACGCCACGCTCCAGGACACGTTCCTCGCCATCACCGGCCGCGGGCCCGCCCCGGCCGACGCCGCCCCCGTAGCCGTATAGGACACCCGGACAGATGCTGTTCCACGACACCGCACTCATCTACGGCCGCTATCTGCGCCAGACCCTGCGCTCCCGCTTCGCGATGCTCTTCGGCGCACTGATGCCGCTGCTGTACCTGCTGCTCTTCGGGCCGCTGCTCACCGATCTGCCGCTGGGCGGCAAGGGCAGCTCGTGGCAGGTTCTGGTGCCGGGCCTGCTGCTCCAACTCGGTCTCTTCGGGGCGCTGTTCGCGGGCTTCATGATCATCCTGGAGAACGGGCAGGGCATCGTGGAGCGGATGCGGGTCACGCCCGTCAGCCGGCTCGCGCTGCTGCTGGGCCGGGTCCTGCGGGACGCCACCGTGTTCGTCTTCCAGGCGGTGCTGCTGGTGCTCGCGGCGCTGCCGATGGGGCTGCGGGCTCCCCTGCCCGGCGTCCTCATCGGCTTCGCCTTCGTCGCGCTGCTCACCGTGTCGCTGGCGTCGCTGTCGTACGCGGTGGCGATGAAGGTGCGCACCCCGCAGGAGTTCGGGCCGCTGATCAACGCCGTCTCCATGCCGTCGATGCTGCTGTCCGGCCTGATGCTGCCGATGACCCTGGCCCCGGACTGGCTGGACATCCTGTCCCACTTCGTACCGTTCCGCTACCTGGTGGACGCCATGCGCGACGCCTACGTCGGCCAGTACGCCACCGCGCACATGCTGTACGGCGTCCTGGTGGCCGTCGGATTCGCGGCGCTCGCCGTGACAGTGGGCACACGAGTGTTCCGGAAGGCCGGCGCGTAACTACGCTGGCCGCATGGTCAATCTGACGCGCATCTACACCAGGACCGGCGACCAGGGCACCACCGCCCTCGGCGACATGAGCCGGGTCCACAAGACCGACCTGCGCATCGCCGCGTACGCCGACGCCAACGAGGCCAACGCGGTGATCGGCACGGCGATCGCGCTGGGCAACCTCGGTCAGGAGGTCGTCAAGGTCCTCACCCGCGTGCAGAACGACCTGTTCGACGTGGGCGCGGACCTGTCGACGCCGGTGGTGGAGAACCCGGAGTTCCCGCCGCTCAGGGTCGAGCAGTTCTACATCGACCGCCTGGAGGCGGACTGCGACCGCTTCAACGAGCAGCTCGAGAAGCTGCGCTCCTTCATCCTCCCGGGCGGCACCGCGGGCGCGGCCCTGCTCCACCAGGCGTGCACGGTCGTACGCCGCGCGGAGCGCTCGACATGGGCGGCCCTGGAGGCCCACGGAGACGTCATGAACCCCCTGACGGCGACGTACCTCAACCGCCTCTCCGACCTCCTCTTCATCCTCGCCCGCACGGCGAACAAGGAGACCGGCGACGTGCTGTGGGTCCCGGGGGGCGAGCGCTAGGCTCCGCCAGGCACGTCCGAAGGCCGTCCGAGGATATCTGCCAGCACATCCTCCAGGGATGCACGTGATACGTCGCGCTCCGCCTCCAGGGTGCGCTAGCGCCTCGCGCGCGAGCAGCTCGTCGGCCGCCCCCTCGAGCGCATCGAAGTCCGCCGGGTCGTCCATGGCGCCACCGTATGCGGACGCGGGCCTCGTCAGTCGGATCGGGCCGGCGCCCGCTTCGGGAACAGCGTGTAGCTCGCCGCGATCACCACGTTGATGCCGATCAGTCACACCATCCGCATCTGCCAGGCGCGCAGTGAACCCGTGTCGCCGTCGTCGCCGACGTACCAGACGGCCGCCTGGAGCAGGGCCAGGGCGACCATGGACGCCAGGACCCAGCGGCCCGCGACCTTCCACTCGTGGACGGCGCGGGCCGCGCCGTACTTCGGCGGCCGCACCGGCGGCGGGCCGCCCGCGAAACGGTGGGCCACCCGGGCGTCGGCCCACTTGATCGTCGCGTGCCCGAGTCCCACCGTGAAGCCGATGTACACCGCCGCCAGCCCGTGCCGCCAGTCCGGCTGGGCGCCGTTCTTGAGGTCGATCGCGGTGACGGCGAACAGCACGACCTCCAGCAGCGGCTCGCACAGCAGCAGCGCCAGGCCCGTGCGCGGCATCCTCAGGCCGTAGCGGAAGGCCAGCCCGGCCGCGAGCAGCACCCAGAAGGCCACCTCGCAGGCGATGATCAACCCGACGATCACGGTTCGCTCCCTTCGTTCGTCCCTCCAGGCTTCCGCCGCCCGGCGCCGTTTTCGTCGTCGCCGGAGACGAACTCGCGGTACATCGAAAGATGCAGTCCGGGACCCTTCCCGGGGTGCACGCGTGGGGGTCACGGGCCGTGTTGGATAAGGGCATGGCCGTGACACTCCCCCGACCGCACCGGTTCGACGTGTACGTCGCCGTCGCCGGGCTGCTCGGCGGGGTCGTGATGTGGGCGCTCGGCCTGTACACCTCGGGCAGCGGGGTGCTGTCGTCCACGTGGGGGCTGATCTCGCTGGCGGTGATGGCGGCCCTGGAGCTGCTGCGCCGCACCCGGCCGCAGTTCGCCCTGGCGGTGGGCTCCCTGGCGCTCGTCTTCGACATGTTCACCACGGGCAACGCGGCCACCATCCTGATGTACACCGATCTCGCCTACGCCGCCGTGCTGTACGGCTCACCGGCCGCCGCCCGGCGGGTCCCGGTCGTCACCGGGCTGGCCAGCGTCGGCGTCACGCTCGGCTTCCTGATCTGGTGGCGCAGCCCGCAGGCGCTGTTCGTCGGCCTCGGCGCGGCCGTGGTGTCCTTCGCCCCGGCCGCCACCGGGGCGCTGGTGCGCAACCACCGCGACGCCGCCGAAGCCGCCCGGCTGCGGGCCGAGCAGACCGCGCTGCTGGCCGAGCTGGACCGGACGCAGGCCGTCACGGCGGAGCGGGCGCGCGTCGCGCGGGAGCTGCACGACCTCGTCGCCAATCACCTGTCGGCCATCGCCATCCACTCCACCGCCGCCCTGTCCATCGACGACCCGGCGACCACCCGGGAGGCGCTGGCCGTCATCCGGGAGAACAGCGTCGACGGGCTGGCCGAGATGCGGCGGCTGATCGGCATCCTGCGCGACGGCAGCGGCGATCACGAACCGGCCGCCGCGCCCACCCTGGACAGACTCGGCGCGCTCGTCGAGGCGGCCCGCGCGGGCGGACTCGACGTCCGCCTGGACGCCGGGCACGGCCCGCTGCCCGCACCGGTCGGCCTCGCCGCCTACCGCATCGTCCAGGAGTCCCTGACCAACGCCCTCAAGCACGCCTCCGCCGGCCGGGTCACCGTGTCGCTGGCCCGCCGGGACCACCGCCTCGACGTCACCGTGACCAGCCCCTACGACGGTCACTCCGGTCCCCGCGCCCCCGGCGCCGGCGCCGGGCTCGTCGGCATGCGGGAGCGGACCTCCCTGCTCGGCGGGGCGTTTACGGCCGGGCCCGAGGGCGCCGTCTGGGTCGTACACGCGACTCTGCCCCTGTCGGAGGGAGGCCCGCGGTGATCCGTGTCCTCGTCGCCGAGGACCAGTCCGCCGTGCGCGCCGGGCTGGTGCTCATCCTGCGCAGCGCGCCCGGAATCGAGGTCGCAGGGGAGGCGGAGGACGGGGAACGGGCGGTGGCGCTGGCCCGGGAGCTGCGGCCGGACGTGGTGCTGATGGACGTCCAGATGCCGCGTCTGGACGGGGTGTCGGCGACCCGGCAGGTGGTGGCGGAGGGGCTCGCGGACGTCCTCGTGCTGACCACCTTCGACCTCGACGCGTACGTCTTCGGCGCGCTGCGCGCGGGCGCGGCCGGGTTCCTGCTGAAGAGCGCCGAGGCGAGCGACCTCATCGAGGCGGTGCGCACGGTGGCCCGCGGGGAAGGGATCGTCGCGCCCGCGGTCACCCGGCGGCTGATCGCCGAGTTCGCGGCCAGGCCGACGCGGGAGGCAAGGACCGATCCGGCCGTTCTCGACGTCCTCACCCGGCGCGAGCGCGAGGTGCTGTCCTGTCTCGGGCAGGGGCTGTCGAACGCGGGGATCGCCGAGCGGCTGGAGATGGCCGAGGCGACGGTGAAGACGCACGTCAGCCGACTGCTGGGCAAGCTGGAGCTGCGCAGCCGGGTGCAAGCGGCGGTGCTCGCGCAGGAGTTGGGGATCTAGAGCACCTTCCGCCAACTGGTCCAGACCTATTGACCCGTGGTCCAGACCTTTCTATTCTCGCGGCACCGTGGCATGAAGGCTCAGTCATGCCCCTGACATCCCCACATACAGAGGAGGCGCTCCATGCGCTTCAGACACCGGGCCGCGGCAGGGTTCGCGACCCTGCTGCTCCCCCTGGCCGGCCTCGTCGGCCTCGCGGGTCCCGCCCAGGCAGCGGGCAACGCGACGGCGACCTTCACCAAGACCAGCGACTGGGGCACCGGCTTCGGCGGCCAGTGGACCGTCAAGAACACCGGCACCAGCAGCATCAGCTCCTGGACCATCGAGTGGGACTTCCCCACCGGCACGTCCGTCACCTCCGCCTGGGACGCCGACGTCACCTCCTCCGGCACCCACTGGACCGCGAAGAACAAGTCCTACAACGGCACCATCGCCCCCGGCGCCGCCGTCTCCTTCGGCTTCAACGGCGCCGGCCCGGGCTCCCCGTCCAACTGCAAGCTCAACGGCGACAGTTGCGACGGCACCACCGTCCCGGGTGACGCGGCGCCCTCCGCGCCGGGCACCCCGACCGCCTCCTCCGTGACCGACACCTCGGCGAAGATCGGCTGGGGCGCGGCCACCGACGACAAGGGCGTCAAGAACTACGACGTGCTGCGCGACGGCGCCAAGGTCGCGACGGTGACGACCACGTCGTACACCGACACCGGGCTGAGCGCCGGCACCGACTACTCCTACACCGTGCAGGCCCGCGACACCGCCGACCAGACCGGCCCGGTCAGCGGCGCGGTCAAGGTGCACACCACCGGCGGCACCACCACTCCCCCGCCCACCGGCGGCGGCAAGGTCAAGCTCGGCTACTTCACCGAGTGGGGCATCTACGGCCGCAACTACAACGTCAAGAACCTGGTGACCTCCGGCTCCGCCGCCAAGATCACCCACATCAACTACGCCTTCGGCAACGTCACCAACGGCCAGTGCGCCATCGGCGACTCCTACGCCGACTACGACAAGGCCTTCACCGCCGACCAGTCCGTCAGCGGCGTCGCCGACACCTGGGACCAGCCGCTGCGGGGCAACTTCAACCAGCTCCGCGAGCTGAAGGCGAAGTACCCGAACATCAAGGTGCTCTGGTCCTTCGGCGGCTGGACCTGGTCCGGCGGCTTCGGCCAGGCGGCGCAGAACCCGGCCGCGTTCGCCCAGTCCTGCTACAACCTGGTCGAGGACCCGCGCTGGGCCGACGTCTTCGACGGCATCGACATCGACTGGGAGTACCCGAACGCCTGCGGCCTGTCCTGTGACACCTCGGGCGCCGCGGCCTTCAAGAACGTGATGTCCGCGCTGCGCGCCAAGTTCGGCGCGAACAACCTGGTCACCGCCGCGGTCACCGCGGACGGCTCGGCCGGCGGCAAGATCGAGGCCGCCGACTACGCGGGCGCCTCCCAGTACGTCGACTGGTACAACGTGATGACGTACGACTTCTTCGGCGCCTGGGACGCCAAGGGCCCGACCGCCCCGCACTCCCCGCTCACCTCGTACAGCGGCATCCCGAAGGCGGGCTTCACCACCGCCGACGCGATGGCCAAGTTCAAGGCGATCGGGGTGCCCGCGAACAAGCTGCTCATCGGCATCGGCTTCTACGGCCGCGGCTGGACCGGCGTCACCCAGGACGCCCCGGGCGGCACCGCCACGGGACCTGCGGCCGGCACCTACGAGCAGGGCATCGAGGACTACAAGGTCCTCAAGACGTCCTGCCCGGCCACCGGCACGATCGCCGGCACCGCGTACGCCCACTGCGGCAGCAACTGGTGGTCCTACGACACCCCCGCCACCATCGGCTCCAAGATGAGCTGGGCCAAGAACCAGGGACTCGGCGGCGCGTTCTTCTGGGAGTTCAGCGGTGACACCGCGAACGGCGAGCTGGTGAACGCGATCAGCAGCAACCTGTAACCGCAACCGCGATGACGCCCGTTCACCCTCCCTCAGCTTCGTCCGGGGGAGGGTGAATGTGGCTACGCCACATTCACTCGCTGTCCGGGCGGGGCTGCCTCCAGCCACGCGAGGAAACCGGTCAGCGCGTCTTCGCTCATCGCGAGTTCGAGGCGCGTGCCCTGATGGAGACAGACGAGGATCATGGCGTCGGACAGCAGCGCCAGCTCCTCCTCACCCTCCGGCAGCCGGCGTCCCGCCACCTCGATGGAGCCGCGCTCCAGGACCCGGCGCGGACGCGGGGCGTAGGAGAAGACCCGGAACCAGGCGACGCGGTCGCCGCTGTACCGGGCCACCCCGTACGACCAGCCTTTTCCGCTCGTGTCGGGATTCTCCGCCACGTCCCAGCGCAGGCTGCAGTCGAAGGTGCCCCCGGAGCGCTGGATCAGCCTGCGCCGCAGACCGAAGACGAACAGACCCAGTACCACGAGGGCAACGACGACTCCGCACACAGTCAGAGCGAGGACCATCGACTACCGACCTCCTCGACTCCAAGGTAACGGAACGGAAAAAACATCCAGATCTGCCTCAGCCGCGGTCGGCTCCGGATCACTCCGGTGCCGACCGCGGCTGAGTAGGTCATCGTAAGGCGTGCTCGCGTCTCAGCGGGCCGTCGCCGCACGCAGTCGTACGTCGGCGCGGCGCTGGGCCGTGGCATCGCCCTCCGCCTTCGCGCGCTCGAGCTCTCGCTCCACGCGCTGGACGTCGATCTCGTCGGACAGCTCGGCGATCTCCGCGAGCAGCGACAGCTTGTTGTCGGCGAACGAGATGAAACCGCCGTGCACCGCGGCGACGACCGTCCCTCCCTCGCTCGTCCGGATGGTCACCGGGCCCGACTCCAGCACACCGAGCAGCGGCTGGTGACCGGGCATGACGCCGATGTCGCCGGACGTGGTGCGCGCGACGACCAGGGTGGCCTCGCCGGACCAGACCTGACGGTCGGCGGCGACCAGCTCGACATGCAGCTCAGCAGCCAAGGGTGGCTCCTCGGGTCACCACCCGGCGGTTCTGCCGGGTGTTGGGGTCAATTCTACGGGGCGTGCGTGAGGGGGCGGGACGCGCCCGCCCCCTCACACCGAACTCAGGGAGTTCAGGAGACGCCCAGCTCCTTGGCGTTGGCCTTGAGGTCCTCGAGGCCACCGCACATGAAGAACGCCTGCTCGGGGAAGTGGTCGTACTCACCGTCGCAGATCGCGTTGAACGCGGCGATCGACTCGTCGAGCGGCACGTCCGAGCCGTCCACGCCGGTGAACTGCTTGGCGACGTGGGTGTTCTGGGACAGGAAGCGCTCCACACGACGGGCACGGTGGACGACGAGCTTGTCCTCCTCGCCGAGCTCGTCGATACCGAGGATCGCGATGATGTCCTGGAGGTCCTTGTACTTCTGCAGGATGTTCTTCACGCGCATGGCCGCGTTGTAGTGGTCCGCAGAGATGTAGCGCGGGTCCAGGATCCGGGACGTGGAGTCCAGCGGGTCCACGGCCGGGTAGATGCCCTTCTCGGAGATCGGACGGGACAGAACCGTCGTCGCGTCGAGGTGGGCGAAGGTGGTCGCCGGGGCCGGGTCGGTCAGGTCGTCGGCGGGGACGTAGATCGCCTGCATCGAGGTGATCGAGTGACCGCGGGTCGACGTGATGCGCTCCTGGAGGAGGCCCATCTCGTCGGCCAGGTTCGGCTGGTAACCCACCGCGGACGGCATACGGCCGAGCAGCGTGGAGACCTCGGAACCGGCCTGCGTGAAGCGGAAGATGTTGTCGATGAAGAACAGCACGTCCTGCTTCTGGACGTCACGGAAGTACTCGGCCATGGTCAGGCCGGCCAGCGCGACGCGCAGACGGGTGCCCGGCGGCTCGTCCATCTGACCGAAGACCAGAGCGGTCTTGTCGATGACGCCCGAGTCGGACATCTCCTCGATCAGGTCGTTGCCCTCACGGGTGCGCTCACCGACACCGGCGAACACGGAGACACCGTCGTGGTTGTTGGCGACACGGTAGATCATCTCCTGGATGAGCACCGTCTTGCCGACGCCGGCGCCGCCGAACAGGCCGATCTTGCCGCCCTTGACGTACGGGGTCAGCAGGTCGATGACCTTGACGCCGGTCTCGAACATCTCGGTCTTCGACTCGAGTTCGTCGAAGTTCGGCGCCTTGCGGTGGATCGGCCAGCGCTCGCCGTCGTAAGTCTCGTCGACGTTCAGCACCTCACCGAGGGTGTTGAACACCTTGCCCTTGGTGAAGTCGCCGACCGGGACGGAGATGGCGGAGCCGGTGTCCGTCACCGGGGCCTGGCGGACCAGGCCGTCGGTGGGCTGCATGGAGATGGTGCGGACCAGGCCGTCACCCAGGTGCTGGGCGACCTCCAGGGTCAGGATCTTCTTCGCGCCCTCGTTCGCCGGGTCGGCGACCTCGACGTGCAGGGCGTTGTAGATCTCCGGCATCGCGTCGACGGGGAACTCCACGTCGACGACCGGGCCGATGACCCGGGCGACGCGGCCCGTAGCCGTCGCGGTCTCAACAGTGGTGGTCATTTATCGGTCACTCCCCGCGGTCGCGTCGGCGAGGGCGCTCGCGCCACCGACGATCTCGCTGATTTCCTGGGTGATTTCGGCCTGGCGGGCCGCGTTGGCAAGACGGGAGAGCGTGTTGATCAGCTCGCCCGCGTTGTCGGTGGCCGACTTCATCGCGCGCCGCGTGGCGGCGTGCTTCGAAGCGGCCGACTGGAGCAGCGCGTTGTAGATACGGCTTTCCACGTAGCGCGGAAGCAGGGCGTCGAGGACGTCCTCCGCCGACGGCTCGAAGTCGTACAGCGGGAGGATCTCGCCCTGCGGCTTGACCTCCTCGGCGACCTCTTCGAGACGCAGCGGAAGCAGCCGGGCGTCGAGCGCCGTCTGCGTCATCATCGAGACGAACTCGGTGAAGACGATGTGGAGCTCGTCCACACCACCCTCGGCCGTGTCCTTCTCGATCGCCTCGATCAGGGGCGCCGCGACCTTCTTGGCGTCCGCGTACGACGGCTCGTCGGTGAAGCCCGTCCACGACTCCGCGATCGTGCGCTCACGGAAGTTGTAGTGGGCGACACCGCGCCGGCCGACGATGTACGTGTCGACCTGCTTGCCCTCGCGCTCCAGGCGCTCGGTCAGCTGCTCCGCGGCCTTGATGGCGTTGGAGTTGAAGGCGCCGGCCAGACCGCGGTCGCTCGTGAGGAGCAGGACCGCGGCACGGCTCGGGTTGTCCGCCTCCGTGGTGAGCGGGTGCTTGGTGTTCGAACCCGTACCGACGGCCGTGACGGCCCGCGTCAGCTCGGTCGCGTAGGGAGTGGAGGCCGCCACCTTGCGCTGCGCCTTGACGACGCGCGAGGCGGCGATCATCTCCATCGCCTTCGTGATCTTCTTGGTCGCGGTGACGGATCGGATGCGACGCTTGTAGACCCGGAGCTGGGCTCCCATGAGTCAGGTCCCTTCCTTACGTCACTTGGCGGCGGACGGGGCGTCCTCGCCGAGCAGCTTGCCGTCCGAGGTCTCGAACTGCTTCTTGAACTCCGCGATCGCGTCGGCGACGGCCGTCAGGGTGTCGTCGGACATCTTGCCGCCCTCCCGGATGGAGGTCATGAGGCCCTGCTCCTTGCGGTGCAGGTACTCCAGCAGCTCCTTCTCGAAGCGGCGGATGTCGGCGACCGGAACCTCGTCCATCTTGCCGGTGGTGCCGGCCCACACGGAGACGACCTGGTCCTCGGTGGACATCGGCTGGTACTGGTCCTGCTTCAGCAGCTCGACCATGCGCTGACCGCGCTCCAGCTGGGACTTGGAGGCGGCGTCCAGGTCGGAACCGAAGGCGGCGAACGCCTCCAGCTCACGGAACTGGGCGAGGTCCACGCGCAGACGGCCGGAGACCTGCTTCATGGCCTTGTGCTGCGCGGAGCCACCGACTCGGGAGACCGAGATACCGACGTTCAGGGCCGGACGCTGACCGGCGTTGAACAGGTCGGACTCCAGGAAGCACTGGCCGTCGGTGATGGAGATGACGTTGGTCGGGATGAACGCCGAGACGTCGTTGGCCTTCGTCTCGACGATCGGCAGACCGGTCATCGAGCCCGCGCCCATCTCGTCGGAGAGCTTCGCGCAGCGCTCCAGCAGACGGGAGTGCAGGTAGAAGACGTCACCCGGGTAGGCCTCGCGGCCCGGCGGGCGGCGCAGCAGCAGGGACACGGCACGGTAGGCGTCGGCCTGCTTCGACAGGTCGTCGAAGATGATCAGGACGTGCTTGCCCTGGTACATCCAGTGCTGGCCGATGGCGGAACCGGTGTAGGGCGCCAGGTACTTGAAGCCGGCCGGGTCGGACGCCGGGGCGGCGACGATGGTCGTGTACTCCAGCGCGCCGTTCTCCTCCAGCGCGCGGCGGACCGACGCGATGGTGGAGCCCTTCTGGCCGATGGCGACGTAGATGCAGCGGACCTGCTTCTTCGGGTCGCCGGAGCGCCAGTTGTCGCGCTGGTTGATGATCGTGTCGACGGCCAGCGCGGTCTTGCCGGTCTGACGGTCACCGATGATCAGCTGACGCTGGCCACGGCCGATCGGGGTCATGGCGTCGACGGCCTTGTAGCCCGTCTCCATCGGCTCGTGCACCGACTTGCGCTGCATGACCGTGGGGGCCTGCAGCTCGAGGGCGCGGCGGCCGTCGGTCTCGATCTCGCCGAGGCCGTCGATCGGGTTGCCGAGCGGGTCGACGACTCGGCCGAGGTAGCCCTCGCCGACCGCCACGGAGAGGATCTCACCGGTACGGGTGACCGGCTGACCCTCCTCGATGCCGCTGAACTCGCCGAGGACGACCGCACCGATCTCGCGCTCTTCCAGGTTCAGCGCGAGACCGAGGGATCCGTCCTCGAACTTCAGCAGTTCGTTCGCCATGGCCGAGGGCAGACCCTCGATCTTGGCGATGCCGTCGCCGGCGACGGTGACCGTACCGACTTCCTCGCGCGAGGCCGCGTCCGGCTTGTACGACTGGACGAAGGTCTCCAGCGCGTCCCGGATCTCCTCCGGCCGGATCGTGAGCTCCGCCATCTGGGTTCCCTGCTCTCCTTGTTGGGCCCGAAGTTTCACTTTGGGGGGATGGGGACTCCCCCCAACAGGAGGTGAATCCTCTGCACGGCCCAACCAGGGCCGTAATTACGTACTGCTTGTTCGGTTTGCCGAGCGCCGCTCAGCTCGCCATGCGACGGGCGGCGTCTTCCAGCCGGTCCGCGAGGGAGCCGTTGATGACCTCGTCACCGACCTGCACCCGGATCCCGCCGAGGACCTCGGGGTCCACGTCGAGGTTGAGGTGCATACGACGGCCGTAGAGCTTGGTCAGCGCGGCGCCGAGGCGCTGCTTCTGGCCGTCGCTCAGCGGCACCGCCGAGGTGACGACGGCGACCGTGCGGTCCCGGCGGTCGGCGGCGAGCTTGGACAGGGACTCGAGTCCCGCTTCCAGGCTACGTCCCCGCGGCGCGGTCACAAGGCGCGTGACCAGACGCTCGGTGGTGGCCTTGGCGCGGCCGCCGAGCAGGCTGCGCAGCAGCTCGCCCTTGGCCGGGGCGCCGGCCTTGCGGTTGGTCAGCGCGGCGCGCAGCTCGGTGCTGGAGGAGACGATCCGGCCGAACCGGAACAGCTCGTCCTCCACGTCGTCGAGCGTGCCCGCCCGCTGGGCGGCCGTGAGGTCGGCGACGTCCGCCAACTCCTCGAGGACGTCCACCAGGTCCCGGGACTGCGACCAGCGGGAGCGGACCAGGCCGGCCACCAGGTCGGCGGTCTCGCCGCTGACCTGGGCGCCGAGCAGGCGCTGGACCAGCTCGGCCTTGGCTTCACCGGCCTGCGCCGGGTCGGTGAGGACCCGACGCAGCGACACCTCGCGGTGCAGCAGCGCGGTGACGGCGGCCAGCTCGTCGGCGAGCTTCGCCGCGTCCACAGCCGTGTTGTCCGTCAGTGCGTCCAGACGCTCGCGTGCGGCGGCCAGGGCCTCGCGGCTCGCTCCGTGCGCGGTCATCGAGTCGCCTCGGCCTTCTCCTCAAGCTCGTCGAGGAAACGGTCGATCACGCGGCTCTGCCGGGCGTGGTCCTGCAGGGACTCGCCGACGAGCTTGCCGGCCAGCTCCGTGGCGAGCTTGCCGACGTCCTGCCGGAGCGCGGACGCGGCGGCCTTGCGGTCGGCCTCGATCTGCGCGTGGCCGGCGGCGATGATCTCCTCACGCTGCCGCTGGCCCTCGGCACGCATCTCGGCGATGAGCGTGGCACCCTGCTCCTGCGCCTCCTGGCGCAGGCGCGCGGCCTCGTGCCGGGCCTCGGCGAGCTGGGCCTTGTACTGCTCGAGGACGCTCTGGGCCTCGGTCTGCGCGGCCTCGGCCTTCTCGATACCGCCCTCGATGGCCTCGCGACGCTCTTCCAGAACCTTGTTGATGTTCGGAAGGAGCTTCTTGGCGAGGAAGCCGAAGACGATGACGAAGGCGATCAGGCCGATGACGAGCTCGGGCCACGGCGGAACGAGAGGGTTCTCCTTCTCGGCCGCCAGAACCATGAGGTTCACATCAGTGCCTTTCGTCGAATGGGGCTGTCGCTGTCGTCCGTCTTAGTAGACGAACGGCATGACGAGGCCGATCAGGGCCAGCGCCTCACAGAACGCGAAGCCCAGGATCTGGTTGGCGCGGATCAGACCGGCCGCCTCGGGCTGGCGGGCGAGGGCCTGGGTGCCGTTGCCGAAGATGATGCCGACGCCGACGCCGGGGCCGATGGCGGCCAGGCCGTAACCGACGGAGCTGAGCGAGCCAGTGACAGCGGCAAGGGTCTGGGACATGCCAGTTCTTCCTTTTCTTTACGGACCGGTGGGGGTTGGCCACCGGACGACCAAGGGGTGCGGGGCGGGGTGGCTCAGTGGTGCTCGGCGAGCGCGCCCTGAATGTAGGAGCAGGTCAGCAGGACGAAGACGTACGCCTGGACGGCCTGGATGAACAGCTCGAAGGCGGTCATCACGATCGTCATGATGAACGAGACACCGGAGTAGGCGATGCCGATGCCGTTCAGCATGTACCAGCTGGCGACCGTGAAGAGCACGAGCAGCGTGTGGCCGGCGAACATGTTCGCGAAGAGCCGGACGGCGTGCGTGAACGGGCGGACCAGCAGGTTCGAGAAGAGCTCGATGGTCATGGCCAGCGGGAGCACGGCGCCGAGCGACTTGTCGTAGCCGGTGATGTTCTTCCAGGCGCCGACGAAACCGTGCCGCTTGAAGGTGAGCGGGACCCAGACGAGGTAGACGATCGCGGCCAGGACCATCGGGTACGCGATGATCGAGGTGACCGGGAACTGGGCGACCGGGATGATCGACCAGAGGTTCATCATCCAGATGAAGAAGAAGAGCGAGACGACGAGCGGGACGTACTTCTCGCCTTCCTTCTTGCCGATGGTCTCGTAGACGACACCGCGGCGGATGAAGTCGTAACCGGCCTCCGCGACCATCTGCATCTTGCCCGGGACGACCTTGGGCTTGGCGAACGCGGCCCAGAAGAAGCCCACCACGATGATGGAGCCCAGCAGGGCCAGCAGCATCGGCTTGTTGAAGTAGATGCCGTCGGTGTCGCCCCAGATCGGCTTGAAGAGGAACGAGTGCAGGCCCGGAGCGACGGTGTCGAAACCGCACCCGTTGAACAGGTGGCAGCTCGAGTCGAAAGCGAGCGTCTGCGTCGGGTCAGCACTCACCGCGGGCTCCTTCAGCGTGGCGCATAGGTACGGCAACCTCGTGGTGTCGGCGCGGCGTGAGGCCGCGGTTCGGCACGGGACTGGTGTTACGGATGTGGGGGCGGCGTGGGGGCATCTCGCCTCGCGATCGAGCAGGCGTCAGCTCAGATGCCCGCGCCCGCGATGCCGCAGTTGGCACCGGACGATAGCAGGATCTCTCATGCGTCTTTATCCCGGCCCTACCCCTCACGACGAGTGACCCGTCTTCTCAGACTTGTCGGGCTCGACGTAGAGGATCTTGGCCTTCATGTGGGCACGCGTCTGCGCGGCGATCCACGCGAGCGTGACCGCGACGAGCGTCAGCGCGAAGGCCTTGGGGTTGAACAACGTCGTGTGCTTGAAGGCCGCGACGAAGACGAACAGCAGCAGGATCTGCGCCGCGTAGAGCATCAGGCCCATCGCCTGGAAGAGGTGCGGAAGCGATTTGGCGGTGCGCTGCAGGACGTAGAGACCGATGCCCATGAACAGCATCGCCACCAGCGTCGCGACGACGGCCCCGATCGCGCCCTTGCCGCCGGCGACCACACCGCTCACGACGGCGGCGACAGCGCCGACGGCGGCAGTGGGCACGGCAGCCTGGGCCAGGATCCGGACGTCGTTGGACGGCATGGCGGCAACTCCGCTTTTCACAGGGGGCAAGGGGTGTCGTCATGGACGAGCGTAGTCCCGGCCGAGGGGGTGTGGACCTCGCGTCGACGGACCCTCGCACTAGGGTCCTTCGGCTCTCTCCGGGGTTCTCGTGAACCGTATCACAAACTATTTGATGCAGTCTTTACCTGTCGGATGTGCTTGCTGTCACACATGAGAGTGACCGTGCGCGTCTGTGCGGTTTCGGCGCCCATTTGTCTGGTATTGCGCCGAAATACTCCCCCACGACTTGGCAATGCTCTAGTCAGATTCTTACCTTGGCGTCAGCGCCGCGGGTCAGCGCGAGGTACCGGCCTTCCGCCGGTCGTGCAGGCGCGAACGGGGGCCGATCGCGGTGGCGCCGTTGACTCCGGAGACGCCCGGGGTGCCGGCCGCGACGGGGGTGCGCTCCGTCTCGTCCTCGTCGGCCGGGTGCGCGCGCCGGGCGGCGGGCTCGGCGATGACGCGGCGACGGCGGCGCCGGTAGCGCGGCGGCACGAACCGCTCCGCCCAGGCCGGGGCGCGCGGCGTGAACCGCGGCAGCAGAAGCAGCACCAGGCCGATCGCGCTGAGGGCGACCACGCCCAACACGATCCACATCGAAGCCGAGTTGACCGAGTAGCCCAGCGCGCCGAACGCGATCAGCGCCGACCAGAAGTACATGATCAGCACGGCCCGGCTGTGCGAGTGGCCGATCTCCAGCAGCCGGTGGTGCAGATGCCCGCGGTCCGCGGCGAACGGCGACTGGCCGCGCCAGGTGCGGCGCACGATCGCCAGGATCAGGTCGGCGGCCGGGATCGCGATGATGCTCAGCGGGAGCAGGAGCGGGATGTACACCGGCACCATCTGGTGCACGGTGTTGCGCTCGGACCCGGCGAACAGGTTCATCACGTCCGGGTCGACCTGCCCGGTCACCGAGATCGCGCCCGCCGCCAGCACGAGCCCGATCAGCATGGAACCGGAGTCGCCCATGAAGATCCGCGCCGGGTGCATGTTGTGCGGCAGGAAACCCAGGCACATGCCCATCAGCACGGCCGCGAACAGCGTCGCCGGAGCGGCCGCCTCGATGCCGTACGAGTACCAGACGCGGTAGGCGTACATGAAGAACGCGGCCGCCGCGATGCACACCATGCCGGCCGCCAGACCGTCCAGGCCGTCGACGAAGTTCACCGCGTTGATGGTGATCACGACGAGCGCCACGGTCAGCAGCGTGCCCTGCCACTGGGTGAGCGCGACCGTGCCGACGCCGGGGACCGGCAGCCACAGGATCGTCAGCCCCTGGACCACCATCACACCGGCGGCGATCATCTGGCCGCCCAGCTTGATCAGGGCGTCGATCTCGAACTTGTCGTCCAGCACACCGATCAGCCAGATCAGTGCCGCGCCCGAGAGCAGGGCGCGGGGCTCGTTGGACTTCTCGAAGACCTCGTTGAGGTTGGTGAGATGGTCGGCGGCCAGCAGGCCCGCGCACATGCCGAAGAACATCGCGATCCCGCCGAGCCGCGGAGTGGGCTCGCGGTGCACGTCGCGTGCCCGGATCTCCGGCATCGCGCCGGCCACGATGGCGAACTTCCGTACCGGCCCTGTCAGCAGATACGTCACCGCGGCCGTGATGCAGAGCGTCAGCAGGTATTCACGCACAGGCTTCCCCACAGGTCTCGCTGGCCATCTCAGCCCCACACCCTAGCGAGGTGCGCATATGGTTGTGGACTTCCGGGTAGCCAGGATGGTTGCACGCGCGGCTGTGCGGCCGGGCTGTGGGCCGGATACGGGGGTGCGCCTACCCCGCTTCCGGCGGGATACGGCGGTCACGTCGGATACGGCGGGAACGCCTCGGCCAGCTCGCGTACGTCGTCCCGGATCCGCCTGGCGTCGGGGCCGTCGCGCAGGGCCGCCGCGATCAGGGCGGCGATGCGGACCATCTCGGCCTCGCCCATGCCCTGCGTCGTCACGGCCGCCGTGCCCAGGCGCAGGCCGCGGTCGTGGGCGTGGGGAAGCGCACAGCAGTCCATGACGATCCCGGCCGCGGCGAGCCGGCCTCGGGCGGTGCGGCCGTCCACGCCGAGGGGCGCGGGGTCGGCGGTGATCAGGTGGGTGTCGGTGCCGCCCGTGGTGACGACCAGTCCCTCGGCGGCCAGGTGACCGGCGAGGACGCGGGCGTTGGAGACCACCTGATGGGCGTACGCGGAGAACGCCGGGGTCGCCGCCTCGCCGAACGCGACGGCCTTGGCGGCGATGGTGTGCATCTGGGCGCCGCCCTGGGTGAAGGGGAACACGGCGCGGTCGACGCGTTCGGCCAGTTCCTCGCCGCACAGCAGCATCCCGCCGCGGGGCCCGCGCAGGACCTTGTGCGTGGTGGCGCACACGATGTCCGCGTACGGCACGGGACTGGGCGCGGCGCCTCCCGCGACCAGGCCGATGGGGTGGGCGGCGTCGGCGATGAGGTAGGCGCCCACGTCGTCGGCGACCTCGCGGAAGAAGGCGTAGTCGGGGTGGCGCGGGTAGGCGATGGAGCCACACACGATCGCCTTCGGGCGGTGCGCGCGGGCGAGGGTGCGGACCTGTTCGTGGTCGATGAGGCCGGTCTCGGCGTCGACGCCGTAGGGGACGAAGTCGAACCAGCGGCCGGAGAAGTTCGCCGGGGAGCCGTGCGTGAGGTGACCGCCGTGGGGCAGGCCCAGGGCCAGCACCTTGTCGCCGGGGCGCAGCAGGGCGGCGTAGGCGGCGAGCACGGCGGAGGAGCCGGAGTGGGACTGCACGTTGGCGTGGTCGGCGCGGAAGAGGCTCTTCGCGCGGTCGATGGCGATGCGCTCGGCGACGTCGGCCATCTCACAGCCGCCGTGGTGGCGGGCGCCGGGGTAGCCCTCGGCGTACTTGTTGGCGAGGGGGGAGCCGAGGGCGGCCAGGACGGCGGGCGACGTGAAGTTCTCGGCGGCGATCAGCTGGAGGGTCGTCGACTGCCGGGTGCGCTCCGCGAGCAGGACGTCGGCGAGCTCGGGGTCCTGTCGCCGCAGGATGCCTGCGTCGGCTTCGGTGGCGTGGGTGACCGTCATGGTGGGCTCCGGGCATGGCGTCGACGGTGACGTACGTCCAAGGTAGCCCGCGGCGGCGTGGGGGGCGCGGTGCGTACAGCCAGGCGGGGGTCGTCGTGCGTCTGCGGGTACGTGGTGGCCGGTCGCGCGGTTCCCCGCGCCCCTTGAGGTCGGCTGCAGTGCCGTCGGCCAAGCCACCCCCAGGGCGGGTCGCCCCATCAGCGCCGGCGAGCGCACCCACCCCCGCCGGTCACTGCATCCGCGCCGGCACGCCCGTGAGCGCCGTCACCACCGGGTCCAGCGCCTCGTGGATCTCCTCGCCGACGCTGCGAAAAAAGCCCAGCGGCGCCCCGTACGGGTCGTAGACCTCGTCCGCCTCCGCCGTCGGTGCCTGGAGCCACCCGCGTAGAGCCGCCGCCGCCCGCACCAGCGCCCGGGCGCGGTTGACCACGCCGTCCTCCAGCGGCGGCAGCGTCGCGGGGTCTATCGCCCGGACGAGGCGCGTGAACTCCTTCAGCGTGAACGTCCGCAGCCCCGCCGAGTGCCCCATCGAGATCACCTGGGCGCGGTGGTCCCGGGTCGCCGTCAGGACCAGGTCGGCCCGGATCACGTGCTCGTCGTGCAGCTCGCGGCCCATGAATCCGGAGGCGTCCGCCCCGTAGTCGGCCAGCACCGTCTCGGCGTGGGACTCCATGGGCGCGCCCTCGTGGCCCCACGTGCCCGCGCTCTCCGCGATGATCGGGCCGCCGAGGATGCCGAGCCGCTCGGAGACGAAATGCCGGGTCAGCCGCTCGGTGATCGGCGAGCGGCACACGTTGCCGGTGCTGACGTGGAGGATGCGGAAGGTGTCGCGGGGGAAGCCGAAAGTCGTGGTCTCCTCCGCGTTGAAGCCCCCGTCGGCTATGCCACGCCCCGCGTCAGGGGCCGTCAATTCGCCACCTCGAGGTCGGGTACGACCTTGCGCAGCTCCTCCGGGGAGAGGGCGCCTTCGCGCAGGAGGACGGGCACCTCGCGGGTGACGTCCACGATGGAGGACGGGATGTTGCCGGGGGTGGGCCCGCCGTCCAGGTAGACGGAGACGGAGTCGCCGAGCATCTGCTGGGCGGCGTCGCAGGTCTCCGGCGCCGGGTGCCCGGTGAGGTTCGCGGAGGAGACGGCCATCGGGCCGAACTCCGTGAGCAGCTCGATGGCGACCGGGTGCAGCGGCATGCGGATCGCCACCGTGCCGCGGGTCTCCCCCAGGTCCCACTGCAGGGACGGCTGGTGCCGGGCGACGAGGGTGAGCGCGCCCGGCCAGAACGCGTCGACCAGTTCCCAGGCCTGCTCGGAGAAGTCCGTGACGAGCCCGTGCAGCGTGTTCGGCGACCCGATGAGGACGGGGCTGGGCATGTTGCGCCCACGGCCCTTGGCCTGCAGCAAGTCTCCGACGGCCTCCTTGGAGAACGCGTCGGCGCCGATGCCGTACACCGTGTCCGTGGGCAGCACCACGAGTTCGCCGCGGCGGACGGCGGACGCGGCCTCGCGCAGACCCGTCACACGGTCGGTCGCGTCGTTGGTGTCGTATCGCCGAGCCATAACTAGCGGGCCTCCTCGTACACGTACTGCGGGGTCGAAGACTGGGTGGTGCTCACGGCAGCGCCTTGCGGGCGGTGGCGAAGCGGGGGCGGTTGTTGAGGTCGGGGTGGTCGGCCGCGTCGGCCCAGCCCTTCTCCTCGGTGAAGATCCACGGCACCTGGCCGCCCTGGGTGTCGGCGTGCTCGACGACCACCAGACCCCCGGGGCGCAGCAGGCGGTGCGCGGTGCGTTCCAGGCCCCGGATCAGGTCCAGGCCGTCCTCGCCGGAGAACAGGGCCATCTGCGGGTCGTAGTCGCGGGCCTCGGGGGCGACGTACTCCCACTCGGTGAGCGGGATGTACGGCGGGTTGGAGATGACCAGGTCGACCTGGCCGTCCAGGTCCGGGAAGGCGGTGAGGGCGTCGCCCTGGCGCAGCTCGACCCGGGAGCCCTCCACGTTCTTGCGCGTCCAGTGCAGGGCCTCGTCGGACAGCTCGACGGCGTACACGCGCGAGCGCGGCACCTCCTGGGCGAGGGCCAGCGCGATCGCGCCGGAGCCGGTGCACAGGTCGACGATGCACGGCTCGACGACGTCCATGGCCCGAACCGCGTCTATGGCCCAGCCGACCACGGACTCGGTCTCCGGGCGCGGCACGAAGACGCCGGAGCCGACCTGGAGCTCCAGGTAGCGGAAGTAGGCCCGGCCGGTGATGTGCTGCAGCGGCTCGCGCTGCTCACGGCGGGCGATGACCTCCCAGTACCGGGCGTCGAAGTCGGAGTCCTTCACGGAGTGCAGCTCGCCGCGCTTGACGCCGTGCACGAACGCGGCGAGCTCCTCCGCGTCGGTGCGCGGCGAGGGCACGCCCGCGTCGGCGAGCCGCTGGGTGGCCTGGGCCACCTCTGCGAGCAGCAGGTTCACGCAAGTCCTCCGGTACTTACTCGTACTGCCTTACGCTGCGGCGAGCTTCGCGGCCGAGTCCGCGTCGACGCAGGCCTGGATCACCGCGTCGAGGTCGCCGTCCAGGACCTGGTCCAGGTTGTACGCCTTGAAGCCGACGCGGTGGTCGGAGATGCGGTTCTCCGGGTAGTTGTAGGTGCGGATCTTCTCCGAGCGGTCGACGGTGCGGACCTGGCTGCGCCGGGCGTCGGCGGCCTCCCGCTCCGCTTCCTCCTGCGCCGCCGCGAGCAGCCTGGAGCGCAGGATACGCATCGCCTGCTCCTTGTTCTGCAGCTGGCTCTTCTCGTTCTGGCAGGAGGCGACGACTCCGGTCGGCAGGTGCGTGATGCGCACGGCGGAGTCGGTGGTGTTCACCGACTGGCCGCCGGGGCCGGAGGAGCGGTAGACGTCGATGCGCAGGTCGTTCGGGTTGATCTCGACGTCGACCTCCTCGGCCTCGGGCGTGACGAGCACGCCGGCCGCGGAGGTGTGAATACGGCCCTGGGACTCGGTGGCCGGGACGCGCTGGACGCGGTGCACGCCGCCCTCGTACTTCAGGCGGGCCCACACGCCCTGGCCGGGCTCGGTCTGGCCGCGGGTCTTGATGGCGACCTGGACGTCCTTGTATCCGCCCAGCTCGGACTCGGTGGAGTCGATGATCTCCGTCTTCCAGCCGACCCGCTCGGCGTAGCGCAGGTACATGCGCAGCAGGTCCCCGGCGAACAGGGCGGACTCGTCGCCGCCGGCACCGGCCTTGATCTCGAGGAGCACGTCCTTGTCGTCGCTGGGGTCGCGGGGGACGAGGAGGAGGCGCAGCTTCTCCGTCAGCTCCTCGCGCTGCTTCTCCAGCTCCTTGACCTCGGCGATGAAGTCGGGGTCGTCGGCGGCGAACTCGCGCGCGGTCTCGATGTCGTCGCCGGTCTGCTTCCAGGAGCGGTACGTGGCGACGATCGGGGTGAGCTCGGCGTAGCGCTTGTTCAGCTTGCGCGCGTTCGCCTGGTCGGCGTGGACCGACGGGTCGGCGAGCTTCGTCTCCAGCTCGGCGTGCTCGCTGACGAGTTCCTCGACGGCCTCGAACATCTTGGGCTCCTGCTACTGCGTGACAACGGGGGAAGGCGGACGACCAAAAACGCCGGTCCCGGCGCGCACGCCACGCGGGCGTGCGGCCGTGGACCGGCGAAATGGGGCTCGCTACTTCTTGGAGCCGGCGGCCTTGCCGAAGCGGGCCTCGAAGCGGGCCACACGGCCACCGGTGTCGAGGATCTTCTGCTTGCCCGTGTAGAACGGGTGGCACTCGGAGCAGACCTCGGCCCGGACGGTGCCCGAGTCGATGGTGCTGCGGGTGGTGAACGACGCGCCGCAGGTGCAGCTGACCTGCGTCTCGACGTACGCGGGGTGGATGTCGCGCTTCAAGGTGTCTCCTAGGTTTCGGGAGGGCGCCGGGTCGCCTGCCGCGGGGTGCGGGGGCGTGAACCGGAGCCGACGTACCAGTCTGCCAGGACTGGCGCCATCCTCCCAAACCGGGGGTTGCTCTGTTCTATTCCGTGCGGGTCGTGCGTGGTTGCTGGCGCCCACGCGGCGGAGCCGCAGATCGAATGCAGCCCCGCGCTCCTTACGGGGCGCTCACCACGCCGTTCGCCTCGCCTGCGGCTGTGCCTTGCGTGGCCGACTTGGGGATCGGCTGGTCGTTCTTCAATGCGTTCCAGACCAGCCGGGCCTTCGTCTTCTCGACCAGGACGCGGTTGCCGTTGTTCGGGTCGTAGCGGACCGGCATCGTGACCATCGTCATGTGCGCGGGGCTGATGCCCTTCAGGCCGCCCGCGAAGGACATCAGGGAGTTCACCGAGCCGAGGCCGGAGTCGGTGGTGACGGCCTTGGTGGAGGTGTCGGCGAGGTCGTAGAGCTTCTTCGGGCTGGTGAAGACCCCGATGTCCTTGACCTGCTTGACCAGGGCCTTGATGAACGCCTGCTGGAGCTGGATACGGCCGAGGTCGGAGCCGTCGCCGACGCCGTGCCGGGTGCGGACCAGGCCGAGCGCCTGCTGACCGTCGAGGCGGTGCGTGCCGGCCTTGAGGTTCAGATGGCTGTCGTGGTCGGCGATGTCCTTGGTCGTGGTGATCTGGACGCCGCCCAGCTCGTCGATGAGCTTCTGGAAGCCGGCGAAGTCGACCTCGAGGTAGTGGTCCATCCGGACGCCGGTGAGGGACTCGACCGTCTTGACGGCGCAGGGCGCGCCGCCGGTGGAGTAGGCGGAGTTGAACATCACGCCCTGCGCGGCGTCGTGCGTGGTGCCCTGGGTGTCGGTGCAGGCGGGACGGTCGATGAGGGTGTCGCGCGGGATGGAGACCACACTGGCCTTCTTGTGGCCCTTGTACACGTGGATGATCATCGCCGTGTCGGAACGGGCGCTGCCGTCGTCCGCGCCGCCGCCGAGCTTCTTGTTGCTGCCGGAGCGGGTGTCGGAGCCGAGGACGAGGATGTTCTGCGAACCGTTGTCGACCTTCTGGGGGCGGTCCGTGCCGAGCATCTGGTTGATGTCGATGCTCTTGAGGTTGCCGTTGAGCTTGAAGTAGACGTACCCGAGCCCGGTACCGCCCAGCACGACGATGCCCGCCGCGGTCCACGCCGCGATCAGGACGCCTCTGCGCCTGGCGCGGGGCTTGCGGCGGCGGCCCTTGGCTCGACGGCCCGGGCCGCTGCTGTTTCCGGGCGCCTCGGGTATGCCGGGGCCCGGCGTGCTCTCGGCGGACATGTGCTCCTCAGCTCGTCTGGGATCCATGGTCGCCCCGAATGGTCAGACGGGGAAACTCGGGAAAGGGTTGCACAACGCCCCGTGACCGCAGCGGACAAACACGGTCACTTTCCGTCATGACCAGAGCGTCTCGTACGACGCTCACCTGCATGTTTCCCCGATGGTCACCGAGCAGGCGCAAAGACGCACCTGTGGCACAGATCGCAGGCAAGACGAAGGGCCGCCCCTCATGACGAGGGGCGGCCCTTCACGCCCGAAGGGGCGCGGGGAACTGCGCTACAGGCCACGGACGAGCCGCAGCCGACCGACGGCCTGGGGACGTCGGCTCACCCAGCGGAGCGACTAGTCGCCGTTGCCCGGCGACGGCGTCGTCTTCTGGATCTGCAGCAGGAACTCGCCGTTCGACTTCGTCTGCTTCATCTTGTCGAGCAGCAGCTCGATCGCCTGCTGCTGGTCGAGCGCGTGCAGCACCCGGCGCAGCTTCCAGACGACGGCCAGCTCGTCGTTGCCGAGCAGGATCTCTTCCTTGCGGGTGCCGGACGCGTCGACGTCCACCGCCGGGAAGATGCGCTTGTCGGCGAGCTTCCGGTCGAGCTTGAGCTCCATGTTGCCGGTGCCCTTGAACTCCTCGAAGATCACCTCGTCCATGCGGGACCCGGTGTCCACCAGGGCGGTGGCGAGGATGGTCAGCGAGCCGCCGTCCTCGATGTTGCGGGCCGCACCGAAGAAGCGCTTCGGCGGGTAGAGGGCCGTGGAGTCGACACCACCGGACAGGATGCGGCCGGAGGCCGGGGCGGCCAGGTTGTAGGCACGGCCCAGACGGGTGATGGAGTCCAGCAGCACGACCACGTCGTGACCCAGCTCGACGAGGCGCTTGGCGCGCTCGATGGCCAGCTCGGCGACCGTGGTGTGGTCCTCGGCCGGGCGGTCGAAGGTCGAGGAGATGACCTCGCCCTTGACCGACCGCTGCATGTCGGTGACCTCTTCCGGACGCTCGTCGACGAGGACGACCATCAGGTGGCACTCGGGGTTGTTGTGCGTGATCGCGTTGGCGATCGCCTGCATGATCATGGTCTTGCCGGTCTTCGGCGGGGCCACGATCAGACCGCGCTGGCCCTTGCCGATCGGCGAGACCAGGTCGATGATCCGGGTGGTCAGCACGCCCGGGTCCGTCTCCAGACGGAGGCGGTCCTGCGGGTAGAGCGGCGTCAGCTTGTTGAACTCCGGGCGGCCACGGCCGTGTTCGGGCGCCATGCCGTTGACGGAGTCGAGACGCACCAGCGCGTTGAACTTCTCGCGGCGCTCGCCCTCCTTCGGCTGGCGGACCGCGCCGGTGATGTGGTCACCCTTGCGCAGGCCGTTCTTGCGGACCTGGGCGAGGGAGACGTACACGTCGTTCGGGCCCGGGAGGTAGCCGGAGGTCCGGATGAAGGCGTAGTTGTCGAGGATGTCCAGGATGCCCGCGACCGGGATCAGGACGTCGTCCTCGTTGATCTGCGGCTCGGTGGCCATGTCGTCGCGGCCACGGCGGCCACGGCGGTCACGGTAGCGGCCGCGACGGCCACGGCGGCCGCCCTCGAAGTCGTCGTCGTCCTGCGGGCCGTTGTTGCGGTCCTGACGGTCCTGGCGGCCGCCGCCCTGCTGCTGGTTCTGCTGCTGACCGCGCTGGCCGCCCTGCTGGTCGTCGCCCTTGCGGCGGTCACCGCGGTCACGGCCGTCGCGACCGTCACGGTCACGGCCGTCACGGTCGCGGCCCCGCTCACGGCGGTCGCGGCGGCGGCCCTCGCCGCCGTCGCCGTCGGACTTGGCGTCGCCCTGCGGCTGCTGCTGCGCCGGCGTCTCGGCCTTCGACTCGCTCTTGGCCTCGGCGGCGACCGTCTCGGGGCTGCCGGCCTCGGCGGTGGCGCGGCGACGACGGCGCTCGCTCGGGGCGTCGTCGCTGGCGGGCTGGCCGGGGATCTCGATCTGCTGCTGGGCCACGGCCTTCTCGGCGGGGGCCTGCGCGGCCTTCTCCGCCTTCTTCTCGCCGTCCGCGCTGGCGTCGCCGGTGCGGGCCTTGGAGGTGGCGCGGCGCTTCGGCTTGCTCTCGGTGGCGGGCTCAGCGGCCTTGGGAGCGCTGCCGGAGGCCTGGGCCTCCTTGATGACCTCGATCAGCTGGCTCTTGCGCATCCGCGCGGTGCCCCTGATGCCGAGGCCGGAGGCGACCTGCTGCAGCTCGGCCAGCACCATGCCCTCGAGGCCGGTACCGCGGCGCCGCCGGGAGCCGGCACCGGAGGCAGGCGCGGAGGCGTCCGTGGCGGGCGCGGCAGCGGTCTCCTCGACACGTGCGCCCATCAGATCGGTGGTGTCGCTCACGAAGGGTCCTTCCCTGGAGCGGACGTCGGCCTGTCTGGCTCGGCGACCGGTTGTGCTGTCCGACTCCGGTCCTTGCTGTGTGGACGAAGCCGGGGCGGTGGTCCGCCAAAGCGGCGGAAGAAATTTCTGGTGATGGCGCTACCTCGAGCCGTGGCACCCGGTGTCACGTGGCGTGGTCGCACCGATTCCGGAGCGTGCCCATCGGCCCGCTCAGTGCCCGCATACGCCGTACTGCCCAGATACGACGTACGAAACACAGTGCGGCGTGGGGAGCTCCCGGAAGAATGTCTGTCCCGGACGGGGACACGAGGCACCTCGCCATGGTGGGGTCGGGTGCAGACTTGAGATTAACACTACCGGATCCAACAAACATTCCCCCTCTCTTAATCCGGCAAGCGTGTGTCAGGTCCCGAGCGGCAGCACGCTCGCACCCTGCAGGTCCAGGCTCAGCCGGTTGGCCGCCCAGTCCGCGCCCGCCAGGGCTTCCACCTTGTCGGCACCGGCCGCGTCGGAGAGCGCCATGACGGTGGGTCCGGCGCCGGAGATGACCGCCGGAATGCCGTCGGCGCGCAGCCGCTCCACCAATGCCGCGCTCTCCGGCATGGCGGGGGCGCGGTACTCCTGGTGCAGCCGGTCCTCGGTGGCCGGCAGCAGCAGTTCGGGGCGCCGGGTGAGGGCCTCGACGAGCAGGGCGGCACGGCCGGCGTTGGTGGCGGCGTCGACATGCGGAACGGTGCGCGGGAGCAGACCGCGGGCGGTCTCCGTCAGTACCGGCTTTCCGGGCACGAAAACCACCGGAACGACGGAATCGGCGGGGTCCATCCTGATCGCCCGGGCGGCGCCGTTCTCCATCCAGGACAGAGTGAACCCGCCGAGCAGGCAGGCCGCGACGTTGTCGGGGTGGCCCTCGATCTCGGTGGCCAGCTCCAGCAGCGCCGCGTCGTCGAGCTTGGACTCGCCGCCTATGGTCACGGCCCGGGCGGCGACGATGCCGGCGCAGATGGCGGCGGAGGAGGAGCCGAGGCCGCGGCCGTGCGGGATGCGGTTGGCGCAGACGATCTCCAGGCCGCGCGGCTGGCCGCCCAGGGAATCGAAGGCGGTGCGCAGGGAGCGGACGAGGAGGTGGCTCTCGTCGCGCGGCAGGGTCTCACTGCCCTCCCCGGCGATGTCGATGTGCAGCCCGGAGTCGGCCACCCGGACGACGACGTCGTCGTAGAGCCCCAACGCGAGGCCGAGGGCGTCGAAGCCCGGGCCGAGGTTGGCGCTGGTGGCGGGGACGCGCACCCGGACGGCGGCGGCGCGGAACGCTGGACCGGCCATCGCTCGTTGACTCTCCTTGAGCTGCGTGATGGTCGAAATGACTCTCGATATGTGCCGAGAACCCCGGGGCCGCACGAGACGCGCGGCGCCGCGGCACATGCGGTGAGGGCATATGCGGCGGGCGGGTTCAGTACAGCCTATCGAAGGAAGGTTCTGTGGCGACATAGGGCGCACAGGAGGCGCACGATGCGTGTCGCGAGCCCCCTGTGCCCCGCCCGTGGGGAACTCCCCAGGTCGTCGCCGTCTGCGCCCGGACCTGGCTGAGGCCCGGGCGCTTGCGGCGTTGCTTACGCGAGGCCGAGGCGCTCGGCTCTTACGCGAGACCGAGAGGCTCGGCTCTTACGCGAGACCCAGGCGCTCGGCGGCGGTGGCGGCGTCGACCGGGACGGTGACCGGCTGCGGAGCGCCGGCGACGGCCCAGTCGGGGTCCTTCAGGCCGTTGCCGGTGACGGTGCACACGATCTTCTGGCCCGGGTCCACCTTGCCCTGCTCGGCGGCCTTGAGCAGACCGGCGACGGAGGCCGCGGAGGCGGGCTCCACGAACACGCCCTCCTGCGACGCCAACAGCCGGTAGGCGCGCAGAATCTCACGGTCCGTCACCTCATCGATGGCACCGCCCGATTCATCCCGCGCCGCCAGGGCGTACTGCCAGGAGGCCGGGTTGCCGATACGGATGGCGGTGGCGATGGTCGACGGGTCCTTGACGACCTCGCCGCGCACGATCGGGGCGCTGCCGGAGGCCTGGAAGCCCCACATACGGGGCGTACGGGAGGCGATGCCGTCGGCGGCGTACTCCCGGTACCCCTTCCAGTACGCGGTGATGTTGCCCGCGTTGCCCACCGGCAGGACGTGGATGTCGGGCGCGTCGCCCAGCATGTCCACGATCTCGAAGGCGGCGGTCTTCTGCCCCTCGATCCGCACCGGATTGACCGAATTGACCAGCGCCACCGGGTAGTTGTCGCTCAGCGCGCGAGCCAGCGTGAGGCAGTCGTCGAAGTTGCCGTCGACCTGGAGGATCTTCGCGCCGTGCACGAGGGCCTGGCCCATCTTGCCCAGCGCGATCTTGCCCTGCGGCACGAGCACGGCGGACACCATGCCCGCGCGCACGGCGTAGGCGGCGGCCGAGGCGGAGGTGTTGCCGGTGGAGGCGCAGATGACCGCCTTCGCCCCCTCCTCCTTCGCCCGGGAGATGGCCATGGTCATGCCGCGGTCCTTGAAGGACCCGGTCGGGTTCGCGCCCTCGACCTTGAGGTGGACCTCGCAGCCCGTGCGCTCGGAGAGCACCTGCGCGGGCACGAGCGGCGTGCCGCCCTCGCGGAGCGTCACGACCGGCGTGGTGTCGGATACCGGCAGCCGGTCCCGGTACTCCTCGATGATTCCGCGCCACTGGTGGGTCATTGCTGGTTACTCTCCTTCAACCCGCATGATGCTGGCGACACCCCGCACGGTGTCGAGCTTGCGCAACGCCTCGACGGTCCCGTTCAGGGCGGCGTCGGACGCGCGGTGGGTGACGACGACGAGAGAGGCCTCGCCGTCCTTGCCCTGCTGGCGCACGGTGTCGATCGACACCCCGTGCTCGGCGAAGACGGTCGCGACCTGGGCGAGCACGCCCGGCTTGTCCGCCACGTCGAGGCTGATGTGGTAGCGCGTGACGACGTCGCCCATGGGCGACACCGGCAGGGCGGCATACGCCGACTCGCCGGGCCCGGTGGACCCGCTGAGCCGGTTGCGGCAGACGGCGACGAGGTCGCCGAGCACGGCCGAGGCGGTCGGCGAACCGCCCGCGCCGGGGCCGTAGAACATCAGCTGACCGGCGGCGTCGGACTCGACGAACACGGCGTTGTACGCGCCGCGCACGGAGGCGAGCGGATGGGTCAGCGGAATCATCGCGGGGTGCACGCGCGCGGTGACGGACTGTCCGTCGGCGGCCCGCTCGCAGATGGCGAGGAGCTTGATGGTGCAGCCCATCTCGCGGGCGGAGGCGAAGTCGGCGGCGGTGACCTCGGTCATGCCCTCGCGGTAGACGTCGTCGAGGCGCACGCGCGTGTGGAAGGCGATCCCGGCGAGGATGGCTGCCTTGGCGGCGGCGTCGAAGCCCTCGACGTCGGCGGTCGGGTCGGCTTCCGCGTACCCGAGGGCGGTGGCCTCGTCGAGGGCCTCCTGATAACCGGCGCCCGTGGAGTCCATCTTGTCGAGGATGAAGTTGGTCGTGCCGTTGACGATGCCGAGCACGCGGTTGACCTTGTCGCCGGCGAGGGACTCGCGCAGCGGCCGGATCAGCGGGATGGCGCCGGCGACGGCGGCCTCGTAGTAGAGGTCCCGGCCGTGCTCCTCGGCGACGGCGTGCAGGGCGGCCCCGTCCTGGGCGAGCAGGGCCTTGTTGGCGGAGACGACGGAGGCGCCGTGCTCGAAGGCGGTGGTGATGAGGGACCGGGCCGGCTCGATCCCGCCGATGACCTCGACCACGACGTCGATGTCCCCGCGTTTGACGAGGGCGGTGGCGTCGGTGGTGACGAGGGCCGGGTCGATACCCTCACGGACCTTGCTCGGGCGCCGTACGGCGACTCCGGCGAGCTCGATCGGGGCACCGATCCGGGCGGCGAGGTCGTCGGCGTGCGTCGTCATGATGCGCGCCACCTCTGAGCCGACCACTCCACAGCCCAGCAGCGCCACCTTCAGCGGACGCGTACGCATCATCCGACCTCGTTTCCTCATACCGTCTACGGTTCGACCAGTCTCACTCACCGGACGGGATTTTCTGCCCTTGGTCCGAATTGTGAGACGTTTATTTCATTTCGGGCGGGGCGGCAGCCGGAAGATCTTCCGCCGTCGCCCGGGGTTGCCCCGTCCGTCATCCGACGTCCAGCCGGAGCAGGTCCTCCTCCGTCTCCCGCCGGACGATCACCCGGGCCTCGCCGTCCTTCACGGCGACGACCGGCGGGCGGAGCACATGGTTGTAGTTGCTGGCCATCGACCGGCAGTACGCCCCGGTCGCCGGGACGGCGATGAGGTCGCCCGGCGCCAGGTCGGCCGGCAGGAACGCGTCCCGCACCACGATGTCACCGCTCTCACAGTGCTTGCCGACGACCCGGGCGAGCATCGGCTCGGCGTCGGAGGCGCGGGAGACGAGGGCGACGCTGTACTCGGCGTCGTACAGCGCGGTGCGGATGTTGTCGGACATGCCGCCGTCGACGGAGACGTAGGTGCGCAGCCCGTCGAGCGGCTTGACGGTGCCGACCTCGTACAGCGTGAAGGCGGTCGGGCCGACGATGGCCCGCCCGGGCTCCACGGAGATCCGCGGGGTCCGCAGCCGCGCCGCCTCGCACTCCCGGGTGACGATCTCGGTGAGCGCCTTGGCGATCTCGTGCGGCTCGCGGGGGTCGTCGTCGCTGGTGTACGCGATCCCGAGCCCGCCCCCGAGGTCGATCTCGGGCAGCTCGACCCCGTGCTCGTCGCGAATGTCCTTCAGCAGCCCGACGACCCGGTGAGCGGCGACCTCGAAGCCGGACATGTCGAAGATCTGCGACCCGATGTGCGAGTGGATCCCGATCAGCTCGAGCCCGTCGAGCTGCAGGGCCCGCCGCACGGCTTCGGCGGCCTGCCCGCCGGCCAGCGGAATCCCGAACTTCTGGTCCTCGTGGGCGGTGGCGATGAACTCGTGGGTGTGGGCCTCGACGCCGACGGTGATGCGGATCTGCACGCGCTGGCGCACGCCCAGTTCCTGGGCGATGTGGGCTACCCGCACGATCTCCTGGAAGGAGTCGAGCACGATCCGCCCGACCCCGGCGGTGACGGCCCGGCGGATCTCCTCGCCCGACTTGTTGTTGCCGTGGAAGGCGATGCGCCCGGCGGGCATCCCGGCGGACAGCGCGGTGGCCAGCTCGCCGCCGGAGCACACGTCCAGATTGAGCCCTTCCTCGTGCAGCCAGCGCACGACGGCCCGGGACAGGAACGCCTTGCCCGCGTAGAAGACGTCGGCATCGGCCCCGAAGGCGGTGCGCCAGGCACGCGCACGGGCCCGGAAGTCGCTCTCGTCGAGGATGTAGGCGGGGGTGCCGTGGGTCTCGGCGAGCGTCTTCACATCGATCCCGCCGACGGTGAGCACGCCGTCGTCACCGCGGCCGACGGTCTCGGCCCACACCTTGGGGTCGAGCGCGTTGAGGTCGGCGGGCGGGGCGGAGTAGTGCCCCTCGGGAAGGACGTCGGCGTGACGGGGCCCGGCGGGATGTGCGGAACGGCTCATGTCTGGGTCTCTTTTTGGCTCAGAGGTGGTCGGGTGCGTCGATGCCGAGCAGGGACAGGCCGCCGGCCAGCACCGTCCCGGCGGCTTCGGCGAGCGCGAGCCGGGCACGGTGGGCGGCCGAGGGTTTCTCCTCGCCACGCGGCAGCACACCGGGCAGCAGCGCAAGGGTGGCATCGGCGACGGTGACGAGATGCCGGGCGAGCCGGTCGGGGCCGCGGTGGGTGACGGCGGCGCGCAGGATCCGGGGGTGGTCGGCCAGGGCGGCTAGGAGGGGGGTGTGCGGGTCGGCGGGGGGGTGGGTGGGCCGGTCGGTGGTTTGGTTCTGCGGGTTGCCGGCGGGGTGGGTGTGCCGGTCGGCGGTTGGGTCCGGCCGGTCGACGGTTTCGTTCGGCCGGTCGACGGCGAGGGGGCTGCGCCGGTCGGCGGTGAGGCGGCTGTGCCGGTCGGCGGTTTGGTTCGGCCGGTCGACGGCCCCCGGCTCGGCTGGCTCGGGGCCGAACCCGAGATCGGCGGCGTTGCGGTGCAGGGCCCGGGTGCGGGCGTGGGCGTACCGGACACGGAAGAGAGGGTTGGTCTCCCGCTGGACAAGATGATCGGCGGTGATCCGGGGCCGGTCGTGCGGGGCGGGGTGGAGCAGCGCCCAGCGGGCGGCGTCGGGGCCGAGGGGGGTGGGGTCCTCGGGGGCGGGGAGGGGGCGGAGATTCACGTCTTGTGGGTGGCCGTGGCCGATCTCGACGCGCGCGCCTTGCGTGGCGGCGATCCGCGCGAGCGCGTCGGCGACGACTTCGGCACGGATCTCGTACGGCACGCGGAGTTCGATGACCTGCCCGGCGAGGGCGTCGGTGTGCCCGTACGCGAGCCCTTCATCGAGGATCCGCCGGACGAGCTGCGTGTTGCTCGTCCCCTCGAGGCTGATGTTGAGGAACCCGGGCCCGGTGATCTCGACGCGGGAGACTCCGTCGGCGCGGACGAGGTGACCTTGGAGGAGCTCGGCGACGTCACGCGGGGGCCGTCCGGCGGGACGGGCGAGCTGCAGGGCGATGTTGGTCGCGTAGTCCCCGCACCCCCCGGGCCCCGGCACGGTGACCACGGCCCGCTCGGGCACGCTCACGCTCAGCTCCCCCGCGTCGACAGCACGACGCACCGCGCACAGCACGGTACGGGAGAGCTCGGCGGGGGTCACGGGACAAGCGTAGGGGAGGAGGGGGGTGGGTAGGCGAGCCGGTTTCGGGGGGTCCCGGGATGTGGGACGGCGGGGTTTGCCTTGAGGCAGGCGGGTGGGACCGGAGGCTTTGCCTTGGCCGTGCGCTCGGGTGTGGTCAGTGACCGGCGTGCTCGGTGGTGTCGTCGGCGGTCGGATCACCCTCGATGTCGCCGGACAGGACGTCGGTGTCTCCGGACAGGACATCGGCGTCTGCGGAGACGACGGAGCCGAGCTCCCCCGCTCCCCCACCACGGACGCCCTCACGCCCACTCTCGCGTCCGCGCTCGATCAACTCCCGGACGACCCGGACGAGTTCGTGCGGCTCGAAGGGCTTGGCGAGGAACGCGTCGACACCGGCGCCGAGGCCGGCATCGACCTCGTACTCCGGACAGGCGCTGACGATGGCAACGGGGAGGTCCCGGGTACGGGGGTCGGCACGCAGCCGGGCGACGGTCCGGAGCCCGTCCAGCCGGGGCATGACGACGTCGAGGGTCACAAGATCCGGCTGCACCTGATGCACGACATCCAGACACTCGGCACCATCGGCCGCGGTCACGACCTCGAGACCCTCCAGCTCGAGGTTGACCCTGATCAGTTGCCGGATGACCTTGTTGTCGTCCACCACAAGGACCCGGCCCGACGCGCCAGACACAACTCGAGAGTAGGTCCGGACCGGCCACCGCGTCCGGGTTTTGGTGACTTCCACCCCGTGCGAGGGATGTGGGCCCACGAAGCTGACGCCCGGCCCGACGGAAGATCGACACGGCCACCAAAACCCGTTCATGACCACCCCATCGGAGCTGGTAGTGTTCTACCCGTCACCGCGACCGAGCGGACGACACGCCCCCGTAGCTCAGGGGATAGAGCAACGGCCTCCGGAGCCGTGTGCGCAGGTTCGAATCCTGCCGGGGGCACCCTGTATGAGGTGCCCAAAGACCCCGTCACCAGCGGAAACGCTGAGGCCGGGGTCTTCGCGTATGTGCAGGCGTATGCGGCCCGGAGCGGGCGTATGTCGGGGTCTGTGGACGAGGCGTGGACGGGATCTTGGAGCATCACCGCAGGTGAGGTCCCGGAAAAGGCGAAGCCCGCACCGACGCTAGGCGCCCCCGCCCGGCACGGAACCGTCCCGCCGCAGGGGCTACCGACAGCCGCCCAGGAGGACTGCCGGCACCTCACCGCGGCGACCAACTCAGGCCTCGGTCCACGCCTGACGATGGCGAGCAACGCCGTAGACCTTCTCCACCTGGTCAGCCGTGAGAACGCCTGCGAGCGGACCGAGTGCCGACACCTGGCGCTCCTGATACACCCGAACATCGAGCTGTGTAGCAACCACCCTCAGCTCGGTGACACCGACGAAGACGAGCACCGGCTCCACCGGTACCGTGAAGTCGCAATAGCGCTCAAGCACTCGGGCGACCCGCTTGGCCTCCGCCCGGCTCTTGCGTGCGTAGGGCGCCGGTTTCCCGTGATCGACTTTCACGGAATCATCCCCGACCCATACGGCCCGCTTGTGATGGTGCTTCGTATTGATGCTGAACACTCCGCCAGGCCCGATCAGTAAGTGATCGATATCCACCTTGTTGGCCAAGGGGATGGAGTGCAGGACGCGCCAGCCGTGGCGCTCTAATCGGCTCAGCTCGGCTCCCACTCGCCGCTCCCCTGCCAACCCCTTTCGCCAGGAGTCCCACTCAGTGGGGCGCCGCAATAGGCGTGAGACGACTCGCCCCATTAGCCCAGGGCCGGATTCATCGAGCAGATCACGTATGGACTCCCCAGGGAGGTTGACGGCCAAGTCGTTGGCAGGCGTAAGAGGTGGCAGCATTGGACGTGCTGGCACCTCGGACGCCTTGCCCGGTGGGACGGGCTCGGTGAGGTTCTGTAAGTGCTTTGTCAGCAGGGCGATCACGTCGTCGCGATACTCAGCCCGCAAGACCGTGATACCCCCCGTTGGGACATCCGCCCAACCAACCGCGGTGCCATCAGGCAGGTTGGCGTACAGACGATCATGCCCGTATCGCTTCCAGCGCGTGACGTGCAGCTCCACAAGGCCCCCTGTGCTCCGGCATTGCCGTTGCCGACATGCCAGCAGCTAGCGAGACGAGGCCACAAGAGTGCAGCGCAGGCCGCGCGACTCAGCTTGCCCTTCCGAACGATGCATCGGCGTAGGTAGGGCACGAAACGAAGGAGGCCCCAAGCGGCATGCCTGAGGCCTCAGTGTCGGTGCAGGTTGTCTCACTCGTACTCGCGGAGCAGGTCCTCGATACGCCGGTTGGCGACATCCTGCCGTCCGTCGAGGCACTTCGCGTAGCGGGTCAGCAGGACCTCAACGCTGTTGCCGGCGCGCTCGGCAACCTCGGTGGGATCCACCCCGGCATTGAGCCACGTAGACAGTGCCGAGTGCCGAAGGTCGTACGGCCTACTCGCGAGCGGCGAGGCTGCGACAGCCGGAGGAAGCGCCAGGAGCCGAGCCTCCTGCCATACGCGGTAGTAGGTCGAGGACGGGACGACCGAGCCCTTCTCGCTGAAGAAGAGCCGCCCGTCTTCCGCCGTGCCGAACGTGGCCAGGTGCTCGCGCAGCACGGCGACGAGCTGGGGCGGAATAGGCACACGCCGAACGTCCTCAGCCGGTCGATTCTTGAGCCCGCGGTCGTCGTGGGTCTCCCCCGAGTCCGTCCACTGCTTGCCGACCGACGGACGAGTCCGGTGGAGCAGCGCCGATCCCCATCCGTGCTCGGGGAGGACAAGGTCAGTCTCGACCAGGCCGACCGCCTCAGCGGGCCGGAGGCCACCGAAGTACATCGCCGCGAACAGCCCGACGAGACGCCGGCCGCGAGCACGCCGGTAGCCGCCGACGTAGGACACTGCCGCCAGGAGATTGCGGGCCTGTTCCGGGTTGGCGACAACGCGCGGATCGACCTGGTTCGAGACCTTGGGCTTCTGCCAGCGAACCGCCGTGATCGGATTCTCTCGCAGCTCCCCGAGGTCGACCGCGTAGTTCGCAGCGTTGACGAGGGTCCGCCGCTTCCGCCGCACGGTCTCGGCAGCTGCCGCGGTGCCGTCGAGCTTGAGCTTCAGCCCGTCGAGCACCGCGCGGGCCGTCGCCGGTTCAGCGAGGTCTGCAAGCGGCCGGGAAGCCTTCGCCACCCAGTGCAGAACGTTCCGGACGCTGTCCGGGACTTCCCGGTCGTAGGGCCCTGGCAGCACGAAGGCCCAATTGCGTAAGGCCTTGCGGATCTCCTCGTCGGACGGTCGCCCTGCGCCCTCCGCCAGCAGTTCCATGGTCACGCTGGTCAGAGATTCGTTGATGCCGTCTCGCGTATTGGGCGCAGCGTGCGGCCACTTCATTGCGAGATACCTGAGGGCGAAGTCGTACCAGGACAATGGCGACTTCTTCTCTTCCATCGAGGCTGGAAGACCAGTCTCTGTGTCAAACTCTTCGCCGCCCCGCATGGCACTCATGAGCTTCGCTCGGTAGTGATCAGCCAGCGCTTTGGTACGGAACGAGTCAGAGAAGACGTTCCCCGCGACGGACCAGCGGACGCCGTACGAAGGCGTCTTGGTGTCCCGCTTGCGTACACCCCAGACCTTGACGTCGAGAGACTTCACGCTGCCTCCTCCAACTGCCGGAGCCACGAGGTGAAATCACTGCGCCAGACCCGAAGCTCACCGTTGGGCAGCTTGAAGGCCGTGGGCCCCATCCCCAGCTCACGCCAGCGGTAGAACGTACGCCGCGAAACCCCACCCAGCTCATCGAGGATCTGCGGGACGGTCATCAGCTCATCTCTCACGTCAGACTCCTTCCAAGGCGGCAATTTCTTCGCGGGCGGTTTCGCGGTTGAGCTGGATGTCCCGGCGGATGCTGGCGGCCAGCCAGGATTCGCCGGGAGTGTGGCCGTGGCCGGCGTAGGTCCAGTGGGCGAGGGTGAGGGTGGTTGCTTCCTCGTCGTCCGGCTCGGGCAGGCCGAGGGCTTCGCGTTGTTGGGCTGCGCGGTAGTCGGCGCGGGTCTGGCGGAGTGCGCCGAGGGTGGTGGAGTAGCGGCGGGACTTGGTGGAGAAGTGGCCGCGGAAGCCGAGCATGTGGGCCCAGTCGCGCAGTTTGCGGTCTGGGTAGAACGGGTGCAGCTCGAGGCAGGCTGCGATGAGCCGGGCGGGATGCTCGGGGACGTTCAGGAGGACCAGGGCCTCTTTGTTGCCGATGCGGCGGTCTACGGTGCCGGTGGTCTCGGCCGCCTTGGTGGCGTACTTGGCGACGTAGGAGGCCACGGCCTGTTCGGTGATCTCCTCGCCGTTGCCGAAGGCGCCGATGGGCTGGACGTCGAGTTGCTGACCCCAGCGCAGGGTGCGGGCGGGTTGGTCACCGGCCGGAGGCACGTCGACCGCGACGCGGGCGGCGGCAGCCCTGATCGCGCTGGTGAGGAGGTCGAGGGTGGCCCAGGCTGGGGGCGGCGAGTCGGGGCCCTCGGGGCCGTCGAAGCGGATTACGGCGTGGAAGTGCACGGCCCCGCGCTTCTGGTACTCGGCGACCTTGCCGAAGGAGACGCGGGACTGCGCGTGTGCTGCCTTCTGCGTAAGCCCCGCCCGCTTGGCGATCTCGCGGCGCAGGTAGATCGTGAAGTAGCGCCACAGCTCCGAGGCGTGGTTGTTCCACAGCACCGCGCCCGCGTAGTCGTAGGTGTCCTGGTCGAGCGGTGTGCCCAGCTCCGGCGCGTCCTCGGCGTGGCGGACCCCGCAGCGGCAGGGCCGGTCACCGGGGCGGTTGTGGACAGGGCCGAACGACGGCGCGGTCAGGGTCGCGAAGACCCGCGGGTGATCCCGGACGGTGTCCGGGGTGCCCTTGGCGGGGTCGCCGACCAGGCCGGCGCGGATGAGGTGGTACGTGTCCCCCGCGTAGGTCCAGGAGCAGGCCGGGCAGCGGGAGGCGCGGCGGTTGCCGCACGCGATGCGCAGACGGCCACCAGGTTCGCTATCGGTGCTGTAGCGGTGAAGGACGCGGCCGGTGGCCCGGTCGCGGGTGACCGTCGATCCTTGCAGGTGGATCGGGTTGGAGCATCCGCCGGTGCGACGGATCTGGTCCTGTACGCGGTCGAAGCCGGGGGACCCGGCCAGTCTCAGCACGTCGGCGAGGGTGGCCGGGTCCAGGCCCGCCGTGACGGCGGAGTGGGTCACCTCTTGTTCTCCTTGAGGATCGAGCGGACGACGACCGCGCAGACCGCGACGGAGGCGGCGGTGACGGCGACCGCGAGGAGCATGGAGACCAGGACCGCGCCCACGACCAGGACCGCGGCGCCACCACCGGCGACCAGGGCGAGGGTGCTTCCGGCGGTCAGCTGGACGGAGGGCCGATGGGCCGGCGGGGCGGGCTGAGCCGGGATGCGGGCGGGGGCGTAGGGCACCGGGCGGTAGACGGTCGGCACCGTCGGCGTGGGGGCGGGGGCGGTGTCCCGGGGCGGGTACTTCGGGGTGAACACGTCGGTGGTCCCTTCTGAGGCGGTCACTCGAGGAGCGTGGCGACGGCGGGGGCGAGGACGCTGTTGGCGACGAGGTAGCCGCCGAGAAGCAGCAGGGCGACCAGCCACCACGGCGGGCGGGCGAGCTGGATGCCGAGGACGGCGACGACGAGCACGGCGAACCAAAGCGGGACGTCCATGGCGGTGGTCTCCTTCTCAGGCCTTGCAGCGGTGGGCACGGGCGGCGAGTTCGGCGGCGGCACGGCTGTCGTACTCGGCGGAGAAGTCGCAGCGGGGCGCGGTGCAGGCGGCGAGGTGGCGATTGCGGCCTCGGGCGAGGAACGAGGCGACCTGCACGGGACCGAAGCGGCGGACGTTGCGGAAGCGCGGGTTCACTGGGGCGGTCCTTTCTCAGAGGTGAGCGGCGACGGAGGCCGTCATGGACGCGGGCAGGCCGAGCCGGGCGCGTACGGCGTCGGGGTCGGCCGGTTGGCCGGTGGCGGCGCGGTGTTCCTCGGCGAGGGCCTGAAGACGGTCGACGAGCGCGGGCGGCAAGGCGACAGCCGGAGGCGTGGGAGCCGGGGTGGCGCCCGGGTCGGAGGCGGCATCCGGCGGCGAGGCCTGGAGCGCGTCACGAGGAGAGTCGTCGACCGGCGGAGCCGAAGGCGTCTCGGCGTCCCGCTCCGGGGAGACGAGAACCGGAGCTTCCTCGGATGCTCGTGGCTCGTGCGCCAGGAGCGTTCCGCCGAAGAAAGCGACGGCCGGCCACCCGGCCACCACGACCCGCAGCGAGGCGGGAACGTGGTCCAGGTCGAGGAGACCGGCCGTGGCGACGTTGGCGCCGAGGGACGCAGCCAGGGCGATCAGGAACCACAGCCGCGCTCCCCCGGCCGGTTGTCCGGCACGCTGGTGGGCCCGCATGCGACGCCAGGCGGCGACCAGCAGGAGGTCGACGCTGACCGGGTAGGCCCATGCCTTCCAGCCGCCCTGTCCTGCCGCTTCGGCGAGGTCGTGCAGGTGGGCGAAGGACAGGGCGCCCGCGATGACGGCTTGCACGATCACGGCGTCCACGCGGGCGAGGTGGGCACGCATCGGCTCGTTTTCCTTCCGTTTCGAGGCATGGGAGGGGTAGGGACCTGGCGCGAGGCGGTCACGCCGACCGTGGGGAAGGGAGGGAGGCTTACTCGGTCACCGGGCGCGCGGTGGGCACGGGGGTGACGGGGGCCGTCGTTCCGGCGGACTCGGCGGCGACGGTGGGCCGGAAGGCGTCGAGGCGGGGCAGCTCGGGCACGAGGGCGGAGGTGGCGCGGCAGACGGCCGCCGCTTCGTCGAGGCTGAGGTGCGGGGACCGGATGCGGGACCAACCGCCGGAGGAGTCACCGACGATGGCGACGCCGGGGCGCTCGGCGGGGATCGCGGTGGCGGCTAGGGCCGCCTCGGGCGAGATGTCGGCGAGCGCCATGTTCGCCGACGACTCGTCGTTCACGCGGTGGCAGACACGGCCGGTGAGCTGGGCTCGGAGCATGGTGGCGCCCTTGCCGAGTTCGGAGCCGAAGCGCTGTCCGCAGACTTCGAGGTAGATGCCGGCCGCGCGGCCAAGCTGGGCGATGCGGATGAGCTTGGTGACCATGGCGTCACGCCGCTTCTCGTCGTCCCGGTTCGCGGCGAGGAAGAGTTCCGCGACCTCGTCGACGACGACCACGACCGGCACCGGCCGTACCTTCTCGGGCAGGCCCCACACGTCCGAGGTGAGGACCGCATCGGGACCGGCCACGGAGCTTAGTCCGATGAGCCGGAACCGGGCCTCCATCTCGTCGAGCAGCGCGTCCAGCAAGTCGTTCGCACGGTCCGGGGTATCGGCGAGGGCCGACAGACGCGGAGCGAACGGCGCCAGTTCCACACCCCACTTGCAGTCGATACCGACCAGCACGACCGGTTGCCGGGCGAGCCCGCAGACCAGGTTGCGCAGGAAGACAGACTTGCCGGACTGCGTGGCGCCGAGGATGAGTTCGTGCGGCACGGTGCGGAAGTCCCGTACGTGCCACCGTCCGTCTTCCCGCAGCGCCAACGGCAGGGTGAGCAGGCCCCCACCCTTTCGCTGGCGCAGCGCACTCCGTACGTCGTTTAGCACGTCCCAGCCGATCAGCCGGAGTTCCAGCCATCCCGGCTTGGTGGGGCGGATGTGCACCGCGTGAGCCGCCCAGGCGTGCCGCAGCCGATCGGCCGAGGCCATGAAGTCCTCGGGAGCCTGGCCGGTCGCCATCCGCAGCCGCATCACCAGCCCGGACCCGGTCGGCAGCGGAAACGACCGACGCGGGGGCACGGGGGCCGCCTCCCTGCCAACCAGGCGGGCCGTGGCCCGGCGGACGGCGGAAGCCGGGACCGTCAGGCCGCAGGCGTCCATGGTGGCCCGGTAGGTGGTGACCACCCGCAGCGCGACTAGCGGGTATCCCACGAGCCACCAGAACGCGACCGGCATACGCCGACGCAGCACTAGCAGCGCGACGACCCCCACCAGGCACAGCGTCAGGACCCACGGGGTGTCGGACATGGCCGTCAGCCCTTCACCGGCGCGGGGGCGTTGACCATGACGGCGTCGGCCCGGTAGGCGATGCCGTGGCGCATCCGCCCGCCGAACTCGCTCTCCCAGGGGCGGGCGACGAGTCCGGACAGGATGACCGGCGCACCCTGTACCAGGCCCTCACCGATACCCGCCTCGGGGACGGTGACCTTGATCATGTCCGAGCCGCCCTGCGCGATGAACACCAGCTCCAGGACCATGAGCCGCTGGTTCGTCGTCGGGTCCAGGGCAACCTCACCGGTCTGCCGGTCCTTGACCTTGACCTCCGGCAGCTTGGTCACGAGCAGCGTTGCGGAGGAGACGTCGACGGGAATGACACGCATTTCTGAACCTCACTGGTTGGCAGTGCACCACCGGGCACCGCTTCGATTGGATACCCCCCTAGACAGCAGAGAGGTGGCCCGCCCTAACTGTCTAGGGGGGTTGACGACAACAGTAGACCGACGGACCGTCAACTGTCTAGGGGGGTATACGGGCGCGTTCTCGAGTGAGGGACGGAGCTACGGCATCGCCCAGTGAAGGACGGTGGCGTCATCGTGCGCCTTACCGCGCGGCCACCGTCGCCCCTCGATGTCTCCAGCCTCGGCTTCACGCACCTGGCGGACCAACTCGGCCGGCCCGGAGGAGTCGACGACCGCCAAGGTCTCTTGCCATGTGGTGAGTTCGAAGCGGTCGACGAGCCGGGTAGCCCCGTCGCTGAGCAGCGTCACGGAGGCCAGGGAGGCGAGCGGCACTGCCCCGGTCAGGGAATGCTCGGCCGCTCGCGGGTCGGGCCCAGCGATCCAGAAGCCGCCAGGCCGGTTCCGGAGCTCCGTGAGGGCGTCGCGGTACTCGGCCAGGGCGACGGCGTGTTCGGAGGAGCCGGTGGGCAATGCGTCGACCGGACCACGCAGCCGCTTGCCCACCTCGTCCAGGCGCCGATCAGTGACGACGGTTGGTTCCCCCCCCTTGCCAGCCAGCAGGAGGGAGGAGTCGCCGAGGACGAGGTATTCAAGGGCGTCACCGCAGGCACGTACGGCTACGACTGTGCTGGTAGGGCTGGCCCGATGGACCAAGTCGCAAGTGCCCTGATGCAGCGACCGAACAGCCCGGATCGAGTCGGCCAGACACTCAGACAGGGGCCGGGCAGCGTGCGCGGTGATGGCACCGAGCAGCAGACCGCCCAAGCTCGAGGAGAACCAAGCGACACCGTGCGAGCAGCCGGTTTCCGCTCCGGCCACACCCGCGCCGTCAAGGAGCACGGCAGCCCCAGAAGCAGTGGCGGCGAAGTCCTCGTTTTCCCGGCCCGGTTGCGCGGGTAGGGACGCGAGGGCGACCCTCACGCGGCCGACTCCTCGTCGTGCCGGTAGAGGGGGGTGAGCAGTTCAACGGACTGCGGTTCGCTGGTCTCCGGGTCGTACTCGACGCCGACAAGGGTGGAGAACCGGTGCTCACCCACCTGCCCCCAGAGAGTGTTCAGGTCGGAGGCGAGCAGCTGCACGACGCCGAGGGAACCTTGCGTGTGAATACCGGCGATCGCGAGGAGCGATCCCTTGCCGTCCGGCCGAGGCAGCTTGCCGACGTAGCCGACGTCGTACGAACGAACAGGATCACTGTCCTGTCCGGACCGGTACACCTCGCCGGTTCGACGGTCGGCGATGGTCCAGGGGCCGTCTTCTGCCTGTTCCCAGTTCAGTACGGGGTCTTGGGCATACGTGTCCCACATCTGCTGGGACATGCGCGGACCGCAGACGACGACCAGGCCGTCACGGTTGAGGTCGATGTCACCGCTCACCGGCACGTGCTCGGACGTGACGTCAAGACCGTACGACCGCGCGAGGTCTTCGAGCCGCTTGCCGGAACTGACGTCGTCCACGGCAACGACCGTGCGCCCGCGCTCGTCGTCCCGCCGCAGGGGGGTCGCAATGACGACCGCCCCGCGCCCGAGGAGGGCCCCTTCCGGCGCCGGCCCAGTGTGGCGGATCTGATGGATACGCCCGCGGCTCAGACCAGCTTTCGTGGCGATCTGCGCGTACGAAAGGCCCTGCGCGTGGAGGTCCTGAACCACTCGGCGACGAAGCCGGGCGAGTTCAGTCACCTCCTGTTGAGCGTTGGCCAAACGGGTCGTGACCTCGCGGAGTAGCAGGTACGGGTCTTGGATGGCCATGATGCGCTGCAACTCGTCCGACATGACTTCACCTCCTAGCACTACCCAGGAGTCTAGGGCCCTAGACAAAACGGGCGCGAGGCGCCGTCCCGATCTCACCCCGATCACGTAGAACGCAGCCCGCCGCCGAGGCACACCCTTGGGGCTCACCTTCCCCCACCCAGCAGGCAGGCCCGACCCGTCCTCCCGCTGGCGGCCATCAGACGCTCACTCGCGCCAGGTCGGCCCAGATGCAGCGCCCACCGCCGGACCGGTCCTTCACACCCCAATCCTTCGCACAGGCCGAGACGAGCATCAGCCCGCGGCCACCCTGCTCCACCGAACTGTTCACGCTGCGCACCATGGGTTCGTCGTCACTGCCCTGGTCGATGACTTGGATGCGTACGAAGTCGTCCGCGAAGCCGACGATCACGAGGAACCAGCCTCGATACCAGCCGCTTCGCGTGTGCCCGACAGCGTTGGCCGCCAGTTCGCCGACGACCAGGACGGCGTCATCAACGAGGTCAGGCGCCTCCCCCTCCAACAGAGCGGCAACGAAGTGGCGAGCCTCGGCCACCTGCCAGGGCTGGCCCGGAAAGCTACGGCCCCAGTTCTTGGGCATGAGTAATCTCCTCCTGCGTCTAGGGGGCTAGACAATGCAGGCAGCAGAGTATTCCCAGGATCGACGAGCGGGCTAGGCATACAGAGGAATTATTCCTCTAACGGGTGGCGGTATCGTCGCCCAGCGCCCGGAAGTCGTTCATCACTTGCAGGAGCAGTTCCCGCGCGCCGGCCCCGAACGTCGCGGCTTCCTCGAAGCTGCTGAACGTGCCCTCGTACGAGGCGACGTCAGCGGAGTCGTCCAGCACGTGCTCACCGCGGATGGTCTCGACGACCACTGCCTCCCGGTCGCACAGGCTGAACCCGTGCATGGGTATGACGGGTACGGCCCGACGCCAGGGGATGACGCCGAGGCCAACTGTGCTCAGACTCTCGACAGCCAGCAGCCGGTCAAGCTGGGCGAGCATGAGCGAGGGACTGCCCGGCCAGGTGCGAAGAGCACCTTCCGTCAACACGAACACCCACTCGCGCCCCGGCTCGTACAAGAGGCTTTGTCGCTCTACACGTGCGGCGACAGCATGGCCAACCGCTTCGGGTGTGGCAGCTGGCGCACTGTCGAAGACGTGCCGGGCGTACTCAGCGCTCTGGAGCATGGCCGGCAGCACGACACATTGGAAGGAACGGACGAGTCGGGCGGACCGCACCGCCTCGTCGAGAGCGCTGCCAAGTGCCGCTCCTGCGTCAGCGGCTTGGGGTGTGTGCTGTGCGGCTTCCACCGCGGCCAGGAGGTCACGCACCTCCCGAGCGGTCGTCTCATCGAGGCCGAGAGCGCGGGACAGACGACCCAAGACGTCAGCGCTGGGGACCATCCGGCCTGTCTCCACTTTCGACACGGTCGGTTGACCGACCCCGGCCAGCTGCGCCAGCACGGCACCAGTCAGACCAGCCTCGGTACGAAGCCCACGAAGACGCATTCCGAGCGCCTTGATTCGATCCTGCCGCTCACTCCCCATGACCAGGGTTCTACACCACGAAGGAGTACGGTTTAGCCGCTCGGGGGGCGTGCCCATCAGACGCCAACGCCTCATCCTTGTTACCTGTTACAGGTTTCCCTACCTCATCAAGGCCCGCGCACGGCGCGGGCGCGCGCCGCCTCTGCGGCGCGGCCTGCCTCCTGTCTTCGCCCCGGCTGGCCGCGCCCGGCGGCGCGCTCAGCGGCTGCGGGCACGTCGTGGGGAGAAACCCTCTGTGGCTGGGGCGCGGTCGGCTCCACGGCTTTAGGCAGCCAATTTGGCGCGAGCCTCGAAGATCACGGCCCAAGATCGGGCACTAACGGGCAGGCTCACAAACCTGCCCGATCCGCTGGTTAGCGTAATGGGCCATGATCACTCGCGCCAAATCAGCTCCAGCCCAAAGCCGCTCCACCGACCTCGTCGTTTACGACCCCCGAGTGCGGACATCGACCGAAATGTCAATCCCATATTATTGCGGTGACACCTGCCACTAGTCCAAGAATATGCGAATTCCGGCGCTTACTTCGTCCAGTCCAGACACCCGCATCTGAGGCCCCTCGGCAACACCCGCCCATTTAACGGGGTCCCCAGGTCCTGTACCCAACTCCTTTCTTATGGTCTGCACGTCCGCCCCCGCCGGGTATCTGTACATCACCTTCGGCGAGAGACCCCTGGCCGCCATGCATTTTTCGAATAGGTCAACCGCTTCGTCCACTTCAATTGCCGCACCATCCCGCCACCGTGAATCTATCCCCACCGTCGTCCGCCCCGCCGCCATGTGGAATTCGTGGCGACTCCAATCTATCTTTATATCAAGCTCGCACCATACAGTGCCGAGCAGATCAGTCCCATAAATGAGCAGGTGCTCTACATACTTCTTCCTCACGCCCTTAACCGCGTTTTCAATCGAAGATTCACTTATGCCAACCCGCCGCAATGCGCAACGAACTTGCACTACGATCAAGTCCATTCTTGCGAAGGTTCGTGTAACAGTTCTGGTAGTAGTTCTGGCCATCTCGATCCCTCTATCCGACCAGGTGATCCACCAAGCGCCCCTTTTCCAGCATTTCCACCCCTAGAGAGTTGAGAGCGTCAAAGCTTAGTACGGCGTTACCCGGGGGGCTTTGCCCCGCACTAATCCTCGAGAAGGATTCATGGACTCCAACTTCTTCAATATAATTCCAGAAGAGGTCGTCGTAAATCTGAGAGCGCAGATGAGAGAAGAAGGCGATTGGCTGCTCAGTGAAGTTTTCCGACAGCCGGGCAATTTCCGCACCGGCCAGATCAGGGAATATCGACTCTAGTATCCGATTACGCTCCTCCGCCGTCGGAGTCCAGACAAAGGAGTGCATGCGCCCAGAGCGCACGAGGGGGGGATATAGTTTCGTGAAATCGTTACCCGTCAATATTACGGGAACCCGCTTTACTCGCTGCCGCTCCACGAGAGTTGGCGAATCCGCTAGATTCATTAGCTCGCCAAAAACGTTCTGCCTATTGACCGTGTACTGGACGAGCTCCCCCCACTGACCTACAGCTGCGTCGACATCGTTGATCACCAGGGCCGCTGGCCCGAAGCCGCCGGCGCTCTGGGACCTCGTGGAAGCGCAGTCCAAATATGCCTCTCGAATAACACGAGCCGGTTCGCCCGCATCCACGCTCTCAAGTTCACCGCAGGAGATGAGGGAAACGTGTGCATCTATCTCATCAAGCACCTTGTGGCACTGATACGTCTTACCCTGCCCACTTGGGCCATGGATTCCAAGTATCAAGGGCACCCCGCCTCCAGCCTCCGGCATAAGGTTCTTGTACAGATGGAGCAATATTTCTCGACGGAATCTCGCTGGAATGAGCTCTCGCATGCTAAACGCCTCCATCAACGTCGGGCGCGCCTACGATTGCGAATGCGCCGCTGCATTCCTTGAATCTCCGCTTGCCAATCTATATCATTCGGCGGGGGCCTCAGGAACTCGGTTGCTATATGCTCAGAATGCGCCGTGGGATCTTCATGCAACTGATTCCTTCGATACTCGACAGTCTCTTTCAAAGCACGAAGGCGCCTGGCCACTTCCTCCAGCTCAGGCCGACCCTCCTCTTTCGGAGTGATTCTTATTTCCTTCCCCTTGATTTCAAGATCGGGGTCCGCGGCAGCCACGGCGAATATCTCCTTGACGGTGTGCTTCACGATCCTGCCGATGTCATCATCGTCAAACTGAGACCGCCTGCTAAGTTCTGCCTCTACACTTTTCCTTAGCTGCTCTTCACGAGCACTCTTTAGTCGTCCATTGACCATTTCTGAGATGGCATTTCCTAGCACTGATTGCGCTAGACCCAAGGCAAATTCGAGCAGCAACATTTTGAACACCCCGCTGCCCCACTCGCTAGATGCCACCGGTGACGACTGCTCCCTCTCAACAGATTCCCACTTGGCTCTCAACGTGTCCAGCGGGGGCATCGGTAACGGTAAACTGAGGGCGGTTCCAAATGCGACCTTTAGCCATCGGGTGTAAGATATGGCCTCCTAACCAGAAGTCGCTTTGCACTGAGTGGACCATAAGCGGTATTCGCCTTATCGAACCCGAGGCATCCCAGGCAGCACTCCATTGATGCGGCCGTCATCCCGACCGCATTACACCGCACCAGATCGAGCATGGAACAACGGGCAACCGTCCAATCAGTGCACCCGGCATGACCACAGCTCCGCAAGCTGAGCGTCTGGGCGATGTCATCTCTCATTTCGACTTGCCGCGGCACCTACCGCCAAAACGCGCTCTGTGACGGCCTCCAGGACCTGGCAGACAAACCCGACAGCAGCACCGGAGTTGCCCATCGACGCATAGACCGTCGGGCTGACATCACCAACTCGGTCAATGGCAGCAAACGTTGGCGGACCGAAGCGGACGGAACGGGATCGACCAGCGACCACTGAGGCCCGTTTCGGCAACGCCGCGACGCGGGATGATTGAACTCCTAATGCGATGGTCAGTCAGGTTCGTCCAGACGGCAGTGACGGCAACGCTGACGGCAACGACGGTGAACACCAACTGCACTCAGCAGCCCGGCACGGTGCCAGCCGCGTGTTGACTGCGCGCCAGACCGCCATGTGCCCGCATCTTCTAAGCGCCTGGTACCAAGGGGGCCCGCCCACAAGGAAGCGGTCGTGCCACAGGCGTGCCAGATCGTGCGCGGAACCACGGGGAACACCGGGGAAGCAACGGGCGTGCCGCCGGTCGGCGTTGCCCTTCCGCAGCAGGTCAGCCCAGCAGCGAGCCCTAGATCACCTTAGCTTCCCAAGCTGAGGGCTCCGGCGCCGTTGTGTCGCTACGCCGGCTTAGGACCTGTCCAGCGCGACCAGAGCGGCCTCAGGACGATGCCCAGTGCGACCAGGCCTGCGGCGACGAGGAATGTGACGTCGGCCCAGTGGTAAGGCAGGGTCTTGGCGACCGGAAGGGCCACCAGCGAGGTGACCCCCTGCAGGACGGTAGTTACCTCCGAGAGATCCTTCACCGCCGCGCCCTTCCACGTGCGAAACGCCGCGATCCCCCAGAGCAGCGGGAACAGCAGGCAGACGATCGCAGCGACGGCAAAAAACGGCAAGGCGATCACGTTCCCCATGTTTCCGCCGCCAGGTGAGTCGTCGCTGGGGTCGATCACCGGGTGTTCCACGTACCAGTTCGCGAGGAGCGTCGCCTGCACGAACACGGCAGGGAACACGGCTGAGGCCAGGGCAGCCGCGCCGTACCAACGCCAGGATCGGCCCGCCGCCCTACCAGTCGCTGTCACCGCTACTCCTTGTTCCGTCCAACCTGCCCGCAGACCACGTAGCGGCCACCGTAACGACGGATCGAAGCCTCAGCCAGGATCCGCCACTCGACCGCAAAACGCCTCGTCCAGCCAGCGAGCGGGGCCGTTGCTGTACAGCACCGGAGTACAGCAACGGCTACGACCGCAGCCAACTGTCAACAGCTCCCAGTGACCGACTGACCAACGCACCGGGACCCCGATGACCACCCCGCCGATAGTTCGCATTGAGAGGGCGCGTGAGTGTCTAACTGCGTGACAACACCGACGAACAGCGGCGGACGAGCGCGGACGTCTGCGGACCGTCAACGCAGGCAGGAGGCGCGATCGCCCAAGGCAGAAGCCCCGCCCAAGTTGCTTCGGGACGAAGCGGTCGCTCCGTTAGGGTGCGCCGCATGACCGACGACGCCCCGGCGTGTCCCGAGTGCAGCCAGCCCATGAAGTCCGGCGGCATCGTCCTCTCCAAGCGGGAGGACGATGGCCGGCGGACGTGTCGGACGCTATGGAGGTGCACTGGTCGGCATGTCTGGTGGCGCTGGGCCGATCGGCCGGATGAACCTTTGGAGGCCTGTCCGGTGCCGGAGCTGTTCCGCTGACACCCAACGCTGATATCAACGACCCCAGATAAGAGCGACACACAACGGTCGCGGACGGCACCGACGCACGAGGCGAGGCCTGACCAGGCCGGGGTTAGATCGAACTCCTAAAGCGGTCGTCAGTCCGGTGTAGCACTGGACCCGCAGGGTCAGCGACGCTTCGCCTGGCCAGAGCGACTTGCATGCGGTTGACTTGCTACTTCGGCAGATACGGGCTCGGCTTGCCGTACCAGCTGATGCGCAGGGTGTCGCGGGCGCGGGTGGCCGCGACGAACAGCAGTGACCGGGCCTTCAGTTCCTCGCGGGCGAGGCGCCGAGGGTCCGTGTCGCGGTAGCGCTGGACGACGGACGCACGGGGGATGACGCCGTCGCGGGCACCGACGATGGCGAGCCTCTGGTATTCGAGGCCCTTGAAGCGGTGCATGGTGCCGATGTGGATGTCTCCGTCTCCCTTGACACCCTCCTTGGTGAGTTCCGCGACGGTCAGCTCGGCCTCGGTGACCAGGTAGTACATGACTTGGTTGACGGCCTCGCGGTCGGCCACGCACACCGCGATGTTGCCGCGGGGGTCGCGGACCTTGCCGTCGGCTCCGCCGGTGGCAAGGTCCTGGCGCCAGGTCCGGAGGGTGGTGGCGAGCTGGGCGAGTTCGTCGTCCCAGCTCTCGCACCGAACGAGCTCGGGGGCCGGACCACGCAGGACCGAGCGGTAGCCGTCGAGGGTGTCGGTGCCGTCGTCGAGGTCGTCGAAGGTGATCTGGGCGCTCTTGGGGTTCACCACTTCCATGGCCCGGTTCAGGATCTCGCGGGTGGTGCGGTAGCTGAGGGTGAGGCGGGCCGCGCGACCGCGGATGTTGACGCCGACAGTGCCCAGAGTGACCTGCTGGTCATAGATGCGCTGGTGGGTGTCGCCAGCGATGAACATGTCGTCCGTCCCCGGCGCGACCATGGCGCGGAGCATCTTCCAGTGGGCGGGCCTGAGGTCCTGTGCCTCGTCGACGACGACGTGCTTGTAACGGTGGCCCAGGTAGTACATGCCGGAGCCGTCGTCGCGGTGGACGAGGTCCTTGCCGCCGATCTCGTCCTTGTACTCCTGCCGCTGCTCGATCTTGGCGGCGCGCTGCATCTCGAAGCGGGCGGCGCGCTCGGCGGCCTGCCCCCAGGTCTCGCGGCCCTCCTTGTCGAGACGGGTGGTGAACTGCTCCAGGATCTTCCAGATCTGCGCCCGGTCGGGCCGACTGACGGACCGCCCGCGTCCGGCTCGCCGCGCATCGAAGTACGCCTTGCGGGTGCCGAGGGACTGACCAAGGATCACCTGCTCCCACTCCTCGTAGAGGAACTCCGCGTCCCAGCGCTTCTCGTCGAGTTCGAGGAGGACCTGGCGGAGGGTGTTCAGGGCGACGTTGTCGTAAATGCGCTGCTTCCCGGCTCCGGCGACGGTGTTCTCGTTGAGGACGCGGGCGGCAAGCTGGTCGATGTGCGTGATGTCGACGCGGGCCAGCAGTTCGGGTTCGAGCAGGGACGCCAGACGGGCACGCAGGTCGGTGGTGAGGTTCTTGGTGAAGGTGGTGAACAGGATCGGCTTGTTGTGGCCGGGGGGCAGTTGCTCGGCGAGGTGCTTGACGCGGTGGAGGGCGACGATGGTCTTGCCCGTGCCGGGGCCGCCGGAGACCCGGAACGGGCCATTGTAGCGGCGGTCGACGAGTTTGGCCTGGGCGGGGTGGAGGAAGACCTTCCAGGCCCGGAAGTCGCCCTCCTCGATGATGTCCTTGAGGGCGTCGTCGATGGTGGTGACCGTGGTACGGGCGAGCGCCGCGTCCAGGTCGTGCCGCTCGTCTTCGTCGAGTTCGACGTCGACGGGGGCCGTGATCTCCTTGCGGACGTCGTCGATGGACAGGCCGGCGGCGAGGCCGTACAGGATGTCCTTGGTGAGGAGGGGGGCGCCGGAGACGAGGGCGTCAAGTTCGGTGCTCTCGGTGACTGCGAGGGCGAGATCGATGAGCTGTTCGGCGACACCGAGGTCACGGAGGTCTTCGGTGGTGAGGCCGGCGAGGAGCGGCTCGGCCTCGGGCACAGCGGTGGCGTCGTCCGCGGGTTCCGAGGTGGCCGGTACGGGGGCGGACGTCTCCGGCTCGTCCGCTGTTTCGGGCTGCTCGGCCGGGGTGAGCGTCATCCCGGCCCGCTGGAGGACGCTCTGGCCCACCACGGAGAGGTCGACGAACTCGATCTCCCCGGTGATGCGGTTGATCGCGACGGAGAGTTCCTCGTAGACGTGCTTGCGGTGGCGGACAGCGACGACCAGCCACTTCTCGCGGCCGACTTCGTCGATGCCGATCTTGGCGAGGAGCGCGCGGTAGGACTGGTCGATCTTGGCGCGGTAGACGCGGCCGTCACCCTTGAGCGGCTTGAGGTCGAGACCCGGGTGGTCGGGGTCCTGCCGGAAGCGGTGGGAGAAGTCGTAGAACTTTCCCTTGACCGAGCGGTCGAGCTTGTACAGCTCCTGTTCGGCCTTCTCGTACAGGCTGAGCCGTGCGGTCATCGGTGGGTGGTGCCTTCCGTGTCCGGGAGCAGGGTGAGCAGGGCGTCGAGGTGGTCGAGCCAGTCGGCTGCCGTGCGCACGGTCCAGCCGTCGCCGGTGTAGGCGGCGTTCCGCTTCTGCCGCTCCTCGCTGTCGTGGGTGTCGGAGTCGACGAACACCGCCACCTTGGTGGGGGCGTCGGGCCAGGCGAAGTCGGCCTGCCAGCCGCGGTCGCCCAGTTCGTAGCCGAAGGCCGGGGCCTTCTTGCCGCGTGCGGCGAGTGCCTTGGCCAGTCGGGTGAGGTCGGAGTCGGGTTCGTCCTCTTCGAGGAGTTCGAGGATGTCCTCGTCCCAGGCGGCGTCTCGGAGCAGGCCTTCGACCGCCTGTTCCAGGGAGGAGGGGATCGAGGGCCGGTCGGTCGCCGTCGGCTCCGTGACGTCCGCGGGAGCCGTGGCGCCGTCGGTCTCCGTCTCCGGACGCAGCCGGGCGACGAGCGTCTCCAGCTCCCCGGCTCCGCCTCCGACCCGTAGTGCCTCCACGGCGAAGTCGGCGGCCCGGCTGGCGGCGAGCTGCACGCCGTCGCCGCCGCTGAAGGCGAGGAACTGCAGGAGGTTGGACCAGTAGAGCCAGGAGCGCCACCGGAGTTTGTGTGCGGGGGTGCCGAGCCGGTCGTCGTCCTGGTCGTCGAGTACGGCGAGGGCGCCCCAGCCGACCTTGGCGGTGCCGTCCGGTCCTCCGGAGGGGTCCACGGTGTAGAGCAGGGGCAGGTCGTGCTCGTCGGTGGCGGAGAGGACGAGGATCTCGCCGTCCCCGGTGACGGGTTCCACGTCGGCGGTCGGGTTCCCGCCCTTCGCCAGGGAGCTCAGGGCGCTGCGCAGCGTCGCGCGGGCCTGGGCGGGGTCGACGTTCTGGGCCAGCGGCTCAGGTGCGCTTAGGAGTCCGCCGACCAGTGCTTCCGCCCGCCGCCCCCAGCGTGTGCGGGAGGGGTCGCGAAGGTAGCCGAGAAGGGTGTCGATGGGGTTGACGAAGACGGCGTCGGCGAGGTCGGCGCGGTCGCCGCCGAGTTCCTCGTACCAGTCCTTGGCGGTGTCCTGGCCGGTGCGCCGGTAGGGCGGCCACACCGGGCGGACGGTGGCCCGCTCGCCCTTCTCGAAGAGTTCGAGGTCGTCCCAGGTGATCTGGAAGACGAGGGCGCCCCCGGCCCGCAGCTCGTCCCGCTTCGCGGAGTCGGCCGCGATGCGGTTGTGCGTGCGGGTGGCGTGGTAGCGGTGGCCGTCGAGGAAGACGTGCACCTTCTGGGGAGTGCCCTCGGTCTTCTCGAAGGTGAAGTCGGTCCGGGTGAAGTCCTCGTCGCGCTGGGCGGTCAGGCGCCAGGCCGCGGCCCCGGCGAAGCGGAGCTTGCCGCTGTGCGTGCCGCTCTCCTCTAGGGAGGCGTCGTCCTGGCCGGTGCTCCAGCCGCGCAGGGCGGCGAGGAAGCGGGCCTCCAGGTCGGACTCGACCTGCCGGTCCAGGCCGATCGCCGCGGTTGTCGGGATCTCCTCGGTGGCCCAGTAGCTGACCAGGTTCCCCTCGTCGTCGGTGAGCGGACGGCCGTCCTCGTCGACGGGACCGAGCAGACTGTTGATGATCTCCAGCGCCTCGTGGCGTGACACAGCGTCCTGGTGCCGCTCCTCGGAGTGGCGGTGCAGGCAGCGGTGGCAGGCGCGGCGCCCCTCCTCCTTGCAGGGGCAGGTCATCAGCACTGCCCGTGCCTCGGCGAGGGTGTCGCGCAGGGCGGCGGGCTTCTTGAGCCGGTCCAGGTAGCCGGTGCCACCGGGGAGCCGGTCGTACAGGACGAGGAAGTGCCGTCGCTCGCCGGTGGCCGCGTCGGGCATGGTGGCGAGGGTGGTGTCCAGGTGGGCGGGGTCTCCGCCGAAGTGCCGGTCGACGCCCAGCCGCAGCGCGGCCCGGAAGGAGTGGACCTTCTCGTCGACGAGTACGGTCGCGGCCGGCAGCAGGATGCGCAGGGCCTCGGTGGTGAGCTGGTGGGCGAGGAGTACCGGTTCCTGCTTCGGCGCGTCCGCTCCCCTCTTGCCCCGGCGCAGCGGGCACCACGGCTGGTGGTGCTTGACGGCGAGGTTGCGTACGGCGGAGGTGTCGAGGGCGTCGGTGTCGTGGTCGAAGACGGGCTTGCCGTCGGCGCTCGCCGCCCCGCACGCGGTGCAGACGTGGAAGGGCGCCAGCCGGACGTCGTGTCCGGCCAGTTCCTCCTCGGCGCGGGCGTCGAACCGGAGCGGGCCGACGTTGATCCTCCGGATGACCGCCTTGCGGGAGTAGTCGACGCCGAAGGTCTCGCGGGTGTGACGCCAGGACGCCTTGGCCTCGATGTGCTCCGCGGGGAAGTCGACCGCGTCGATGACGGAGTAGAAGCGCTGCTCACGGTCGTCCTTGTCGTCACCGATCCGGGCGTCGTCGCGCTTGTCGCGGGAGGTGACGACGGTCGGTTCGATCACGTGGTGGAGGCAGGATCCGTCGTCGGCGATGCCGGTGCTGTGGCAGCGCGGGCACGGGCTGCGGTCCTCGGCGGCGTTCTCGGTGCGGACGTAGCCGCACTCACGGCAGAAGCGCCAGGGCGTCCAGTCGGGCCGGGTGGAGCTGCCGATCTCGATGCCGGTGATCTGGTGCTTGTAGCCGTTGACGTAGAAGGTGTTGCCGGGTGCGAGTTCGGACAGCGCGTAGCGTTGGGGCCGCTCGTACGGGCGCATCTTGGAGTCGAAGCGTTCCCGGCCCGTCTTCGGGTCGGTGCCGTCGGGCCAGTACAGCGTGGCGTTGAGGGTGGTGACGGCGTCGAGGAGGGCGTAGTTCGGCAGCAGGCCGAGGTCGCAGAGTGCCTGCTGGGCGGTCACGTTGCCGCGTTTCATCAGGCGCCGGCCGACCGCCCGGTGCTCCGCCTCGAGCTCCGCCTTGCGGACGCGCTGCTCATCGTCGTCCTCGTGCAGTTCGCGGACGGCCTCGTCGATGAAGGTGAGCCTGCGGCGCAGCTCCTCCTCCCCGCGCTTCCACTGCCGTACGGCCTCCTCGACAGTGCCGCGCAACCTGCGCTTGGCGTAGTCGCGCAGTTCGTCGGCGGCCTGAGGGCTGACGCCGGTGGGGAAGAGGTTGAGGAAGGCCTCCACGTGCTCGGCAGCACCGGCGAGGGCGGCCTCCACGAGGTCTTCGAGGTATCCGGTGGGGCCGAAGAGGGCGGGCGCCTCACGGGGGATCGGGGCGAGTGCCCGCCCGTCGGGGCGCTTCAGCCTGCCCTGTGCGGCGAGGTCGAGGAGGTGGGCGAGGTACTGCCGGCGCAGGATCTCGATGGCCGACAGGTGGCTGCCCGGCGGCACGATCTGACCGGCGATCATCTCGCGGGGCTGGTCGAGGTAGTACAGGTCCCGGCGACTGCGGTCGGGGATGGTGAGGAGGAAGGCGTTGCCGGTGCGCCGTCCGGCGCGGCCGACCTGCTGGACGTAGTTGGCGGCGCGGCGGGGCAGGGCAGCCAGCACGACCGCCGACAGGTCGCCGATGTCGATGCCCATCTCCAGGGTGGGCGTACAGGACAGCACGTTGGGGTCCTTGAACCCGCTGCCGTCTCGGAACGCCGCCTCCACCCGTTCGCGTTCCGGTCGGGTGAGCATGCCGGTGTGCTCGGCGGTGATCACCTGGTAGGTGCCGGCCTTGCGGTAGAGCCTGCGGTAGTAGTCCTCGCGATAGTCGCGGTCGCGCTGGTGCCGGCCGAGCCCTTCCGGCCGAGTTCCGGCGACGAGCCGGCCCGTGCGGCAGCGGTAGGCGGGGCACTTCTGGTCGTCCCACTGACCGAGCAGGTCGGGGTGGACGGTCTGCTCCCAGAAGCAGGACGGGCAGCGGACGAACGCCTCGTTGACCTCGTCGTCCTTCAGGAGCCGGACGTCGATGGCACCCGGCTTGAGCCCGTAGATCCGGAGACTGCTGTCCTCGGGCGTGCGTACGGCGAGCAGCCCGGCGGTGACGAGTTCGGGCAGCAGGCGGGACCAGAACTCGGCGGCCTGCTCACGGGGCAGGCCGAGGCTGCGCTGGGCCCACCGCTCGTACCAGGAGAGGCGTCCGGTGGCGAAGTCGAACTCGCTCCTCGACTTCGGCGCGCTCAGCAGGAACACGGGCGCGGCGATGCCCTTGGGGAAGGCCCGCATACCGACGGGCCGTTTGCCCCAGATGAAGTAGCGGCTGGTTCCCGCCTCCTTCAGGTAGCCGTCCAGCCAGCGGTGGCCGATGGCGCCGCGGGTCCGCAGCCGTTCCAGGAAGATGCGCAGGAACCCGAGGTACCGGTCGTCGTCCAGTGCGTCGGGGACGGGTAGTTGGCCGCCCTTGCCGTAGGGGGCGGTGTGCGCGGTGCGGACGATCTCGACGGCGGCGGTCGGGTCCGCTATGCGTACCTGGGCGGCGGCGGTACGGGTGAGTTCGAGCGTACGTCCGTTGCGGGAGCGGAAGCCGAACTCCATCAGCGCCTCGAACGCGAACCGCTCCCCGATCAGGTCCCAGGTCTTGTAGTCCCCGCCTCGGCCCTGACCGGAGAGGAGCTTCTTGACCCCCTTGATGTCGTGCAGGTCGGTGGGGACGACGGCGGCGAGCGTGATGCGGTCGGTGGTCGCGGCGACGACGTCGGCGATCAGGTCGTTGAGCGCGGTCGGGGCGTCTTCGGAGAGGTGGCTCTTGAACAGGGCGCGCAGGGAGAAGGTGTACGAACGGCTCGCGACGAAACCGGCCCGGTGCGCGGCGTCCTGCACCGAGTCGTTGAACATCAGGGTCTTGGTCTCGCCCTGTTTCTTGTCCAGCTCACCTCCGGTGAACAGCTGGGTGACGGAGGCGGCGGCGAGCGCGGCGGCGCCGGTACCGAGGAAGCGGACGGTGTTGCGCGAGCCGCAGGCCGGGCACCAGTCCTCCTCGGCGGCGGTGGTCGCGGTCTCCCCCAGGTAGACGAGGACGAACGCCGAGTCGGCACCGGCCAGCCGGGGACTGCCGGTCTCGGGGTCGTAGTCGGCCACCGGATCGGGCAGCCGCAGCCGACGCTTTGGACCGTCCAGGACGCGGAGCTGACCTGCCCCGGCCACGCTGAGCGCGTTGGCGTCGGCGCGCCCGGCGGCGCGGCCCGCGCCTTCCATGGGCGCGGCTCCGGAGCCTTCCCGGGCCTCGCCGTCGGTGGCGGCGATGAGGTTGCGCACCCGCATCTTGTCCTGGCTGACCGAGGCCCGCCGGATCTTGTGCGTGTCGACCTCGACGGCCAGGTCGTCGGACTCCGGGGTGAATACCGCCCAGCCGGAACGCCCGCAATCACGGCAGTACACCGCGGGCAGGAACAGGTTCGCGGACTGTCCCTCTGTCGCCGTGGTGACGGGCGCGGTGCGCCCCGTCGCTTCCTCGGAAGTCTCGGGGGCGCCGGCGGTGTCCCACTGGAACTCGGCCTTGGGCCACGGCAGCACGCCCCGCACGAGACGGGACACCGACCGGGCCCACTGGTGGACCTCGACCTGCACGAAGGGACGCGGCTCCTTGGGCGTGGACCCCGGATCGCGGGCGACCGAGAGCAGCGCGACGAAGCGGGCGAGCGCCTTGGCCGCGACCTCGGGGCGCAGGGTGATGGTGCGGCCCCACGCCTGGGCGCCGCGGCGCCACATCAGGTCGAGGATCTCGGGCACGGTACGCACCTGCCCGTCCAAGGCGTGCAGTACGGCGGCGGTCAGGGCGTGTCGCTTCAGCACCCGGCCGAGCGTGAACGGATCGGTGTCCCGGCTGCCGGTGACGGCTTCGGCGAGTGCGGCGAACTCGTCCTCGCCGAGCGTGGGGTCGGGCAGGGCCGCCAACTCGTCGGGGGTCGGCGTGGGCAGCAGCGGGTCGAAGTCGCCGCTGGGTACGAACCCGTCGACGGTGAGACGCTGTTCACCGACGACGGCGTCGGGAGTGAACTCGGTGCCGAACACCTGGGTCGCCACGTCGAGCAACTGCCGCGCCCCGTCGGCATCCGTACCGGAGGCGAGGGTCGCCGAGGTGGCGACCGGGCAGATATGCCCGAGCGGGCGGCCCTTCTCGGAGGCTCCGACGGCGGAGGCGAGCCGGCGCAGGAGCATGGCCACGTCCGTGCCCTGCGCGCCGTCGTAGGTGTGGAACTCGTCGACGACGACGTACCGGATGTCGGAACCCGCCCACATCGCGGCGTCGTCGGCGCGCTGGAGCAGCAGGTCCAGCATCTTGTAGTTGGTGATGAGGATGTCCGGCGGCGTGACCTGCATGTCGTACCGGTCGGTGTACACCCGCCCGTACCGGGTGGCCGCGCGCTCACCGATGTAGAGACCGGCCCGGACCTTGCTGAGTTCCGGGTGGTCGGTGAGGAGCCCGTTGATGCGCTGCGCCTGGTCGGTGGCGAGGGCGTTCATCGGGTACAGGAACACGGCCTTGACACCGCCGCGCCCGGCCGCTCGTTCGCGGGCGCAGTGGTCGAGCACCGGGTAGAGAAAGGACTCCGTCTTACCGGATCCGGTACCGGTGGTGACGAGGGTCGGCCGGGGTATCCGGCCGCCGGCGGAGGACAGTCGCTCGAAGGCTACGGCCTGATGGGCGTATGGCGTCCAGTCGTCCGTGCGTCGCCAGTCGAGGTACTGCTCCCACGAGGCGTCGGCCTGGACGAAGGGCGTGCGCAGGCGGAGGAACGGTCCCCGGAACATGCCGGAGTTGTCGTCCCCGAGGAACCTGTGCAGCGCCTTCCGCGCGCCCTCGTCGGTCAGCGCGTAGGTGGTGGAGAGGTACTGGAGCAGGCTCTCCTTCAACCCCTCCGCTTCGAGCGTCGGCCTCACGGCTTCGGCACCTCCTGCTTGACCGGATCCCACTGGCCTGCGGCCACGGCGCCGTCCAGCCGCTTTTTGAAGTAGGCGTGGGCTTCACGCATTTCCGTCTCGCGGTCGGCCTTGTAGAAGGGGGCGGTGTAGCCGTCGGGGACGGGGGTCTGGGGGGCAGGGTTGTTGGCCGGGTCTTCCTGGTGGGCTTTGAAGCCAGGGTCGGCCATGTACTTCTCGAACTGCTTCCAGTGGTCCCTGTCCTGGCCGTGGCCGTAGGTGTAGCGGTCACCGGCGATCTTGCGCTCGGCGGCGTCGAACCAGGTCACGCGGTCGAAGTCCTGCATGATCGGGAAGCGGGCCCTGTACATGGTGATGAGCGTGTCGGCGTCGATGCCGAGCCAGACGGCTACGAGGGCGTCGATCTCGACGAGGGCGGCGCGGCGGGCGTACTCGGTGCGAAGGGGGGTGTCGCGCTGCCAGGTGGGGGTGGTCTCGTTGAGTTTCGTCGACATCAGAGGCCAGGGGCGTGCCCAGGGCTCGTGGTCGGCCCAGGTGGGGTCGTGCAGTTCCTTCCAGAGGTCGGCGTAGGCGGTGGTGAGACAGTTCAGGCGGAGGCTGCGGAGGAGTAGGGCGGGGGCTAGGGGGTGGTCGCTCTGGGGTGCTGGCAGCGACTTCGAGCGGGTTTCGTGCAGATGGGAAACATTGGTGGTGCGCAAGAAATAGTCCAGTGGAAGTGACGACCACATGCCGCTGACAAGCGCCGTTCCAGCGTTGTTCACCGCAGAAGCACTCCGCAAGCCGCCTACATGACTGGGCTTGGGGGGAAGTAGCGACACGTAGAGCGCCCGCTCAGTGTCCGGCGCAATCTGGTTTCGCCACGCCAAGCGGTAGAACTCCGTGTAAGGCTTCGTCGCCCGCGCCACGAATACCTGGTCCACCAACTCGAACGGGACCTCCCGCGGCAGGCACCCCACCTTTTCAGCCAGCGTCCCCTTAACCGCGCGGATCTCGTCATCCGAAGAACGCAACCGCTCCAGCTCTGCATGGTCCAGCCACCGGTCCTGCTCACCCCGATACGTGGCGTCGTCAACTACCCGTCGGTACTCCGACTCCGGAATCGCGTCAGAAGACAGCTCCAGGTGGTTGAGCCCACGTACCTCGCCACCGCCTTGGCTGGGCTGCTTGAAGAACGGGTTGGCAACACCGATCTGCGGTCCCTTGAGAATGACGTCCTTCCAGGTGTCTGCCTGGAAGTCCTCACTGTCCGCGAGGTTCTTGTTGTAGTCGATCAGGGGCTTGTCCTTATCGGGACCGTAGACGGACTTCTTCGCGCCGCTCTCATCAAACCCGCGCGTAATTTGCGGTGACAGAGCGCCGAGCCGCAGCGGATACCCCGCGAGCGCGTCAATGGCAGGGTCCTCAGCCGTACTGACCGGGGTAAGAAGTCGTGCTCGTTCCACCGGAACGTCCTGCTCACCCGAAAGTTTCTGCCAGCGCGCCAGGGTGGCTGTGGTGACCCGGACGACCCGCTTGCTGTGCGGTCGCTCGTCCCAGTCGCCGTCGAACTTCACACCCGGCACATCTCCATTGCCGTCGTGTGCTGCGGACAGCCGGAACGCGTCAACCGAGAAGAGCCAGGACAGGTGCTGGAAATCGATCTCCCCACAAGTGCCGTAGATGTGGACGCCGAAGTGACTGGACCGGCCGACGGGTGGTGGGAAGAACCGGTTGCCCGCATTGACGAAGTCGCCGTGCATCCGCAGTCTGCGGTAGGCGCCCTCACGGAGGTCGGCTTCCTTGTCTCCGTTGAAGTGGGTGTCAGGATGGATCAATCCCGCGCTGCCGAAGGCAGCGGTGTGGTCCCACACCTGGCACATGAACGCGCGGTACAAATCCGGTTGACCCGAAACCAGCGGATACACCTCCGGCGCCGCCAGATAGTCTGCCATCGTCGCCGTGGTCGTCACCTCACCCAGTGCGTACGTGACCACCTCAGTTTTGGCCAGCTCAGCCGTCCGTCGCCGCTGCTTCTCAGCCGCCGGAGGCTTCTCCGTCAGCATGAACCACGGCTCGAACTCCGCGATGACGGAGTTCTCCTTCCACTCCGGCCGCACCCACGGCGGATTCCCCACCTGAAGATCGAACCCGCCCCCCTCCACAAAGGCGTGCGCAAAGTCCAACTCCCAGTGCAGGAAGCCCTGTTCCTCCGCGATTTCCCTCACAACCCCCATCCAGGGATAGCGCGCCTCGGGGTCAGTGCGGTCCATCCACATCTCGTCGAGGAGCAGCTTCTCGTACTCCCCCAAGTCCTTGAGGTTGTCAAGGTCGGATCCAATACTGCCGTCCGGCACCGGACCAACCCCGAGCATGGACTCCAAGAAGTCCAGCCAGTCGTTCAGGTCCTTGAGCGGAATGACAGGGCGGCGGCGCTTCGGCGCGGGACCGGTCGGCTTCTTGCGCTGCTTCGGGACCCCGCCGGCCTTCTGCACCTCGTAGAAGTAGTCCCCCTCCGCCTCCATGTTCGCGTCATCGAAGGAGGGCTGATCACCGGCCATCTGAAAGAGCAACCCCGCCTGAGCGAACCGGGGCGCGGGCTTGCTCGCGGCAGGAGCAGGCGCAGGGGCGCTACTCGGCCGTACCTCCTGCGGCGCTGCCTGAGGCGTCGCCGGATCCCCGACCCCGCTCAGCAGCTCCTCCACGTCGACGGACTCCGCCGCGTACTCCCCGTCCGTACCGTCGAGCAGACCGACCTTGTCCACCGGCCAGAACCACAGCGCACACCAGGCGTCCATCACCTGCTTCAGCCGCCAGTACGGCGTGTCCACGGCGTTGAAGAGGTCCGCATAGACCTTCTCCTTCGACAGCCGTGTCGCACCGCCGTTCTCGGCCCGGCGCAGGAACGCGAACTCCTCGTCCTTCGGGTCGGCTTCCCAGACGTCGATGCTGCGGGCGATCTCCCGCTCCGACAGCTCCATCCGCTTGACGACGAGCTTCCACAGGAACTCCGCACGCCGGGCCGCATCCCTCAGCCTGGTGTACTGGGAGGCAACTTCTCCCTTGGTCTTCGGGTCGATCCTCGGCGTACCGGCCTTCGTGTACTTCCGCTCAGGCTTCTGAAGGACGCCCTTCTTCCAATCCCGCAGCTGCTCCACGCCATCGCCGGCGAGCTGCCCGAGCAGCTTCTTAGCGTCACCGCCCGCCCGCGTCACGGCCGCCCAGCCCGGCGTCGGCAGCAGGAACTGGTGCACCGCCCCGTCCGGCAGCGGCAGTTCCTGCCCGCCCGCCTCGTTGTCCCGGAACGGCAGGCGCGTCGGCGCCTGGGTGCCGTTGTCCTTCAGCCACCCGGGCTTGCCTTTCTGCGGGGCGACATCCTCCGCCGCGTACACCGCCCGCCGCCCGCCGACCAGTGAGTTGCCCCGCCGCAGGTGCAGCCCGAACCAGGGCGCACGCATCCCCGGGTGCATGGTGTTGAGCCACAGCGAGACCTCGGCCAGCTCGACGCCCGTCCGGTTCAGGTCCACGCCGTATGCGTTGTGCAGCGCGATGTACGCCTTGACCTTCTGCTTCTCCGTCAGCGCCTGCGCGGTCGGGATCGAGCGGCCCAGCTCGTCCTGCCTCCGGCGCAGATACTCCTCGGCGACCTGGTTAATCGCCTCGTTGAGGAACGCCCCGGAGCCGAGCGCCGGCTCGCAGATGCGGTACTTGAGCAGCTCGGAGGCCCGCGTCTTAATGACGTTCCCGGCCTCGTCGTTATCCTGGTCCAAGCGGTGCTTCAGGGCCAGTTCGACGGTGACCTTCGTCAGGGACTCGGGAGTGTAGTAGGACGCCGAAGTCTCCCGGTCACGACCGGCGAGGCGGTAGACGAACGTGCCCGCCGGGTACTTCTTGGGCCCGCGCAGGCCCTTCTCCTCACGGTCCCGCTCGTCGTACTGGACCCAGGTCTTCTCGTCGTACTCCTTGAGCCGGTGCGAGGGGACGAGCCACGACCCCTTCTCCGGGTCGCCACCCTTGGCGACCTCGCTCAGCTCCTCCTCGGCGATGATGCCGGTGTACGACATCAGGCCCTCGTAGACCGCTCCGAGCTGGTTGATGCCCAGGTTGCGGTACGAGATGAAGCCGCCGCGTTCGCCCCGCCGCTTGGCCTTCTTCATGGTGAGCAGGCGCAGCACCTCGTGCAGGGCGCGGTTACGCAGACGCAGATCGAGCCAGGCCGGGCCCTCGGGGCTGTCCTCGTCGCCGCGCGGGTCGCGGGTGCCGCGGCCGATAAGCTTCACCGCTGCCGGCTCGAAGAGTTCGCTGCGCAGCGGTTCGAAGCGCAGACCGCGCCCCTCGCTGCGCTGCTTGGCCTTCTTCTTGCGGGTCTCGGCGTCGTCGCCGTCGCGCTCGTCCCACGGTTCGGTGCCGTACTCGCGGTGCCCGTAGTTGACCTTGTTGAAGAGCAGGTCGAGGGAGTCGTGCAGGTGGGTGCCGTTGCGGGCGGTCTCGTCCGTGAGCTGGGCGTCCCGCTCGACGATCTCGCGGAGTCGCGCCACCGAGTAGCCGGCCTCGTACGTGCCGTCGTCGGCGGGGAGGATGCCCAGTTCGGGGCGGGCCTCGGCGTACAGGAGGAAGAGGATGCGGTAGAGGTAGCGCAGTGCCTCGCGGGTGAGCTGTCGGGCGAACGGTTCCCCGGGGTTTTCGAGGTCGCGCGGTGCGAGACCGGTCTCTTCCAGCCGGGCCAGCACCTCGTTGGCGATGATCTCGACGGACTTCTGGAGTCCCTGGCGCAGCTCGCCGGAGACCCCGACCGCGTTGTCCCGGGACGCCTTGACCAGGGCGTCGATGGCGGGCCCCTTGCCGTCCTCGGCCGGAGCGAGCGCGTCGTGGCTGAACAGACCTGCGATCGTGGCGAGTTCGCCGTACTGCTTGCGGTCGTAGCGCTCCAGGGCGGCGTCGAGGTTGACGGCGAGGTAGCGGCCCTCGCCCCACGCCTGCCGGTCGGCCAGGACAATCACACCGCCGCAGAGCAGCAGGACGAAGCGCGGGGCGCTGCCGCCCTCGCCGCCCAGTTCGCTCTGGAACAGCCAGGTGGCGAGCGCGTGGCCGGACTCGTAGGTCTCGCCGTTGCCCACCGTCCGCAGCGGGTGGAGCAGACGGCCGTAGCCGTCGGCGTCCAGGGCGGTGTCGTTGCTCGCGGACCAGCCGCAGTCGACGGCGACGATGCCGTCACCGTGCCAGGCGACCTTCACCGTGTGGTCGCGTCCGGCACGGTGGACGGTCAGCTCGCGCGGACCGTCCTCGGCGTCGGTCCCCGGGTAGCCGAGAGCGGTGAGGACCTTGCGGTGCCACTCGGTGACGCGCTCGCGCCACTCCTCGTCCTCGTAGGTGTTGAGGCGCTCCTCGAAGCCGTCCTTGTCGGGGTACTCATTGTCCTCGGCGTCCGCCTTAGCCTGCTCGGCGAAAAACCCCCGGTACTTCTCGTCGAGGTAGACGGAGCGCAGGCCGCGCAGGGCGACGCGCGGCGTGGCCCGCTTGTCGTTCTCGTCGGACTCGCGGTCGGCCCAGACGGCGAAGACGCCCTTCTTCAGGCCGTCGGCGAGCTGCTCGGCGAAGTAGTGCGCGGACAGGTACTCGCCGCGGTTGGAGAAGGAGTCAAAGTCGGTGCTCATCGGGCGGTCGTCTCTCCGGCGTCGGGCAGGTCGGTCGCGGCGGACCCGGCGGTGGGCGGTACAGGGGTGGCGGCGAGCGGTTCGAGGACGGCGAGGAGCCGCAGCAGCGGGGCGCCGGACGTGCGCAGGGAGCGGATCAGCGTCCGGCGCCGGTCGGCCGTGAGGTTCACGTCGTTCTTCTTCTTCTGGGAGCGACGTGCCTCCGCGGTGAACAGCGCGGCCTGCTTCCACTCGGTGACGCGCTTCTCGAAGGGTGCGAGCACGGCCTCGATCTGCTGCGCATACGCGGCTTCACGACCCTCCAGGAATCGCCGCGCCTCGCCGACCGCGGCCGGCACCCAGCTCTGGAGGAGGTCCTTGTTCACCGGAGCGGCGCGCCCCGGCATGCTCGGGCCGACCCGGCAGGCGGCGAGGAAGGCGTTGTCCATCCGGTAGGTGCGGGGGGCGTCGGGCAGGCCGGTGACGGCCATCCACTCGACGACGGTGGGGCGTCCGGCCTTGTTCGAGTAGATGCCCTGGAGAAGGTAGACCGGGCCGTCGAGCGCGGCGGGCAGCTCCGGATCGATGTCGGCCGCCCTGTCGCGGTCCGGGTCGAAGGCGAGTACGAACGCCTCGTCGTGGCGGAGCGCGGCGAGCGCCTTGTCGGTGACCCAGTCCAGGACGGGGTGCACATCGGAGACGTAGCTGACGTTCGGCCACTGGCTGTCGGACTCTTCGCGGGCCACCTTCAGGCGCTTGCCGGCGAGACCCTTGTCGAAGGTGAGGCGGATGCGCGCCTCCTTGTTCGCCGTAGGGAGGATCTCCTGCTCGGTCAGATAGGACTTGGGCAGGGCCTTCAAACGGTGGAGGAGGTCCGGCGGCGGCTGGAAGGCGATGGTTCCGTCGCCTTCGCGCCGGAGCTTGAGGGCGATGTCGGGGGTGCTGGGGTGGCAGACCTGGCGGAGGGCCTCGTCGAAGTAGTCGGAGGTGGCCGTGCTGCTGCCGACCGTGCCGAAGAGGCTGGGCACGGTGGCTCGGGGGATGTCGTCCGTCGGCTTCTTCGCTCCGACGTTGCCCATCGCCCTGGCGAGCATGGCCTTCGCTCCGCCGCCCGCCGTCGACGACGACTGCTTGATCGACTCCTCGACGGTGCGGCCGGCGATGAGGTCGCGGGTGAGGCGGTCCTCTTCCTCCTTCGCCTTGTAGATCCCTGTGACCGCCTCCGCGGTGCCCTCGATGCGGTGGGCCTCCTCCTCGCGGGCGAGCAGCTTCGCGCCGACAAGGCGGTCGTCGAGCGGCAGGGGCTCGCCTGTCGTGTCGTCGGTGCGCCACTCCACGTCGCTGGTGAGGACCAGCGCCCGGAACCGGGGGTTCTTCTTCTGCCCGTAGCGGTCGATGCGGCCGTTGCGCTGCTCGATGCGGATCAGCGACCAGGGGAGGTCGTAGTGGATCAGTTCGTTGCACTGCTGGTGCAGGTTGACGCCCTCGGAGGCCACGTCGCCGGTGAACAGCAGCCGGACGGGCTTCGTGGCCAGGCCGAACTCCTCGACGATGCGCTGCTGCTCCTCCTCGCCGGAGGCGTCGGCGTGCATGACCTCGACGACCCCGCCGTACGCCTTCCACGGCTTGGATTCCTTCTCCCCCTGCTCCAGCTGCTTCGTCCGCGGGAAGCCGAGCCGGGCCGGAACGGTGTCGGCCAGCCACTTCAGGGTGGGGATGCGCTCGGAGAAGACGACGACGCGGGTGTCCGAACCGGGACCCACGCCGATCTCCTCCAGGACCTTGACTAGGGCGTCGAGCTTGGACGAGTCGTCGTCGCCAAGATCGTTCGCGAGGCGGGCGAGGTCGACGATCGCCTTCCGTTCGATCTGGCGTGCGGCCTCCATCTGCGCTGCATCCTGGCCCTTGCGGCCCTTCAAGGGCTTTTCGAGGGTCTTGGTCCGGGCGGCGACGGAAGTCTGGAAGGCTCGGTGGGAGGAGAGGAACGCCTTCAGCAGGTTGTAGGCGACCATCGAGTCCACGCACACGGAGGAGGCCGCCGGGTCACTCGGGATCCAGCGCGCGGCGAGCTCCGCCAGGACCGCCTCCTCCTTCTCGGTCGCCTTGGCGAACACCGGCTTGGACGGGCCGCGATCCGCCCACTCGCCCTTGAGGGAGTCGCGTACCTCACGGTCCGTCTTGGTGCGGCGGATGTAGAGGTGTTTGAGGTCCTTCACGTCGTACGACGACGGATCGGCGATCGCGGCCTCGTCCAGCATGCCGATCAGTTCGGCAAAGGACTGCGCGTCCCCGTTGTGCGGGGTGGCGGAGGCCAGCACGAAGGCATCGCTGCGGCGGGCGAGGAGGCGGGCCAGGGCATTGTTCTTCGTGTTCCGGTTGACCAGGTTGTGGGATTCGTCGATGACGACGGCGTCCCATTCGGTGTTCTCCAGGTGGTGAGCGTAGACGTCGCTCTTAAGGGTGTCCACAGAGATGATCGCTCGCTTGAAGTAGGCGAACGGGTTCCGGCCGGCCGGAATGTCCTGCTGGATGCGCTGGATGCCGGTGGAGTCGAGACGGACGAGCGGGACGGAGAAGCGGGTCCACAGCTCGCGCTGGAACTGCTCCAAGACGTGCGCCGGGGTGACCACGAGGATGCGCTCGCCCCGCCCGCGGCGGATCAGCTCGGCGAGGAGGACGCCGATCTCCAGGGTCTTGCCCAGGCCCACCACGTCCGCGATGAGGACGCGCGGCTGCGGGTTCTCCTGCGACAGGGCCAGCTCGGCGGGGCGGAGCTGGTGCGTCTGCTGGTCCATGAGGAAGTTGCCGACCAGCGCGAGCCCGTGCTCGGTCTGCGGCAGGGCGGTCTTGCGGATGACGGCCTCCAGGTAGAGGCGCGCCTTGCGGTGGTTCGGTGAGGGGTCGGCGACCAGACGGGTCTTGTCGGGGTCGATCGGCTCGATGTGGTCCAGCTTCTCGTAGAAGACGGCGTCCATGCCGCGCACCAGGGAGGAGACGCCGGAGGCCTCGACCATCCAGCCGTCGTACTTCGTCGGCTCGACCTTCTTCACCAGCCACTGCTCGTCGCGCACCAGGACCTGAGAGCCCGGGGCGAACCCGGGGCGTCGGGAACGCGGCCCAACACCGGACTCAGCGTCCGGTGAGGTCCGGTCGCGGACCACCGAGCCGTCCACCGAGTCGAAGGTTCCCTGCCCCTCGGGCACCATGCCGTCGCCCGCCCCCGCACCGCTCACGAACCGCTCCGTTCCCTCGTCATCCCTGACGTCCCGCATACCGTTCCTACCGCCGCTTCACAGTCTTCTCGCCCACCGCGTGTCCCGGTGTAACGGGTCGGCCTTCCCGCAACCGCCCTGCCCGCCTGCCGTCACCACAGGTCACAGAGCGGCTTGCATCGCGTACCGGGCCCTCAGCTCCTCGGCCACCTTCTGCGAGGCCGGTTTCCGTCCGGGCCTGCGGGGCGGTTCGACGGGCGTCCGCTCGGTGGGGCGGGAGGTGTCCCCGGGCTCCGCCCGGTCGCCCGACGGTACGACTGCGGACTTGATGGGAGGTTCCTCCGCCTGTTCCGCACCGGAGGGACGGGCCTGCTCCTCGTCCTCGATTGGGTCGGGGCGTGCAGGACGGTCGAGCGGGCTGTCGGCTCCGTCCTCGTCCACGACCTGCGTGTGCACGTCAAGCGCGTCGCCGTGCTGGACCGCGATACGCTCCCACACCGCCGACGAGGGCCCGGTGCGACCGTCCCCGCCGCTGAGGGGAGCCGCTGCGTCGATCAAGGCGTACCGCGCCTCGACGGGTGTGAACCCCGTGTCCTTCATCAGCGCCACGCACTGGTCGGTGACCTCCGTGAGTGTAGGCCGGTCCTCCGGAGCGTGGGCGAGCATCGCCGTGATCAGCGGGACGAGCGCCTCGGGCAGGCCGGACAGGTCCGGTGGCTGTGCCTCGTCGGCCAACTGGGCGACGATGGCCGGCCAGCCGCGGCCGTCGTACGGATAGTGGGCGGCCGCCGCGTACAGCAGGACCGTGCCCAAGCCGTACACGTCGGCTGGGGTCTTCACCCGGGAGCGGCCGAGGGCCTGCTCCGGCGGCATGCAGCGGACCGTGCCGATGATCATGCCGTCCTGCGTGAGGGTGTCCTTGCCCGCGTCCAGGAACGCGCCCAGCCCGAAGTCGATCAGGATCGGACCGTACTCGCCGAGCATGACGTTCTGCGGCTTGAGGTCGCGGTGCAGCAGATCGACGGCGTGCACGGCCTCCAGACCCTCGGCGAGCAGGGCTCCGAGGCTGGCGACCAGCGCCACCGGGAGGGCGCCCGTGCTGTCCACCTGCTCCTGGACGGTCCGGCCGGGCACGTACTCAACGGCCATCCACGGTTCGTCGGCGTAGGGATCGGCGTCGAGGAAACGGGCCACCCGATTGGTTCCGACGACCGTCCGGGCGATCAGCGCCTCTCGCTCGAAGCGCGCCCGGGTGGCCTGATCCAGCCTGTCGTTCCTGATCACCTTCACCGCGACCGGGTCGCCGCCGGGTGAGTAGGCCAGATAGACCTGCCCCATGCCCCCCGCGCCCAGCTCGCGCTCGACCGTATAGCGGCCGATCTGCGTGGGCACCTCAGTCATCTCTGCCGTGTCACCCTCTCGTGCCCACCTGTCCCGGCGTGTCACACCTTCACCGAACATTCACCCTATCGCTGCGGCCGGAGTGCCGTCATCGGGTTCTCGGCCCTTGACATCGGCGAACGCGGAGCCGCCCGCCAGGAACGGCATCACGCCCGCCTTCGGCCACTGCTCACCGTACGCAGTCACGAAGCTGCCGGGCGAACGAGGTCAGGTCCCTCATGTCCTCCGGCGGCAGCGGATCGTCGTCGAAGTGGGCGATCCTGTTCCTGATGGCCTGCACGCGCTGGAGATGGTGGACGAACTGGCCGCGGTCCAGTCCAGGACGGCCTAGGGCGATCCAATTGGCGTCCGCACGTTGCGCGAGGGCAGGCTTCTTCTGCTGCGTGCCATCCAGGAGCAGGACGTAGTCGCCGAACATCAGGTCCTCCACCTTGCCGGTGCGGTGTTCCGGCTTGCGGTTGGTCGCCTGCACGGCGATGACTGCTTCGGCGTTGAGACGGGCGCCCAGCCAGCGGCGTAGCAGCGACTCGATCTCCCCGAGAAGGAAGAAGGGCCGGGCGGTGTTCTGGAACCGGCGGACGATCTCCTGGTAAGTGACGATGCCAGATATTCGGCCGTCCTGCCCTCGCACCAGCACGTACCCATGATCGACGAGCATGGGCAGACAGCTGAACAGATCTTCCCTACTGTCGAACACCGGCAGCGACTCCTGCTGCATGGCGTTCTCCAGAGTCAGATCCCAGCCGTTCTCGTACATGAGGGCGATCGACTTCCAGGTGACCACCCCGTGGAGCTCGGTCATGTTGCTGACCACGGGGATCTGGTTATAACCCTCATAACGCATGAGATAGGTGGCGTGGCTCAGTTCGGCGCCAGGCGAGACGCACTGGAGACCGACCACGGCCGAGGGCAGGTCTCCCAGCAGCAGGCGCTGCGGCAGTGCTCCCGGCGGCAGCGGATCAGCCGGCACGGCCGGATCCTCCTCGGGTGCCCCCGTCATGGTGGTCGCGACCGGCACGAGCCGTACCCGGGCGAGCGACGGGCAGGTCGAGAAGTCGGGCAGCGTCGTCAGCCCGGCGGCGGCCAGCGACTCGCTTATTTCCCGGATGACGCCGGCCTGCCGCACCCGTACCGCATACAGCCCCAGCAGCTCAGCCAGGGCGAGTTCCGCACCTTTGAGGGCGATCAGCTCTGCCGTTGTCGGCTTCTTCATCAGCGCTCCCCCTCCTCGTCCGCCATGCCTCGGACAACGGTGGTGCGCTTGCCCATGGCCTGGTACACCAGGTCTTCCAGCGCGGTGGCACGCGCCTCGAAGAACGCGACGTAATCGTTGGCCCGCAAAGCCTTCGCGTCGATGAGATGGGTCGAGATCACATCATCGAACCACTCGGAGCGCATGTCGGCCGCCGCCGCGAGGGGCTCCAAGTACGCGGCCGGAGCGCCGCTTAGGGCCTGGGCCGCGCGGAGCGACAACGGCGTCTTGTTGATGATGGAGTTGGCCGGGTAGCGCTCGTCGAGGTTCCGACGTACCCAGTTCTTCGGGAAAATCTGGTGCACGTCGACGCCGTACTCAACCAGCGTGCCCGGAGCCATCGGACCGTCGGTGTAATGCCAGTCCACAGCGCCCTGCCGGATCAAGAGCGCGAAGATGCCTTTGTACGCGGCGCTATTGCGGGTCTTGAGGGTGAGCAGGCGCTCGGGGACGAAGAAGGAGTCGGCGATGGTGTCGGGGACTTCGCCGTCGTCACGGATCCACGCGATCAACTGCTCCACGTCACGGGTGAAACGGGTCTCCGTCGAGCCGCCGTACATCTCACCGAGAACACCGCACCAGTACCACTGTGTGACCTTCTGAGCTGCCGCCGGGGTATCGAGTTCCTCACCGAGGATCGCCCGGACCGCAGCCAGGGGAACCACCTGGGTTCGGTACGGAAGGTCCGCGGCGTGGACGATGCACTGGGTGAACAGGAACTCTCCGACCCATTCGAACGCGTCCTTGAGACGGGGGGCAAGCTCCTGGAAGTCCCCCAGCGGGAGCTCTAGCAGATCGCGCCGCTTGCACGAGACGCCCACCGTGGAATCGAGCAGCTTGCGGTTCCACGTCCGCACCAGGGCCACCGCCTGGAGGAAATCGCTATTGGTCAGACCATCGTCGAGGTCCACCTCAAGGCGGCCGAGGACCGGGTAGCGCTCCGCCACCTGCTCCTTGATCGAACGCCAGACCGAGGGGAGGTCGTAGTAATCACCTGTGCGACTCGTGTACTCCCGATCCCCGGCATAGGTGGCGGTCAGCAATTCGAAGACGTTGAGGGGGACACCTCCGGTGTTGACCCGTTCGAAGACAGCACAAACGGCGTCCATGGACGTCGACGAGGACAGATTGATCATCGGCACCTGAAACGACCTGACGGGGTGCAGCACCTGGTCCTCGAACTTGATCCACAAGTCGAAGTTCTGCGCCTCGTCGGCCTTCTCGTACTCGCGACGCCACGCATTGACCCTCTGCGTGTCGAACACGATCCGCAGGGGGAACAGCCCCGCGGCGCATTCACCCGAGGTGTCGCTGAGGTCGTGCACGACCTTGCGCCCGAAGTCCCTGCGCAGGATCCGGTCCTCCGGCACAGAGACGATCGCCTCGTCACGGTCGGACGGTGAGCCAGTCGCCTTCGCTATGTCGACGTAGTACCAGCGGCGGACCGATCTGCCGCGTGTGTCCACGGTCCGCACCGGCGCTTCGGCCACGTAGAGAGCCTGAAAGAGCGACGTCAGACGCTGCTGGCCGTCCAGCAACAGGAGACTAGGTTCCCGCGCGGCGACTGACTCCGCACCCGTTAGCGGCCTGGTACGGAAGCGGGAGGCACCGCCGGCCTCCAGCGTCATCGTGACACCCAGGGGGTAATCGAGTGTCACAGTCGCGATGATGGCTCGTATTCGGTCGTCGTCCCACTTCCACTCCCGTTGGAAGTCGGGAAGCTGAAGCCTTCCCGAGGCGACATCGCCCAGAAGCGTCTTCAGGTTTGCGCTGTCTAGTCCTGCCACGTGCCCCGTACCCCCACCCTCACGTGCGTTGCGAACAAGACATTGGACCAAGGGAACTAGGTGCGGTCAACAGTTAGTTGATTGAGCATCATGGACTCTGATGCGTCGCCAGCAGCCCCCAGCCCGCGCTGTTAGCGGTCATGCGGTGCCAGCTGCGCTGATCTCGTTCCAGCGACGGTGACGGCGACTGCGCGGTTCTTGTGGCGGCCTCGCCAAGCTGATTACTCAGCAAGACAGCGAGGCTGGCCCCTGCAAGAGCAGCGCGTTCACGCCGCCCCACGGCCAGGCTTACCGGTCGATGGCCTCCATCCTCGGCACGAGGCAGTCCTAAAGACCGACGATGACGAGGCGCTGGTATTCCAGTCCCTTGAAGCGAGGCACGGTGCCGACGTGGTTGGCGCCGTCGCCGCGGGGGCCATCAGAGGTCAGCTAGGCGTAGCCTCACGTGTCGCATCCGCTGGCCGTGTGCTCCCAGATAATGATGTCTGCCGCTCGAAGAAGGCTGAGGGGCCTCTCGTCAGGCGTGCGGATGGGGACGATGAGGTCTTGGATCCAATCCCGGTGACGGCGTAGGTCTGATTGCAGGAGCGGCCACAAGCGCCGGGAGGTGTCCTTGTAGGCTCCGGGAACTGGCTTTTGGCCGAGGTAGAACTGGTAGATGCTGCTGTCGAAAATCGGCACTAGGTTAGGCCGCTTGCGGTGGAGGATCTTGGTGACGGCAACGGCCTTGAAGCCGGTCAGCCCAGTACCGCCCGCTTCACCTGTAGCGACCAGTGCTCGATCGACCAGAGACCACGGTTCCGTCGCCGGATCCAGCGTCACATCCAAGAAATCCGCCGTCGCGCAAGCCTTGTTCGCAAGCACCGCTTCCATGGCCTGCAGGACTTCAGCCCCCGGGCCGTCAGGGCGGAACAACGGGACTACCTGCTTGTAGTCGATGCGGACGCTCAGCAGAGCCGGCGCCAAGCAGTCCAACGGACTCAGTCGTTCCGGATCGCCTTGCCAGTCATACGTGCGAAAGGCTCTGGGCCCCCGGGGATCTGTGTAGTCCTGCAGGTGCTTCTCCGCACAACCGCGCAGTGATCCAATGGTCCTCACGTAGCCCCCCGCGGCCTCGACGATTCGCACGGCAGCGCCGCCGCTCCGATCAGAGCAATGCTCATGCGCATGCTACGAGCTGTGGACCATGTGTGGACCCATACTCGTCTAACAGCCGCTCATAGGGCTGTGGCCTGCGACGATGCCTGCAAGGCAATCCCCCTCCGGAGCCGTGTGCGCAGGTTCGAATCCTGCCGGGGGCACCCTGTATGAGGTACCCAAAGACCCCGTCACCAGCGGAAACGCTGAGGCCGGGGTCTTCGCGTATGTGCAGGCGGATGCCGCTCGTAGCGGCCGTATGTCCTAGTCTGTGGACTAATTCGTGGACTGGCAGCGGGCGACGAACGCCAGGTCGGCGGGCGTTTCTCACGCCATGGCCCGAGCCTCCACGAGCGACCGCTGCACGTCGCCCACCAGGTCCCGGAGGCGTCCGGGCTGCACGCCCTCGTGTTCCATCCACTCGTCGAAGCGAGGACGCAGGTGCCGGACCATGCCTATCCCGTGGCGACGCAGCACTGAGCGATTGATCGAGATCTCTTCCTGCACCTCTCTTCGGAGATCATCGGTCCAGCCCTGTACCCGGTCGTGCTCATCCAGAGGAGCCTTGAGAACGGCCACCGCTTCGTCGAGGACCCCAAGCAAGCTCATGGCATATCTCCCGAAGATCACAGGCGCGGTCTTCTCTTGAGGGCGACCACAGCAACCAAACCCGACCAAGACACCGGAAGCCCATCCGCCAGTTGCTCACGGGCTTCCCGCCCTTCAACGGCAAAGCCCCGGGAAGGATCGAGGGGCTTGAAGCCTAGCGCCGCACGGGATGACTCGTACTCGCGCAACAACTCCTCGATTTTGCGGTTGGCGACCTCCCGCCGCCCGTCGAGACGCTTGCGTAACGGGCCAGCAGGACCTCAACGCTGACGCCGGCACGCTCGCCACCTCGGCCGGATCGACGCCTGCGTTCGGCCACGTCCACAGAGCCGAGTGCCGAAGGTCGTACCTCCTGCTCGCGATCGGCGAGGCCGCGACGGCCGGCGGGAACGCCGGGAGCCGAACTTCCGCCCGGGGAGCGACGAGCGCACGCGAGGACTCCTGACTCCGCTTGATCGTCGATAGGCCGTTTCCACGTGCGGTACGGCAGTTCTAGGATCTTCACACTCTCAACTCCCCTGCCGCCGAGGAAGTTCACATGGCCGACATGCCCGATCTCCGCCTGGATGCCCCAAAGAAGGATGACTGGTTTACCCAAATCCGCAGTCTTCCCACATGGCAAGGCATACTCGCGGCCCTCCCCTTGGGTTTGCTCTTCATCGGTGGATTGATCGGCGGGCTCACTGGCGCACTCGGCACGGTCACCAACCTCAAAATAGCCCGCGCCGAGCTGACCCCTACTTGGAAAGTTCTCTCCATGGTGGGAGTCTTCATCGGCGCCTTGCTCACTTACCTCTTGATCGCTGCCGTGGTGACAGCGGCATTCTGAGCGGTGATAACTGGCACCATGCTTCGGTGTCCTCATCCCTCGCCGAAGCATGGCTTCGTGGTGTTGCCGCCAATCCCGCCGCGCCGTCCGACGTTCTGCTCCGCCTGTTGCACCCGGCCGGGCGTGCGGCCTGGACCGTGTTGTGTCAGGCGCGGGGGCTTCCCGGTGACGTGGTCGATGCGGTGGTCGGGCATCCGGAGCGCGCGGTGCGTCGGGCCTTCGCCCGCAATCGGTATGCCGCCCCGGCGCAACGGAGCCGGCTGGTCGACGACCCCGACTCCTTCGTCGTCGCCGACCTCGCCGGTGGGCCTCATCCGTGGTTCGGGCGGGTAGAGCCGCTTCTCGACGGCGTCATCGAGAGGTTGCTGACCGGGCGGGACGATCGCGCTCGGGATCGGGCGGTGACGGCTGACGAGATAGCGCAGCAGCTGGTGTTCTCCCTCCAAGTGCCCATGTCCTTCTATCGCGAGATGTGGGCTCACCCGGACCCCGACCTGCGGGCGTACGCAGCCGAGCGGTGGCTCTGGCTCACGCCCGCACAGCGGGCAGCCCTGCTCGCCGACCCCGTTCCCGCCGTGCGTGACGCCGCTCGCGAGCGCAGCCGGGTCCTCGATCCCGCGGCCATGGAGGCCGAGCTGCCGGAGTTCGACTGCCATCAACGGTCGCTCCTGCTCGTCAACTACGCGGTCTCGCAGGCCGTGGCCGACGCCTGTCTCGCCGACGGACGGGACCTGTGGGCCCTGGCGCACAACCCTCATACGCCCGCCGGTGCCGTCGCCCGCCTCGCACGTCATCCGGATCCCCGTATACGTGCGTGCGTGGCCGGTCGCGCCGATCTCGATCCCGCGCTGCTGGAAGAGCTGGCCGAGGACCCGGACGACACCGTGCGCACCCGCGCCCGGGTGCACCCTCTGCCCCGTACCTGGGCGCAGCGTGCGGCCCTTGACCAGGTCGCCGGCCCCACCGCCGACGACATCGGGCCGGTCCGGGAGTTGCCGGTGGAGCCGGACGCCGACTGGTACCGCGCGTGTGCCGTGTCACCCCACCCCCTGCTGCGCCGCGTCGCCGCCACCTGTCCCGGGCTGCCCCTCGAGCTCGTGGACCGGCTGGCCGACGATCCCGACCCGGAGGTGCGGCACCTGCTCGCCTGCAACCACCCGCTCGCGCCGCCCGGCACGGTCCTCGAAGCCTTCGTCGCCATGCCCCGACAACGCCCGTTCCTCCTGACGCTGCCCCGCCTGCCCCGCACCGGGCTGCGGCATCTGCTCGACCACCCGGACCCGGAGGTGCGCGCACTGGCCGCCGCCGACCCCGCGCTGGAACGGCCGCCCCTCCCCCTGCTCACTGACACCGACCCCGGCGTACGCCGGGCCGCAGCCGCCAACCCGCTCCTGTCCTCCGAGCTGATCGCGAGGTTGCTGAAGGACTCGGACACCGCGGAGGGAGCAGCGGCCAATCCGGCGCTGTCCGCGGCGGAACTCCACGCGCTGCTCGACCGCTGCTGCCTGCCCGCGACGGCTACGTGACTTCCGACACAGGCCTTTCGGGTCGTTTTACGCAATTCATCTTATACAGAACATATGTGACATTTCATCGGACAGAGGCGTCTACACCACCCATGTGACCCAGTTCGCAGATTCAGTATTCAACTGTGGCTTTTCGGGGGTTCGCCCGCTTCACTCATTCCCGTCCGCTTTACGTCAGTTCGGGACCAGGAAGTGTGGTGCAGCATGTCCAATTCACCCGAAACGTCGGAAAATCGACTCGCCCTCAACCCCCACTCCGTCAGCGCCGCCGAGGTCATTCCCGGGGATCTCGTCGACCTCTCGCCCGAAGGGGCCGCGCAGGCCTGCTGGTACGTCGTCGTGCACACGCTGCCGGAGTCTCCCGAGTGGATACGGCTCACCCTGCAGCCCGCGCTCGGGGGGAGGGAGCGGGAGCATCTCGTCGCGCGGCAAGCGCTGGTCACCGTCGCCGGGGCGCGGGTCGATCCCGTGAGCGTGCCGGTCCTCGAGTCCGACGATGTGGCGGAGGCTCAGTTCCGGGACTGGGATCGGGTCGGGGTGTTGCGGGTCGTCGATCCGGGGGGCGTTGAGGAGGTCTACGTGCGGCGGTGGGGGGTGTGGCACCGGAATCTCGATGACGGGAGTGGCGTCGCTCACTCCGACGAGGACGTGCGCGCGTGGGCGCGTGATGCCCGGCACAGTGATGAGGTCGTCGTGCGGTATCGGGCGAGGCCCCGCGCGGAGGGCTTCGTTCCGCGGCCCCGGCGGGTCGTTGTCACCGGGCTCGGGGCCGTCACTCCGCTCGGGCTCGGGGTCGGGGAGTTGTGGCGGGGCCTGATGGAGGGGCGGCACGGGATACGGGAGGTCGACGATCCCGAGTTCGACGCGTTGCCCGTGCGCACCGCCGGCGTCGTACCCGTCGATCCGGGTGAGGTGCTGCCGCGGGCCGTCGCGCGGCGGATGAACCGGGCCGCCCAGTTCGCCGTGCTGGCGGGGCGGGAGGCGTGGGCCGACGCCGGATTCCAGGAGGGCGGCACCGGCGCCAGTGGGGTCGATCCCTCGCGGGTCGGGGTCTGTCTCGGGGCCATTCTCGGGGATGCGTCGGTGCTGGTCGGCGGGGATCGGAAGTTGCGCGAGCGCGGGGCCCGCGGGGTCTCGCCGCTCACCACTCCCATGACCGTGCCCTCGCAGGCCGCCTCGCAGGTCTCCCTCGATCTGCACATCACCGGGGAGGCCCGGACCGTCACCAGCGCCTGCGCGTCCGGGACCGAGGCCATCGGGGAGGCCATCGACCGCATACGGTACGGCCGGGTCGACGTCGCCCTCGCCGGTGGAGCCGAGGCCGTCGTCACGCCGGCGATCATGGCCTCGTTCGCCGCCATGCGGGCGTTGTCCACGCACCCGCTGGAGGACGGGATCTCGCCCTCCCGGCCCTTCGGCTCCGACCGCGACGGGTTCGTCAACGGGGAAGGCGCCGGGGTGCTCGTCCTGGAGGCCGAGGAGCACGCCCGGGCCCGCGGGGCGCGGATCTACTGCGAGGCCGCCGGGTGGGGGCTGTCCGCCGACGCCCACCACATGGCCGCGCCCGATCCGAGCGGGAGCGGGGTCGCGCTGGCGCTGCGGCGCGCCCTGCGGGACGCCGGGGGGCATGTCGTCGACGTCGTCCACGTCAATGCGCATGCCACCGCGACCGTGGAGGGGGATCTCGCTGAGGCCGCCGCTCTGCGGGGCGTGCTCGGGGCGCGGGCCGTCCCGGTGACCGCGCTCAAGGGGCACCTCGGGCATCTGCAGGGTGCCGCCGGCGGTGTCGAGGCCGTCGCCGCCGTCCTCACGTTGCGCGACGGGGTCGTACCGCCGACGGTCGGGAGCACGTCGATCGACCGCTCCATCGGGCTCGATGTCGTCACCGGGGCCCCGCGGAAGCTGCCGCACGACGGCGATCTCGTGCTCAGCAACTCGTTCGGGTTCGGTGGGCACAACGCCGTGCTGGCGCTTCGGCGGGTGGCCTGAGTCCGTCGCATGAATACGGCGTAGGAAGGCGGGCGTCCCCTCACGCACTGCGCTTGCGGGACGCCGTCTTCTTCGCCGGGGTCTTCTTCGCGGTGCTCTTCGCCGTCTTCTTCGCGCCGGTGCTCTGCGCCGACTTCGCCGTCGTCTTCTTCGTCGAGGCCGCGGTCTTCTTCGCGGCGGTCTTCTTCGCCGGTGCCTTCTTCGCCGAAGCCGAAGCCGTCTCCTTCTTCGCCGCCGTCTTGCGCCCGCGCAGCGGCCTGACCTCGGCCTCCTCCTCCGCAGCCGCCGCACTCTCCGCCGTACCGCTCTCGCCGCGGGACTCGCGGGCCGCGCGCACGCTGTTCTCCAGGGCTGCCATGAGGTCCAGGACCGTGCCGCCGGCCGCGGGTTCGGGGGCTTCGGGCGGGGCAACGCCGGACACCTTGGCGGCGATGACCTCCTCCACCGCCTCGCGGTACTCGTCGTGCAGGTCCTCCAGGTCCACCTCGCCGAGGGTGTCCATCAGGGCGTCCGCGAGGTCCAGCTCCTTGTCACGGACGGTGACGTCGGCGTCGGGGGCGACGCCCTCGGGGGCGCGGACCTCGTCCGGCCACAGCAGGCCGTGCATGGCGATGGCGTCGCCGACGACCCGGAGCATGCCGAGTCGCTCACGGCCGCGCAGCGCGTACTTGGCGATGGCGACCTTGTTGCTGCGTTTGAGCGCCTCCCGCAGCAGGGTGTACGGCTTGGCGGCCGGGGCGCCGCTCGCGGCGAGGTAGTAGGCGGCGTCCATCTGGAGCGGGTCGATCCGGTCGGCCGGGACGAAGGCGACGATCTCGATCGTCTTCGCCGTCGGCAGCGGCAGGCTGGCCAGGTCCTCGTCGGTGATCGGGATGATCGAGCCGTCCGCGTCCTCGTAGGCCTTGCCGATCTCCGACTGGGTGACCTCGCGCTCCTCCAGCTCGCAGAACTTGCGGTAGCGGATGCGGCCGCCGTCCTCGGTGTGGATCTGGCGGAAGGAGATGGAGTGGCTCTCGGTCGCGTTGACCAGCTTGATCGGGATGCTGACCAGGCCGAACGAGATGGCGCCGTTCCAAATGGATCTCACGTGCACACCCTTTCGGTCGGGTTGGTCCGCACAAGTACGGATATCTCCCATTTGTGGGGAATTCTCATCGTATGACGCCGATCACAGAGGTGGAGGGGCGGCGGATCGCGCTCAGCAACCTGGAGAAGGTGCTGTATCCGGCGACCGGGTTCACCAAGGCCGAGGTACTGCACTACTACGCGACCACGGCCGAGGCGCTGCTGCCCCATCTGCGGGACCGTGCGGTGTCCTTCCTGCGCTATCCGGACGGGCCGGACGGGCAGCGGTTCTTCACCAAGAACGTGCCGCCGGGTACGCCCGACTGGGTCACGACCGCCGCCGTGCCCCGCTCGGAGGGGCCGGCGCGGATGGTGGTCGTGCAGGATCTGGCGAGCCTGATGTGGGCGGCGAACCAGGTCGCGGAGTTCCATACGCACCAGTGGCGGGTGCAGACGCCCGACGTGGCCGACCGGATCGTCTTCGACCTCGACCCCGGGCCGCCCGCGACCGTCGTCGAGTGCTGCGAGGTCGCGCTGTGGCTGCGGGAGCGGCTGGCCGGGGACGGGATCGAGGCGTACGCCAAGACGTCCGGGTCCAAGGGGCTGCATCTGCTGGCGTCCGTGCGCCCGGCGCCGTCCGACCGCACCTCCGAGTACGCCAAGCAGCTCGCCGTCGAGGCGGAGAAGGCCATGCCGCGCCTCGCGCTGCACCGCATGACGCGCAGCCTCAGACCCGGGAAGGTGTTCGTCGACTGGAGCCAGAACGCCGCCCGCAAGACCACCGCCACGCCCTACACGCTGCGCGCCCGCTCGCACCCCTGGGTGTCGGCGCCGGTGACCTGGGAGGAGATCGAGGAGTGCGGGGCGCCGGAGCAGCTGGCGTTCGGCGCCGGTGACATCGCGCCCCGGCTCCAGGACTACGGCGATCTGCTGGCACCGCTGCTGGACCCGGGGCGCACGGGCTCGGTTCCCTGAGCGGTCAGACGCGCGCCCAGGTGGTGCGGTCGCGGGCCATCGCGTGCAGGGCCTCCACGTCGGCCGGTTTCAGTACGCCGCCCTGGCGGGCCAGCTCCGGCAGGTCCGTGTCCGTGACGATCCGGACCCCGCGCGGCGGTGCGGCGACGTTCACGGACGCCGGGGCGAGCAGGCACAGCACCGGGCGGACCTCGGCGGTCAGCGCGTAGGAGGCGCGGGCGGCGACCGCGCGGACGTCGCGCGGCAGCGGCAGGGGGTCGCGGCGGCCCAGGGTGAGCAGCGGCCCGTCGACCGTGACCTTCTGCTTGCGGGCGTGCACGGCGTGCAGGGCGAACAGGCCGCCGGGGCCGATCAGCAGATGGTGGACGCGGTCGCCGCCGGGCAGCGGTACGGAGTGCAGCGCGTGCCAGCCGGCGCCGTCCAGCCGGTCCAGCACCTCGCCGACGGACTGTTCCGCCTCCAGCGCCCGGCGGCGCGGGTCCGGGCGCAGCCGGTGCGCGGGGCCCGGGTCGCGCTCCAGGGCGACCAGCAGGGCCTCGCCGGGCCGGTTGGGGGCGAGGTCGTCGTCGGGGTGGAGGCTGAGCCGGGCCAGCTCGGCGGGGGTGGGGACCGGGGGCGGGCCCACCGCGACCTGGCCGGTCAGGAACGGGCCGAGGGCGTCCAGGACGTCCTCCCGGTGGTCTTCGCTGAGCAGGTTCACCCGGGCGGCCTCACGGTCGTACCAGGCGATGTTCCGTCCGTCCGTGGAGCAGACGTACAGCCGTTCGCGGCCGTGTCTGTAGGTCGGTATGACGCGCAGTCGGCTCATGCCCCATCACCCCACGACCATGGGAACAGGCGGGGTGCTCCCGGGGCAAGAAGGCGGCTACCTTGGGAAGGAGTTGCGCGGGCGGGACAGTGGTGAGCGGGGTTGGGGAGGCGCCGTTGCGTACGCGTGGGAAACAGCCCGACGTGCCCGCTCCGGACAGTCCGTGGAGCGAGATCGTGCCAGGCCTGTGGATGGGCGGGCACGAGTTCCGGGGGACGTCCGGACGGCTGGAGTTCGCCGTTGTGCGGGACGAGTTCGATCTGGTGCAGACGCTGCTGCGGCTGCCGGGGCACGGGCCCGATCCCGGGGTCGAGCACCACGTGTGGGACATCCCGGACGGACCGCTGGACGGCACCCAGCTCGCGGGGGTGCTGCGGCTGGCCCGAGCGGTGGGCGAGGCGCTGGACGACGGCCGGCGGGTGCTGGTGCGCTGCTACCACGGCTACAACCGTTCCGGCCTGGTCGTGGCGCAGGCGCTGATCCACCGGGGCCGCTCGGCGGAGGACGCCATACGGCTGATACGGTCCCGTCGCTCGCCGTGGGCGCTGCACAACGAGCTGTTCGTGGCGTATCTGCGGGCGGGCCTGCCGACGGTGCGGTTGCTGGAGGAGCTCGCCGAGTAGATCACCGAACCATCGTGCGGGCGGCCCCCTCGATCGGCAAGGCCGAGCAGGACCCCTCGAACAGCAAAAAGGACTTACCTACGAATATGGTGTACGGGGCCCTCGAACATCCCTACCCACAGGAGTCCCGTGCCCCCTCGCCGCCCGCGTGCCCTGCTCGCCGTCCTGACCGTCGTGCTGGGGGCTGCCCTGACCGCCTGCGGTGACACCGGGTCGCTGGCGGGCGCCGGGCCCACGCAGGTCGCGGTCAGCCCGGCCCGGCTGTGGCCGAAGCTGACGCCGGCGTCCTCTCCGGCGTACGACATCGACGAGGTCGAGCGGGAGGTCGTCAAGGGCGTGTCCGTGCCCGGCGACGATCTCCGCAAGGTCGATCCGGCGGAGATCGTGCGCGCGGAGATCGCGGCGCACCCCGACCGGTACAAGGCCGGAGGCAAGAGCGGGGAGACGTTCCCCGACACGGCCCGTCTGGTGCGCGACGCCTGCGGGCAGGGGCCCGAGCGGGGCCGGTGCCCGGTGCTCAAGCCGTACTACCGGGATCTGACCGGGGACGGGCACGACGATCTGGCCCTCGGGTTCCGGCTGCTGCCCGGGCCGATGACGGCCGTACGGGTGTACACCGTCGACCGGCACCGGCTGGTGCAGATCATGAAATGGGAGGACGCCGTGAGCGCCGTCGAGGTGGCCGGGCGTTCCCTCGTGCTCAGCTCGCCGTCCGATCTGGCGCGCTACGAGTACCGGCTGGAGTGGACCTGGGACCCGGACCAGAAGGCGATGCTGCTCACCCATGACGAGATGGTGCGCACGGGAAGCGGGGTGCGCCCGGGGCATCCGGCACGGAAACCCTCCTCGTCGCCGGCGCCGTCACCCTCGGCCTCGGGGTCCGCTTCGCCGTCGGCCTCCGGGTCGGCAGGTGAGCGATGAGGTCCGTGCTGCCGCAGTGGTCCGGGGCGCTGGCGGTGCGGGCGGCCGCCTTCATCACGGTGATGTGCTGTGCGCTGGCCGCTCTGCTCGGCGTACTGGTGCACGTGCAGGTGACGAACCAGACCGTCGGCCAGGCCCGCGACCTGGCGCTGGCCCGGCTCGCGGACGCCACCCAGGCCTTCGAGGCCGGGGACACACTGCTGCCCAGCGCCGGGGTCGATCCCCCCGACCTGCCCGCGCGGCTGCGGACGCTGGCGGCGTCCGGGGAGCGGGGCACGATGGTCGGCGAGCACCGCGGGGAGCCGGCGATGTGGGCGGCGGGGCCGGTGGAGGGCGGGCACGCGCTGGCCGTACGCGTGGACTACGCGCAGCAGGCCCGCACGATTCAGGGGCTGGACGGGGCGATCCTGTGGTCGTCGGCGCTGGCGATCGGGGCGACCGTGCTGGTGGGGGCGTTCGCGGTGAGCCGGGTGACACGGCGGCTGCACGCCACGGCGCGGGTGGCGCGGCGGATCAGCGCCGGGGACCTGGACGCGCGGGTGGACGACCCACGGGCCGGGGACCCGTCACGGCCGCAGGACGAGGTCGCGGCGGTCGCCTCCGCGCTGGACTCCATGGCCTCGTCGTTGCAGGGCAAGCTACTGGCGGAGCAGCGGTTCACGGCGGATGTGGCGCATGAGCTGCGGACGCCGCTGACGGGGCTGCACGCGGCGGCGGAGCTGTTGCCTCCGGGGCGGCCGACGGAGCTGGTGCGCGACCGGGTGGCCGCGTTGCGCACCCTCACGGAGGACCTGCTGGAGATCTCGCGGCTGGACACCGGGCGGGAGCGGCTGGAGGTGGACAGCGAGGAGCTGGGCGCACTGGCCGAGCGGGTGGTGCGGGCGTCGGGGACGCAGACGGAGGTCCGGGTCGTGCGGGACACGCGCGTGGAGACGGACCGGCGGCGGCTGGAGCGGGTGCTGGGGAACCTGGTGTCCAACGCGCACCGGCACGGGAAGGGGCCGGTGGTGGTGACGGTGGACGGGCCGGTGGTGACCGTGCGGGATCACGGGGACGGCTATCCGGAGTACCTCGTCGCGCACGGGCCGCAGCGGTTCCGCACGGAGGGTGGTGCGAAGGGGCACGGGCTGGGGCTGACGATCGCGCTCGGGCAGGCGGAGGCGCTGGGCGCGCGGCTGACGTTCGCGAACGCGGTGGGGGGTGGGGCGTTGGCGACGCTGTCCCTGCCTTGGGCTCCGCCGGTTGTGGGGTGACGTTGCGCGAGAGGTGCCGACGCGGGGCTTCGCCCCGGGCCGCGGGGGGGGTGTTTGCCCACCTGCCCACCCGACTCGGTCGGCCAGGAGGCCACGCCGCGGGGCTCCGCCCCGGACCCCACCAGGAGCTCCGCCCCTTGACCCCGGCGGGGGCTTCGCCCCCTGCACCCCAGGGGGTTCGCCGACCCGCCCGACTCGGTCGGCCAGGAAGCACCCCCGCGGGGCTCCGCCCCGGACCCCACCAGGGGCTCCGCCCCTTGACCCCGGCGGGGGCTGTGCCCCCTGCACCCCGACCGGTGCTCGGCCTCCAGCGCACACACCAACACCGCTCACCTGCCCTGATGCGCCCTCACCGGCGCACCCCGTCGACACTCCGCCCTCCCCCCGGTCGCCCCGGTCGCCGCCCCGTCCCCGACACTCCACCCCCAGCGCACCCCCGTCGCTGCCCCGTCCCCGCCCCCAGCCCTCCCCCCTCCCCGCCCCCCCTCTTCCCTCCCCTCCCTCCGCCCCCACCCCCCTCCCGATGGCCCAGCATTTCGCGCACCCCCCTCCCCACCCTCCTAACGTGGCGGTTAGTCAGGTTTTGACCCCTCAGGTTTCCTCGTGGAGGTACCCCATGTCTCATCGCCCCCGTCCCGCTCGGTTCGCCATAGCCGCTGCCACCGTCGTGTTCGTCAGTGCCGTTGCCGGTACGCCCGCCTTCGCCGATGACGGGTGGGGGCAGGACGACCCCTCCGCGTCCAGTCAGGGCGGCGGTGACGGCGGAAGCTGGCAGCAGCAGGGCGGGGACGGCGGCGGCAACGACGGGAACTCGCAGCAGCAGGGCGGCGAAGGCGGCGGCAACGGCGGGAACTGGCAGCAGCAGGGCGGGGACGGCGGCGGCAACGGCGGAAACTCGCAGCAGCAGGGAGGCGAAGGCGGCGGCAACGACGGGAACTCGCAGCAGCAGGGAGGCGAAGGCGGGGACGGTGGAAGCTGGCAGCAGGGCGGCGGCGGGCACGAGTCGCGGCTTGCCCGGGGGCGGGTGACCGCCGGGACGCTGCTGCTGCGCAGCGCGCCCGAACGGGGCAGCCAGGTGATCCGTACCGCGCACCGCGGTGAGATCGTCTCCATCTACTGCCAGACCCGCGGCCAGAGCGTCGAGGGCAACCGGCTGTGGTACCTGCTGACGGACGGCACCTGGGCCTGGGGTTCCGCCCGCTACATCCAGGTCCTCGGGTCCTCGCCCCGCTGGTGCTGACGTCGCTGACACGCCCTCACCCTCTCGCCCTCCAGGCGCGGCGCAAGTCGCCCTGTTTGGGTAAGTTCCGGACATGACGAAGGCCGGAACCGGAATCACCGTGGCAGTGGCGGACACCCCCGCTCCCCCGGTCCCGCTGCCCCGGCGCCGTGGTGTCGAACTCGCCCTCATCGTCGTCGCCGTCCTGTTGTCGGTGTGCGGCTACTGCGTGGTGGGGCTGGCCCGCACCGGTGCCGTGCCGCCCGGCGCCGCCGGCTACGGCGCCGGGCTCGGCGTTCTCGCGCTGCTGGCGCATGTCATGGTCCGGCTGCGGGCGCGGTACGCCGATCCGCTGCTGCTGCCGATCGGCGTCCTGCTCAACGGGCTCGGGCTGGTGCTCATCTACCGGCTCGATCTGGAGACGCCGGGTGACCGGGCGGCGCCCACGCAGCTGGTGTGGTCGACGCTCGGGGTGGCGTTCTTCATCGTCGTGGTCGCCATGCTCCGCGATCACCGGATGCTGCAGCGCTACGCCTATGTGTGCGTGGCCGCCGCGCTCGCGCTGCTGACGCTGCCGATCCTCTTCCCCGCCGTGAACGGGGCCCGGATCTGGATCCGGATCGCCGGGTTCTCCATCCAGCCCGGGGAGTTCGCCAAGGTGCTGCTGGCGGTGTTCTTCGCCGCGTATCTCGCCGCCAACCGCACCGCGCTGACGTACGCGGGACGGCGGGTGTGGCGGATGCAGCTGCCGACCGGGCGGGTCCTCGGGCCGATCGTCGCCGTGTGGCTGGTGAGCGTGGGGGTGCTGGTGCTGGAGCGGGATCTCGGGACCTCGCTGCTGTTCTTCGGGTTGTTCGTCGTCCTTCTCTACGTCGCCACCGGGCGGTCGGGGTGGATCGCCGTCGGGCTGGTGCTCGCGGCGCTGGGGGCCGTCGCCGTGGGGCATCTGGAGCCGCATGTGCACGCGCGGATCGAGGACTGGCTGCATCCGTTCGCCTCCATCGAGGCCGGGCAGGGCGCCAACCAGCTCGCCCAGTCGCTGTTCGCGTTCGCGGCCGGCGGGGTGCTCGGCACGGGGCTCGGCCTCGGGCACTCCGTCCTCATCGGGTTCGCCACCAAGTCCGACTTCATCCTCGCCACCGCCGGGGAGGAGCTGGGGCTCGCCGGGCTGTCCGCCATCTTCCTGCTCTACGGCCTGCTCGTGGAGCGCGGGTACCGGGCCGGGCTGGCGCTGCGGGACCCCTTCGGGCGGCTGCTCGCCGTCGGACTCGCCTCGATCGTCGCGCTGCAGGTGTTCGTCATCGCCGGCGGGGTGACCGGGCTGATCCCGCTGACCGGGATGGCGATGCCGTTCCTCGCGCAGGGCGGCTCCTCCGTCGTCACCAACTGGGCCATCCTCGCCCTGCTCATCCGGGTCAGCGACTCGGCCCGCCGGCCCGGCGCCACGGGGCCGTCGTCCGCCACGAGCCGGCCCGCCCCGGAGGCGCCATGACCCGCACGATCCGCCACTCCGCCGCCTTCTGCGCCCTGCTGCTGGTCGCCCTGCTGGTCAACGCCGCCCGCGTCCAGCTCGTCGTCGCGGGCGGCTACGACGACAATCCGGCCAACCGCCGCCACACCATCGCCCGTTACGCCCAGCCCCGCGGCGACATCATGGTCGGCGGCCGGCCGGTCACCGGCTCCCGGGACACCGGCGAGCAGCTGCGCTATGAACGCGCCTACACCGACGGCCCGTTGTACGCGCCCGTCACCGGGTTCTCCTCGCAGGAGTACGGTACGACCCTGCTGGAGCACACCGAGGACGGCGTGCTGGCCGGCACCGACCCGCTGCTGGCGTCGCTGCCGCTGGTGGGCGACCTCACCCGGGCCCGCGACCCGGGCGGCGACGTGGTGACCACCCTCGACCCGCAGGCGCAGCGGGCGGCGTACGAGGGGCTGGGCGGGCGCAAGGGAGCGGTGGCGGCGATCGAACCGGCGACGGGGCGCATCCTGGCGCTGGTGACGTCTCCGTCGTACGACCCCGGTGTGCTGTCCGGGAACGGTCCGCAGGCGGCCCGCGCCTGGGCGCGGCTGAACGCCGATGCGGACAAGCCGATGCTGAATCGGGCCGTGCGGCAGACGTATCCGCCGGGCTCCACCTTCAAGGTGGTCACCGCGGCGACGGCGCTGGACGCGGGCGTGATCAGGGACCTGGACGAGCCGACCGTCTCCCCGGACCCCTACCGGCTGCCGGGGACGACGACCCTGCTGACGAACGAGGGCGACGGCTGCCGGGACGCATCGCTGCGGGACGCCTTCGAGTGGTCCTGCAACACGGTGTTCGCGAAGCTCGGCGTGGACGTCGGGGCCTCGCGGATGGTGCGCACGGCGCAGTCCTTCGGCTTCAACGACAAGCGGCTGCGCATCCCGTTCTCCGTGGCGCCCAGCACCTTCGACACGAGCGTGGACCAGGCGCAGCTGGCGCTGTCGTCGATCGGTCAGTACAACACGCGGGCCACGCCGCTGCAGATGGCGATGGTCGCGGCGGCGGTCGCCAACGGGGGCCGGCTGCGTACGCCGTATCTGGTGGAGCGCACCACGCGGCGCGGCGGTGCGACGGTCACCACGGCGGGCCCGCGTCCGACGCGGCAGGCGATGCTCCCCTCGACGGCGGCGAAGCTGCGCAAGCTGATGGAGGGCGTGGTGCGCGAGGGCACCGGCACCAACGCGGCGATCCCCGGCGCGGTCGTGGGCGGCAAGACCGGCACCGCGCAGCACGGACTCGGCAACTCCGGGACGCCGTACGCCTGGTTCGTCTCGTGGGCGCAGGACGAGCGGGACATGGAGGCGCGGGTCGCGGTCGCCGTGGTGGTGGAGGACGGCTCCGCGGTGCGCGGCGAGATCAGCGGCGGCGGTACGGCGGCGCCGATCGCCCGTGCGGTGATGCAGGCGGTGCTCAGTTCGTGAGACGGGGCTTTTTGCGAGGCGGACGCCCGACCTACCGTTCGGTCATGACTGACGCCGCGTACGAACTCGCCCAGGTCAACATCGCGCGCCTCCTCTTCCCGCTGGACTCACCGGAGTTGAAGGACTTCGTCGACGGTCTCGATCCCGTCAACGCCGACGCCGACGCGGCGGACGGCTTCGTGTGGCGGCTGCAGAGCGAGAGCGGTGACGCCACCGACATCGCCGTCTTCGGTGACGAGTGGCTGATCATCAACATGTCGGTGTGGCGGGACTCCAACGCGCTGACGGCGTTCATGTACCAGGGCCGCCACCGGGAGTTGCTGTCCCGGCGCCGCGAGTGGTTCGAGCGGGTGCGGGAGGCGATGGTGACGCTGTGGTGGGTGCCGGCGGGGCACCGTCCGACGGTCGCCGAGGCGGAAGCCCGGCTGCTGCATCTGCGCGCCCACGGCCCGACGCCGTACGCCTTCACGCTGCGCACCTCGTTCCCGGCGCAGCACGCGGAGCCGGTCCTCGGCGACTCGCCTGCGCGGGGCGTGAGCGCCGAGGACCTGGAGTGCCCGGTGTAGGTCAGACCGGCTTGAGAAGTTCGGTGCGGACCTGGAGCGCGGTCTTCGCGGCGGCCTCCAGGTCGACCTGCTGCGGGTCCTGCGTCATGGTCTCGGCGGTGATCTCGGCGATGGAGGCACCGGTGTTGTCGTCGACCCAACCGCACATCGGCACGGTCAGCGTGGTGCCCATCTGGACCTGGGTGAGGACCTCGCAGGTCACCGTGATCCCGGAGCTGTCGGGGTGGAAGTCCTTCGGGGGCACGACGACCTTGGCCTGACCCTCGCCGGCGCCCTTCATCATGTTGCCGCGGGCCTGGTCGGGGTGCTTGAACCGCCCGTACATGCCGGAGACCACCAGGGTGCCCTTGGTCTGGTCGCCGCCGAGGGAGTACTGGCCGACGACGGCGTGGGTGTCCTTGGCGTCCCAGGAGCCGTCGGCCTCGTCCTCGATCTTCTTTCCCTCGGAATCGGACAGGTCCTGGCTGAGCGTGTAGCGCCCGTTCAGCAGCGTCTTGGACAGCACGAGCTTGTTCTTTGCCTCGGGGAAGCCACCGCCCTTGGAGCCGACCAGCGCCAGCGCGGCCACGACCACCACGATCAGGGCGACGACACCGCCGACGATGCCGATCACGAGCCCGCGCCGCTTCTTCGGCGGCGGCGCGCCCCAGCCCTGCGGCTGCGGCGGGTAGGGGCCGGGGGGCTGCTGGCCGTAGGCGCCGTAGGGCGGCTGTCCGCCCGCGGCCGGAGGCTGCCCGTACTGGCCCTGGGGCTGCTGCGCGCCGTAGGGATTCTGGCCGTACGGGTTCTGGCCGTAGGGGCTTTGGGGCTGCTGACCGTAAGGATTACCGGGAGGCGTGGACACGCCAGAACGGTACTCCACAAGGGTGAGGCGTCAGGCCTCGACGGCCCCCTCCCCTTCCTGGATCGCCGCGCTCACCTCCGCGACCCGCTCCCTCTCCTCTGCCGCGAAGCGCTCGGCGTCGAGCCGCTCGGCGATCTCCTCGTCCTGGTTCATGAGCAGGTCCAGGTCGGAGTCGCCCAACTCCAGGACGCCCAGGTCGACATACGCCTGCTGCAGGCGCTTGCCCCACAGCCCGATGTCCTTCACGCACGGCACGATCCGGCTGAACAGCAGCTTGCGGAACAGGCGCAGGAACTCCGAGTTCTCACTGAGCTGCTCGGCCTCGGCCTTGGGGATGCCGAAGTTCTCCAGGACCTCCGTCCCCCGCAGCCGGTCGCGCATCAGATGACAGCCCTCGATGACGAACTCCTCGCGCTCGCGCAGTTCGGCGTCGGTGAGCTGCCGGTAGTAGTCACGCAGCGCCATACGCCCGAAGGCGACGTGCCGCGCCTCGTCCTGCATCACGTACGCGAGGATCTGCTTGGGCAGCGGCTTGTCGGTCGTGTCCCGGATCATCCCGAAGGCGGCCAGCGCGAGCCCTTCGATGAGCACCTGCATGCCCAGGTACGGCATGTCCCATCGGCTGTCGCGCAGCGTGTCCCCCAGCAGCGCCTGCAGATTGTCGTTGATCGGATAGACGAGCCCGATCTTCTCGTGCAGGAAGCGGCCGTAGATCTCGGCGTGCCGGGCCTCGTCCATGGTCTGGGTGGCGGAGTAGAACTTGGCGTCCATGTCCGGCGCCGACTCCACGATCCGCGCGGCGCAGATCATGGCGCCCTGCTCGCCGTGCAGGAACTGGCTGAACTGCCAGGAGGCGTAGTGCCGCCGCAGCTCACTGCGGTCCCGGTCGGACATCTTCGCCCAGTGCCGGCTGCCGTACACGGACATCGCCTCGTCCGGCGTCCCGAGCGGGTCGTAGGGGTCGACCTCCAGATCCCAGTCGATGCGCTTGGCCCCGTCCCACTGCTTGTCCTTGCCCTTCTGGTACAGGGCGAGCAGGCGGTCGCGGCCGTCGTCGTACTCCCAGCCGAAGCGGGCCGCGCCGGAAGCGGGCACCTCCCAGTGCGAGGCGCCCGGATCGTCGGCGTACAGGTCGAAGGTCGGCATGCACGGCAGGCTCACACGGGGTGGACGCGGGGTCAACGAGTTCCTCGGCACACCGCGAGCACGAGTTGCTGCACGGGGGATTGACGAGCTTGCTGACAGGCAGTCTCATAAGAGAACGTGACCGGCGGGTAACTCCGCCACGCCCCCGTACGACGAGGTGGATCTGCCATGACGACCCTGACGGAAGCCGAGGCGCTGGACGGCCTGCGCGACGCGCTCGGCCTGCTCAAGGACCGCGAACAGGTGGCCGAACGCCTCCTCGCCTCCTCCGCGAAGCACTCCTTCGACCCGGACAAGGAGCTGGACTGGGACGCGCCCTTCGAGGAGGGCAAGTGGTTCTGGCCGCCGGAGCTGGTGTCGCTGTACGACACACCGCTGTGGAAGCGGATGAGCGAGGAGCAGCGGATCGCGCTCTCCCAGCACGAGGCCGCGGCGCTGGCCTCGCTCGGCATCTGGTTCGAACTGATCCTGATGCAGCTGCTCGTCCGCCACATCTACGACAAGGCGGCGACCAGCGCGCACGTGCGGTACGCCCTCACCGAGATCGAGGACGAGTGCCGGCACTCGAAGATGTTCGCGCGCGTGATCTCCCGCGGCGGCACCCCGTGGTACCCGGTCAGCCGCACGCACCAGAACCTGGGCCGCCTGTTCAAGACGATCTCCACCACACCGGGGTCCTTCACGGCGACGCTGCTCGGCGAGGAGGTCCTGGACTGGATGCAGCGGCTGACCTTCCCGGACGAGCGGGTCCAGCCCCTCATCCGCGGCGTGACGCGGATCCACGTCGTGGAGGAGGCCCGCCATGTGCGCTACGCCCGCGAGGAACTGCGCCGCCAGATGCTGACGGCGCCGAAGTGGTCGCAGGAGTTCACACGGGTCACCTCCGGTGAGTTCGCCCGTGTCTTCTCCATCGCCTTCATCAACCCCGACGTCTACACGAACGTGGGCCTGGACAAGCGGGAGGCCCTGGCGCAGGTCAAGGCGAGCGGACACCGACGCGAAGTCATGCAGACGGGCGCGAAACGCCTGACGGACTTCCTGGACGACATCGGAGTCCTCCGCGGAGTCGGCCGCCGCCTGTGGAAGTCCTCGGGATTGCTGGCGTAACGCCGCGTCCCGCGGTACGAGGTGGGCTGCGCGCCCGGCGGTTCCTGATGCCGCTGCAGTGACACTGGCCGGTGGGTGCGCTCACCGGCGCCGGCGGGGCGCCTCCCCCAAGCTCTTCGAGCAGGGGGGACCCCCAGCCCACCCGTGCCGCCCCAGCGGCACGACTGCCCGCAGCTATACCGGCAGGGCGGCCGCCCGCTGCTGCGCGCGCACGCGCGGCGGCCCGCAGCGGGGCAGGGAGCGACGACGGCCGACACCCGCCGACGGCGGGAAGGGGCCGGGGTGGGGGGTGTCCGCCCGCAGCGGCCGGCACCGGGCAACAGCGCCCCCGTCGGAAACGGGCGGCCGGACCGAGGACGGACACCCCCCACCCCGGCCCCGACCCACATCGCACCGAAGGCGCGACACCAGCCACCCACACACCGCAACGGGCCGCCGCAGGCACAAAAAGGGGCGCGGGGAACTGCGCGACCAGCCACAACGCACCCCGCACAGACCGCCGCAGGCAACCACGACCAGCCCCCACGCACCCGCAGACCAAAAACCGGCCACGCGCCGCACGCACCCGCGACCAGCCACAACACACCCCGCACCCGAAAGACCACCCACCCCCACCCCCACGCGGACGCGACTACGCTGCGAAGCATGACCCCCTCCGCCACCCCCGCCTACCGCCGCCTGAGCGTCGAGGAACGCCGCAGTCAGCTGCTCACCGCCGCCCTGTCGCTGTTCGCGCACCGGGCCCCGGAGGAGGTGTCCTTGGACGACGTGGCAGAAGCCGCCGGAGTCTCCCGCCCCCTGGTCTACCGCTACTTCCCCGGCGGCAAGCAGCAGCTCTACGAGGCAGCCCTCCGCTCCGCCGCCGACCAGCTCCAGCTCTGCTTCGACGAACCGCGCACCGGCCCGCGCCTGACCCGCCTCTCCCGCGCCCTCGACCGCTACCTCGCCTTCGTCGACGAGCACGACGCCGGCTTCAGCGCCCTCCTCCAGGGCGGCAGCGTCGTCGAGACGTCCCGCACCACCGCCATCGTGGACGGAGTCCGCCGCGCCGCCGCCGACCACATCTACAGCCACCTCGGCGTGCGCACCCCCGGCCCCCGCCTGCGCATGACCGTGCGCATGTGGATCACCGCCGTAGAAGCGGCCTCCCTCATGTGGCTCGACGACGACAAGCAGCCCCCCGCCGCCGAACTGCGTGACTGGCTCGTGGAGCAGTTCGTCGCCGCCCTCGGCGTGACCGCGGGCCGCGACCCGCAGACCGCCGACGTGCTCGCCGCGCTCTCCGGCGATGTCTGACACTGGTGGCGTGAAGAGCGAAGACACCCCCTTCGAGGGCGGCCCCATGGACGGCCGGGTCCTCCCCGTGCTCGTCGGCCCCACCGGCCACCCCCCGAAGACGTACCGCATCCCGGTCCCGGACGCCGCCGGCGGCCCGCCCACCGTGCTGGTCTACCGCCGGGTCCCCCGCGGGCACAGCAAGCGCCTGGGCCTGACCCAGGGCTGGAAGTACGCCTTCGACCCCACGGGCGACACCACCACCGGCCGCCTGCGCTGGCCGTGGTCGAAGCCCGCCCCCCGGCCCCACCGCACGCCAGACGCCACGCCGGACGGCAACCCGCACGACCCGCACGAGTGACACCCTTGCGCCGGTCCGCGCACGCCCGGCGCGCGCACCTCGCCGACCCGTCCCAAGCTCACGGTGCGAGGCAGAGGGGCTGCCCCGCACCGGAGGTGATGACGTGTCAGGAAAGCTGCTGCGTCTCGTCGGTACGACGATGGCGGCGGCGCAACTAGCGCTCGCACCCACTCATGCCGCAGCCGTACCCGACCCCGCACAGCAACCGCCCGCGGACGCGCAACGGCAACCACCCGCGGACGCACCCCAAGAGGCACCCGCGGACACCCCGAAGTCCCTGCCCACCCTCCTGACGCAGCTTCAGACGCTGTACCAGCAGGCGGAACAGGCCACCGAGGCCTACAACGCCACCGAGGAGGCACTGAGGAAAAAGCGCGCCGAGTTGGCCCGGCTGGACACCGCGCTGGCCAAGGCCCGGCTGTCGCTGCACGCCGGCCGCGGCGCCGCCGGCCGGCTCGCCCGGCAGCAGTACCAGAACAGCAGCGACCTCTCCCCGTACCTGCGCCTGCTGCTCACGTCCGACCCCGAGCACGCCCTCGACGAAGGCCATGTGATCGGCCGGCTGGCACGCGAGCGCGCCGAGACCATCGGCCGCCTCACCGGCAGCGAACGCCAGGCCGCGGACCTCGCCCGCCGCGCCCGTACCGCCCTCGACCAGCAGCTGACGCTCATCGAGCGGCAGAAGAAGCAGCGCGACGACGTCCGCCGCCGCCTGTCCGACGTCGAACGGCTGCTGGCCTCGCTCACCGCCGACCAGCTGACCGCCCTGACCGCGCTGGAGCGCACCGGCACCGCCGAGGCGCAGCGCAGCCTGGTCGCCTCCGGCGCGCTGGACGGCGACGACAAGCCGTCGTCCACCGGGGGCGAGCGGGCCGTCCGGTACGCCGAGCGGCAGATCGGCAAGCCGTACGCGTGGGGCGCCGAGGGCCCGACGTCGTACGACTGCTCCGGCCTGACCTCGCAGGCCTGGCAGGCCGCCGGTACGCCGATCCCGCGCACCAGCCAGGAGCAGTGGGCGCGGCTGCGGCACGTCCCGCTGCGCGGGCTGCGCCCCGGGGACCTGGTGGTCTACTTCCCGCAGGCCACGCACGTGGCGATGTATGTGGGCGGTGGGAGGGTGATCGAGGCGCCGCGCACCGGCGAGGAGATCAAACTCTCCCCGATCGCGGCCCACCCGATCCTGGGAGCGGTACGCCCGGACCCGAAGACCCCGGCACGCCCGCTCCCCACGGACCCGGCAAGCCCGCTCCCGGCGAACCCGGCACGCCCGGCCCCCAAGGAGCAGGCACCCCCGGCCCCGAGGAACCCGGTGCTCCGCCCCCCGGAGAAGCCGACCGCCCTCTGACAGGCTGAAACGGAACGGCCCTAACCCGCCAGCGAACCGAGATACGCCGCCGTCTTCTCCGGCTCGTAGAAGAAGTTCTCGAAGTCGGCCGGGTCGTTGAACGCGTTCGCGAACCGGTCGGCCGCCGGCTGGAGCTGGCCGGCCGCGCCGATGAGGTTCAGCACGTGCTCCGGCGGGGGCGCCAGCATCGCGTTGGTCCACTTCACGACGTGCTGCGCCGTCTGCCAGTAGCGGTCGAACGCCTGCTGCATCCAGTCCTCGTCGAACGGCTTGTCGCCGTGCTCGAGGATGGCGGCCAGGTAGGCGGCCGCGCACTTGGACGCCGAGTTGGAGCCCTGCCCGGTGATCGGGTCGTTGGCGACGACCACGTCGGCGACGCCGAGGACCGCGCCGCCGCCGGGCAGGTGCCCGATCGGCTTGCGCACGGTCGGGGCGTAGCGGCCGGCCAGTGTGCCGCCCGCGTCGGTCAGCTCGACCTTCGTGGCCCGCGCGTACTCCCAGGGGGTGTACCGCTCCATGAGTTCCAGGGTCAGGGAGAGGTGCTTTGCCGGGTCCTTGACGCCCTTGAAGACGTCGAGCGGGCCGCCGGGTATGCCCTCCCAGAACAGGATGTCGGCGCGGCCGGAGGTGGTGTACGTCGGCATGATGAACAGCTCGCCGACGCCGGGCACCAGGTTGCAGCGGACCGCGTCGAACTCCGGGTGCTCCGGGCGCGGGCCGAGGCCGTGCACGTAGGCCACGGCCAGCGCGCGCTGGGGCTCGCTGTACGGGGAGCGGGAGGCGTCCCGTTCGAACATCGACACCAGTTCGCCCTTGCCGGCGGAGACCAGGACGAGGTCGTAGGCGCGGGAGAAGTAGTCGAGGTCGGAGACCGCCGCTCCGTGGATGACCAGCTGGCCGCCGCGCTGCGCGAACGTCTCCATCCAGCCGGCCATCTTCACGCGCTGGTCCACGGACTGCGCATACCCGTCGAGCCGGCCCACCCAGTCGATGGCGCGGGCGGCCGGGCCCTCGGCCCAGGAGCCGGGGGCCGCCACCGAGACGCCGAGTCCTTGGATCTTCGGGGCCTGGGACTCCCAGAAGTTCAGCTGGAGCTCACGCTCGTGCTGCAGTGCCGTGTGGAACATGCACTGCGTCGACATGACCCGGCCGGAGCGGATCTCGTCCGCGGTCCGGTTCGACATCAGGGTGACCTCGTAGCCGTGCGCCTGCAGGCCGAGGGCGAGCTGGAGGCCGGACTGTCCGGCCCCTACGACGAGTATCTTCCGCATGCGGAATGTCTCTCCTAGGTGGAACTACTCGGGGGTTTCCTCGAGCGCGTGGGCCACGAGGGCGAGGAGCGTCTCGATCACCGAGATGCGGCGCCGCGCATCCATGATCATGACAGGTATGTGCGGAGGAATCGTGAGGGCCTCACGCACGTCCTCGGGCTCGAACAGCTCGGTTCCGTCGAAGTGGTTGACCGCGACGACGTACGGCAGCCCGCAGCTCTCGAAGTAGTCCAGCGCGGGGAAGCAGTCCTTCAGCCGACGGGTGTCGGCCAGTACGACGGCGCCGATCGCACCGCGCACCAGGTCGTCCCACATGAACCAGAACCGCTGCTGACCCGGCGTACCGAACAGGTACAGCACCAGGTCGTCGTCGAGCGTGATCCGGCCGAAGTCCATGGCGACGGTGGTGGTCAGCTTGCCCGGCGTGGCCGTGAGGTCGTCGGTCTCCTGGCTGGCCTCGGTCATCAGCGCCTCGGTCTGCAGAGGCGTGATCTCCGAGACGGACGTGACCAGGGTGGTCTTGCCGACACCGAAGCCGCCCGCCACGACGATCTTCGTGGCGATGGGGGCGCGGGTGCGGTCCGTCTGCCAGGACTTCACATCCTCGTCGGGCTGGGCGACACGGGCCGCCTCGGCGAACGGGGAGACGCCACGAGCGGCGTCAGAGACGACGGAGTCCACTCAGCACCCTTTCCAGCAGCGCGCGGTCCGGCCGGCCCGTGCCGTGGCCGGTGCCCGTTCCGTACACGCGGATCTTTCCCTGGTCCGCGAGGTCGCTCAGCAGGACGCGGACCACGCCGAGCGGCATCTTCAGCAGCGCGGCGATCTCGGCCACCGTGCGCATACGGCGGCACAGTTCGACGATGGCCCGCATCTCCGGCATCACGCGGGTGGCGAGACTACCGTTCGTCAGCTCCTTGCGCTCCTCCGGGGCCTCCAGTGCGGCCACGAACGTCTCGACGAGCAGGACGTGACCGAAGCGGGTACGGCCGCCGGTGAGCGAGTAGGGGCGCACACGGGCCGGTTTGCGGTCGCCGCCGCGGACCGGCAACTGGCCCTTCGCGGCGTGGGACATGCTGCTCATCGCTCGCTCCCCATCGAGGAGGACTCCAGGGATTTGCGTAGCTCACTGCGGAGTTCGGGGGTCAGGACATGGCCGGCGCGGCCCACGAACAGGGCCATGTGGTACGCCACGACGCTCATGTCGCAGTCCGCGGAGCCGTGCACGCCGAGCAGCGAGCCGTCGCTGATCGACATCACGAACAGGCTGCCTTCCTCCATGGCGACCATCGTGTGCTTCACCGCGCCGCCGTCCATCAGCTTGGCCGCGCCGATGGTGAGGCTGCCGATGCCGGAGACGATGGTGGCGAGGTCGGCGGCGGAGCCGCGGGGGCCGGCGGGCAGGATGGCCTGCTGGGCCTGCCCGGCCTCGAGGTTGCGGTCCTGGTCGGAGGAGAGCAGCAGCAGACCGTCGGAGGAGACCACGGCGACCGAGACGATGCCGGGGACCTCCTCGACGAGGTTGCTCAACAGCCAGTGCAGGTTGCGGGCTTCACTGCTCAGACCGAAGGTACTGGGCGCGGTCAACTGCTTGCCTCCTCGACTGTGCCCCCCGTGGCGTCTTGTGTGGGTCGGCGCTCCGCGGGCTGTGCCGCGGGTGTCCTGGTCTGGCCGGTCTGCTCGGCGATCTCCGCCCGGGCGTCGCGGTAGCCGGCGGTGGCGCCCTGGCGGAAGCCGCCGAGCCGCCGACGCAGGGCTTCGGCGTCCACGGACTTGGTGCGGGGGCGCTCCGCCTGGGCGGGGGCGGTGATCTTGGGGGTGCGCTTGGGGAGGCCCTTCGCGGTGTACTCGTCTTCCTCGTCCGCGGTGCGCTGGTGCTCCGCCTCTGCCTCGGCCTCGGCCGGCTGGTCAGCGTCGGCGGCCGCGGCCTCGTGGGTGGGCGCCGGCACCGTGGCGGGCTCGGGCGCGGGCTCGGGGGCCGCTTCCTCCGCCTTCGGGGACGGGATCAGCAGCTCCATCGTCATCTCGGCCGGGGACTCCGCCGGCGGCGCGGGCCGCGATACGGCTTCCTCGGCCGCCGCCGGCTCCCCGGTCTGCGCCGGCTGCTCCGCCGTGGGCTGCTCGGGCTCGGGCTCCCGGGCCTCCACCTCCGCCTGCTCCCGTTCCCGTACCGCCTTCTCCGCGAGGGCGACCAGGCGGTCGCCGTCACTCGAGCGGCTGTGCAGGACGTTGGAGTTGGCCTCGGCGTCGGCGCCCGGCAGGGAGAAGGTCTGGGTGGTGCTCGCGGAGTGCGCGGGCGGGGCGACCGCGGCCGGCGGGGCGGCGGCCAGCAGCGACTGCGGCAGGACGACGACCGCGGCCGTACCGCCCTGCTTCTGCTCGCGCAGCTGCACCCGCACCCCGTGCCGGTGGGCGAGACGGGCGACGACGTAGAGGCCGAGCCCGAGGCCCTCCTCGCCCTCCTGGTCGTACGGCGTGTTCGGGTCGAAGGCGGTGAGGCGGGCGTTGAGCCGCTCCATCCGCTCGCCCGTCATGCCGATGCCCTCGTCCTGGACGGAGAGCATGACCTCGCCGTTCTCCAGCAGCCAGCCGGAGACCTCGACGGGCATGTCGGGCGGGGAGAACGCGGTGGCGTTCTCCATGAGTTCGGCCAGCAGGTGGGAGAGGTCGTCGGCGGCGAATCCGGCCACGTGCGCATGCGGCGGGAGGGCCGCGATACGGACGCGTTCGTAGCGCTCGATCTCGCTGACCGCCGCGCGGACCACGTCGACCAGCGGGACGGGACCCGCGTGCTGCTGGACGTGCTCGGTGCCGGCGAGGACGAGGAGGTTCTCGCTGTGCCGGCGCATGACCGTGGCGAAGTGGTCCAGCTTGAACAGGGTGGCCAGGCGCTCCGGATCCTGCTCGCGCTCCTCCAGGCCCTCGATGACGGCGAGCTGACGCTCGACCAGGCCGAGCGTGCGCAGGGCGAGGTTGACGAAGGTGGAGCCGATGCTGGTGCGCAGCCGGTCGAGCTGGGCCGCGGACTCGGCGAGTTCGGCGCGCAGTTCCTCGCGGGCGTCGGCCATCTTCTGCCGCTGGCCGACCAGGTGCTTGCGGTCGGACTCCAGCGTGCCGACCCGCTCGGCGAGGGTGACGGCGTGCGCGTGCAGGGCGTTGACGGAGCGGACGACCTGGGCGAACTCGTCGTTGCGGCCGGTGAACTTCACCGGTTCCTGGGTGACCGGGTCCTCGGCCTCGGCCAGCCGGGCGGAGCCGCGCCGCAGCGCCGACAGCGGGCGGGTCAGGCTGCGGGCCATGGCGGTGGCGATGCCGACGGCGAGCAGGATCAGCGCGCCGAGGATCGCGACACGGATCTCCAGCGCGGTGACATCGTCGTCGCGCAGCTGCTCCAGCGCCTGGGTGCGGTGCTGGTAGAGCGCGGACTCCGCGCCGCGCATCAGCTCGATCCGCGCGGACAGGGCCGCGTCGAGCTTGCGGGTGCTGGTGTCGAGCTCGTCGTCGTCCAGCGCGGGCTGGTCGGTGAGGCGGGCGAGGTACTTCTCGGCGGTGGTGGTCTCCGGTCCGGTGACGGTGGAGTCGTACGACGTCACCGCCTGCCGGGGTGCCGACTCGTGGAAGTCGGCGAGGGCGGCGTCGGAGCGCAGCCGGGCCTGCTGGGCGGCGGCGGTGAGCGCGTCGCGCTGCTTGGCCGCGGACGAGGAGGAGCCGGAGCCGGTCCGGGGCAGGCCGGTGACCGGGTCGATGGTGCTCTGCGTGCCGCCGGGAGCGTTCAGCGCGGCGAGCAGCAGGCCGCGGGTGGCGGCGGCCTGCTGGACGGCGGAGTCCAGCTCGGCGAGGGCGTAGGCGCCGGAGCCCGCGCGCGGCGGGCTCTGCTGGGCGAGCTGCTCGGTGAGCCGGTGCAGCTCGGTGATCGCGGCCGAGTACGCCTGGTGGGCCTCGAGCGCGCTGCTCTGTCCGGTGAGCGCGGCGCGGCGGACCGCGGCGATGCCGTCGAGGTCGGTGCGCAGGGCGGCGGGCAGGTCGGTGTCGGCGCGCAGTTCCTCGACCTGCCGGTCGACGCGTGCGCTGCGCTGCTCGTCGGGCGCCTTGGACTTGGGCCGGCCGGCCGCGACGTACGAGGTGACGTCGTCACGTTCGTCGGCGAGGGCGTGGGCGAGGGTCAGCGCCTCCTGGGTCTGCCCGGCGAGGGTGACCAGGTCCTGGGTGTCCTTCAGCTGCCCGGAGGCTGCGATGACGGACGGCGCGCCCGCGCCCGCGATGGCGGCCGCCACCACCGCCACGGCGACGATCAGCCGATTGCGTACGTGGGTGGGTCGGCCCTTGCCTACGACGGGGGGCTGGGCGCCACCCTCGGGGGCCGACTGCCTGCCTGTGCGCCGAGGCCGCGTCTTCTGCACCGGTGCTCGCATTCCTGTACTCGTATAGCCATGGGACCGGATGACGCCCCGTCAATCGGCGCGCACGTCCGGTACGGTTCCCGACCCTCCCAGTGCCGGTGGGCAGCGGGCGGGCATCACCTGCCCCGCCACCCGAAGGAGTGAACATCGGGAGAGAGTTGGCGGGCAAGTTCCTCTGGCGCGTGCAGTGGCCTTGCGCGGCGGGCCGGTTGGACGTCGGCGGCGCGCTTTGGCAGGATTCGCCGCCACGCCTTGGCGGAGTGAAGCATTCCACCCCAAAACCGACGTCGTGGCCGCGCCGGCACGACGAACCCGCGACGCTTGCAGGCCGTTCGCCGAGCATGTGAAGGGCTGGTGCAGACTGGCCGGATGCGTACGGAACTCGTCTCGGAACCCGGCGACCCGCTTCGCCCCAACGAGGACTTCGCCGGCATCGGAGTACCCGCCTCCGGACAGGGCGCGTCGCTCGTCGCCCTGGACGGGGTGACCCCGCCCCGGGAGAGCGGCACGGGATGTCTGCATTCGGTCCCCTGGTACACGGCACGGCTCGGCGGAGCGCTGACCGAACTGACCGTTTCGCTCCCGGATGTTCCCCTGGCCGAGGCCCTCGCCCGCGCCATCGCGCGTACCTCCGCCGCACACGCGGGAACCTGTGACCTTTCTCACCCGCGCACCCCGCAGGCAACCGTGGTCCTGGCCCGCTGGTCCGCACGGTCCGTCGAGTACCTGGTGCTGTCCGATTCAGCGCTGCTGGTGCAGTCTCCGCACGGCACGGTCACGGCGGTTCTGGACGACCGGCTGGCCCGGCTGCCGCGCGCCGCGCTGGCCACGGACGAGATGATCGACGCGCACCTGCGCAACAAGGAGGGCGGCTTCTTCACGGCGGCGGCCGACCCCTCGGTGGCGGACCGCGCGGTCACCGGCTCCCTGCCGCGCGAAGAGGTGACCGCGCTGGCCGCGCTGACGGACGGGGCGACGCGCTGGGTGGAGACGTTCCGCGAGGGCGACTGGGCGGACTGCCTCGGGCTGATCCAGAAGGAGGGCGCCCAGGCCCTGGTCGCGCGCGTCCGTTCCCTGGAACGCACGGACGCACACGCGCGCACCCACCTGGGCGGCAGCAAGACCCACGACGACGCGACGGTGGTCTACGCGGAGCTGTGAGGCACGGGAGCGCCCTGGGGCAGGCCCGTCACTTCTCCATCCCCCGGTTCAACTGGTTCAGCAGCCGGGCCAGTTCCGCCACCTCGCGGCGGTTCCAGTGGGCGAGCTTGCTGACGTAGCGGGCGCGGCGGGCGTCACGGACGCTGCCGACCCGGCGGTGACCCTCCTCCGTGAGGTGGACCAGCCAGGCGCGGCCGTCGGCCGGGTCCGGTTCGCGGGCCACCAGGCCGAGCTCCTCCAGGGCCCTGAGCTGGCGGGACATGGTGGCCTTGCCGATGCCGATGTAGGCGGCCAGTTCGGTGGCGCGCTGCCGACCGCACTCGTCCAGCCGGACCAGCAGGCCGTAGGCGGCCGACTCCAGGTCCGGGTGGACCTCGCGGGCCATCTCCCCCTGGCTGGCGCGGGCCCGGCGCAGGAAGACCGTCAGCTCGCGTTCCAGCGCCAGGAACTCCTGGTCCACACCACTCGGCGACGTCCCGGGTTCGCCCCGATGCTCCGCGCCGTTCGCGTCCTCGTGCACGTCAGTCCCCTGATCCGGTTTCCCGATCCTGAAAGTTTCCGCCAGGCGCCCGCCATCGCCGCAGCTTGGTCAGTATTTCGCAGGGCTAGACCAACGGCAGCGTTCGGACCCCTTCCCTCCGTACGGTCTACGTGCGTAGCTTCTTTTACCAGGCCCTTACTGGCATGCCCACGCCAGTGGTTATCGGGCCAACCTGTGCAGCACGTCGTCCAGCGTTCCCCACCGACGCCTTCGGAGGCACGTCATGCCCGTGCACAGACCCGGTTTTGCACGCCGCCGCCTGCTCGCCCCCCTCGCGGCAGCCGGCCTCGCGGTCCTCTCCCTCGCCCTGCCCGCGTCCGCCCGAAGTGCCGACGTCCCCGCCCGCGGCTCCGCCTACATGGGCATGGGCGTCCTGGCCCACGACGGCCAGAGCGGCACGCCCAGCACCGGTGACGCCACCCAGACGGAAGGCGTCGACGTCTCCGCCCACCAGGGCAACGTCGCCTGGTCCACCCTGTGGAGCAGCGGCGTGCAGTGGTCCTACGTCAAGGCCACCGAGGGGACGTACTACACGAACCCCTACTTCGCGCAGCAGTACAACGGCTCGTACAACGTCGGCATGATCCGCGGCTCGTACCACTTCGCGACACCCGACACCACCAGCGGCGCCACCCAGGCCAACTACTTCGTCGACCACGGCGGCGGCTGGTCCCGCGACGGCAAGACCCTCCCCGGCGCCCTCGACATCGAGTGGAACCCCTACGGCGCCGCCTGCTACGGCAAGACACAGAGCGGGATGGTCACCTGGATCCGCGACTTCCTGAACCAGTACAAGGCCCGTACGGGCCGCGACGCCATGATCTACACGGCGACCAGCTGGTGGACCCAGTGCACCGGCAACTACGCCGGCTTCGCCACCACCAACCCCCTGTGGATCGCCCGGTACGCCACCGACCCGGGCACACTGCCGGCCGGCTGGGGCTACTACACGATGTGGCAGTACACCTCCTCCGGCCCGACGGTCGGTGACCACGACAAGTTCAACGGGGCCTACGACCGGCTCCAGGCACTCGCCAACGGCTGACATCGCCGCTCGTACGGCGAAGGCCCGGGTCTCCCTCACGGGACCCGGGCCTCCCCTCATCCGGCGGCGTCCGTCACGCCGCCACCGGAACCTCCGGCGCCGCCTCGCTCGCGGCGGGCGCGAGGGCCAGTTCCAGGACCTGGCGCACGTCGGTCACCGCGTGGACGTCGAGCTTGTCCAGCACCTCGGCGGGGACGTCGTCCAGGTCGGGCTCGTTGCGCTTGGGGATGATCACGGTGGTCACCCCGGCGCGGTGGGCGGCGAGCAGCTTCTGCTTCACGCCGCCGATGGGCAGCACCCGGCCGGTCAGCGAGACCTCGCCGGTCATCGCCACGTCGGTGCGGACCAGGCGGCCGGAGAGCAGGGACGCAAGGGCCGTCGTCATCGTGACGCCGGCGCTGGGGCCGTCCTTGGGGACCGCTCCGGCCGGGAAGTGGATGTGCACGCCCCGGTCCTTCAGGTCGCCCACCGGCAGCTCCAGTTCCGCACCGTGGCTGCGCAGGAAGCTCAGCGCGATCTGTGCGGACTCCTTCATCACGTCACCGAGCTGACCGGTGAGGGTCAGTCCGGCCGCGCCGGTCTCCGGGTCGGCCAGGGACGCCTCGACGAAGAGGACGTCACCGCCGGCGCCGGTGACCGCGAGGCCGGTCGCCACACCGGGGACGGCGGTGCGGCGCTCGGCCGGGTCCTGCGCGGACTCCGGAACGTGGTGCGGGCGGCCGATCAGGTCGCGCAGGTGGTCCGCGGTGACCGTGAAGGGCACCTCGCGCTCGCCCAGTTCGTGCTGGGCGGCCACCTTGCGCAGCAGACGCGCGATGGAGCGCTCCAGGGTGCGCACACCGGCCTCGCGGGTGTACTCGCCGGCCAGCTTGCGCAGGGCGCCCTCGTCGAGGGTGACCTCGTCCTTGTTCAGGCCGGACCGCTCCAGCTGACGCGGCAGCAGGTGGTCGCGGGCGATGACGACCTTCTCGTCCTCGGTGTAGCCGTCGAGGCGGACGATGTCCATGCGGTCGGCGAGCGCCTCGGGGATGGCCTCCAGGACGTTGGCGGTGGCGAGGAAGACGACGTCCGACAGGTCGAGCTCGACCTCCAGGTAGTGGTCGCGGAAGGTGTGGTTCTGCGCCGGGTCGAGGACTTCGAGCAGGGCCGCCGCGGGGTCGCCGCGGAAGTCGGAGCCGACCTTGTCGATCTCGTCGAGCAGGACGACCGGGTTCATGGAGCCGGCCTCCTTGACGGCCCGCACGATCCGGCCGGGCAGCGCCCCGACGTACGTACGGCGGTGACCGCGGATCTCGGCCTCGTCGCGCACCCCGCCGAGGGCGACGCGGACGAACTTGCGGCCCATGGCGTGGGCGACGGACTCGCCGAGGGAGGTCTTGCCGACGCCGGGCGGGCCGACGAGCGCGAGGACGGCACCGCCGCGCCGCCCGCCGACGACGCCCAGGCCGCGGTCGGCGCGGCGCTTGCGCACGGCCAGGTACTCGGTGATGCGTTCCTTGACGTCGTTCAGCCCGGCGTGCTCGGCGTCCAGGACGGCCTTGGCGCCCTGGATGTCGTAGGCGTCCTCGGTGCGCTCGTTCCACGGCATCTCCAGGACCGTGTCGAGCCAGGTGCGGATCCAGGAGCCCTCGGGCGAGGCGTCGGAGGCGCGCTCCAGCTTGTCGACCTCCTTGAGGGCGGCCTCGCGGACCTTCTCCGGGAGGTCGGCGGCCTCGACGCGGGCGCGGTAGTCGTCGGACTCCTCGCCCTCCTTCTCGCCGTTCAGCTCGCGCAGTTCCTTGCGGACGGCCTCCAGCTGGCGGCGCAGCAGGAACTCGCGCTGCTGCTTGTCGACGCCTTCCTGGACGTCCTTGGCGATGGTCTCGGCGACATCCTGCTCGGCGAGGTGGTCGCGCAGCTGCTGGGTGGCGAGCTTGAGGCGGGCGACCGGGTCGGCGGTCTCGAGCAGCTCCACCTTCTGCGCGGTGGTGAGGAAGGGTGAGTAGCCGGAGTTGTCGGCGAGGGCGGAGACGTCGTCGATGGCCTGGACGCGGTCGACGACCTGCCAGGCGCCGCGCTTCTTCAGCCAGGTGGTGGCGAGCGCCTTGTACTCCTTGACCAGTTCCTGCACGTGGCCCGGGACGGGGTCCGGCTGTGTCTCGTCGAGCTGTGTGCCCTCGACCCACAGCGCCGCACCCGGGCCTGTGGTCCCGGCCCCGATCCGGACGCGGCTGCGGCCGCGGATCAGGGCGCCGGGGTCGCCGTCGGCCAGCCGGCCGACCTGCTCGACGGTGCCGAGGACACCGATGCTCGCGTAGGTCCCGTCGATGCGTGGCACGAGCAGGACCTTGGGCTTTCCGGCCTCGGAGCCGGCGGCGGCCTGCGCGGCCTCCACCGCGGCGCGCACTTCGGAGTCGCTCAGGTCCAGCGGAACCACCATCCCGGGCAGCACGACCTCGTCGTCGAGCGGCAGCACAGGCAGGGTGAGCGATGCGGACGTCGAAGCCATGATCTCCCTTTCGGCAGTCAAGTTGAGTTGTACCGACTCAATGCTTGGGAGTCGGTAGATGTTCCCAAGCCGGTGTTCGCTGTGAGCGATCAAGGACACGGGCGCCCGAAGGTCACGGGAGGGGGTCGCGCACCGACCCGTCAGGTAATAGTCTATGCGGGCTGGTGACTATTACTGCGATTCTGGCACGGCGGACGGGAGACCGGAGTGGACACGATCGTGCGGTCCTGGGTGGAGGGGTGGGTCGTGTCGCGGGGTGCGGCTCCGCCGGCGGCACGGGAGTGGGGCTGGACCATCGACGTCGGACGGCCGGACCACGTCAGCCGGCACGTGTTCGGCGGCGTCGGCGAGGCCGTCGCGGAGACGGCCGTACGGAAGGTGGCGGACACGGTGACCGGGGCGGGGGTGCAGTTCAAGGCGTTCCGGGATCCGGCCGAGGTCGGCGGCTGGCTCGGCGACGGCTGGTGGATCGACCCGGAGCCGGGCTGGCTGATGTCCGTCCCGCTGCCGGCGTCCGCCCCGGCGCCCGCCGTCCCGGACGGTTACCGGCTGCGCACGTGGACGCGTGGCGGTGTGCTGCGTGCCCTCGTCACCGCGCCGGACGGCTCCTGGGCCGCGAGCGGGCAGATCGCGCCGACTGGTCCGACCGCGGTGGCGGACATGATCGAGACCTCGCCGGAGCACCGCCGCCGGGGCCTGGGCACCCTCGTGATGCGCACCCTCCAGCGAGGTGCGGCGGACGCGGGCGCGCGAACGGGCGTGCTGGCCGGGACGCCGGACGGGCGGGCGCTGTACGAAACGCTGGGGTGGCGGACGCTCGCGCCGCTGACGAGCGCCAGGCGGGTGAAGGACTGAGGGGGCGGGGACGCGGGGGCCACCCCTCCCCCGCGGTACGTCGCGTGGGTTCGGACTGTTCCCCGCGCCCCTTCACGCCCGCGACGGCCCGCCGGGCTGCGCGGTGGCCGCCCAGCGGCGCAGGCGGGGCCAGGTGGTGATGCCGATCGTCAGCGCTATCGCGTGACCCCAGCTGGTGAGCGGGTCGTAGGGGGACAGCAGGTCCTGACCGATGATCAGCGCGACCCAGGCCAGCAGGGGCCAGCGCAGCCACGGCCTCAGCAGGCCGGCCAGCGCGCCCACGCCCGCGGCGACACCGAAGCTGATGCCGTAGTCGAGGCGGTGCAGCGAGGTGTCCGGCAGGTGACCGGTGGCGACCGCGAACCCGACCGGCACCTCGGTCGCGAGGGTCGCCAGCACATGCCCGCACAGGAAGACGCCGGCCGTGCGCAGACCGCCGACGCGCCGCTCCAGCGCGGTCAGGACGAGCAGAAAACCGAGCGCGTACGGCGAGAGCACCCCGCCGGCGATCCACAGCGCACTGCCGACGAGCACCAGCACCGGGTGCCGCGCCAGGTGCGCCACGTCCGTACTGGACCCCTGCTGCAGCGCCTGCACGACGGCGGGGTCGGCGTACGCGGCGACGAGCGAGGTGAAGGCGAGGACGACGGCGTAGACGAAGGTGAAGGGGGTCGCCCGGGGAGTGGGCAGCAGCCGCCAGGGGCGTACCGCCCGCAGCCGCCCGCGGGGAGCCGGCGTGGCCTCGGCGGCAGCGGCGGACGGCGCGACGGGTGCCTGCGGGCCGCCGCGCCGCGGCTGGCCGGGCATGCCGTCCAGCAGTCGCGTGAGGTCCGGCAGATCGGCCGGAAGAGGCGCGTCGGGAGGCGTCCTGTCGACCCTCGCAGTGCGTTCCACGGTGAGGCGCTCCTTCCGTCGCACCTAACCTTTCGGGTCCCACCCACCCGCTGTCTGTGATCCACGCCACGCGTGACCGGATTCTCAGCAACCTCTCAAGGTTCTTACGCGTCCGCCGCCGATCCCCGTCGCCCCGGCGCGCGTTCCGGCGTACCCGCCCCGGCGTCCCGTGTCCCGCGCGCTGCGTCCCACGAACGGGTGCTCCGGCGCCGTCCGAGCCCGCCGGCTCCCGTAATTCCCGTTCCCGCAAAGCCCCGTTCATGCAGGATGGGATCCATGTCCACGACGTACGACAGTCCCGAGGTCCTGGACCGCCGCGAGGGTCCCTACGGCGAGGTCGTGCTGCGGCGGCACGGCGAGTTGCTGCAGATCATCGCCAACGGGTGCTTTCTGATGGACACCTCCGACGGCCGCAGCGAGCGGCTGCTGGTCGACGCCGCGCTGGAGGCGGTCGGCGACCGCCCGGCGCCGCACGTGCTGATCGGCGGGCTGGGCGTCGGCTTCTCGCTGGCCCATGCGGCTGCGAATTCGCGGTGGGGCCGGATCACCGTGGTGGAAAGGGAATCCGCCGTCATCGACTGGCACCGCGGCGGGCCGCTCGGCGGGCTCTCCCGCGAGGCGCTGGCCGATCCGCGCACCGAAGTCGTCCACGACGACCTGGTGGACTACGTCAATGAGACATCCGCCACGTTCGACGCCCTGTGCCTGGACATCGACAACGGCCCCGGCTGGACCGTCACGGACGGCAATGACGGACTGTACTCACCGGCCGGACTGGCAAGCTGCGCAAGGGTGTTGAGACCCGGCGGGGTGCTCGCGGTGTGGTCGGCCCAGCCGTCACCGGATTTCGAAGAAACCTTGGGGAATGTCGGGTTCCAGCAGGTGCGTACGGAAGAGATCCCCGTTGCCCGAGGCGTTCCCGACGTCGTGCACCTCGGGATCCGCCCTGAATAGCAAAGCCGTGGTGACTCCCCGTACGCTGCTTCCCTGGCGCGGATCATTCAAGCGTCAATCGCAGTCACGCGCAGACCGAGGGATCACCCCACTGATTCCGGAAAGCACACTTCAGGGGCGGGCGATGGAGCAGACACACACCTCCCAGAGCGGCACGACGGCGACCCCCGGCGCGCAGCGGCGGGTCCTGGTCGTCGAGGACGATCCGACGATCGTCGACGCCATCGCGGCCCGCCTGCGCGCCGAGGGATTTCTCGTGCAAACCGCGGGTGACGGCCCGGCGGCCGTCGACACCGCCGAGGCCTGGCAGCCCGATCTGCTGATCCTCGACATCATGCTGCCCGGCTTCGACGGGCTCGAGGTCTGCCGGCGGGTGCAGGCGCAGCGGCCGGTTCCGGTGCTGATGCTCACCGCCCGCGACGACGAGACCGACATGCTGGTCGGGCTGGGCGTCGGGGCCGACGACTACATGACCAAGCCGTTCTCGATGCGGGAGCTGGCCGCCCGCGTGCACGTGCTGCTGCGCCGGGTGGAGCGGGCCGCGCTGGCCGCCGCCACGCCGCGCAGCGGTGTGATGCGCCTGGGCGAGCTGGAGATCGACCACGCGCAGCGCCGGGTCCGGGTGAAGTCGGAGGACGTGCATCTGACGCCCACCGAGTTCGACCTGCTGGTGTGCCTGGCGAACACCCCGCGCGCGGTGCTCTCCCGTGAGCAACTGCTGGCGGAGGTGTGGGACTGGGCGGACGCCTCGGGCACCCGCACGGTCGACAGCCACATCAAGGCGCTGCGCCGGAAGATCGGTGCCGAGCGGATCCGCACCGTGCACGGTGTGGGCTACGCGCTGGAGACGCCGACGCCATGAGCGACGGGCGGCCGGCCGCACGGCGGCGTCCCGGGGATCCCTGGGGCGGCGTACGCCCGTTCTCGATCAAGACCAAGCTGGGTGTGCTGGTCGTCATCGCGGTGCTGATCACCACGGGACTGATGATGATCGCCATGCGCACCCGGACGGAGCTGCGCTTCATCACGGTCTTCTCCATGATCGCCACACTGCTGATCACGCAGTTCGTGGCGCACTCGCTGACCGCGCCGCTGGACGAGATGAACACCGTGGCCCGGTCGATCTCGCAGGGCGACTACACCCGCCGGGTGCGGGAGAGCCGTCGTGACGAGCTGGGCGACCTCGCCCAGACGATCAATGTGATGGCGGACGAGCTGGAGGCGCAGGACCGCCAGCGCAAAGAGCTGGTGGCGAACGTCTCGCACGAGCTGCGCACCCCCATCGCGGGTCTGCGGGCGGTGCTGGAGAACATCGTGGACGGCGTCACCGAGGCCGACCCCGAGACCATGCGCACGGCGCTGAAACAGACCGAGCGGCTGGGCCGACTGGTGGAGACGCTGCTGGACCTGTCCCGGCTGGACAACGGCGTCGTACCGCTGAAGAAACGTCGCTTCGAGGTGTGGCCGTATCTGTCCGGCGTGCTGAAGGAGGCCAACATGGTCGCCTCGGCGCGCGCGGGCATCGCCTCCGGCTCCGGCAGCCACACCCGCGCCGACGTCCATCTGCACCTGGATGTCTTCCCGAGCGACCTGACCGCGCACGCCGACCCGGAGCGCATCCACCAGGTCGTCGCCAACCTCATCGACAACGCGGTCAAGCACAGCCCGCCGCACGGCCGGGTCACGGTCAAGGCGCGGAGCGGGAAGGCACCCGGCTCGCTGGAGCTGGAGGTCCTGGACGAGGGGCCCGGCATCCCGAAGTCGGAGTGGCACCGCGTCTTCGAGCGGTTCAACCGGGGTGTGGTCGCGCGGCCGCACGGTCCCGGCAGCGACGGCGGCACCGGGCTCGGCCTGGCGATCGCGCGCTGGGCCGTGGACCTGCACGGGGGCCGCATCGGCGTGGCCGAATCCGAGCGAGGTTGCCGGATTCTTGTCACTCTTCCAGGAGAGCCGACCGTCCAAAGTTGACGTAGGGTTCGGAGCGGAGCCTCAAGATCCACGAGCGTTCGCGCCGACGGACACGTGTGATCAGGCACACGTCCGCACGCCCCGCGTGCAGGGCCCCCGTCGCCGTACCCCGGCACGCCTCTTTCACACCGGAACCACGCTTGTTTCCCGCCATTTCAAGCGCCGAAACACGGGCTGAGATGTGACTTACGCGACGATGAACGGGCCCGACCTGACCTTCACCCTCAGGGAGGCGTAGCCTTTATTCCCGCTGTCCATCACCTTGTGAAGCGGAAGAGGGCGGTTGCCGCCGTGTCGCCACAGTCCCCCAGTAACGCATCGAGCGCACCTACGACCGACGCCGACCAAGCGGGAAAGAACCCCGCTGCCGCGTTCGGTCCCAATGAGTGGCTCGTCGATGAGATCTATCAGCAGTACCTCCAGGACCCGAATTCGGTAGACCGTGCCTGGTGGGACTTCTTCGCCGACTACAAGCCGGGGGCGGCAGGAGCCCCGGTTGCGTCGGGTAGCGCGGCCGCGGGGGCCGCGCAGACCCCCACCCAGGCGCCCACCCCGGCCCCCCGGGCCGCCGCGCCGGCCGCTCCGGCACAGCCCGCTGCCCCGGCTCCCGCGGCTGCGAAGCCCGCGGCCGCCGCTCCGGCGCCGGCCCCCGCTCCCGCCCCCGCGGCGAAGCCCGCCCCCGCCCAGGCTCAGCCGGCGCGTCCCGCACAGGCGCCCGCTCAGCCCCAGGCGAAGGCGGAGCCCGCCAAGGAGGCCCCCGCGGGTCCGGAGCTCGTGACGCTGCGCGGTCCGTCCGCCGCGGTCGCGAAGAACATGGACGCCTCGCTGGAGATGCCGACCGCCACCTCGGTGCGCGCGGTCCCGGTGAAGCTGCTGTTCGACAACCGCATCGTCATCAACAACCACCTCAAGCGCGCCCGCGGCGGGAAGATCTCCTTCACGCACCTCATCGGGTACGCGATGGTGCAGGCCATCAAGGCCATGCCGGCGATGAACTGGTCGTACCAGCTCAAGGACGGCAAGCCCACCCTGGTCAAGCCGGAGCACGTCAACCTCGGTCTCGCCATCGACCTGGTCAAGCCCAACGGCGACCGCCAGCTCGTCGTCGCGGCGATCAAGAAGGCCGAGACGCTGAACTTCTTCGAGTTCTGGCAGGCCTACGAGGACATCGTCCGCCGCGCCCGTGACGGCAAGCTGACGATGGACGACTTCACCGGCGTCACGGTCTCGCTGACCAACCCCGGCGGTCTCGGCACCGTCCACTCCGTGCCGCGGCTGATGCCCAGCCAGTCGGTGATCATGGGCGTCGGCTCCATGGACTACCCGGCGGAGTTCCAGGGCACCAGCCAGGACACCCTGAACAAGCTCGGCATCTCGAAGGTCATGACGCTCACGTCGACCTACGACCACCGGGTCATCCAGGGCGCCGCCTCCGGCGAGTTCCTGCGGATCGTCGCGAACCTGCTGCTCGGCGAGAACGGCTTCTACGACGACATCTTCGAGGCGCTGCGCATCCCCTACGAGCCGGTCCGCTGGCTCAAGGACATCGACGCCAGCCACGACGACGACGTCACCAAGGCCGCCCGCGTCTTCGAGCTGATCCACTCCTACCGGGTCCGCGGCCACGTCATGGCCGACACCGACCCGCTGGAGTACAAGCAGCGCAAGCACCCCGACCTGGACATCGTCGAGCACGGCCTCACCCTGTGGGACCTGGAGCGCGAGTTCGCCGTCGGCGGCTTCGCCGGCAAGTCGATGATGAAGCTGCGCGACATCCTCGGCGTGCTGCGCGACTCGTACTGCCGCACCACCGGCATCGAGTTCATGCACATCCAGGACCCCAAGCAGCGCAAGTGGATCCAGGACCGCGTGGAGCGCCCGCACTCCAGGATGGAGCGCGAGGAGCAGCTGCGGATCCTGCGCCGCCTGAACGCCGCCGAGGCCTTCGAGACGTTCCTGCAGACGAAGTACGTCGGCCAGAAGCGCTTCTCCCTGGAGGGCGGCGAGTCCGTCATCCCGCTGCTGGACGCGGTCATCGACTCCGCGGCCGAGTCGCGCCTGGACGAGGTCGTCATCGGCATGGCCCACCGCGGCCGCCTGAACGTGCTGGCCAACATCGTCGGCAAGTCGTACGCGCAGATCTTCCGCGAATTCGAGGGCAACCTCGACCCGAAGTCGATGCACGGCTCCGGCGACGTGAAGTACCACCTGGGCGCCGACGGCACCTTCACCGGCCTGGACGGCGAGCAGATCAAGGTCTCCCTGGTCGCGAACCCCTCCCACCTGGAGGCCGTCGACCCGGTCCTGGAGGGCGTCGCCCGCGCCAAGCAGGACATCATCAACAAGGGCGGCACGGACTTCACCGTTCTGCCGGTGGCGATCCACGGCGACGCGGCCTTCGCGGGCCAGGGCGTGGTGGCCGAGACCCTGAACATGTCGCAGCTGCGCGGCTACCGCACCGGCGGCACGGTCCACATCGTCATCAACAACCAGGTCGGCTTCACCGCGGCCCCCGAGTCCTCGCGTTCCTCCATGTACGCGACGGACGTGGCCCGCATGATCGAGGCCCCGATCTTCCACGTGAACGGCGACGACCCCGAGGCCGTCGTCCGTGTCGCGCGGCTGGCGTTCGAGTTCCGCCAGGCGTTCAACAAGGACGTGGTGATCGACCTCATCTGCTACCGCCGCCGCGGTCACAACGAGTCGGACAACCCGGCCTTCACCCAGCCGCTGATGTACGACCTGATCGACAAGAAGCGCTCGGTGCGCAAGCTGTACACCGAGTCCCTGATCGGTCGCGGCGACATCACCCTGGAAGAGGCCGAGCAGGCGCTGCAGGACTACCAGGGCCAGCTGGAGAAGGTCTTCACCGAGGTCCGCGAGGCCACCTCGCAGCCGGCCGGTGTCGACTCCGCCGAGCCGCAGGACGGCTTCCCGGTCGCGGTCCCGACCGCGATCTCCACTGAGGTCGTCAAGCGGATCGCCGAGTCCCAGGTCAACGTGCCCGACCACATCACCGTCCACCCGCGTCTGCAGCCGCAGCTGCAGCGCCGGGCGGCCATGGTCGAGGACGGCACGATCGACTGGGGCATGGGCGAGACCCTGGCGTTCGGTTCGCTGCTGCTGGAGGGCGTGCCGGTCCGTCTGGCGGGCCAGGACTCCCAGCGCGGCACCTTCGGCCAGCGCCACGCGGTCATCATCGACCGCAGCACCGGCGAGGAGTACACGCCGCTGCAGTACCTCTCCGAGGACCAGGCCCGGCTGAACGTCTACAACTCCCTCCTGTCCGAGTACGCGGCCATGGGCTTCGAGTACGGCTACTCGCTGGCCCGCCCGGACGCGCTCGTGCTGTGGGAGGCCCAGTTCGGCGACTTCGTCAACGGCGCCCAGACGGTGGTGGACGAGTTCATCTCCTCCGCCGAGCAGAAGTGGGGCCAGACCTCCGGCGTCGTCCTGCTCCTGCCGCACGGCTACGAGGGCCAGGGCCCGGACCACTCCTCGGCCCGCCCCGAGCGGTTCCTGCAGCTGTGCGCGCAGAACAACATGACGGTCGCCATGCCGACGTCTCCGGCGAACTACTTTCACCTCCTGCGGTGGCAGGTGCACAACCCGCACCACAAGCCGCTGGTCGTCTTCACGCCGAAGTCGATGCTGCGTCTGAAGGCCGCCGCCGCGAAGGCGGAGGACTTCACCACCGGTCAGTTCCAGCCGGTGATCGGCGACACCTCGGTGGAGGCGAGCGCGGTCCGCAAGGTCGTCTTCTGCTCCGGCAAGGTCTTCTACGACCTCGACGCCGAGCGCAGGAAGCGGGGCGTCACGGACACCGCGATCATCCGTCTGGAGCGCCTGTACCCGCTGCCGGGTGCCGAGCTGCAGGCCGAGATCGCGAAGTACCCGAACGCCGAGAAGTACCTGTGGGCCCAGGAGGAGCCGGCCAACCAGGGCGCCTGGCCGTTCATCGCCCTGAACCTGATCGACCACCTGGACCTGGCGGTCGGCGCGGACATCCCGGCCGGCGAGCGCCTGCGCCGCATCTCGCGTCCGCACGGCTCGTCCCCGGCCGTCGGTTCCGCCAAGCGGCACCAGGCCGAGCAGGAGCAGCTCGTGCGCGAGGTGTTCGACGCGTAACCGCTCCCGCGGGTCGTACATGACCGGGCCGCACCCCTGCTCAGGGGTGCGGCCCGGCCGTTTGCGCCCACTTATCCTTGGCCTCATGTACTTCACCGACCGAGGCATCGAAGAACTGGAGAAGCGGCGCGGCGAGGAGGAGGTCACCTTCGAGTGGCTCGCCGAGCAGTTGCGGACGTTCGTCGATCTGAACCCGGACTTCGAGGTCCCGGTGGAACGCCTGGCGACGTGGCTGGCGCGGCTGGACGACGAGGACGACGAGTAACACCTAGCGGGCATCGGCGGGGCGCTCTCGGGCGCCCTGTGCCGCCCTGGGGGCTTTTCTCGGGTCAGTCGCGGGGGTGGGTGATTCCGTACGTCAGGCCCAGGGCGCCGTGGGCCAGCAGCAGCGCCCCCACCGCCGCCCAGCCGCCTCTGTGCCGTCGTAGGCCCCACAGGGCGAGCGAGAGGCCCGTTGTGAGCTGGGCGGCGCCCAGGGCGCGGGCCTGCGGGGTGGCGGACCAGGGAAGCCAGGGGGCCAGTGCGGCGCGCTCGACGGCGTCGAGTTCGCCGCGCAGCGTCTCGCGCAGGCCGTGCCGGTCCAGCTCGCGGACGCCATGACGCCTCAGGGCGGCTTCCCGAAGCCGGTCGGTGGCGGCGCCCGGATCGAGGCCGGGCGGCAGGGCGACGCCTGCTCGGGTGAGGACCGCCAGGAGGCCGCGCAGCCGGGCGCGGGCGTCGGCGGAGGCGTCGGGGCGGGTGAGCTGCTCCAGGGCCTGCACGTCCAGGACCGGGTCGAGGCCGAGCCGGGCGGCGAAGGTGCGCATCGCCTCGTCCTCCCCTGCGGCGGTTCCGTTGGCCAGCCAGACGTAGCCGACAGGGCGGCGGAACCCCGCGGCGAGGGTGTAGCCCGTGCGGTCGGTGTCCCACCACAGGGCGAGCACGGGCCAGGTCGCGGCGACGGCCAGGGCGGTGGCCCAGCCGGTGAGGACCCGGTCAACCGGTTCGCCGCCGTGCCGCCAGGGACCTCCCTCGGGCACGAGGACGCTCCATCCCTCGCCCGCCTCGGCGAGCAGCATGGGATCGCGCAGCAGCCGGGCGGTGGGGGCGACGGCCGCGGGCGCGGCACGGCACAGCAGCAGCGCGCCGGACGCGGCACCGCCGGACGGGCGGCTGCGACCGTGGGCGTCTTCCGTCGGCATGTCCCCACGCTAAGGCCGCGTCACCGCCGTCCGCTCCCCCTGATCACCAGAACGGGTGTCTTGACTTCCCGACACCGCGATATATCGTGAATCTCGTAAGACGCGATATGGCGTGTCGAGGAGGTCTTCCATGTCCGAGTGGTCCGTCGCAGAGCCGCAGAAGCTCACCTTCGACGAGCCGGTGAGCGAGCTCCACGTGCGTATCGTCAACGGCACGGTGAACGTGGTGGGCGCGGACGAGGGTGCCGCCCGCCTGGAGGTCTCCGAGATCGAGGGCCCGCCCCTGCTCGTCACCCAGCGGGGCGGCACCCTGACGGTGGCGTACGAGGACCTGCCCTGGAAGGGCTTCTTGAAGTGGCTCGACCGCAAGGGCCGGCGGCGCAGCGCCGTCGTGTCCCTGGCCGTCCCCCCGCACACGCGCGTGGAGGTGGGCGTGGTCGGCGCCGAAGCCGTGCTCTCCGGCGTCGACGGCCGCGCCGAGGTCAAGGGGGTCACCGGGGACACCACCCTGGTCGATCTCGGCGGCCCGGTGCGCGCCGACACGGTCTCGGGGAATGTGGAGGCGCAGGCCCTGCGCGGCGAGCTGCGCTTCAACTCCGTCTCCGGCGACCTGACCGTGCTGGACGGTTCCGGTTCCGCGGTCAGGGCGGACTCGGTGAGCGGCTCGATGATCGTGGACCTGGACCCCGCGGACCACCCCACCGACGTCAGCCTGACCAGTGTCTCGGGCGAGATCGCGATCCGCCTGCCCCACCCGGCGGACACCCGGGTGGAGGCGAACACCGCGAGCGGCTCGGTCTCCAACGCCTTCGAGGACCTGCGGGTCACCGGTCAGTGGGGCGCCAAGCGGATCACCGGCCGGCTCGGCGCGGGCAACGGCCGGCTGAAGGCGACCACCGTCTCCGGCTCCATCGCCCTGCTGCGGCGGCCCCTGGCCGAGGACGAGCCCTGGGAGGCGCGGCCGCACGACAACGGCCCGGCCTCCGGCGCCGGCGGCACCTCGGGGGACAATTCCGTTTCCGGTCCGGGCGCGGGTGACTTCGGCGCCCCGGCCGACGGCACGACCGACAAGAAGGTGCTCTGACATGCCTCCCGTCTTCGCCCACGGCCGCCTGCGTCTGTACCTGCTGAAGCTCCTGGACGAGGCACCCCGCCACGGCTACGAGGTGATCCGCCTCCTGGAGGAGCGCTTCCAGGGGCTGTACGCGCCGTCGGCCGGCACCGTCTACCCGCGCCTGGCGAAGCTGGAGGCCGAGGGCCTGGTCACCCACACCACCGAGGGCGGTCGCAAGGTGTACGCCATCACCGACGCCGGCCGCGCCGAGCTGGCCGACCGCAGCGGTGAACTGGCCGATCTGGAGCTGGAGATCCGCGAGTCGGTCGCCGAGCTGGCCGCCGAGATCCGCGCCGACGTGCGCGGCGCCGCGGGAGACCTGCGCCGCGAGATGCGCGCGGCGGCGAGCGAGGCCCGCCGCGGCCGGACGAGCCGCGCCCACGACACCCCGGACATGTCCGGGCTCACCGACGCCGACGCCGACGCCGACGCCGACGACAAGGAGGCGTGGCGCGCCGCCAAGGAGGAGATGCGCCGCGTCAAGCAGGAGTGGAAGGAGCAGGCCCGGCGCGCCAAGGACGAGAGCCGCCGGGCCCGCGAGGAGGCCCAGCGCGCCCGGCGCCAGGCCAAGGAGGCCCAGGAGCGGGCCCGCGCCCAGGCGCAGGAGGAGCTGCAGCGCGCCGCACGCCGGGTGCAGGAGCAGGTGCAGGACCACTTCGCGCGGGGCGACTGGCCGACGGGCGTGAAGGAGGGGCTGACCGAGCTGGCCAAGGAGTTCGGCGACTTCGGCAAGGACTTCGCCTGGGGCCGTACGGCCTCCGACAGGCCGTACGCGCAGCCCGAGTACGAGCAGACACCGGAGGACTTCCCGGCCGTCTACGAGCCCTCCTGGGCCCACGAGCCCCTGACGGGTGAGCCGGCCCGCGACCTCGACCGGCTCCTGGACCGCTTCCGCGACGACATCCGCGACGCGGCCCGCGACCACGGCGTCGACGCCGACCAGCTGCGCGACGCCCGCCGCCATCTGTCCACGGCGGCGGCCCACATCGGAGCGATATTGCGCACCCCGAAGGCATGACGCGACGGCCGGTTCAGCCGGCCTTCGCCTCTCCCCCGCCGTACAGCACCCCGGTCACCGACGCATGCGTCACCCCGTGATCGGCGAGCACCTCGGCCGGCACCCCCGGCAGTACGGTCAGGGCCAGCAGCAGATGCTCGTCGCCGATGTGCCGGTCGCGCCGCGCGAGGGCCATCCGCAACGACTTCTCCAGTACGTCCTTGGCCTCGCGGCTGAAGCGCGGCCGCTGCCCGGACCACCACCGCCCGTCCCTGGTGTCGCCGGCCACGGCCCCCACCCCGTGGGCCTCCTCCACCCGGGCGATGATCTCCTCCACGTCGATACCCAGCCCCGCCAGCGCGTCCGCGTCGGCCCGGGTCAGCCCGGCCCGCCGCCGCGCCTCCCCCAGGTCCCGCCGTACCGACTCCCGCCAGTCATCGCCCCCCAGAGCCGCAAGCGCGAACGATCCCCGGCTGCCCTCCTGATCGAGCAGCGCGAGCAGCAGATGCCCGGCACCGACCGTCTGCGCGCCCTCCCTTCCCGCACAGGCGACCGCCCCCTGGACCACACCCCGGGCGTCCTTGGTGAACCGCTCGAACATCAACGCCTCCCGTACTTCTTGTGCACGGCCTGCCTACTGAGTCCGAGCTCCGCGGCGATCTCCTGCCACGACCAGCCCTGATTCCGGGCGCTGCGCACCTGCACCGCCTCCAACTGCTCCAGTAGCCGACGCAGCGCCGCGACGGCCCGCAGGCCCACCCGCGGGTCCCGGTCTCCCGCCCGCTCGGCGAGATCGGTGGCTTCACTCATGCCAGTCAACCTACGTTGACACCCCGACCTTGTCAACGACAGTTGACACCAAGGGCACGAAAAAGGCGGGCCCGAACGCGGACCCGCCTCAGTCGAACCGAACCTCAGGAGTTGGCGAGCACGACCTTCCCGAACAGCTCCCCGGACTCGATCCGCTCAAAGCCCTCACGGGCCCGCTCCATGGGCAGCACCTCGTCGATCACAGGCCTGACCCCGGTGGCGGCGCAGAAGGCGAGCAGATCCTCCAGCTCGTCCTTGGTCCCCATGGTCGACCCGACGATCTTCAGTTCGAGGAAGAAGATCCGCGTCAGCTCCGCGTGCGAGGGCCGGTCCCCGCTGGTGGCCCCGGAAATGACGAGCGTGCCCCCGGGCCGCAGCGACTTCACGGAGTGCGACCACGTGGCGGCGCCCACGGTCTCGATCACCGCGTCCACCCGCTGCGGCAGCTTCGCCCCGGACTCCAGGGCCTCTACGGCCCCCAGCTCCAGCGCCCTCTTGCGCTTGGCCTCGTCCCGGCTGGTCGCGAAGACCCGCAGCCCCGCGGCCTTGCCGAGCGCGATCGCGGCGGTGGCGACACCACCACCGGCACCCTGCACCAGCACGGAGTCACCGGGCCGGACACCGGCATTGGTGAACAGCATCCGATAGGCCGTCAGCCAGGCGGTCGGCAGACAGGCGGCCTCCTCGAACGACAGCTCCTTCGGCTTCGGCAGCACGTTCCACGTCGGTACGGCCACCTGCTCGGCGAAGGTCCCCTGATACCGCTCGGTAAGGATCGACCGGGGCTCCTTGGGCCCGACGCCGTGACCGCTCTGGCCGATCACGGAGTGCAGGACGACCTCGTTGCCGTCCTCGTCGACACCGGCGGCGTCACAGCCGAGGATCATCGGCAGCTTGTCCTCTGCGAGGCCCACGCCGCGCAGGGACCACAGGTCGTGATGGTTGAGGGAGGCGGCCTTGACGTTGACGGTGCTCCACCCGGGACGGACCTCAGGAGCGGGACGTTCCCCCAACTCCAGACCGTTCAACGGCTGGTCGCGGTCAATTCGAGCGGCATAGACAGCGAACATGCCCCCGACGATAGGTTCCCCACGCCCCGCGTGGAACCACAGCACGCTGTGACACACACCCTCTTGCGCACAACCACCACGACGGACGTGTTGACCTGCGCACGCGGCATCTCGTGGCGCCCTCTGCCCCACCTGGCCGGGGGTGGCTGCGCCGATGGCGCGCGCCACGGCGTTGCCGCACCCGCGTACGGCGGGAAGGGGACGGGGTGGGGGGTGTCCGCCCGCAGCGGCCGGCACCGGCACAGGGCGCCCCTCGTCGGAAACGGGCGGCCGGACCGAGGACGGACACCCCCCCAACCCCGGCCCCGACCCACAACGCACCACAGGCGCGACACCAGCCACCCACACACCGCAACGGGCCGCCGCAGGCACAAAAAGGGGCGCGGGGAACGGCGCGACCGGCCACAACGACAACCGCAGACGACCAACGACCCCCGGCAACGAAATGACCCCGCCCACCCAGGACGGGGTCATCAGCCAAGCCGGTCAACCCGGTCAAGCCAGCGCAGCGCTACCGCCGCGCCACCCCCTCCGCCCGAGCCGCAGCCGCAACCGCCGCCGTGACGGCCGGAGCCACCCGCTCGTCGAAGGGCGACGGGATGACGTAGTCCGCGGCCAGGTCGTCCCCGACCACCGCCGCCAGCGCCTCAGCCGCCGCGATCTTCATGCCTTCCGTGATCCGCGTGGCCCGCACCTGCAGCGCGCCCGCGAAGATGCCCGGGAACGCCAGCACGTTGTTGATCTGGTTCGGGAAGTCGGACCGACCGGTCGCCACCACCGCCGCGTACTTGTGCGCGATGTCGGGGTGGACCTCCGGGTTCGGGTTGGCCATGGCGAACACGAACGCACCCTCGGCCATGGACGCCACAGCGGCCTCCGGCACCGTGCCGCCGGAGACGCCGATGAACACGTCGGCGCCGGCCAGCGCCTCCTCGAGCGATCCGCTCAGCCCGGCCTTGTTCGTGAACGAGGCCAGCTCCCGCTTCACGGACGTCAGGTCCTCGCGGTCCGCGGACACGACACCCTTGCGGTCGGTGACGGCCACGTCCCCGATCCCGGCCTCGATCAGCATCTTCGCGATGGCCACACCGGCCGCACCCGCGCCGGAGATGACGGCGCGCAGCTGCCCGATCTCCCGCCCGCTCAGCCGCGCGGCGTTCCGCAGCGCCGCCAGCGTCACCACGGCCGTACCGTGCTGGTCGTCGTGGAAGATCGGGATGTCCAGCCGCTCCTGCAGCTTCCGCTCGATCTCGAAGCACCGCGGCGCCGAGATGTCCTCGAGGTTCACACCACCGAAGGACGGCGCGAGGCGCACCACGGTCTCGACGATCTCGTCGACGTCGGTGCAGGCGAGCGCGATCGGCACCGCGTCGACGCCGCCGAACTGCTTGAAGAGGATCGCCTTCCCCTCCATGACCGGAAGGGAGGCTTCGGGGCCGATGTCCCCGAGTCCCAGCACCGCCGTGCCGTCGGTCACCACGGCGACCACGGACGACTTCCAGGTGTAGTCGTTGACAAGGTCCGGCTGCTCCGCGATCGCGGTGCACACGCGCGCGACGCCGGGGGTGTACGCGAGGGACAGGTCGTCCTTGTCACGGATCGGCACGGTGGCCTGCACGGCCATCTTGCCGCCGCGGTGCAGGGCGAACGCAGGATCGAAGGAATCGAGGGGCTCCGCACCGCCCTCCTGATCCGCTTTGCTCTCGCTGCGAGGATTGACGATCTCCGCTGCCACTTTCTCTTTACCCCTTAAGTATTCATGGTTTGAGGGTTTTGTAACCGCCCCTGGTGAGGGGCGGGCGGGCACCGCGTACGGCCCGGTTTGACTGATGCGTACGGGCACCTACGCGACGGGCGCGCCGCACACGCGCCCTGAGCCCCGGATGAGGGGTGTAAAGAACCTTCTTACCCGACGGACGGTGTCGCCGACGAGTCGATACCGCGAAGGTCACACGTCAGCCGCATGGCGCGACTTCGCTGATGGCCGAATATGCGGACAAGGTCTGGACAAATGCTCAACCCGCACTCAAACGGACACGATCACGCCGAGGCGGGCGCCCGCATGGTGAGATGGACCGAAGATCTTCCGGCCGGAAGCCCAGATTCCCGCAGAAGGTGCGCCGTGATGTACCGGACTGGTGCGGTTCGGGTGTCGCCCGTTATCCGATTTTGACATGGCGAGTCACCTGAATGTCGGAGTCCGAATGGCAAGATGCCGTAATCACACGAGGTCGCGACACTCGAAGGTGTGTGTTCTCGTCGACCCATCGGCATTGCCGTCAACCATCGGCACCATCCATCCCGCCGGAGGAACCCACGATGACCGCAAGCTCCACCCGTCGTACGACCGCCGCGCACTCACGGCTAGCAGCGGTCGGTGCGATCGCGGTCGCAGGCGCACTGCTGCTCACCGGCTGTGGTGACCAGACCAAGAAGGACACCGGTTCCCAGAGCAGCGGCGGGGCCTCCACCACCAACGCCCCGCTCGCCGATCTGCTCCCCAAGGCCGTCCGTGACAAGGGTGTCATCAAGGTCGGCTCGGACATCGCGTACGCGCCGGTGGAGTTCCGGGACAGCTCCGGCAACACGGCCGGCATCGACCCGGACATCGCCGACGCCCTGGGCAAGCAGCTCGGCGTGAAGTTCGAGTTCCAGAACGGCACCTTCGACACCCTGATCACCGGTCTGCGCTCCAAGCGCTACGACATCGCCATGTCCGCGATGACCGACACCAAGGACCGCCAGCAGGGCATCGACTCCGACACCGGCAAGAAGGTCGGCGAGGGCGTGGACTTCGTCGACTACTTCACCGCCGGTGTCTCGATCTACACCCAGAAGGGCAAGGACCAGGGCATCAAGTCCTGGGCCGACCTGTGCGGCAAGAAGATCGTGGTGCAGCGCGGCACGACCTCCGAGGACCTCGCCAAGGGCGAGGCGAAGAAGTGCCCGGCCGGCAAGACCCTGTCGATCGAGGCCTTCGACACCGACCAGCAGGCCCAGACCCGCCTGCGCGCGGGCGGCGCCAACGCCGGCTCCTCCGACTTCCCGGTCGCCGCGTACGCGGTGAAGACCTCCGGCGGTGGCAACGACTTCCAGATCGTCGGCGGCCAGGTCGAGGCCGCCCCGTACGGCATCGCCGTCGCCAAGGCCAACACGCAGGTGCGCGACGCCCTGAAGACCGCGCTGGACGCGATCATCAAGAACGGCGATTACAACAAGATCCTCCAGAAGTGGGGCGTCACGGCCGGCGCCGTGAAGCAGGCCACCGTCAACGGCGGCAAGTGACCGCTCGATTCCTGCGGGCACTGAAAGGCAGCACCCGTGACTGTTGACATAGACAAGACGACGGAACCGGCGGCCACCCCGCCGGCCGGCCCGGAGGCCATCAAGGCCATCCCGGTCCGTCACTACGGGCGGTACATCTCGGCCGTCATCGCAGTCGCCCTGCTGGGCGGCATCGTCTACGCGTTCTCCCAGGGCAAGATCAACTGGGGCGCGATCCCGGACTACTTCTTCAACCACCGTGTGCTCACCGGCGTGGGCAACACTCTGCTGCTGACCATCCTCTCGATGCTCATCGGCGTGGTCGGCGGCATCGTGCTCGCGGTGATGCGGCTGTCGAAGAACCCGGTGACCTCGTCGATCGCGTGGTTCTACATCTGGTTCTTCCGGGGCACCCCGGTCCTGGTCCAGCTGATCGTCTGGTTCAACCTGGGTCTGGTCTTCGAGTACATCAACCTCGGGCCGATCTACAAGGACGAGTGGTCGGACTTCATGACCCCGTTCCTGACCGCGCTGCTCGGCCTCGGCCTCAACGAGGCCGCGTACATGGCGGAGATCTGCCGCGCCGGTCTGCTCGCGGTCGACGAGGGCCAGACGGAGGCGGCGCACGCGCTGGGCATGAGCCACAGCAAGACGCTGCGCCGGATCGTGATCCCGCAGGCGATGCGCGTGATCGTGCCGCCGACGGGCAACGAGGTCATCAACATGCTGAAGACGACCTCGCTGGTCTCGGTCGTCCAGTACTCCGAGTTGTTGCGCGTCGCGCAAGACATCGGCCAGACCTCAGGCGCCCCGGCCGAGATGCTGTTCCTGGCCGCCGCCTGGTACCTGCTGCTGACCTCGGTGTTCAGCGTGGGCCAGTACTACCTGGAGCGTTACTACGCCCGCGGCTCCAGCCGCCAGCTGCCGGCCACGCCGTGGCAGAAGGTCAAGGCGAACGTGCTCTCCCTGTCCGGCCGGAAGGGAGCCACGGCATGACCGAGAAGATCGCGAAGACCGACAAGGCCAACGAGACGGTGAAGACCGACAAGGCGGACGCCGCCCCCAAGAAATCCATCGTCCCGATGGTGAAGGCCGAAGGCGTCCACAAGAACTTCGGCGCGCTCGAGGTGCTCAAGGGCATCAACCTCGAGGTCAAGCAGGGCGAGGTGTTCTGCCTGATCGGCCCGTCCGGCTCGGGCAAGTCGACCTTCCTGCGGTGCATCAACCACCTCGAGAAGGTCAACGCCGGCCGGCTCTACGTCGACGGCGAGCTGGTCGGCTACCGCCAGAAGGGCGACAAGCTGTACGAGCTGAAGGACAGCGAGGTCGCGCGCAAGCGCCGGGACATCGGCATGGTGTTCCAGCGGTTCAACCTCTTCCCGCACATGACGGCCGTCGAGAACGTCATGGAAGCGCCGATGCAGGTCAAGGGCGCCGGCAAGACACAGGCGCGGGAGCGCGCCCTGCAGCTGCTGGAGCGCGTGGGCCTGGCCGACAAGGCGCGCAGCTACCCCTCGCAGCTCTCCGGCGGCCAGCAGCAGCGGGTGGCGATCGCCCGGGCGCTGGCGATGGACCCGAAGCTGATGCTGTTCGACGAGCCGACCTCGGCGCTGGACCCCGAGCTCGTGGGTGACGTCCTCGACGTCATGCGGGACCTGGCCGAGTCGGGCATGACGATGGTCGTCGTCACGCACGAGATGGGCTTCGCCCGCGAGGTGGGCGACAGCCTGGTCTTCATGGACGGTGGTGTGGTGGTCGAGTCCGGCCACCCGCGCGACGTCCTGACCAACCCGCAGCACGACCGGACGAAGTCCTTCCTGTCCAAGGTGCTGTAGGCGAGGTGCTGTAGGCGCGCATGCGCGAGGGGCGGTACGGCCTGGCCGTACCGCCCCTCGGCGTCTCCCGGCTACGGGCGCATGGCCTGATCCGTGCGGGCGCGGCGCCGGATCCCCTCGTCCGCGTTGATCCTGGGCGTGCCGTCGTCGATCATGTGGTCCGCGTCGAGGAAGACGCCGCCGCGCCGGACGAGGCTGCCGCCAGAAGGCCGGCAGGGGCCGGCGCAGCCGGGATCTCGGCCGCCCGGCCGGCGAGCCGGTGTCCGTCATCGCCGCCCCTCCGTCCGGGATGACCGTAATACCCTGTAACCACGACCGGCTGTTACCCGACCGCACCCACGACCATAGAGCGCCTTCGTAAGGACTACAGGTGGAACTGGCCTATTACTCGGATTACGCCGTACGGCTCGTGAACAGCGAGGAACCGGCCCGCGGCAAGGACTGCCTGACCTCGGTGGAGGCCGTCCGGGAGCTGTTCGGCGTCAACCAGTCGGCGGCCCGCCGGGCCACCGACGCGGACGTCACCCGGTTCCGCTCGGTACGGGCGCGGCTGCGCGCGGTCTTCGAGGCCGCCGACGAGGGCGACGAGACCCGTGCGGTGGACCTGCTGAACGCGCTGCTGCTGGAGTTCCCGGTCAGCCCCCAGGTCTCCGGCCACGACCACCGCGACGACGACGGCCGCCCGCTGTGGCACATGCATCTGGCCGACCACCCGTCCAACGCGACGGCCGGCTACGCCGCCATCGCCGCGATGGGCCTGGCGTTCCACCTGACGGAGTACGGCGTGGACCGCCTGGGCCTGTGCGAGGCCGCGCCCTGCCGCAACGCCTTCCTGGACACCTCGACCAACCGCTCCCGGCGCTACTGCTCCGACCGCTGCGCCACCCGCGCCAACGTCGCCGCCTACCGGGCCCGCAAGCGCCTGGAGGCCGACCGGTCGGCGAACACGGGCCTGGCGGCCGACACCGCCCAGCGCACCACGGCCAGCGGCGAACGCTGATCCGGCTCGGGCGGGCGGCGGAAGCGGAACAGCACCCGGCCCACGATCAGCTCGTCCGGTACGACGCCGAAGTCCTCGCTGTCGGTGGTCGTGCCGAAGGCGTTGTCGGCGAGCACCCACCAGCCGCCCTCACGGCGCTCGGCCGCGCGCTTGACCACCAGCAGGTTCTGCTGCAGCGGATGGCGCAGGACGATGATGTGGCCCGGGCGGACCCGGCTCCCGTACCGCACCAGCAGCTGGTCGCCGTGGTACAGCGTCGGCACCATCGACGGGCCCGTGACCTCCACCCAGCCGAAGGGCGGTTCGGCGCCCCTGCCCTGCTCGGTGCCCTGCGACAGCTCCGGCATCACCCGTACCTCCCCGGTCCGATCGTCCACCAGTCCCAGTCTGACCCTGGACTTTTGTCCTAAGCCCAAGGGGGCACCCGCGAAAACCCGTGCCACAGGGAGTAATGTCCCACCTGAGAAGACGATCACGAGGAAGGAATGCTCCATGCTTTCCCGCCTGTTTGCCCCCAAGGTCAAGGTCAGCGCGCACTGCGACCTGCCCTGCGGCGTGTACGACCCGGCCCAGGCCCGCATCGAGGCGGAGTCGGTGAAGGCCGTGCAGGAGAAGATGGCCGGCAACGACGACCCGCACTTCCAGGCTCGTGCCACGGTCATCAAGGAGCAGCGCGCCGAGCTCGCGAAGCATCACGTCTCCGTGCTGTGGAGCGACTACTTCAAGGCCCCGCACTTCGAGAAGTACCCGCAGCTGCACCAGCTGGTCAACGACACCCTGAAGGCCCTGTCGGCCGCCAAGGCCTCCACCGACCCGAAGACCGGTGAGAAGGCCCTGGAGCTGATCGCCGAGATCGACAAGATCTTCTGGGAGACCAAGAAGGCCTGATCTTTCTTACGCCTTCTGACCTGCGGTCGTTTCGGCCGCAGCGTCTCCTGCCCGCACCCGGTCCGCAGCGCGCCGCACAGGCGCCCTGACGGCCCGGGTGCGGTCTTTTTTCATCACGGCGCTCACGAAGTGCCCGCTCACGCCGAGCGGTGCCACTCCGCCCGGCTCACGGGGTGGGCGAAGGGGCGGCCCGTGGCGTAGCGCTCCAGTTCGTCCGCCGCGGCCGCGGCCATGCGGTGCAGCTCGTTGCCGAGGGAGCCCGCGATGTGCGGGGTCAGGAGCACGTTGGGCAGGTCGTAGAGCGGGGAGTCGGGAGGCAGGACCTCCGGCACGGTCACGTCGAGGACCGCGTCGAGGCGGCCCGCGGTCAGCTCCTCGGTCAGCGCGTCCTGGTCGACGAGGGAGCCGCGGGAGGTGTTGATGAGCGTGGCGCCGGTGTGCATGAGCGCCAGCCGGTCCGCGTCGATCAGGTGCCGGGTCTCGGGCAGTTCCGGGGCGTGCACGCTGACCACGTCCGACGCGGCGCACAGCTCGTCGAGGCCGACCGCCCGCGCACCCAGCGCCCTGGCCTCGGCGGGCGGGACGTAGGGGTCGTACAGGAGGATGTCCAGGTCGTGCGGGCGCAGCAGGTCCAGGACGCGGCGGCCGATGCGGGAGGCGCCGACGATGCCGACCGTACGGCGGTGGTTGCCGGCCTGTGCGTAGGCGCCCTGCCAGTCGTGCGGGGCGCGGCGGCGCCGGTAGTCGTCGCGGATGCGCAGGAGCTGTTTGCCCGCGAGCAGGATCAGGGCGACGGTGTACTCCGCGACCGGCAGGGCGTTCGCCCAGGCCGCGGACGTGACCTGGAGGCCGCGTTGCCAGCAGGCCTCGGTGATGTGGTGCTTGACGGAGCCGGCCGCGTGGACGACCGCCCGCAGCCGGGGAGCCTCGGCCAGCACCTCCGCCGTCAGCGGCGGGCAGCCCCAGCTGCTGACGATGACCTCGGTGTCCCGGAGCACGGCCGCCGCCCGGGGTTCGGTGAAGTCCTCGACGACCAGCTTGGGGTCGAGGTCCGCGAGGTCGGTCAGCCGGGTCAGGGTCGGTGGGTCGATGAGCTTGGCCGCCAGGTCGGCGTGCATGGCGAGCAGGGCTCGCGGGCGGCGGCGGTCCGGGAAGAAGGTCACTTGACGGCCCCCGCGGTCAGGCCCGCCTTCCAGAACCGCTGCAGCGCCACGAAGGCGACGACGAGCGGGATCACGGCGAGCAGGGAACCGGTCACCACGAGCGGGTAGTACTCGGGGAACGAGTGCGTCTGCGTGTTCCAGGCGTACAGGCCGAGGCTGACCGGGAAGAGCTTGGTGTCGGACAGCATCACCAGCGGCAGGAAGAAGTTGTTCCAGATCGCCGTGAACTGGAACAGGCAGATCGTCACGAACCCCGGCATCACCATCCGCAGCCCGATCGACCAGAAGATCCGCAGCTCACCGGCGCCGTCCATGCGCGCGGCCTCCAGCACCTCGCCGGGCACGTATCCGGCGCAGAAGACACGGGCCAGGTACACGCCGAACGGGTTGACCAGGGAGGGCAGGAACACCGCCCAGAACGTGTTGACCAGGCCCGTCTTGGAGGCGAGCAGATACATCGGCAGGGCGAGCGCGGTGGTCGGCACCAGCACGCCGAGCAGCACGAGGCCGAAGAGCTTCTCCTTGCCGGGAAAACGCGAGACGTGGAAGGCGTACCCCGCCGCGACGCAGATCAGCCCGCACAGCAGCGCGCCGGCACCGGCGTACAGCAGGGAGTTGAGGTACCAGCGGAAGTACACGCCGTCGCCGGTCGCTGCGAGGTTCGCGAGGTTGTCGCCGAGGTGCCGGCGCGACGGCGACAGGGTCCGCCCGCCGAGCAGGTCGCCGGTGTTCTTGGCGGCGGCGGTCAGCAGCCACAGCAGCGGGAAGAGGGTGTAGGCGGTGGCCAGCAGCAGGATGCCGTTGACGGCCGCCTTGGACAGCGACCAGGGGCTGCGGCCGGGCGCCGGGGTGTCGTGCGCGGGGGTCTTCAGCGGCTGCGGCCGTACGGGTGCGGCGGTGCTCATGCCTTCGCTCCCTTCGGCTTGGCGCCGCGGCCGCCCGTCAGCCGGGTGACCACGAAGGACAGCACGGCGGCGGCGAGGGCGAGCAGGACGGAGGCCGCCGCGGCGAGTCCGTAGTCGTTGCGTTCGAAGGCCGCGGTGTAGGCGTACATGTTGGGCGTCCAGGTGGTGACGACGCCGGGGGCCGCGCCGTGCAGGATCGTCGGCTCGGTGAACAGCTGGAGCGAGCCGATCACGGTGAACAGGCCGACCATGGCGAGCGAGGGCCGGATCAGCGGGAGTTTGATGCTCAGCGCGGTGCGCAGGGGGCCGGCGCCGTCGACGACCGAGGCTTCCAGCACCTCGCGCGGGATGGCCTGGAGCGCGGCGAAGAAGATGACGAGGTTGTAGCCGGCCCACTCCCACAGCGCGATGTTGACGACCGCCGGGACCGGGTGGCCGAGCAGGTCGGCCTCGATGCCGCCGGAGTTCAGGGCGCCGATCACCGGGCTCACACCGGGCGTGTACAGGTACATCCACACCAGGGCGGCGATGATGCCGGGCACGGCGTGCGGCAGGAACAGCGCCAGCTGGAAGAAGCGCCGGGCACGGGCGAGGGTGGAGTCGAGCAGCAGCGCCAGCAGCAGGGACAGGCCCAGCATGAGCGGGATGTACAGCGCGCAGTACAGCGCCAGGTTGAGGAAGCCGTCGCGGAAGGCGGCGTCGCCGAGGGCGTCGGTGTAGTTGCCGAGGCCGGTGAAGACGCGCCGTACGCCGCCGAAGCCGAGACCGGAGCGGCGCTCGCGGTAGAGGCTCAGGTAGACGGCGTTGCCGATGGGGACGAGCGTGCAGGCGGTGAAGAGCAGGAAGAACGGCAGCAGCAGGACCGCCGGGGCGCCGGGCCTCCCGCGCCGGCGGGCGGGGCGGGAGGCAGGGGCGCTGCCGCGGGGCAGCGTCGGGGCGACCATCAGCCGGTCACCTTGATGCCGCGGTTGCCCAGTTCCTTGGTGGTCGCGGTCTGGGCGCCCGTGACGCTGTCGAAGATGCTGCCCTTGCCGCCCTTGATGCCGGCGAAGGAGTCCTTCAGGGAGTTGTTGGTGACGCCCATGGCCGGGCCCCAGCTCCAGTCGGTTCGAATGGACTTCGCGGCGTCCTGGAAGAGCGTGTAGACGTCCTGCCCGGCGAACAGCGCTCCCTTGAAGGAGCCCTTGGCGACCGGGACGAGCGCGGGCGCGGCCGGGTAGGCGGAGGAGGTGCCACTGGCGATACGGGCCTTGATGCCGGCCTCGGTGGTGGTCGCCCACTCGGCGAACTTCACCGCGGCCTCGGCCTTCTTGCTGTCCTTGGACACGGCGAAGGTGGAGCCGCCGAGCATGCCGCCGGCGGGGTTGCCGTCGGCGGTCGGGATCGGCGCGGCCGCCCACTTGCCGGTCTGGTCCGGCAGCGTGGAGCCGAGCACGCCGGCACCCCAGCTGGCGCCGAGGTAGCCGACGGTCTGCCCCTTCTGCAGGGCGGCGGTCCACTGCTGGGAGAAGGACGGGGCGACGTCGATCAGATCGTCGTCGATCATCTTCTGCCAGTAGTCGGCGGTCTGCCGGGTCGCGGAGTCGGTGAAGTTCACCTTCCAGGAGTCGCCCTCGGTCTTGAACCACTGCGCGCCCGCCTGCCAGGCCATCGCCTCGAAGGTGCTGGGGTCGTCGGGGAAGAAGGTGGCGATACGGGCCTTGGGGTCGGCCTTCTTGATCTTCTCGGCGTCGGCGCGGAACTCGGCCCACGTCTTGGGCGGCGCGGTGATGTGCGCCGTGGCGAAGACGTCCTTGCGGTAGTAGAAGGTCTGCGGCGCGGCGTCCAGCGGCAGCGCCCAGGTCGATCCGCCGAGCGTGGTCAGCTGCACGGCCTGCGGCAGGTACTTGGCTTTGAGGCCGGCGGGGACCAGTGTGCTGATGTCCTTGACGGCGCCCTGGCTGACGAAGTCCGGCAGCTGCGGGTACTCCACGTTGAACACGTCGGGTGCGTTGCCCGCCTTCACCGCGTTGGAGATCTTGGCGTAGCCGCCGGCGTTGCCGGAAGGGATCTCCTGGAACTGCACCTTCACGTCCTGCTGCGCCGCGTTGAAGGCATCCACGACGTCCTTGGTGCCCTTGGCCCAGCCCCAGAACGTGATCGTCACCGGACCGTTCTTGCCGGCGGCGCCGGCGTCCGCGTCCTCGCCCGGCCCGCAGGCGGCGAGCGTGGCGAGCGACAGGGCGGTGGCGACGGCGAGGGCGGTGGAGCGGACTCTGCGTGAGGTGGCTCTGGGAGAGGTGGCGGAGGAAGTCATGGGCGCAGCTCCTTGAACGGGGCGGGATCGAGTGACATCCTCAAGCGCCATTTGATCGGAGTCAATACTCTTCGATCAAATGATCTGAAGTGATCAGACAAGCCTGCCGAAGAGCCGTGCCCGGCGCCGCACGGGCCGCACCGTCAGCCGCAGGACGCGCGCACCGTGAGCGTCGGCAGCAGCTCGATCTGGTGCACGGGCAGCGCGTCGCCCTCCTCCAGCCGGCGCAGCAGCAGCCTGAGCGCCTCCGCGCCCACGGCCCGCTTGGGCGGGGCCACCGCGGTCAGCGGCGGGTCGGAGAGGTTGGCGTACACGTCGTCGTACGACACCAGGGCCAGGTCGTCGGGGACGGTCAGGCCGTGGGCGCGCAGCAGCGGCGGCAGCTGGATGGCGTCCTGGTCGTTGTGGACCAGCACGGCCCGCACACCGGAGGCCGCGGCCTCGGCGATCCGCGCGGCCAGCTCCTGATGGGCGCTCGCGGGATGCGCGGCGGCCGGTGTGGGCACGTCGATCACCGGCAGGTCGGCGAGCCCGAGCCCCTCGACCGCCATGGCGTACCCGGCGCGCACCTCGTGCGCGGTGCGGGTGTCGGAACGGGCGGCGAGCAGGACGGACGTATGGCCGCGCTCGGCCAGCCGGCGCAGGGCGAGGAGCACACCGTGGCGGTGGTTCGAGCAGACCGCGTCGAGCCCTGCGGCCGGGCTCGCGGGGGCGGCCCGGCGCTCGACCAGAACGGCCGGGACGGGCAGGCCACCCAGCCAGTCGCTGCCGACGAGGCCTCCCTGAGCCGACCAGTTGGGGGTGAGCAGCAGCCCGTCGACGTCCGACTCCAGCAGCCGCTCCACCTGGGCGTGGTCGCTGTCCGTCTCGTAGGGGGCGATGCCGAGTACCACCCGCGCCCCGGCGGCGGTCGCCGCGGCACTGGCGCCCGCGACGACCTCGTCGAAGTACGACCCGACGGACGGCACCAGCATGCCGATCACCCGCCCCTGCCCACCGGACCCGGCCACCGACGCGCCCGCCGGCAGCGAGACCGCCCCGTGCGTGCGCTCCAGCCGGCCCTCGTCGGCCAGCGCGGCCACATCGCGGCGGACCGTGACGGCGGGGATGCCCAGGCGCTCGGCCAGCTCCACGACCCGGACGGATCCGGCCTCCCGCACCACCTCGAGGATGCGCGTACGGCGTTCCTGCGCCGATGCGGCCATCGGGTCCTCCTGATCCTGGCGCGGTGGCGCCCGTCGCCCTCTGCTTCGGGGGCTCACGACCTCCCGTCCTCACGGTATCCGATCACATCGTGGTCATCTGATCAATTCGCTCATCTCCCGAGAACGCCTCTCACAGGCCCGGCCCGTTGTACGCGCCCCGGTGCGGCTTGGCGGTCGCGGAGACCGGGTTGCCCCAGTAGTCACGGCCGCCGTTGTCCTGGACGACCCCGCCGTTGCCGAGCGCCGGGGAGCCCGCCTTCAGCCGGTAGCCCGCGGCGGAGGTGAGGGTGTCGCCGCCGGTGCCGGGCGCGGTGAACTGCGGGTCGCCGACGATGCCGTTGGCGGTGGGCCGGGGCACGCCCTGGAAGACGTTCCACAGCCAGGAGATCCCGGAGCCGGTGGGCAGCCGCGAGTCGGCGGTCCCGACCCAGATGTTGTTCTCCACCAGAGCGGTGGCGGGCAGTGTGACGTCGAACTTCTTGTCCGGGCAGTAGAAGACGTTGTTGTACATCCGCAGCGCGGACCGGCCGCCCGAGGCGTGGACGATACGGCAGTCGTTCTCGGAGACGTTGTAGCGGATGACCTGCGTCGCCGCGCCGCTGGTGCCGCAGCCGTCGCAGTCGAGGAAGAAGCCGCCGATGTTGTCGCGGCTGAAGTTGTACTGGACCGTGCAGGTGCCGGTGTTGCCCCAGTCGCAGTCGAAGGACTCGCTGTCGAAGACGGACATCCGCGTGATGTCGTGGACGGCGTTGAACTGCATCACCGGGTTGTGGTCGCCGAGCACCCAGATCCCGGCGAAGTTCCCGCCGGAGAACGGATAGACACCGTTGCCGACCCCCGCTGCGGTGTTGTACTGGATCATCGGCGCCTCGGCGTAGCTGACGATGACACCGTCACCGCCGACGTCGGTGATCGTGTTCCGCTCGATCAGCACCCCGGTGCCCTTGAGGGCCATCGAGCCGACCCGGACCTTCACACCCCCGCCGCCGGTGTTGCCGACCGCGTTGTCGTGGACGCGGATGTCGTTCAGCGCGGACCCGGTGCCGCTCGCGCCGGTGACGATGCCGGCGGACTGCACGTAGTCGTCGGTCGTCGGGCTGTTCTTGTTCGTCTGCCCGGCGACCCGGTCGACGACGAGATCACCGATGTCGAAGCCGGAGTGCGCGTGGCCGTCGGTCGCGGAGACACGCAGGCCGGTCCGGCGCGCGAGGGTCGGGGCAGGGTTGGTGATCTTCAACCCCCGGATGATCCAGTGGTCCTGGTCGGTGAAGGAGACGGCGTCGGGCGCGCCGGCGCCGTCGATCACGGGGCGGGCCCCGGACCCGTACGCGGTCAGCGTGACCGGGGCGGCGGCGGTGCCGCTGCCGCGGGGCGTGAGGGTGCCGGTGCAGGTCGTACCGGCGGCCAGGGCGAGGGTGTCGCCGGGGCCGTAGGCGCGGGCGCTTGCCTGGGCGAGGCTGGTGAAGGGGGCGGCCTGGCTGCCGTCGCCCGCGGTGGCCCGCGAACAGTCGACGTAGGTGGTGGTGCCGGCGGCCGACGCGGATACGGCGGGCAGCGCGGCCGTACCCATCACGACGAGCGCGACGACGGCCCGCCGGAGCCGGGCGGGGGTGATCCTCATGACGCGTCCACCTTTCTTGGTGGCTCAGGGGACCGGGACGACGCCCGAAGCTAGGGAGACACACGGATCACGTCAATGGTTATGTATCAAACGATCGCTATTCGCTCAATTATCGATCGACTGATCGGTGGGTCCGGGGCCGGTTCGGCGTGGCATGCTGGCCAGGTGACCCCCGAGGACCTGGTGCGGCTGCGCAGGGCACGCGACCGTATGGACCGCGAGTACGCCGAGCCCCTGGACATCTCCGCGCTCGCCCGTACGGCTCTGATGTCCCCGGGTCACTTCCAGCGCAGCTTCCGCGAGGCCTACGGCGAGACGCCCTACGGCTACCTCATGACCCGCCGGGTCGAGCGCGCCAAGGCGCTGCTGCGGCGCGGGGATCTGAGCGTGACCGAGGTGTGCCTCGCCGTCGGCTGCACCTCCCTGGGCTCGTTCAGCTCCCGGTTCACCCAGCTCGTGGGCATGACACCGACCGCGTACCGGGCCCGTCCGCACGAGGCGGCCGCGCAGATCCCGCCCTGCGTGGTGCGCAGGCTCACGCGACCGCGCCGACCCTAGGGTGACCGTCATGGATGTGAAACTGAAGCAGTGCTTCATCACCGTCGACGACCCCGACAAGGCACTCGCCTTCTACCGGGACGTCCTCGGCCTCGAGCTGCGCAACGACGTGGAGTTCGAGGGACTGCGCTGGCTCACCGTCGGCTCCCCGCTCCAGCCGGACGTGGAGATCGTCCTGGAGCCGCCGGCCGCCGACGCCTCCCCCGCCGACCGGGAGACGCTGACCCGGCTGCTGGCCAAGGGGGTGCTGCGCGGGGTCATCTTCACCACCCCGGACTGCGAGTCCCTGTGCGAGAAGGTCCGCGAGGCCGGCACCGACATCCTCCAGGAACCGATGGACCAGCCCTACGGAGTCCGCGACTGCGCCTTCCGGGACCCGGCGGGCAATCTGCTGCGGTTCATGCAGCGAGCGGAGAGCTGATCATTCCCGCCATGGACCGGCACGTCCGGTGGACCTACGCCTTCGTCGACCGCCCGGCCGAACTCCTGGACCGCGCCTGCGCGTTCTGGACGGCCGCCACCGGCACCCGGCTGTCCGCGGCGCGCGGTGAGCGGGGGGAGTTCACCACCCTGCTCCCGGACGACGGCGCCGACGCGTGCCTGAAGGCGCAGGGGGTCACGGCGGGCCCGGGCGGCGCCCACCTCGACTTCGCCGTGGCCGACGTGCCGGGATTCACGGCGTCGGCGCTGCGGCTGGGCGCACGCGTCGAGGCGGAGCACGAGGGCTGGGCGGTGCTGCGCTCCCCCGCCGGGCAGCTGTTCTGCGCGGTGCCGTGGCACGGCGAGCGCCGGCGCCCGCCCGTCGTCCACGGCAGCCGCCTCGACCAGGTGTGCCTCGATGTGCCGCCCTCGGCCTACGGCGCCGAAGTCGCCTTCTTCGGCGCGCTGCTGCCGCAGTGGACGTCCCGGCCCGGCTCCCGCCCCGAGTTCCATGTGATCGCCCCGCCCGACGGATTGCCGGTCCGCATCCTGCTCCAGCGTCTGGGCGAGGAACGGCCCGCCTCCGCCCACCTCGACATGGCCTGCGCCGACCGGGCGGCGACCCGTGCCCGGCACGAGCAGCTGGGCGCCACCGTCGTCTCCGCAGGCGCCCACTGGACGGTCATGCGGGATCCGGCGGGCGGCCTGTACTGCCTCACGGCCCGCGACCCCGAGACGGGCGGACTGCCCCCTCGGTGACGGGCGGACTGCCCCCTCGGTGAGGGCGCGGGCTCACGCCGGCCACGGCTCCACGGAGACGACCGCCTCCGCCGGGATGGGCCCGTACACATGCGGGAACTCCTCGCCGCCGGGTACGGCGGCCTCGTACTTCAGCGGCACGTCCAGCCGTGCCGGGTCCACGACCAGGACGACCAGCTCGTCCGGACCGTCGTAGCCGCCGTACAGGAAATCGGCCACCGGCGCGAGCTGCTCCCGGGTGGAGCAGTGGATGAACCCCTCCTGCTCCAGCGTGCGGCCGCGGGTCGACAGGGTGTACCGGCCCTCGGCGCGGGCGGCCTCCCAGAGGGAGCGTTCGGTGAGGTGGAGGATGTGCGGCGCGTCGGTCATGCACCCACGCTATGCGGTGAAGGGCCTCCCGCCCACGGCTGCGCGGCGGGCGGCCTCCCTGCACAGCCGTCAGGGTTCGTCCCCTGCGGACGCCCCGGATATCCCGGATGTCCCGGCCGCGCCGGAGGCGTCGCCGTCCTCGTTCGGGGCGGCGACGACCGGAGGCTCGCTGCGGGACGCCCGCGCGGTGGACGGCTCGGCATAAGCCGGGCACCCGGCGTTGCGGCAGGGCCCGGGCACCCACACAGGCACCCAGGCACCCAGGCGCCCAGCGTCTTGTGGCGCCGGACCACCGTCTCGACGCGCTGTCCGCAGACGGGACAGACGGGTTCGTCGCTGCCCACGTCTTCAGCGTAGGGCGATGCGCGGTTCAGCGCTTCCCGCGGCGGGGCTCGCGCCACATGGGCCACATCCTCGGGCCGTCGGGCAGGTCCAGCACGCCGTCCATGACCGTGAAGCCGAGGCGCTCGTACAGCGCCCGGCTGCGCGCGTTGCTGGCCTCCAGATACGCGGGCCGCCCTTCGCGGTCGCACCGCTCGAGGACGTGCTCGATCAGCGCGGTGCCCAGTCCCGCACCCTGCCGCTGCGGCGCGACGCCGATCATCCACAGATAGGCGTGCGGGCGGTCCGCGGGGTGGATCCCGGCCGTCAGCCGCCCGATCAGCTCCACCCGCTCGTTGTCCCGGTCCACGGCCCGGCGCAGCTCGGCGGGACCGTCGTCCCCGGCGTCCTCGTCATGGTCCCCGCCCGGCACGGACAGCCACAGCGCGCATGCCGCTCCGTCCTCGGTGACGTCGATCCAGCCGTCACCGAGAGCGATGTCGGTGAACGCCGCCATGAGCCGGTGGTGGGTGCCGCGCCGGTACTCCTCACCAGGGAACACCCAGGCGCTGACCGGATCGTCCCGAAAGGCCTCGTCCAGCAGCCGTACGACCGCCTCCCGGTCGCCCGTGCCCGCCCGCCGTATCGCCACACCCATCCCGGCCCCCTTCAACGCACCTGTCGTCTACGGGGATTGACCCTATCCATCCTCTGTCCGCCCCTTCTCCGTCCCCTCTCCGTCCGTTCCTTTCGATCCCCTCCTCTCGCCCTGTCGGCCTCTCGGCCTCTCGCCCCCACGACCCGTCACGCACTGCGCCGGGTCACGAACTCCGCCAGGCTCAGCAGGCCCCCCGCCCGCTCCGGCTCCGGCACGGCGCGGGCCAGGGCGCAGACCGCGCGGGACATCCGATCGGCGGCCTCCTCCTGCGCCCAGTCACGGCCACCGGCCCGCTCGACCGCCAGCACCGTGCACTCGACGTCGTCCGGCTCGAACGGCGCCCCGTACAGCTCGGCCAGCCGGACGGCCGCCGTGGTGCCGGAGACCAGGGCCGCCACCACCGGCAGCGACTTCTTGCGCGCCGTGAGATCCGCACCGGCCGGCTTGCCGGTGCGCCCGGGATCGCCCCAGATCCCGATCACGTCGTCGATGAGCTGAAACGCGAGCCCGGCCTCGCGACCGAACGCGTCCAGTGCGTCGACGTCCTCGGCGGCCGCACCCGCGTACAGCGCACCGACGGCACACGCACACCCCAGCAGCGCCCCTGTCTTGGCCTCGGCCATGGCGAGCACCTCGTCGAGGTCCACGTCACCGGGCGATCGCCGCTCCAGCGCGGTGTCGGTGTGCTGCCCGGCGCACAGCTCCACCACGCACGCCGCGAGCCGGGCGGCGGCCGCGGCGGACGCCGGATGCGGATCCTCGGCGAGCAGCTTGAGCGCGAGCGCCTGGAGCGCGTCGCCCGCGAGGATCGCGTCGGCGTCGCCGAACACGGCCCATGCGGTCGGCTTGTGCCGGCGGGTGACGTCCCGGTCCATCACGTCGTCGTGCAGCAGCGTGAAGTTGTGCACCAGCTCCACCGCCGCTGCCGCCCGCACCGCGCTGTCCCGGGCCGGTGTGCCGCCCAGGGCGTCGGCTGCCGCCAGCACGAGCGCGGGACGCAGGGCCTTGCCCGCGGGACCCGCCGCCGGGCTGCCGTCCGGCTGCTCCCACCCGAAGTGGTAGCGCGCGACGCGCCGCACGGGCCCCGGCAGTGAGCCGATCGCCGCGCGCAGCTCGGGATCGACCAGGGCCCGCGTCTGCTCCAGCAGCGCCGCCGCCTCGGCTGTGTCGGCCGGTCCGGCCGGTCCCCCCTGGGCGGGCAGTGTGGCCGAAGGGTGTGCCCGCCCCGCGGCGGCGGGGCGGGCACGGGGCCCCTGGACGGGGAGGGTCACCGCCAGCGGCCGATCTCGACGTTCTCCAGCACACCGAGCGCGTCCGGCACGAGCACGGCGGCCGAGTAGTAGGCCGTGACCAGGTACTTGATGATCGCCTGTTCGTTGATGCCCATGAACCGCACCGACAGGCTCGGCTCGATCTCGTCCGGGATGCCCGACTGCCGCAGACCGATGACGCCCTGGTCCTGCTCGCCGAGACGCATCGCGATGATGGAGGTGGTGCGCGCCTCGGTCACCGGGATCTTGTTGCACGGGTAGATGGGCACGCCCCGCCAGGTCGGGATGCGGTTGCCGCCCACGTCGATGGTCTCCGGGACCAGCCCGCGCTTGTTCAGCTCGCGCCCGAACGCGGCGATCGCCCGCGGGTGGGCGAGGAACATCTTGGTGCCGCGCCGCCGGCTGAGCAGCTCGTCCAGGTCGTCGGGGCTGGGCACACCGTCGTGCGGCTGGATCCGCTGGTCGTACTCGCAGTTGTGGAGCAGCCCGAACTCCTGGTTGTTGACCAGTTCGTGCTCCTGGCGCTCCTTCAACGCCTCGACGGTGAGCCGCAGCTGCTGCTCCGTCTGGTTCATCGGCTGGTTGTACAGGTCGGCCACGCGCGAGTGGATGCGCAGGACGGTCTGGGCGATGCTCAGTTCGTACTCACGGGGCCGGGTCTCGTAGTCGACGAAGGTGTGCGGGATGTCCGGCTCGCCGGAGTGGCCGGCCTCGAGCTCGACCTCCTTCTCCCCGTACTTGTTGGTGCGCTGTGCCGGAACGGAGCGCGCCTGCCGCAGCTGCTCGCGCAGCGACTCGGCGCGCTCGGCGACCTGCTCGACGTCCTGGCGGGAGAGGATCAGTACCGTGCAGGCGGTGTCCGCGCGGGCGGTGTACTCCCAGATGGCGTCGCCGGACATCAGCGCCTGCTCGCCGAAGTAGGCGCCGTCGGCGAGCACGCCGAGGACCTGGTCGTCGCCGTACGGGCCGGTGCCGACCTTCTCCACCCTGCCGTGGGCCAGCAGGTACACCTCCTCGGCCCGGCTGCCGAAGGAGGCGATCACCTCGCCGGGGGCGAACTCGTGCTGCCGGCAGCGCTGGGCCAGTTCCGCCAGCACCTCCTCGTCCTCGTAGGCCCGCAGGGCGGGCAGCTCGCCCAGCTCCGCGGGGATGACCTCGACGCGGTCTCCGGTCTTCACGAACGTGACGCGGCCGTCGCCGACCGCGTAGGTCAGCCGCCGGTTCACCCGGTAGGTGCCGCCCTGCACGTCCACCCACGGCAGGAGCCGCAGCAGCCAGCGCGAGCTGATCTCCTGCATCTGCGGAACGGACTTGGTGGTGGTGGCCAGGTTCCGCGCGGCCGCGGTGCCGAGGCTCTGCTGCGGCCTGGTCTCTTCCGTGCGGACCTCTTCGCCTACCGACATAGAGAATTGCCCTCTCAGTGCTGCGCTGGCTCCGAACCGCGCCAGGCATTCGATCTGGTGACCAGGCTCCCATCACGGAGCGTGCCGGTGCTATTACACGAACGAGCGGGGTTGGCTCACTCCCCGAAGGGAAAACTCAACAGCCCTCCCAGCCGCCCGGCCTCAAGTCGGCGTGTCCGGATCGGCTCGCACATCGTGCGAGCGATGTAGTCCAACTCGTCCGGTTTCGGTAGAAGCGGTGTACGACGGCGGCCGCGCCCCGTGGCCCCGGGACAGCAGCACGAAGGAGGCGACATGGCCTCACCCCTGTCCGCGAGCGACTTTCTCACCGCGCTGAGAGCCGAGGGCCTGGAAGTCGTCGAGGTCGGCGACTGGAGGCATCACCATCGCAACCACAAGGGTCCCTGGGGACCGGTGCACGGCGTGATGATCCATCACACGGTGACCCGGGGCAGCGCGCGCACGGTGGAGATCTGCCGGGACGGCCACCCCGGGCTGCCGGGGCCGCTGTGCCACGGTGTGATCACCAAGGACGGCACGGTCCACCTGGTCGGTTACGGCCGCCCAACCACGCAGGCCTGGGCGACGACGACGTCCTGCGCGCGGTGATCGCGGAGAAGGCGCTGCCGCACGACAACGAGGCGAACACCGACGGCAACCGCCATTTCTACGGCTTCGAGTGCGAGAACCTCGGCGACGGCGAGGACCCCTGGCCCGAGGCTCAGCTGATCGCGATCCAGAAGGCCGCGGCGGCGATCTGCCGCCGGCACGGATGGACGCAGCGGTCGGTCATCGGGCACCTGGAGTGGCAGCCGGGGAAGGTGGACCCGCGGGGCTTCACGATGGCGTGGCTGCGGGAGCGGATCCGCGACCGGCTGAAGTAGGAGCGGGGTACGGCGGGCAGACGGCGGGACGGGCGTTCGACAATGGTGCCGTGACCAGCCTGGACGCCCTCCACCCACTCCTGCCCTCGCCCCTGGACGAGGCGGCGGACGACCGCCTCGCCCGGCACGGCGTCCGGCTGCTGCTCAAGCGCGACGATCTGATCCACCCGGAGCTGATCGGCAACAAGTGGCGCAAGCTCGCCCCGAACCTGGACGCGGCGGCAGGCCGGCCGATTGTGACCTTCGGCGGCGCGTACTCCAACCACCTGCGGGCCACGGCCGCAGCGGGCCGTCTCGTCGGCGTCCCGACGATCGGCGTGGTCCGCGGCGAGGAGCTGGCCGGGCGCCCCCTCAACCCCTCCCTCGCCCGCTGCGCCGCCGACGGTATGCGGCTGCACTTCGTCGACAGGTCGACGTATCGCCGTAAGACGGATCCGGACATTCTTGCCGCGGTGCTGGACGCCGTGGACGCCCGGGAGGCGTGTGTCGTCCCCGAGGGAGGCAGCAACGCGGCGGCCGTACGAGGATGCGTCGCGCTCGGGGCGGAGCTGCGCGGGCGGGCCGATGTGGTCGCGCTCGCCTGCGGCACCGGCGGCACGCTGGCCGGGCTGGCCGCCGGGCTGGGCCCCGGGCAGCGCGCGGTGGGCGTCCCCGTCCTCAAGGGGGGCTTCCTGCTCGACGACATCCGGGCGCTGCAGGAGCGGGCCTTCGGCGGGCCGCGCGGCGACTGGCTGCTGGACGACCGGTTCCACTTCGGCGGCTACGCGCGCGTGCCCCCCGCGCTCGACGCCTTCGCCGACGACTTCGAAGACCGCCACGGGCTGCCCGTCGAACGTCTCTATGTCGCCAAGATGCTGTACGGACTCCTCACCCTCACCGAGGAGGGCGCGTTCCCGAAGGGCACCACCCTCGCGGCGGTGATCACCGGCCGCCCGTTTCCCGAGTGACGCGCCCGGCCACGACCACCGCGCCGCCGGCGACTAGCTAGGTCGCCTCCCGGTACGCCGCCGCCTCCTCCAGGTCCAGCCGGCGCAGCAGGGCGCGCAGCATCTCGTCGTCGATGTAGCGGCCGTCGCGCAGTTTCACGAAGACCTCGCGCTCGGCACCGATCATCTCGCCGGACAGCCGCCGGTAGGTGTCGTCGGCGGTCTCGCCGGTGATCGGGTTGACCTGGCCGAGGCGTTCCCACACGGCGTTGCGGCGGCGCTCCAGAACGCTGCGCAGCCGGTCGGCGAGCGGTCCCGGCAGCGCGTTGCGCTCGTCGGCCAACAGGTCGTCGAGGCGCCGTTCGGCGGCGCGGGAGGCCTGCGCCTGGGCGTTGGCCTCGGCGAGGGTCTCGGCCTGCGCGTCGCGGCCGGGGAACTTCAGCAGCCGGATCAGCGGCGGCAGGGACAGGCCCTGCACCACGAGGGTGCCGATGACCGTGGTGAAGGTCAGGAAGAGGACGAGGTTGCGGTGCGGGAAGGGCTGCTCGCCGTCGTGCAGGTGGAGCGGGATGGAGAAGGCGATGGCCAGCGAGACCACGCCGCGCATCCCGGCCCAGGCGATGACCACGGGGGCGCGCCAGGTCGGGTTGTCCTCGCGGGCGCGGATGCGCGCCGACAGCAGCCGGGGCAGGAAGGTCGCCGGGTACACCCACAGGAAGCGGACCGCGACGACCACGAGGAAGAGGGCGACGGCGTACCAGACGGCGTCGACGCCCTTGTACTCCCCGAGGCCCTGCAGGACGACCGGCAGTTGCAGGCCGATGAGCGCGAACACGGCCGACTCCAGGACGAAGGCGACCATCTTCCACACCGCCTCCTCCTGCAGCCGGGTGGCGAAGTCGACCTCCCAGTTCCGGTGGCCGAGGTAGAGGGCGACGACGACCACGGCGAGCACGCCCGACGCGTGCACCTGCTCGGCCGCCGCGTACGCGACGAACGGGATCAGCAGGGAGAGCGTGTTCTGCAGCAGGGGTTCCTTGAGGTGAGTGCGCAGCCAGTGGATCGGCGCCATCAGGATCAGGCCCACCACCACGCCGCCGACCGCCGCGAGCAGGAACTCGCCGATCCCGCCGGCCCAGGAGGCGCCCTCGCCGACGGCGGCGGCGAGGGCCACCTTGTAGGCGGTGATCGCGGTGGCGTCGTTCAGCAGGGACTCGCCCTGGAGGATGGTCGTGATCCGGGAGGGCAGCCCGACCCGGCGGGCCACCGCCGTCGCGGCCACCGCGTCCGGCGGCGCGACGACCGCGCCGAGCACCAGCGCCGCGGTCAGCGGCAGGCCGGGCACCAGGACGTACGCGGCCCAGCCGACGACGACGGTCGCGAACAGGACGTATCCGACCGACAGCAGCGCCACGGGCCGCATCTGCGCCCTGAGGTCCAGGTAGGAGCTGTCGACGGCGGAGGTGTAGAGCAACGGCGGCAGCAGCAGGGGCAGGACGACGTCGGGGGCGAGCCGGTAGTCGGGGATGCCGGGGACGTACGCCACCGCGAGGCCGACCGCGACCAGCAGCAGCGGCGCCGGCACCGGGGTGCGCCGGGCGGCCGCGGCCACCGCCGCACTGCCCGCCACCAGCAACAGCAGTGGCATCACGTCCATCGTCCTCGCCCACCCTCGTTCTCCGCGCCGCTCGCCGCACGCCCGTCGTAACCTGGCAATCATGAAACAGTGCACGCACGCCGACGCGCTGCCGCGTCCGGAACCGACTCCGCTCAGCGAGACGTGTCCGGAGTGCCTGCGGGACGGCACCCACCCGGTGCAGCTGCGGCTGTGTCTGACGTGCGGCCACGTGGGCTGCTGCGACTCCTCGCCGAACCGGCACGCCACCGGGCACCACAAGGAAACCGGTCATCCGGTGATGCGGACCTTCGAACCCGGCGAGGACTGGCGCTGGTGCTTCGTCGACCACGTGCTGGTATGAGCGGTCGGTCATCGGTGGAAGCCGCCGTGAACGGCCCGGTACCGGCGGAAAACGGGCTGCGGGAGGAGACCGGAAGGGACCGTACCGGGTACGGTTCGAGCGTCTGACGCCTGGGTACGTCAATCCGGCGCGCGCTGTTCCCAATTGGACCCGCCCACCCTCTAGCCACGGAGCGTATCCGGAGCTTTACTATGAGTGACGGCAAGGGGTTGGGGCCCCGGGACAGGAAACTTCTGGGCGCGATAGCGTCACCGCAGTACCACACTTCGCGTTGACCCGGGGGGCGACCCTCGGCCCCGAACAGCTTGTACCACCTTGGAGGTGAGGGTGTCCCAGATCGCAGGCGAGCCCGTGGTGAACCAGGACTTCGTGGAGGTCCGGCTGCCGGCTGCGGGTGCCTACCTGTCGGTGCTGCGGACGGCCACGGCCGGTCTCGCGGCCCGTTTGGACTTCACCCTGGACGAGATCGAGGACCTGCGCATCGCCGTGGACGAGGCCTGCGCGATCCTGCTGCAGCAGGCCGTGCCGGGCTCGGTGCTCTCCTGCGTCTTCCGGCTCGTCGACGACTCACTCGAGGTCACCGTCTCGGCGCCGACCACGGACGGGCACGCCCCCTCGCGGGACACGTTCGCCTGGACCGTCCTGTCCGCCCTCGCGGGCAAGGTCTCCTCCGCCGTGGACGAGGACAAGACCGTTTCGATCAGCCTCTACAAACAGCGCGGCGCGGGACCCGGGCCGGCGTGAGGAACGGGGACGGGCCGGTGCGGGACGAAGAGCGCGACACCAGGGAACTGCCGCCCGAGAACGCCCTGGGCGCTCAGGGTGCTTCCCGGCGTACGGCGGACGGCATCGACGGCATCCCCGAGCAGGCCCGGCCGCATCCGGAGGACGAGTCCTCCCGGGCCGGGGCCGTGGACGCCGGCCTGCGGGGCACCGCCGACGGCGGCCCGCGGCAGAGGGAAGGCGCCGGACGGGGCAATCCCCGGGGCCGGCGGAACGGGGGCACCCCTGTCCCAGCGGAAGCCGGGGCTCGGGGCAGGGCAACGGGCGGGACGATGAGCGAGCACGAGCGAGACGCCGAGGAACAGGCGCCGGACGGGCAGGCCGTGCGCGAGGTGCGGATCACGCCGCACGGCCCGCAGGACCGCAGCGGGGCGCGGGCGATGTTCATCGAGCTGCGCGCGCTGAATCAGGGCAGCCCGGAGTACGCCGAGCTGCGCAACAGGCTGGTCCGGATGCACCTGCCGCTCGTCGAGCACCTCGCGCGCCGCTTCCGCAACCGCGGCGAGCCGCTCGACGACCTCACCCAGGTCGCCACCATCGGGCTGATCAAGTCCGTCGACCGCTTCGACCCGGACCGCGGCGTGGAGTTCTCCACGTATGCGACCCCGACGGTCGTCGGCGAGATCAAGCGGCACTTCCGCGACAAGGGCTGGGCGGTGCGCGTGCCGCGCCGGCTGCAGGAGCTGCGGCTGTCGCTGACGACGGCCACGGCGGAGCTGTCGCAGTTGCACGGCCGCTCGCCCACGGTCCACGAGCTCGCCGAGAAGCTGGCGATCTCGGAGGAGGAGGTCCTGGAGGGCCTGGAGTCGGCCAACGCGTACTCCACGCTGTCGCTGGACGTCCCGGACACCGACGACGAATCCCCGGCGGTCGCCGACACCCTGGGCGCCGAGGACGAGGCGCTGGAGGGCGTGGAGTACCGGGAGTCGCTCAAGCCGCTGCTGGAGGGCCTCCCGCCGCGCGAGAAGCGGATCCTGCTGCTGCGCTTCTTCGGCAACATGACCCAGTCGCAGATCGCGCAGGAGGTCGGCATCTCCCAGATGCATGTGTCCCGGCTCCTGGCGAGGACCCTGGCGCAGCTGCGGGAGAAGCTGCTCGTGGAGGAGTGACGAGCGGTTCGGTGTCGGTGACGGCTCCCGGTGCGGGCGTGAGCGCCCACGGGGGCCGTCGCCGTTACTTCTGCGCGCCCGGTCCCCGGATGCCGAGGGCCCGGGTCGTCTCGCCGTTGACCAGGAGGACCAGCGCGGCGACGGCGACGGCGGTGAGCGCGATGCCCGCCGGGATGGCGGCGCCGTCGGCGTGGATCAGGTTGTAGGCCACCGGCAGCGCGATGATCTGCGTGATGACGGCCGGGCCGCGGCTCCAGCTGCGGCGGGCCAGCAGTCCGCGCGCGGCCAGCAGCGGCAGCAGCGCGAGGACGACGATGGTCACTCCGCCGGTCACGGCCTGCTGCCGGTCGTCCGGGGCGCCGGTCAGCGCGAGGACGAGCATCCACACCCCGCCGACGAGCAGCGCGAGCCCTTCGAGGCCGGCGAGCACCGCGGCGTACGTCAGACGCCGCGGGCGCGGGCCGGCGGTGTCCTGGGTCTGCGTGGGGGTGGGGGTCTGCTCACTGCTCACCCCTGAAGGGTAGCCCTCACCCATCGCGCCCCCGGGGCGAGCCTCACCCTCGGGTGGCGCATCGAGGACTGCCCCCGCGAGCGGTGCGTCGAGGCGCGCCCCCCTCTTACCTGTTCCCTACCTCGCCCTCGTCCGAGTACCGCTCAGTAGGTACGCTGCACGTCATGCGTGCACTTCTCGTGGTCAACCCGGCGGCAACCACTACCAGTGCGCGCACACGTGACGTGCTCATCCACGCACTCGCCAGTGAGATGAAGCTGGAGGCGGTCACCACCCAGTACCGCGGGCACGCGCGCGACCTGGGCCGGCAGGCCGCTGTCGGGGACGACATCGACCTGGTCGTGGCGCTCGGCGGCGACGGCACGGTCAACGAGGTGGTCAACGGCCTGCTGCACGCCGGCCCCGATCCGGCGCGGCTGCCCGGCCTCGCGGTGGTGCCCGGCGGTTCCACGAACGTCTTCGCCCGCGCGCTGGGCCTGCCCAACGACGCCGTCGAGGCGACCGGCGCCCTGCTGGACGCGCTGCGCGAGGGCAGCGAGCGCACGGTCGGCCTCGGTCTGGCCTCGGGAACGCCGGGCACGGAGGACGAGGCGGTGCCGCAGCGCTGGTTCACCTTCAACGCGGGGCTCGGCTTCGACGCGGGTGTGGTCGGCCGGGTGGAGCAGCACCGCGAGCGCGGCAAGAAGTCGACACACGCGCTGTACGTGCGCCAGGTGGTGCGTCAGCTCCTGGGCGAGCCGAATCGCCGGCACGGTGCGATCACGCTGGAGCGGGAGGGTGAGGAGCCGCTCACGGATCTCGTCCTGTCCATAGTCTCGAACACCTCGCCGTGGACGTTCCTCGGCAACCGCCCGATCTACGCCTCCCCGCGGGCCTCGTTCGACACGGGGCTCGATGTGTTCGGTCTCAGCCGTCTGTCCACGGCCGCGGTTGCCCGGTATGGCACCCAGTTGCTCACTTCGTCCCCGGAGCGCGGACCACGCGGCAAGCACGCCGTCGAACTGCACGATCTGGACCGCTTCACCTTGCATTCGAAGGTGCCGTTGCCCCTCCAGATGGACGGTGACCATCTGGGGCTGCGTACCAGCGTGACGTTCACAGGTGTACGCCGTGCACTGCGTGTGATTGTGTGAGCAGAAGGGGCTAAAGTCCTTTCACTCGAACGTTTAGGCCAGGATCCACCCCATGGAAGTACGGCTGTGACCTAGTCGACACCGAAGAATCAAAAAAAACTTTCCTGAAGGGGTTGTATCCGCCGCTGAGGTTTGCGAGTCTCTACGTGGCGATCGGGACGGCCCGCAAGACCGGCCTCCACTGATCACCAGAACCCCTCTCCAAAACACAGGACCACGCCGGGAAGACTCGGCGGTCGGCCCTTCACTTGTTGAGGGATTCGTGAAAGCGTTCACATTCACAAGCAACTTGCACAGTCATACCAAGGAGAGGTAGCAGCCATGGACTGGCGTCACAACGCCGTTTGCCGCGAGGAAGACCCCGAGCTCTTCTTCCCCATCGGCAACACCGGTCCTGCGCTGCTGCAGATCGAGGAAGCCAAGGCCGTCTGCCGTCGCTGCCCGGTGATCGAGCAGTGTCTGCAGTGGGCGCTCGAGTCCGGTCAGGACTCCGGCGTCTGGGGTGGTCTCAGCGAGGACGAGCGCCGTGCCATGAAGCGCCGCGCCGCCCGCAACCGGGCCCGTCAGGCCTCCGCCTGACGACCCACCCCTGCTGACAGCCTGAGCTTGGCGGCGCGCACATCGTGTGCGCATCTCCCGCCCCCGAGCCGCAGCGCGCAGTGAACGAAGAAGTCGAGCACTAGCCTCGGACCAATGGCGGTCCGGGGCTTTTTGCTGTCCGCCGGCCGTTGTGACGCGGCCCTCAACTGCCGCGTGGCGCGGGCCACTTATCCTTCATGACCAGGGCCACTCACTCTCTGTGACGTCGGCTGCTCGCGCCCGTACCGCTGCCGTCCGGTACTACTTCTGCGCCCGCACCGGGATGTCGAGGATCACCTGGGTGCCGCCCTCGGGCGCCGGGACCATGTCGAAGGTGCCGCCCAGCTCGCCCTCGACCAGGGTGCGGACGATCTGCAGCCCGAGGTTTCCAGCGGTGCGCGGATCGAAGCCCTCGGGCAGGCCGATGCCGTCGTCCTGGACCGTGACCAGCAGGCGCGCCTCCTTCGTCGTACCGCCGCGCACCGCCGAGACCTCGACCGTGCCGGTGTCGCCCTGGTGGAAGCCGTGCTCCAGGGCGTTCTGCAGGACCTCGGTGAGCACCATCGACAGGGGCGTGGCGACCTCGGCGTCCAGGATGCCGAAGCGGCCGGTGCGCCGGCCGGTGACCTTGCCCGGGGAGATCTCCGCGACCATGGCCAGCACGCGGTCGGCGATCTCGTCGAACTCCACCCGCTCGTCCAGGTTCTGGGACAGCGTCTCGTGCACGATGGCGATGGAGCCGACCCGGCGGACCGCCTCCTCCAGCGCCTCCCTGCCCCGATCGGACTCGATGCGCCGGGCCTGCAGCCGCAGCAGGGCCGCGACCGTCTGGAGGTTGTTCTTCACCCGGTGGTGGATCTCCCGGATGGTGGCGTCCTTGGTGATCAACTCACGCTCGCGGCGCCGCAGTTCCGTCACGTCCCGCAGCAGCACCAGCGAACCGATGCGCGTGCCCTTCGGCTTGAGCGGGATCGCCCGGAACTGGATGACCCCGTCGCTGGCCTCGATCTCGAACTCGCGCGGGGCCCAGCCGCTGGCGACCTTGGCGAGCGCCTCGTCCACCGGCCCCCGGGTCGGGGCGAGTTCCGCGGTGGTCCGGCCCAGGTGCTGGCCGACGAGGTCGGAGGCGAGGCCCATGCGGTGGTAGGCCGAGAGCGCGTTCGGGGAGGCGTACTGGACGATGCCGTCCGCGTCGAGCCGGATCAGGCCGTCGCCGACGCGCGGCGAGGCGTCCATGTCGACCTGCTGGTTCGGGAACGGGAAGGAGCCGGCCGCGATCATCTGCGCGAGGTCGGAGGCGCTCTGCAGATAGGTCAGCTCCAGCCGGCTCGGGGTGCGCACGGTGAGCAGATTGGTGTTGCGGGCGATCACGCCGAGGACGCGGCCCTCCCGCCGCACGGGGATCGACTCGACCCGGACGGGGACCTCCTCGCGCCACTCCGGGTCGCCCTCGCGCACGATCCGGCCCTCGTCGAGCGCCGCGTCCAGCAGGGGCCGGCGGCCGCGCGGGACGAGGTGGCCGACCATGTCGTCCTGGTAGGAGGTGGGGCCGGTGTTGGGCCGCATCTGCGCGACCGAGACGTACCGCGTGCCGTCGCGGGTGGGCACCCACAGGACCAGGTCGGCGAAGGAGAGGTCGGAGAGCAGCTGCCACTCCGACACCAGCAGGTGCAACCACTCGAGGTCGGAGTCGTCGAGGGCGGTGTGCTGGCGGACCAGTTCGTTCATGGAGGGCACGGGTGCGAGCGTACCTGGCGGTTTGTACGGCCCTGAAATGTACGGCGCGGACCTGCGGCCGTGGGACGGGCGGGCCCGGAAACACCCGCGGGCCGCGGCGCCTGGGAGGGACCCTCAACCCTCCCGGCACCGCAGCCCGGAGCAACATCGGCCGTGGGGTGTGCGGTCCCGGTCGGCCGAAGGTGAGGAGCCGGGGCAGTCAGGGCAGAGAGCTCCGGTTCCTCGATCCGTCTTCCTGTGCGGGGAAGACGGAGGCTGTGATCGCTGCGCTCGGTCGTGCTCGCGCCGTCCTGACGCATTCTGGACTAGACCACTAGGCCTGTCCATGCGCCGGGGCGAATCGTTCGCGCAGCCTGTGTGAAGTTGATGCACCGCAGCCTAGCCCGCCCTGGTCAGCAACGGGGCCACACGGTCATGGCAAATTCCGCGAGCGCTTCCAGTTCCTCCCGGCTCGCCCCGTCCCGTGCCTGCTGCGACATGCCCTGGAACACGGCGGCGGCATGGCGCGCGAGGACGCCCGCCTCGGTGTCCGGCGGCAGCCGGCCGGCGGCGACATCGGCCCGGATGCGGTCCTCGATGGCGAGCACATTGGCCTCGCGCTGCCGGCGCAGGGCCTCCTCGACCTCGGGGGTCGAGCAGTTGGTGGCCGCGTGGATGACGAGGCAGCCGTGCGGGTGGCCCGGGCCGGTGAACTCGGCCGCGGCCTCGCGCAGCAGCCGCGCCACGGCCGCCTCGGCGGTCGGCTCCTCCTCCAGTGCGCGCCGCGCGAAGGAGCCGTGCGTGGCGCCGTAGACCTGCACGACCTCCTCGAAGAGCGCGCGTTTGTCGCCGAAGGCGGCGTACAGGCTGGGGGCGCCGATGCCCATCACCCGGGTCAGGTCGGAGACCGAGGTCGCCTCGTAGCCCCGCTCCCAGAAGGCCATGACCGCCTTCTCCAGTGCGGTCGCGCGGTCGAAGGCGCGCGGGCGGCCGCGGGGACGGGGGGTGCGGGCCGCGGTACCGCTGCTGCCGGAGCTCGCCTTGTCTGTTCGCTGGTCACCCATGGGCGGGATTTTATAGCGGGCACTAGAGAAATGTCAGCGGACCGGTGTACGGTCTTTTTTGTATCGACCGCTAGACAAATGCGGCGACAGAGCGAAGGGGGCGCCGGCATGGGCGTACTGACAGGCAGGACGGCTCTGGTGACGGGGGCCGGCAGGGGCATCGGACGCGGGGTCGCGGAGCGGCTGGCGCGCGACGGGGCACGGGTGGCGGTGCACTACGGCAGCAACGACACGGCGGCCGAGGAGGCGGTCGCCGCGATCGAGGCGGCGGGCGGCTCGGCCTTCGCCATCCGGGCGGAGCTGGGCATGCCGGGGGACGCCGAGCGCTTGTGGGCCGAGTTCGACCGGCATGCGGACGGGGTGGACATCCTGGTGAACAACGCCGGGATCGGGACCTCCCGCCCGTTCGAGGAGATCGACGGGGAGGAGTACGACCGCCTCTTCGCGGTGAACGTGAAGGCGCCGCACTTCATCACCCGGCTCGGGCTGCCCCGGCTCAGGGACGGCGGGCGGGTGATCAACATATCCTCGGGCCTCGCCCGGACCGCCGCGATGCCGCAGCTGATGGCCTACTCGATGACGAAGGGCGCCCTCGACGTCTTCACCCGGGACCTGTCCAAGGTGCTCGGCGCGCGCGGGATCACGGTCAACTCGGTCGCCCCCGGCATCGTCGACACCGACGTCAACGCCGCATGGCTGCGGACGAGCGACGAGGCGTGGCAGGGCGCCGCCGCGTACTCGGCGCTCGGCCGGGTGGGCACGCCGGCGGACATCGCCGACGCGGTGGCCTTCCTGGCCTCGGACGACGGCCGCTGGGTGACGGGCCACTGGCTCGACGCGACGGGAGGGTCCCTGACCTGACCTGACGTGACCTGACCGGCACCCGGGCCCCGGGGCCCCGGGCCCCGAGGGCGCGCCTCGGAAGGCGGCGGCGAGGGTGCGCCACGGGGGTCGCGCGACGGGCGGGCGTGCCCCGTGCTGCCGGGCGGTGGCGGGCAGGGAATGGTGCGGAGACCCTGGGAGACGGGTGCCCGCCTCTGTTAGATTGGTCTAAACCACATTGCCCGATTCCGGGCACCGGGCCCCCGGCGGGTCACCCAGTGCCTCCCCGATGCCGGCCACCCCGGCCCCTCCCCGAGTCCCCTCTTCGAAACGGCAGGCCAGCGTGGAAGTTGTCATCGTTCCGGACGCCGAGGCGGGCGGCGAGCTCATCGCCGAGGCCATGGCGCAGCTGCTGCGGCGCAAGCCCGACGCCCTGCTGGGCGTCGCCACGGGCTCGACCCCGCTGCCCATCTACCGGGCGTTGGAGGCCAAGGTGCGCTCCGCTGCCGTGGACACCGGCCGGGCCCGGGTCGCCCAGCTCGACGAGTATGTGGGGCTGCCCGCAGAGCACCCCGAGTCCTACCGCTCGGTGCTGCGCCGCGAGGTGCTGGAGCCGCTCGGGATCGGCATGGAGCGGTTCCTCGGCCCGGACGGCACCGCCGAGGACGTGCAGGCGGCGTGCGAGGCGTACGACAGGGCGCTGCCCGAGGCCGGCGGGGTGGACCTCCAGCTCCTCGGGATCGGCACCGACGGGCACATCGGGTTCAACGAGCCGTGCTCCTCGCTCGCCTCCCGTACGCGGATCAAGACGCTGACCGAGCAGACCCGGGTGGACAACGCCCGGTTCTTCGACGGTGACATCGACCAGGTACCGCACCACGTGATCACGCAGGGCATCGGCACCATCCTGGAGGCCCGCCACCTGGTCCTGCTGGCCACGGGCGAGGGCAAGGCGGACGCGGTGGCCGCGACCGTCGAGGGCCCGGTCGCGGCCATCTGCCCGGCCTCCGCGCTGCAGCTGCACCCGCACGCGACGGTGGTCGTGGACGAGGCGGCGGCGTCCAAGCTGAAGCTGGCGGACTACTTCCGGCACACCTACGCGAACAAGCCGGAGTGGCAGGGCATCTGACCGGAGCGGACGCACGAGCGTCCTCGCTGGACTAGACCAGCGAGGGTGCCAACGGTATACAGAGGAGATCACGGAGCGTGCGGAGGCGCCCACCGAGGTCACACCGCACAAAGCCGTGCCACGATGTGAGCCCGCGGCCGATGGCGAGTCGGCCGCTTCGGCACCGGAGCCGGGAAGGCAGAGCATGAGCACCGACGTCAGCAGTGCGGAGAACGACAGTGGCGCCACCGTCCGTACCGCGCGCGTGCCCAAGTACTACCGCCTGAAGAAGCACCTGCTCGACATGACCGAGACGATGCCGCCCGGCACCCCGGTCCCGCCGGAGCGGACGCTCGCGGCGGAGTTCGACACCTCCCGCACGACCGTCCGCCAGGCGCTGCAGGAGCTGGTGGTCGAGGGCCGGCTGGAGCGCATCCAGGGCAAGGGCACGTTCGTCGCCAAGCCGAAGGTCTCGCAGGCGCTGCAGCTGACGTCGTACACCGAGGACATGCGCGCCCAGGGCCTGGAGCCCACCTCCCAGCTGCTGGACATCGGTTACATCACCGCCGACGACCATCTCGCCGACCTGCTCGACATCACCGCCGGCGGCCGGGTGCTGCGCATCGAGCGGCTGCGCATGGCCAACGGCGAACCGATGGCCATAGAGACCACCCACCTCTCGGCCAAGCGCTTCCCGGCGCTGCGCCGTTCCCTGGTGAAGTACACGTCCCTGTACACCGCGCTGGCCGAGGTCTACGACGTCCATCTCGCCGAGGCCGAGGAGACCATCGAGACCTCGCTGGCCACCCCGCGCGAGGCCGGTCTGCTCGGCACCGACGTCGGCCTGCCGATGCTGATGCTCTCGCGGCACTCCTTCGACCGGCAGGGCGAGCCGGTGGAGTGGGTGCGGTCGGTCTACCGCGGGGACCGCTACAAGTTCGTGGCGCGCCTGAAGCGGCCTTAAAGGCTCCGTCATATTCCGCCGGAGTCGCGGTCGGATAACGGTCCAGACCGTCAACGCCCGTTATGCGGACGAGGGGTTCCGTTCCTGCTGCACCTGACCTAGATTTCCTGCGCATTGCACAGGTGATCAGTGAGGGGACGGAACCGCGCGATGACGAATGCGCCAGATGTGTCCAGACCGGCGACGGTGACGCCCGTGCGCGTCGTCATCGCCCTCTGCCTTGTCGCGCCCTTCGTGGCGATGCTGTGGGTCGGAAGTTACGCGAAGGTGGACCCGGCGTTCATCGGGATCCCCTTCTTCTACTGGTACCAGATGCTGTGGGTGATCATCTCCACGGCGCTGACGGTCATCGCCTACCAGCTGTGGCGGCGTGACCAGCGCGCCCGTGCTTCCCAGAAGGGCGGTGCGGACAAGTGAAGGACGGCGTGAACGGCGTCGCACTCGGCGTCTTCATCTTCTTCTTCCTGCTCGTCACCGTGCTCGGCTTCCTGGCCGCGCGCTGGCGCAAGGCCGAGAACGAGCACAGTCTCGACGAATGGGGCCTGGGCGGGCGGTCGTTCGGCACCTGGATCACCTGGTTCCTGCTCGGCGGTGACCTGTACACGGCATACACGTTCGTCGCCGTGCCCGCGGCGATCTACGCGGCGGGCGCGTCCGGCTTCTTCGCGGTGCCGTACACGATCCTCGTCTACCCGCTGATCTTCACGTTCCTGCCCCGGCTGTGGTCGGTGTCGCACAAGCACGGATACGTGACGACCTCGGATTTCGTGCGCGGCCGCTTCGGCTCCAAGGGGCTGTCGCTGGCGGTGGCGTTGACCGGCATCCTCGCGACGATGCCGTACATCGCGCTCCAGCTCGTCGGCATCCAGGCCGTGCTGGACGTGATGGGTGTCGGCGGCGGCGAGAACACCAACTGGTTCGTCAAGGACCTGCCGCTGCTGATCGCGTTCGGCGTGCTGGCGGCGTACACCTACTCGTCGGGTCTGCGCGCCCCCGCGCTGATCGCGTTCGTGAAGGACGCGCTGATCTACATCGTCATCGCCGTGGCGATCATCTACATCCCGATCAAACTCGGCGGGTTCGACGACATCTTCGCCAAGGCGGGCCACGCGTTCAGCCAGGTCAACCCGGCCACCGGCAAGCCGCGCGGCGCGCTCGCCCCGCCGGAGGCCGGCCAGTGGACGTACGCGACGCTGGCGCTCGGCTCGGCGCTGGCGCTGTTCATGTACCCGCACTCGATCACCGCGACGCTGTCCTCGCGCAGCCGTGAGGTGATCCGGCGCAACACCACCATCCTGCCGCTGTACTCCCTGATGCTGGGCCTGCTCGCGCTGCTCGGCTTCATGGCGATCGCGGCCGGCGTCAAGGTGCAGAACACTCAGCTGGCCATTCCGCAGTTGTTCGAGAACATGTTCCCGGACTGGTTCGCGGGCATCGCGTTCGCGGCGATCGGCATCGGCGCGCTGGTGCCGGCGGCGATCATGTCGATCGCGGCGGCGAACCTGTTCACCCGCAACATCTACAAGGACTTCATCAAGCAGGACGCCACGCCGAAGCAGGAGGCCCAGGTCTCCAAGATCGTCTCCCTGCTGGTGAAGGTGGGCGCGCTGGTCTTCGTCCTCACCATGGACAAGACGGTCGCCATCAACTTCCAGCTGCTGGGCGGCATCTGGATCCTGCAGACCTTCCCGGCCCTGGTCGGCGGCCTGTTCACGCGCTGGTTCCACCGCTGGGCGCTGCTGGCCGGCTGGGCGGTCGGCATGGTCTACGGCACGCTGGCCGCGTACGGGGTGGCCTCGCCGACGCAGAAGCACTTCGGCGGCTCCGCGAAGGAGATCCCCGGCATCGGCGAGATCGGCTACATCGGCCTCACGGCGTTCGTGCTGAACGTGGTGGTGACCGTGGTCCTCACCTTCGTCCTGAAGGCCGTGAAGGCCCCCGAGGGCGTCGACGAGACCAGCCCGGAGGACTACACGGCGGACGCCGGCGACCCGGGCGTCCAGACCGAACTCCCCCCGGCCACGGCGGGCGCCGTAGGTCACTGACAGCGGAATCCCGACGGGCCGCCGGAGAAATCCGGCGGCCCGTCGTCGTACCCGTGGGGCACACTCGCCGTCATGGACATCGTGATCCGGCCCGTCGCACCCCACGAACACGCCGCCCTCGGTGAGATCACCGCCCAGGCCTATCTCCAGGACGGGCTCCTGGACTTCGCCGCGAGCGACCCCTACCTCGGCGAGCTGCGCGACGTCGCCAAGCGCGCCGCCGCGGCCGAGGTCCTGGCCGCCACAGCGGACGACACCGTCCTCGGCGGCGTCACCTTCGTACCGGCCGGCGGGCCCATGGTCGACATCGCGCGTCCCGGCGAGGCCGAGATGCGCATGCTGGCCGTCGCCCACGCGGCCCGCGGCCGGGGTGTCGGCGAGGCGCTCGTACGGGCCTGCGTCGAGCGGGCCCGGGCCGTCGACGGCTGCGGTCGGCTCGTCCTGTCGACCCAGCGGACCATGCACACCGCCCACCGCCTCTACGAACGGCTGGGCTTCGTCCGTACGCCCGAGCGGGACTGGAATCCCCTGCCGGAACTCGACGACATCACCCTGCTCACCTACGAGCTGACGCTGTGAAGCCACCGGGACACAACATCTGGGGGTGAGACGACAGCCCGGCACTAGATGTATGCTCATGCTCGCTGTCGCCGCAGGGGAATCCGGTGCGAATCCGGAACTGTCCCGCAACGGTGTACATGCGTGCTTCGCGCACGCTGGTTCAGTCCGAGGACCTGCCGACAGTGCACCCGGCCACCCGGCCGGTGTGTCCTGACGTCCGGGCCTCGTGGGATGGGCCGGTGGACGCGACGCCGCGTGCGCTCGTGTGCTGCCCCCTGCCCTCCGCAAGGCCCCGTGCCGAGCGAGGGAGAGCCCCACGTGACCATCGCGCCAGCCGATCCGGCCTCAGCCGGCCAGCGGGAGCACGACGGCCCCGGTGCCGCGCTGCTGCGCACCCTGACCGAGCTGACCACCGACCTCCCCGACGCCGACCCCGGCCGGGTCGCCGCCGCCGCGCTGCGCGGCCGCTCGGCGCACGCCGACGAGGCGGAGCTGCGGGAGCTGGCCACGGAGGCCGCCGCCGGACTCATCTCCGAGGACCCCGCCTACTCCCGGCTCGCCGCCCGCCTGCTCACCCTCACCATCCGCGCGGAGGCGGCCTCCCAGGGCGTCACGTCGTTCACCGGGTCGGTCGCCGTCGGCCACCGCGAGGGGCTCATCGCGGACCGGACCGCCGACTTCGTCCGGCTGCACGCCGAGCGACTGGACGCGCTGATCGACACCCACGCCGACGACCGCTTCGGCTACTTCGGCCTGCGCACCCTGCACAGCCGCTATCTGCTGCGGCACCCGATCACCCGCAAGGTGATCGAGACGCCCCAGCACTTCCTGCTGCGGGTGGCCAGCGGGCTCGCCGAGGACGACACCGTCCGCTCCGCCGAGGAGGTCGCGGCGCTCTACGGGCTCATGAGCCGCCTCGACTACCTGCCCTCCTCCCCCACCCTCTTCAACTCCGGCACCCGGCACCCCCAGATGTCGTCCTGCTACCTGCTCGACTCCCCGCTCGACGAGCTGGACTCCATCTACGACCGCTACCACCAGGTCGCCCGGCTCTCCAAGCACGCCGGCGGCATCGGGCTGTCGTACTCCCGTATCCGCAGCCGCGGTTCGCTGATCCGCGGCACCAACGGGCACTCCAACGGCATCGTGCCGTTCCTGAAGACGCTGGACGCCTCCGTCGCCGCGGTGAACCAGGGCGGGCGGCGCAAGGGCGCGGCCGCGGTGTACCTGGAGACCTGGCACTCCGACATGGAGGAGTTCCTGGAGCTGCGCGACAACACCGGTGAGGACGCGCGCCGTACGCACAACCTGAACCTCGCGCACTGGGTCCCGGACGAGTTCATGCGCCGGGTGGGCGCCGACGCGTCGTGGTCGCTGTTCTCTCCGGCCGACGTGCCGGAGCTGGTGGACCTGTGGGGCGAGGAGTTCGACGCCGCGTACCGCAAGGCGGAGGACGCGGGGCTGGCGAAGAAGACGCTTCCGGCCCGTGAGCTGTACGGCCGCATGATGCGCACCCTCGCGCAGACCGGCAACGGCTGGATGACCTTCAAGGACGCCGCCAACCGCACCGCCAACCAGACCGCGCTGCCGGGCCACGTCGTCCACTCCTCCAACCTTTGCACGGAGATCCTGGAGGTCACCGACGACGGTGAGACGGCCGTGTGCAACCTCGGCTCGGTCAACCTCGGCGCGTTCGTGGCCGACGGGGACATCGACTGGGAGCGGCTGGACGCCACCGTCCGCACCGCCGTCACCTTCCTCGACCGCGTCGTCGACATCAACTTCTACCCGACGGAGCAGGCGGGCCGCTCCAACGCCAAGTGGCGCCCGGTGGGCCTGGGCGCGATGGGTTTGCAGGACGTCTTCTTCAAGCTGCGGCTGCCGTTCGACTCCCCCGAGGCCAAGGCGCTGTCCACCCGGATCGCGGAGCGGGTCATGCTCGCCGCGTACGAGGCCTCCGCCGACCTCGCCGAGCGCAACGGCCCGCTGCCGGCCTGGGAGAAGACCCGCACCGCGCGGGGTGTGCTGCACCCCGACCACTACGACGTGGAGCTGACCTGGCCGGAGCGCTGGGCGGCGCTGCGGGAGCGGATCGCCGGGACCGGCATGCGCAACAGCCTGCTGCTGGCCATCGCGCCGACCGCCACCATCGCCTCCATCGCGGGCGTGTACGAGTGCATCGAGCCGCAGGTGTCGAACCTGTTCAAGCGCGAGACGCTGTCCGGCGAGTTCCTCCAGGTGAACTCCTACCTGGTGGCCGAGCTGAAGAAGCTCGGCGTATGGGACGCCCGCACCCGTGAGGCGCTGCGCGAGTCGAGCGGCTCGGTGCAGGACTTCGCCTGGATCCCCGAGGACGTGCGGCAGCTGTACCGCACCGCGTGGGAGATCCCGCAGCGCGGTCTGATCGACATGGCGGCGGCACGGACCCCCTTCCTCGACCAGGCGCAATCCCTCAACCTGTTCCTGGAGACGCCGACGATCGGCAAGCTCTCCTCGATGTACGCCTACGCCTGGAAGTCCGGGCTGAAGACGACGTACTACCTGCGCTCGCGCCCGGCGACGCGCATCGCCCGCGCCGCCCGCGCGCAGGCCACCGTCCCCGTTCCCGTCCAGCAGGTGACCTCCGAAGAGGCCGTCGCCTGCTCCCTGGAAAACCCCGAGTCCTGCGAGGCCTGCCAGTGACCACCCGTAACACGAACCTCCTCGACCCGGGCTTCGAGCTGACCCTGCGCCCCATGCGCTACCCGGACTTCTACGAGCGCTACCGGGACGCCATCAAGAACACCTGGACCGTGGAGGAGGTCGACCTCCACTCGGACGTCGCCGACCTCGCGAAGCTGACGCCGGCGGAGCAGCACCTCATCGGCCGGCTGGTGGCGTTCTTCGCGACGGGCGACTCGATCGTCGCGAACAATCTGGTGCTGACGCTGTACAAGCACATCAACTCCCCCGAGGCGCGCCTGTACCTGTCGCGGCAGCTCTTCGAGGAGGCCGTGCACGTCCAGTTCTATCTGACGCTGCTGGACACCTATCTGCCCGACCCGGACGACCGGGCGGCCGCCTTCGACGCGGTGGAGAACATCCCCTCCATCCGGGAGAAGGCCGGGTTCTGCTTCAAGTGGATCAACGAGGTGGAGAAGCTGGAGCGCCTGGAGTCCAGGGCCGACCGGCGCCGCTTCCTGCTGAACCTGATCTGCTTCGCCGCGTGCATCGAGGGCCTGTTCTTCTACGGCGCCTTCGCGTACGTCTACTGGTTCCGCAGCCGGGGCCTGCTGCACGGTCTCGCCACCGGCACCAACTGGGTGTTCCGCGACGAGACCATGCACATGTCGTTCGCGTTCGACGTGGTCGACACCGTCCGCAAGGAGGAGCCGGACCTCTTCGACGAGGAGCTCGGGCAGCAGGTCACCGACATGCTCGAGGAGGCCGTGGAGGCCGAGCTGCAGTTCGCGCGCGACCTGTGCGGCGACGGCCTCCCCGGCATGAACACCGACTCGATGCGCCAGTACCTGGAGTGCGTCGCCGACCAGCGCCTCACCCGCCTCGGCTTCGCTCCCGTCTACGGTTCGGAGAACCCCTTCTCCTTCATGGAGCTGCAGGGCGTTCAGGAGCTGACCAACTTCTTCGAGCGCCGCCCCTCGGCGTACCAGGTGGCGGTGGAGGGCACCGTCGACCTGGACGAGGACTTCTGAGCCGCGGCTACTTCAGGACCACGGTGTCCCCGGCCGACACGGCGAGCATGGTGGTCGACGTGCCGGGGCAGTACCAGCGCCAGTCGCCGGCCGCGGAGGCGGTGACCGTGGTGCTGAGCCGGCCGGTGCTGCCCGTTGTCACGGTCTTGACCGTGGTGTAGCGGGTGGTGCCGGCCTTGCGGAACTGGAGCTGGACCGGCTGCCCGGCGTAGCCCTGGTACCTCAGGCTCTCCCGGTTCGCCCGGCTGAGCGTTCCGGTGACGGTCAGCTGTCCGCCCTTGCGCACGGGCTCGGGCGCTGCGTCGTCGGTGAGTGTCGTGGCCCGCTTGACGGAGTACCGGGCGATGTTGTCGGAGATCCAGTAGTCGCCGTCGTTCGCTTTGACGGTGGCGTTGACCTGCCAGAGGCCGGCGACCCGGTTGGTGTCGATGTCGTCGCTCGCCGGCATCCAGGCGGGCGTGGCCTTCATGGTGGCCGTGCACACCGAGGTGGTCGCCGACTTCTTCGCGCAGGTCGTGCCGGACCACTCGATGAAGCCGTAGGCGTTCGACACGTTCATCGTGCTGACGCGGCTGACGCCCTTCACCCCGGAGTCGTCCCGGATGGTGAGGACGACCGGGAACGTGATCTCCTTCGCGGTCCCGATGCCCACGGGGTGACCGCCGTTGACGACGGCCCCCACCACCCGGATGTCCCCCCGCCCCTCGGCGTGGGCGCCGGTCGCGGTGAGGAGCACGAGGGCCGCGGCGCCGCTCGCCGTGGCCCAGGCCGCTCTTCGCCGGATGCCGTTGCTCATGTTTCCCTCCCCTGCGCTCGATCACCGTGATCGATTGCGTCAGCGGGACGTTACATGCGGGGTCGGACAGTGCGGTGTGCCTGGATGCGCGGGCTGGTCCGGCGGGGGCTCTGCGCGCGGGGAGCGGGGTGCGCGGCCTCCCGGATCTGCCGGTCCATGCGGCGGTCGCGCACGACGCCGAGCACGGACGGCAGGACGAGGAGGACCAGGATCCCGAGGGTGAAGAGCATTCCGATCAGGCCTTCGATCTGGTTTCCGTTCATGGACACCACTCTCGCGCGGGACACTCCTTACCGTGAGTGGCAGTACTGCCGCAGACCCTCGAATTACTGCCACCGGCGAGGCACACTGGCAGCATGCTGAAAAACGTGGCCGCCGTCCTGCTCGACGGTGTGCATCCCTTCGAACTCGGGGTCGTGTGCGAGGTCTTCGGACTCGACCGCAGCGACGACGGACTGCCGGTGTACGACTTCGCCGTCGTCTCCGCCGAGGGCCCGGCGCTGGGCACGCACGTCGGCGGGCTGACCTTGTCCACGCCGTACGGCCTGGACCGGCTGGAGGAGGCGGATCTGATCGCCGTCCCGGCCGGCGACGACTTCACGCACCGCATCTATCCGCCGGCGCTGCTGGACGCCCTGGTACGAGCGGTGGAGCGCGGGTCACGGGTGCTGAGCGTGTGCTCCGGCGTGTTCGTGCTGGGCGCCGCCGGGCTGCTGCACGGGCGGCGCTGCGCGGTGCACTGGCACCACGTCGAGGAGCTGCGACGGCAGTACCCGCGGGCGGTCGTCGAACCGGACGTGCTCTACGTCGACGAGGACCCCGTGATCACCTCGGCGGGCACCGCCGCCGGCATCGACGCCTGTCTGCACCTGGTACGCAAGGAGCAGGGGCCGGAGGTCGCCAACAAGATCGCCCGGCGCATGGTCGTGCCGCCGCACCGGGACGGCGGGCAGGCGCAGTACATCGAGCGCCCGCTGCCGAAGGACTCCTGCGACACCGTCGGCGAGGTGCTGGCGTGGATGGAGCAGCACCTCGACCAGGAGGTGACCGTCGAACAGCTCGCCGCGCGGGCCCACATGGCGCCGCGCACCTTCGCCCGGCGCTTCCAGCAGGAGACCGGCACGACGCCGTACCGGTGGATCCTGCGCCAGCGGGTGCTGCTGGCGCAGCGGCTGCTGGAGGCGACGGACGAGACGATGGACGCGATCGCCTGGCGTACCGGGTTCGGTACGGCGGCGGCGCTGCGCCACCAGTTCACGCGGGCGCTGGGAACCACCCCGAACGCCTACCGCCGTACCTTCCGCGGCCCGCAGGCCGCCTGAGCGCTCAGCGCGGCACCGCCCGCACCAGCAGCCGGTGCGGGCGCAGAGTGATGCCGACCCGGACGGCGTCGTTCGAGCCGGGCACCTGCTCGAAGCGGTACCGCGCGGCGAGCGCGGCGGTGACGAGCGTCAGCTGCGCCATCGAGAAGTGGTCGCTGGGGCACTTGCGGTTGCCGGTGCTGAACGGGCTCATGGCGTGTTTCGGCACGTCCTTGGCCCGCTCCGGAAGCCAGCGGTCCGGGTCGAACTCGAGGTTGCGGGCGTACGACTTGGGGTCGCGCTGGATGGCGTACGGGCTGTAGATGATGTCGGCCCCGGCCGGAATGCGATAGCCACCGAGTTCCGTGTCGACGACCGCCCGCCGGGTCAATATCCATACAGCCGGCCGCAAACGCATGGCCTCGATGACGACATTGTTGGTGTGCCGCAGCTTGCGCACGTCCTCGAATGCGACAGGCCGTCCGCCGGTGACGGATTCGACTTCGTCGCGCACCTTGTCGGCGTGTTCGGGGTGCTCGGCAAGTGCCTGAAGCAACCACATGATGGTGGATGCCACAGTTTCGCTGCCGGGGGTGAGGATGGCGACCACCTGGTCGTGGATCTCCTGCTCCCCGATGGGCTCGCCGTTTTCGTCCTTCGCGTCCAGCAATGCCGTCAGCAAATCGTCCGGCTTTTGACCAGATGCGCGTCGCTCGGCGATGATCTCGTCGACCAGGAGATGCAAATCGGTCAGCGCCCGATTGAATTCGCGGTTGCCCGGCGTCGGCAGCCGGTACAGCGGCCCGAGCGGGACCACCATCCGCCGGTACATGCCGCGGAAGACGACCGCGAGGGCGGTGCACAGCCGCTCGGCGCGCTCGTCCATGTAGTCGCCGCGCAGCAGGCAGCGGGCGGCGATGCGCACCGCGACCCGGAAGGACTCACCGGTGCAGTCGATGGTCCCGGCGTCCCGCCAGCGCTCGACGAGCGCGTGCGCCTCCTCCTCCATGACCGGCCCGTAGGCCGGGATGGCGTCGAGCCGGAACGCGGGCTGGATGGTGCGCCGCTGCCGGCGGTGCTGGGGGCCGTTGGCGGTGGCCACGCCCTCCTTGCCGAGCAGCCCTTCCAGGGACTCCCACAGGGGACCGGCGATGTGGTAGTCGGGGCTGAGCGCGAGGGCGCCGGTCAGATCCGGAGTGGTGACGGCGTAGAGCGTCTTGGGGCCCAGCCTGAGGCGGACGACGTCGCCGTGGTCGCGCAGGGCGGACATGAACTGCAGCGGGTCACGGGCCAGTCTCCAGCCGTGGCCGAGGACGGGGACACCGCCGCCCGCCAGGGGTGGCTCGCCCGGTTCGGGGGCCGTGGACACCGAGGGGTTCACCGACTCGACGGTCATTTCTCACCTGCCGCTTCGTTGTTGACGTACGGGGGCGTGGACCGGTCGTCCCAGCTGTCGACCCTGTACCGGCCGGACTCGTGGTGGAACCAGTAGACGGAACTGAACCAGTTCCGCATGTTCCCGACGCAGGCCCGCACGGCGGCGCTCAGTTCTTTTCCGCGCACCGTTCCGTCGTCGAGTCCGTCGGCGAACCGTAAAGCGTCCTGTTCCGCGTCGAGGAATTCCGTGATGCATTCCTCCACACGGCGCCGGACTTCGCGTACCGCCTCTTCCAGAGTCAGTCCCTCGTGGGTGATGAGACTGATTCCGAGATTGTGCACCTCGTCGCCCGCTATTTCCTTCGGCAGCGAGCACAGATCGTTGTACCAGGCGGCGAACTCCTGACTCAGCAGGGCCGGACGCGAAAACGCCTTGTTCTTTCGTACGGCGTCGGGGAGTTCACAGCCGGCGCCCGGTTCGAGCAGATCGGTCCATATCCGGTGCGCGAAGGTGAGCCGGCGCAGGGCCAGGTACTCCGCGACCGTCGGAACGATGCCCTCGGTGCGGTTGTGGAACTCTCGGTCGTAGGCCTCGATGACCGCGTGGAAGTGCCGGGCGAAGCGGGCGTTCCAGCCGCCCGGGAGGAAGGAGTACAACCGCCCCACGCTGTCCGCCAGCCCCGCGACCAGCGGATCCTCGTCGTCCAGATGGTCCTGGGGCGCGTCCAGGGCAGTGTGCAGCCGGCTCTTCAGGCGGCGCCAGGCGACGGGCCTGCGGTGCACGATGTCGCGGTCGTGACGGTCGTCCCAGACGAAGAACCAGGCGCTGTAGTCGGCGATGGCCTGGAGCACCTCGTCGGGGGCGCCCAGGTAGTAGCCCGCCATGAGGTCGGTGTAGCACAGGCCGTCGGCATATTCCTCGACCTTGTCCGCCGGCATGAGCCGCATTTCCAGCAACCAGGTTCGGGTCTTCTCCTGCAGCGTCGGCCAATACGGGTGCAACCGCCGGGGAAACGCCGCCTCGATCACCGGAAGAGTAAGCGATGGCGGCACCGCCACCGCCTTCGGCGCCGCACCGGCGCCGCGTGTGGTGCTGTACGGGAGAGCGTGCACGAACTACCCCTCTCAGCCGCCGTTCGCGCACACCCCTCCTGTCGTACCGGGCGTGCGCCGTCGCGTATCCCCGCACTCTCCATTCAGCACCACAACTGACCGTCCTGGGAACGGATTTGCTTGATTCACCACCCCAACGTGCCGAGAATCTCCCCCTGTGTGACTGCTTATCGATCAAGGGACGTGCACAGAGGATCGAACGTGCGACGAACAGACGAACGGCGCCCGTGCGGGCGGTGAGGCCCGAACGGACGCCGTTGGTGGGGCTGGTGGGCCGCGTCAGTCGTTCGCGACGACCGGGTAGCGCGGCTCGTTCTCGGCCATCTGCCGCAGCACGTCCTTGCGTTCACGCTTGGAGAGCCGGTCGATGTACAGGTAGCCGTACAGGTGGTCGGTCTCGTGCTGCAAACAGCGCGCGAAGTAGCCGGTGCCACGCACCTTGATCGGGTTGCCCCGCTCGTCCTGCCCGGTGACCTCGGCGTAGTCGGGGCGCGCGAGCGGCGCGTACGCCGTCGGCACGGACAGGCAGCCCTCGTTGCTGTCGTCCAGGCTGCGCCGGTCGGCGGGCAGCTCGACCAGCTTGGGGTTGCAGACCACGCCGACGTGCCGCACGCCGTTGTCGTCCTGGCAGTCGTAGACGAAGACCTTCAGGTCCACGCCGATCTGGTTGGCGGCCAGGCCCACGCCCTCGGCGGTGCGCTGCGAGGCGAACATGTCCGCGACCAGCTGCTGGAGCTCGTCGCCGAAGTCGGTGACGTCCTTGCACTCCTTGTGCAGGACCGGGTTGCCGACGACCGTGATCGGCCGCGAGGTGCCGCGCTCACGCCAGGCGGTCTCGCGCTCCTCACAGTCCTCCGAGTCGACGACGAACCCCTCGTCGTCGACGGGGAGCACGCCCACGTGCTGCTGATCGGTGTCCTGCTGCGCCATGACCGACGTAAGCCTTCCTCAACAAAAACAGGGTGTGGTGCTTGATACAGGGTACGGGGAGGCGCACGGGTACGGGCGCGGGGCGGTGTCCGATATGCGGCTCCCCCGCGCGGGCGCGACCAGCCACCACGGCGCCGCAGCCGGACGACGGCCTAGCAGACCTCCTCGAGATCCCGCCAATCACGGGAATCCGGACTGTCGGCAACCCATCCGTCCAAGAGCCCCCGCACCAGGGAAGCCGGCGCAGCCACGCCGCACTCCCGCTCCGGCACCCACAGCTGCCCGTCCGTGCGGTGCCCGAGCGGGCCGGGGTGACCCGGCTCGCTGTGGTCGTGGGGGTCGAGGTGGACACCGTCTCCCTCGTCCGACGGCATCCGCGACTCCGAGCACATCCGGCACAGCAGCCGCACCGACGACGACCAGTCCTCCGCGGCGAACCCGGCGTCCGCGGCGAGTTGCTCCAACGCGTCGCGGTCGGCCTCGGTGGCCGCCTCGATCAGGACGACCCAGGTCGGCACCGGCGAGGGCGCCCACAGCTCGATCTCGTCGAACACCGGGAAGGCGTGCCCGGTGGAGGTGGTCCGCTCACCGTGCGGGACCCCGTCGTGCAGGACGACCTCGCCCCAGCGCCGCCCGGACGACGGCAGCGGAATGGACAGCACCTCGATCCGCGCCGGATCGAGCCGCCGGCCCCACACCACCTCGGCCTCGCCCTCCGGAGAGAGCCGTACGGCCGCGCTGCCCAGGTCCATGCCGAGGGGCTCGCCGGCCGCGGTGGCGCCGCCGGGCACGTGCAGCCCGTACGCCTGCCAGGCGCGGCGGGCCAGCGGCCAGTCCTGCAGCGCGGTGGCGGCGATACCGACGTTCCACCAGTCGGGCGCGCCGGTCTCCTTCTCCAGCAGCGCCACGGCCCGCAGACCCGCGGCCCGGGCCTGCTCCCAGTCGTGCCGAAACTTGTGCAGCAGGGCAAGGTTGAACCAGGACTCGGCCAGCCAGGGCTCCAGATCCGCCGCGCGTGTCAGCAGCGCGCCCGCGTCCTCGTACCGGCCGTCACCGATCAGCGTGAACGCGCGGTCCGTGGCCTGCCGCCAGGAGGCGGAGGGCCGGTGCCGTCCCTTGCCGAAGATCCTCACGATTCCCGCCTGCCAGTTCCAGTTCCGGAAAGTGGGCTGGCTCACGCCCCCGGACACCCTCTCCCTCGCATCCAACCACGTACGCCGGGAGGGGCGCTCATTACCCATGGGTTACCCAGCTCGGGGCCGGGTCAGACCGGTGTCGGGACAACACCCGGGCCAGCGCTTCCACCACGTCCGGCGCGTAGTCCCCGGCCGTCCCGAGCCGCAGTTCCTCCAGGGCGGCCAGCGCCCCGCCCGGTCCGGCGCCCCGCGCCTTCTCCTCGTAGGCGTTGACCGCCCGCACGATCCGCGCGGCGAGCGGCTGCTCGCAGCAGGGGTCGGCCTGCCGCTCCACAACCGTGGCGACCTGCCGGCTCACCCCGGTCTGCCGTACGACGGCGCCGCCGAGCAGCGCGATCCGCCGCTGCTCCTCGGCCGGCAGGTGGGCGGTGGCACCGTCCGGGACCGGGTCGAGCAGGCTCAGCTGCCCGATGTCGTGCATGAGCGCCGCGTACTCCAGCACCGTCAGCTCCGGTTCGCTCAGCCCGAGGTCCCGCCCGACCGCCTCGCTGAGCGCGGCGACGCGGCGGGCGTGCCCGGCGGGCGTGTACCCGGCGATCTCCGTGGCCCGGGCCAGCGAGGCGATGGTCTGCCGGTAGGTGGCGCGCACCTCCGCGTACCGGCGGAAGGCCAGCTGGGTCAGCAGCAGCGGCAGACAGAACACCGGCAGCGCCCACAGGCCCGCGACGGCCACCGCCAGGGCCATCACCGCCCCGGTGGCGCACACCGCCGAGCCGACGCCGGGCAGCGCACGCAACTGGTCGCGCAGCAGCGGCCCGAACGGCCAGCGGGTGCGCGCGTGCGCCAGGGCGGCGGCGAGCACCGCGTCGCACAGCGCGGTCAGCGCCAGCAGGGCGAGCAGCAGCAGGGCGTAGGCGGGGCCGATCCAGGCGTCGAAGACGCCCCGGTTGTACAGCGGCTGGAAACAGGCGGCGGCGAAGCCGGCGGTCAGGGTGCGCCGGGCCAGGTCGTCGAGCGTCGGCCCGTGCCCGCGCGCGATGTGCGGCACCGCGCCGAGCAGGGCGGCCGCGCAGATGACGGCGACGACCTGGGCGACCCCGTGCCCGGTCGGCCGCCCGGCGCACTGCCCGAGCAGGGCGTACGACAGCGCTCCGGCGGCACCGAGCGGCGCGGGCTCCCGGAGACGGTGGCCGCTCCAGCGGGTGAGTTCACCGACGGCGACGAGCGCGCCGAAGGCGAGCGCGATGGGCCGGTCGACGAGACCGGCGTGCAGCGTGCCGGCGAGACAGAGGACCGCCAGCAGCCCGGCACCGGCATGCACACAGAGCAGCGTCACCGGGGCCGGCCGCCCGCTCACCGGCGCGTTCCCGCCCGGCGGCCCCGCCGGGCCACCGCCCCGCCCACGCACGACAGACCGGCGCCCTGCCGGGCCACCGCCCCGCACGCGCACGACAGACCGGTGCCCCGCCGGACCTCCGCCCGGCACGCGCACGACAGACCGGGTCCCCTCACCGGTGCACCCCTCGGTTCGACCCGGAACGCGGGACGGGCAGCGTGCCCGCGGCGGTCTCCTCGGCCGTGACCGTCGGGTGCCAGCCCTGGCGGGCCACCGCCCGGACCAGGGCCTCGACCATCTGCGGGTCGAAGTGGGTGCCCGCGCACCGCCGCAGTTCCGTCAGCGCGGTCGGGACCGGCCGGGCCCTGCTGTAGGAGCGGGTGGACGTCATCGCGTCGAAGGCGTCGGCGACCGCCACCACACGGGCCGGCTCGGGGATCTGGCCGCCGCTGAGGCCGTAGGGATACCCGCTGCCGTCGAGGCGTTCGTGGTGGTGCAGCACGGCCGAGCGGGCCTCGCCGAGGAAGGAGATGCCGCGCACGATGTCATGGCCGTACTCGGGGTGCAGTTCGATGATCCGGCGTTCCTCAGGGGTGAGCGGGCCGTCCTTGCGCAGCAGCCGGGTGGGGACGCCGAGTTTGCCGACGTCGTGCAGGATACCGGCGAAGCGCAGCACCTCCACGCGTTCGTCGCTCATGCCGAGTTCGCGGGCGATCATCATGGACGCCTGGCCGACGCGCTCGCTGTGGCCGCGGGTGTAGCCGTCCTTGATGTCCACGGCCTGCACCAGCGCGCGGATCGTGGCCTGATGGGCGGCGCGCTGCCGGTGGTACTGCGCGAAGACCCACCACGACACGCCCATCGGCAGCAGGACGAGGAGGGCGGCGACAGGACCGTAGGGGCTGCGCCAGAGGACGGCCATCATCAGCCCGGCGAGCCCGTGCACGGCGAGCGGGCCGAGGGAGCGCAGGAACAGGCCGTGCCAGGCGCGGCGCAGCGGCCTGCGTTCGGCGAGGGCGCGGATGCCCCCGTCGAGCAGGACGAGGACCAGGCAGAAGGCGAGCACGGCCGCGCCGGCGGGCAGCAGGACGTACGGGAAGTGGCAGTCGGCGACCGCGTCGAGGCCGCCGAGCGCGCCGTGCACCCGGGCCGCCGCCCAGGCCCCGACGGCGAGCTGGGCGGCGCGCCAGAGCCGGCGCAGCAGCACGGGACGCCGCTCGACCGGTGCCAGCAGGGCGCCGGGCAGCGGCACGAGCGCCGCCGCGGGCGCCGGCAGCAGGAGGGCCCCGGCGAGCAGGACCGGGTAGAACGTTCCGGCGAAGCGACGGCGGGCGACGCGCTCTCCGACGGCGTACACCGCCGCGAGCAGGACGACCGCGGGCCAGGGCGCTGTCAGGGACCCCAGGGGAAGCAGGCAGAGCAGCGCGCACACCACGACACCGGCCACGTACACGCGCGCTCGTGCCGGAACCGTGTCCATGAACGCCCCTCCCCCCGGCCGTGCCACCTCAGGTCTTCGGAGCCTAGGGCGGTGTCAGGGGGCTCCGCGGGCGTATGACCCGCGGATTAGCACATTCGGGTGACGGCGAGGCGGTCAGGACTCCTGCGGCGTGGCCGTCACGTCGTGCTCGGGCACGGCCTGTCCGGAGCGGATCAGATCCAGCCGGCCCAGGACCTTGGCGCGCAGGTCGATCGGTACGTCGTCATGCCCGCAGCACCGCTTGACCAGCTTCTTCACGGCCTCTTCCAGGCCGTACTTCTCCAGGCACGGCGAGCACTCCTTGAAGTGCTGCTTGAACTTGTCGCGATCGACGTCCGGCATCTCACTGTCGAGGAACTCGTACAGGTGGTCCAGGACCTCACTGCAGTCCGTCTCGTGCGGCTCTCCGCAGCTCATGAGCCCGAGCCTTTCGCTTCGTTCGACTCTCCGGCGCCGGCCGGGACCAGTCCGCGCTCGCGGGCGTAGTCCTCGAGCATGCCGCGCAGTTGACGGCGCCCCCGGTGCAGCCGGGACATCACCGTACCGATGGGTGTCCCCATGATGTCCGCGATCTCCTTGTACGCAAAGCCCTCGACGTCCGCGAGATAGACGGCGATGCGGAACTCCTCGGGGATCGCCTGCAACGCTTCCTTGACGTCCGAGTCGGGCAGGTGGTCGAGCGCCTGCGACTCCGCGGAGCGCAGACCCGTCGACATGTGCGACTCGGCACGCGCGAGCTGCCAGTCCTCGATCTCCTCCGCGGCGGAGCGCTGGGGCTCACGCTGCTTCTTGCGGTAGGAGTTGATGAAGGTGTTGGTGAGGATCCGGTACAGCCACGCCTTGAGGTTGGTGCCCTCGCGGAACTGGTGGAAGGACGCGTACGCCTTGGCATACGTCTCCTGCACCAGGTCCTCGGCGTCGGCCGGGTTGCGCGTCATGCGCAGCGCTGCCGAGTACATCTGGTCGAGGAATTCGAGGGCGTCACGCTCGAAGCGCGCGGTGCGCTCCGCGGTCGTCTCCGTGCTCACGTCCGCGCCGGCGCCCTGGCCCTCGGGCAGCCCCGTCTGGCCGTTGTCGGTCCCTGCGTCGGTACCGGGAACCGGACCCACCTCCTCAAACGTTGTCGGGCGGCCGAAACCGGTCCCACCCGAATCGGAGGATAGACGACGACCCGTGCCTGCCGCCGCTCGAATAGGAGCGGTCTTGGCCGCGTGCAGCACCGTCCAGTCCAGGTCGGCACGGCTGCTGCGGCTCGAATCGAGCTCTGCCGGGCGCAGCCCGTCCACCGGCTGGTGGTGGGTGGCGAGCGGGCATGCGGTCGAACCCATGCGGCGGACTTCCTCTCCCACGACGTCGGCGCTGGTTCCCCAGCACTTCTGTCCGCCACAACAGCGCCCCTGCGTTCCGCATTCCCGCGGGTTTCAGGCCAGTGACGCGGACCACCGCACGACACCGTCGGTGATGATCTCCAGCGCCTGCTCCTGGGTGATCTCCGCCCGCTTGGGCACCGCGAAGCCGTGATCGCCGTGGGGCACCTCGACGAGGTCGTACGACCCGTTCGGGAACTCCGCCGGCCTGCCGAACGGGTCGTTGCCGCCCTGCACGACCAGGGTGGGCACCCCGGCGCCGAGCAGTTCCGCGGCGCGGGACTTCTCCGGCTTGCCCGGCGGGTGCAGCGGGAAGCTCAGCGCGAGCACGGCGTGCGCGCCCAGCTCGGTGGCGGTACGGCAGGCCACGCGCGCCCCCGCGCTGCGGCCGCCGGAGATCACCGGGAGCGCCATCCCGGACAGCGCGGGCCAGATGCCGCGCCAGCCGGTGTCCAGAGTCCTCGGCGCGGGGGCGACCTTCTTGCCGGCGACGCGCCAGGGCTGCTCCACGAGGGCCACGGTCACGCCGTGCCCCGGGAGCACCCGGGCAAGCGCCTGGAGGTCCCGTGCCTCGATGCCACCGCCGGCGCCATGGCTCAGCGCCAGCACCAGCCGCGCCTTCTGTGCTTTCAGCCAGGTGATGCGGGCGGTCCCGGCGTCCGTCTCGACTGTCTCGATCACATCAGAAGAGTGTGCCCTCTTCCGGCGCCGCCAGCTCCTTCAGCAGCTCCTCGCCGTTGTTGCGCACATTGCTCACGGCGGTGGAGACCGGATAGGCGCGCATCAGTCCGGCGGGCGGCGGCGCGAGCAGCTCACGCAGCTCGTCGGGGTCGGTGCGGGCGGGGTCCAGCCAGGCGTCCCAGCGGTCCGGGGTGAGCATCAGCGGCATCCGCGGGTGGATGTCGGCGAGCGAGCCCGGGCCCTCGGCCGGCGCGACGGCGAGCGGGGTCTGCTCGGCCTCCGTGGTGATCACCGAACACGTCGCCCACCAGGCCTGCGGATGGTCGTCGGGCAGCGTGCGGTCCCGCCAGAACTCGTACAGCCCGGCCATCGCGAACACCGAACCGTCGGCCGGCAGCACGAAGTACGGCTGCTTGCGCGGCCGCTTCCGCCTCCCCTCGACCTCCAGCTCCCGCTCCTGCTCGCCGGTGACCCACTCGTAGTAGCCGTCGGCGGGCAGGATGCAGCGGCGGGAGGTGAAGGCACGGCGGTAGGACGGCTTCTCGTGCACGGTCTCGGCACGCGCGTTGATCATGCGGGCGCCGCCCTCGGGCGTCTTGGCCCAGGAGGGCACGAGCCCCCACTTCAGCTTGCGCAGCTGCCGAACCGGACGCGGGTCCGGGACGTCTTTGAGGGGGCGGTCCAGGACGGCGTACACCTCTTTGGTCGGGGCCACGTTGTAGTCGGGCGCCAAGGTCTCCTCCGGCACCCCCATCTCGATCTCAAAGACTCCTGCGAGATCCTCTGGCCTACGACTCGATGCAAACCGTCCGCACATACGTGCCACCCTGCCAGACTCCGCACAAGCACAGGAGCGCTCCGAGACAATGGACGACCTCGCCGCCACCGCGCTGCCCGACCTCTGGGACCGGCTCACCGGCACCCAGCCCGACCCGGACCTGTGGGTGGTGCTGGCCACCATGGCCGCGGCGCTGGCCGTGGTTGTCCCGCATACCCTGTGGCGGATATCGCGCAACGCCATCACCATCGCCCACGAGGGCGGCCACGGTCTGGTCGCGCTGCTCACCGGCCGGCAGCTCACCGGGATCCGGCTGCACTCCGACACCAGCGGGCTGACGGTGAGCCGGGGCAAGCCGTACGGCCTCGGCATGATCCTCACCGCGGCCGCCGGGTACACCGCACCCCCGCTGCTCGGCCTCGGCGGCGCGGCCCTGCTCGCCACGGGCCGGATCACGCTGCTGCTGTGGGTGGCGACGGCGCTGCTGGTGGCGATGCTGGTGATGATCCGCAATGCGTACGGCGCGTTGACGGTCCTCCTTACGGGTGGCACGTTCGTGCTCGTCTCCTGGCTCGCGGGACCGCAGGTGCAGGCGGCGTTCGCGTACGTGGTGGTGTGGTTCCTGCTGCTGGGCGGCGTGCGCCCGGCCTTCGAGCTGCAGGCGAAGCGGGCCCGGGCAGGCGCCGGGGACTCGGACGCCGACCAGCTGCACCGGCTGACGCACGCGCCGGCGGGGCTGTGGCTGTTCCTGTTCCACGCGGTGTCGCTGTGCTCGCTGATCGGCGGGGGGCGCTGGCTGCTGGGGTGGTGACGGCCCGGCAGCCGGGCCGCCGGCCGGCGGGCGCTCGCGACGACCTCCACCTCGGGCTCCTTATAAAGTGGCCCCATGGCCCCGAACCCCGCACACACCGCCCTCTGGCCCGCCCCGCACGCGAGCGGAGCCGTCGACGCGACGGTCCACGTGCCCGGGTCCAAGTCGGTCACCAACCGTGCCCTGGTGCTCGCCGCCCTCGCCTCCGAACCGGGCTGGCTGCGCCGCCCGCTGCGCTCGCGCGACACCCTGCTGATGGCCGGGGCCCTGCGCACGATGGGCGTGGAGATCGAGGAGGGTGTGGGCCCGGACGGCACCGGCGAGGCCTGGCGTGTGCTGCCCACCGGGCTGCGCGGCCCGGCCACGGTCGACGTCGGCAACGCCGGCACGGTGATGCGTTTCCTGCCGCCGGTGGCCGCGCTCGCCGACGGCCCCATCCGCTTCGACGGCGACCCGCGCTCGTACGAGCGACCGTTGCACGGTGTCATCGACGCGCTGCGCGCGCTCGGCGCGCGGATCGACGACGACGGCCGCGGCGCACTGCCGATGACCGTGCACGGCGGGGGCGCCCTGGACGGCGGCCCGGTGGAGATCGACGCCTCCTCCTCCTCGCAGTTCGTCTCGGCGCTGCTGCTGTCGGGGCCGCGCTTCAACCAGGGCGTGGAGGTCCGGCACATCGGCACCACCCTGCCGTCCATGCCGCACATCCAGATGACCGTGGACATGCTGCGCGCGGTCGGCGCCCAGGTGGACACCCCGGAGTCGGGCGGCGAGCCGAACGTGTGGCGGGTGACGCCGGGCGCCCTGCTCGGCCGGGACCTGACCATCGAGCCGGACCTGTCCAACGCGCAGCCGTTCCTGGCGGCGGCGCTGGTCACCGGCGGCCGGGTCGTCGTCCCGGACTGGCCGGAGCGCACCACCCAGCCCGGTGACCGGCTGCGGGAGATCTTCACCGAGATGGGCGGCTCCTGCGAGCTGACCGACTACGGCCTCGTCTTCACCGGTTCCGGTTCCGTGCACGGCATCGACGTCGACCTCGGCGAGGTCGGCGAGCTGACCCCCGGCATCGCCGCGGTCGCCGCGCTCGCCGACTCCCCCTCCACGCTGCGCGGTGTGGCCCACCTGCGGCTGCACGAGACGGACCGGCTGGCCGCGCTCACCAAGGAGATCAACGAGCTGGGCGGTGATGTCACCGAGACCGCCGACGGCCTGCACATCCGCCCGCGCAAGCTGCACGGCGGCATCTTCCACACCTACGAGGACCACCGCATGGCGACGGCCGGTGCGATCATCGGCCTGGCGGTTCCGGGCGTGGAGATCGAGAACGTGGCGACGACGGCGAAGACCATGCCGGAATTCCCCGAACTGTGGACCGGGATGCTCGGGGCGTAGGGGTTCACCATGCGCCGCTACGGCAAGCACACCGACGAGGACGACATCCGCACCCGCCCCGGACGCCGGGGCAGCAGGCCGCGCACCAGCATCCGGCCCAAGCACGAGGACGCCGCCGAGGGCATGGTCCTCACCGTCGACCGGGGCCGGCTGACCTGCCTCGTCGACGGCCGCACGATCATGGCGATGAAGGCGCGCGAGCTGGGCCGCAAGGCCGCCGTGGTCGGGGACCGGGTGGCGATCGTCGGCGACCTGTCCGGCGAGAAGGACACGCTCGCCCGGATCGTGCGCATCGAGGAACGCACGTCGGTGCTGCGCCGTACTGCGGACGACGACGATCCGTTCGAGCGGGTGGTCGTCGCCAACGCCGACCAGCTGGCCATCGTGACCGCCCTCGCCGACCCCGAGCCCCGCCCGCGCCTGATCGACCGCTGCCTCGTCGCGGCGTTCGACGGCGGCCTCGAGCCGCTGCTGGTGCTGACCAAGTCGGACCTGGCCCCGCCGGACGAACTCCTCGAGCTGTACGGCGACCTGGACATCCCCTACGTCGTCACCAGCCGCGAGGAACTGGAGAACGGCGAAGCCGCGGACCGGGTGCGCGCGGAGCTGGACGGACGGATCACGGCGTTCGTCGGCCACTCGGGTGTCGGCAAGACGACGCTGGTCAACGCGCTGGTGCCGCATGAGCGGCGGCGGCTGACGGGGCATGTGAACGCCGTGACCGGCCGCGGCCGGCACACCACCACCTCGGCGCTGGCGCTGCCGCTGGCCGGCGGGGACGGCTGGGTGATCGACACCCCGGGCTTGCGCTCCTTCGGTCTCGCGCACGTCGACCCCTCCCGGGTGATCCACGCCTTCCCCGACCTGGCGGCCGGCACGGAGGGCTGTCCGCGCGCGTGCAGCCACGACGAGCCGGACTGTGCGCTGGACGCGTGGGTCGCCGAGGGCCACTCCGACCCGGCCCGGCTGTATTCGCTGCGCCGGCTGCTGTCCACGCGGGAGCACACGGAGGGCGACTGAGCCGGCCGGGAGGCCGCCGCGTCGTCCGCCGGGGTCGGTTCTGCGTCGCGCTGTCCGCAGGTGCCCATTCGGTGTCGCGTTGTTTGCCGGTGCCGGTTCGGTGTCGCGTTGTTTGCCGGGGCTCGCGCTCGGTAAGTGCATAATCGCACCGAGCCGGAGATCCGGATCAACGGGAGGACAGCACATGGCGTGGCTGCTGGTCATAGTGGCCGGGTTTCTGGAGACCGGTTTCGCCGTGTGCCTGAAGCTCTCGCACGGGTTCACCCGCCTCTGGCCGACGATCGCGTTCGCCTGCTTCGCGCTCGGCAGCTTCGGCCTGCTGACCCTCTCCCTGAAGAAGCTCGACGTGGGCCCCGCGTACGCGGTGTGGACCGGCATCGGCGCGGCCGGCACCGCGATCTACGGCATGGTCTTCCTCGGCGACCTCGTGTCCACGCTGAAGATCGTCTCCATCAGCCTGGTCATCCTGGGCGTGATCGGCCTGCAGCTGTCCGGTTCCGCGCACTGACCGCCGCTCAGGCCCCCTGCCGGGGCAGGACCGCGTGCACCAGCTCGGTGAGGCCGCCCTCGCCGGGCGGGGCGGCTATGCAGGACAGCGCGAGGCGGACCACCAGCTCACAGGAGAGGGCCGGCTCGGCACCGTCCGTCTTCGCCGGGCCGGGCCCGGACAGCGCGGCGACGGCCCGGTCGCGCACCTGGGCCACGAACTCGCCGGGCGAGGGCAGCGGCCCGTCGGCGCGGCGCTGCGCCGGTACGGCCGAGGTGGACGGCACCGCGTGCAGGGGCGGTGCGGGCAGCCGCTCGCTCCAGCAGCCGGTGAGCAGGGCACGCAGCAGGGGGTTGTCGCGGGCCGCCGACGCCGTCCACTCGGCGATCGCCGCCAGCCGCTCCCCCGCGTCGCCGCTCCCGGCGAGCGCGCGCTCGACGCCGGCGAGGTAGGCGTCCGCCTCCCTTCTGACGAGCGCCCGCGCGAGCCCCTCCTTGCTGCCGAACTCGTTGTACAGCGTCTGCCGGGACACTCCCGCCGCCGCGGCCACGTCCACCATCCGCACCGCCGGCCACGGCCGATGCGTCACCGCCGCGAACGCGGCCTCCAGCAGGGATTCCCTCGCAGCAGGCATCATCGCTCCCTAGGGCGACCGACTCTGCGCCCAGGTTTGACGCGGTCGTATGCACTGTCAAGGGTGTGTACGCGGTGTGTGCCCGGCTTGCGGGTCACGGTGCCTTCCAGCTGACGGACCCAGGTAGTCCCACCCTCACCAGGACGACTACCGTTCCTCACATGCCCGACTACCTCGACGACCTCCGCTTCGCCCACGTCCTCGCCGACGCGGCCGACGCCACCACCATGGACCGCTTCAAGGCCCTCGATCTCAAGGTCGAGACGAAGCCGGACATGACCCCGGTCAGCGAAGCGGACAAGGCCGCGGAGGAGATAATCCGTGGCCACCTCGCCCGGTCCCGCCCCCGCGACGCGGTCCTCGGCGAGGAGTACGGCATCGAGGGCACCGGCCCCCGCCGCTGGGTGATCGACCCGATCGACGGCACCAAGAACTACGTCCGCGGCGTCCCCGTCTGGGCCACGCTCATCTCGCTGATGGAGGCCGGTGAGGGCGGCTACCAGCCCGTCGTCGGCGTGGTCTCCGCCCCCGCCCTCGGCCGCCGCTGGTGGGCGGCGAAGGGCCACGGCGCCTACACCGGCCGCAGCCTCTCCCGGGCGAGCCGCCTCCAGGTCTCCCGCGTCTCGCGGCTCTCGGACGCCTCCTTCGCCTACTCCTCCCTCACCGGCTGGGAGGAGCGGGGGCATCTGGACGGCTTCCTGGACCTGTCCCGCACGGTGTGGCGCACGCGCGCGTACGGCGACTTCTGGCCGTACATGCTGGTCGCCGAGGGTGCGGTCGACGTGTGCGCCGAGCCGGAGCTGTCGCTGTGGGACATGGCCGCCACCGCGATCGTCGTGACGGAGGCCGGCGGCACCTTCACCGGCCTCGACGGCCGCCCCGGCCCGCACAGCGGCAACGCGGCGGCCTCCAACGGCCTTTTGCACGACGAGCTGCTGGGGTACCTGAACGGGCGCTACTGAGAAACCCGAGGTGAGCGTGCGCGCCCCCAACGGGCCGCACGCGCCCTCTTGTTGACCCCCGCTTTACCTGCCACTCTGAGAGTCCCCCCGCTTGTGAATTTGTGAATGAAGGAACAAGCAGCCGGGGACGACTCCAGGAGGTGGCTCTAGACCATGCTCGTCCGCGACGCCATGAGCACGGTGGTCCTCACCATCGGCCCGCACCACACCCTCCGTCAGGCAGCCGCTCTGATGTCCGCCCGCCGGGTCGGCGCGGCCGTCGTGTACGACCCCGACGCCGGCGGCATCGGCATCCTCACCGAACGCGACATCCTCAACTCGGTCGGCCTGGGCCAGGACCCGGACACCGAACTGACCGACGACCACACCACGACCGACGTCGTGTTCGCGACCCCCGCCTGGACCTTGGAAGAGGCGGCCCGCGCCATGGCGCACGGCGGCTTCCGGCACCTGATCGTCCTGGACGGCGACGAGCCGGCCGGCGTCGTCTCGGTCCGCGACATCATCCGCTGCTGGGCACCGGCCCGCGAACACATCCCCGCGTGAGTCACGGCGGCGGGCCGGGCCCCGCGAGGGAACCCGGCCCGCCGGCCGTACTCGATCCGGCAGGTCAGCCGCGCAGCGCCTGCACCGCGACCTCCAGCCGCTTGCCGAAGTCGGCGTCGGCCTGACGGAAGTTGTCGATCGCGCGCTCGACGATGTCCTCGCGCGAGACCTGCGAGAGGGCGCCGGCCAGGTTGCCCACCAGGCGCTCCTTCTCGTCCTCGGTCATCAGCCGGTAGAGGTTGCCGGCCTGCACGAAGTCGTCGTCCTCGGCATGCCGCGGCGTCGGGTGGTTGCCGGTGCCGCCGGCGAGGGAGCCGAGCGGCTCCCACAGCGGGCGTCCGGTCTCCTGCGGGCCGCCGAAGCTGTTCGGCTCGTAGTTCTTCGCCCCGCCGTGGCGGCCGTCGTAGAGGTGGCCGTCCCGGGAGTTGGTGCGCGCCTCGGTGGCGTGCGGGCGGTTCACCGGCAGATGGTCGGCGTTGATGCCGACGCGGTAGCGGTGCGCGTCGCCGTACGCGAAGAGGCGGCCATGGAGCATCTTGTCGGGCGACGGGCCGATGCCCGGCACGAAGTGGGCGGGCGAGAAGATCGACTGCTCGACCTCGGCGAAGACGTTCCGCGGGTTGCGGTTGAGCTCCAGCTTGCCGATCTCGATGAGCGGGTGGTCGCCGTGCGGCCACACCTTGGTCAGGTCGAACGGGTTGAAGCGGTAGGTCGCCGCCTCGGCCACCGGCATGACCTGGACGTACACCGTCCAGCTCGGGAACTCGCCGCGCTCGATCGCCTCACGCAGGTCGCGCTGGTGGGAGTCGGGGTCCTTGCCCGCGAGGACGTCGGCCTCCTCGGCGGTGAGGTTCTTGATCCCCTGGTCGGTCTTGAAGTGGTACTTGACCCAGAAGGCCTCGCCGGCCTCGTTGCTCCACTGGAAGGTGTGCGAGCCGAAGCCGTCCATGTGGCGGTAGGAGGCGGGGATGCCGCGGTCACCGAAGAGCCAGGTCACCTGGTGGGTGCTCTCCGGGCTCAGGCTCCAGAAGTCCCAGACGTTGTCGGCTTCCGTGGACCCGGTGTACGGGTCGCGCTTCTGGGTGTGGATGAAGTCCGGGAACTTGATCGCGTCCCGGATGAAGAACACCGGGGTGTTGTTGCCGACGAGGTCGTAGTTGCCCTCCTCGGTGTAGAACTTCAACGCGAAACCGCGCGGGTCGCGGACCGCGTCGGCGGCGCCGAGGTTGCCGGCCACCGTGGAGAAGCGCAGGAAGACCTCGGTCTCCTTGCCCACCTCGGAGAGGAACTTCGCCCGCGTGTACGGCGTGACGTCCGCGGTCACCGTGAAGGTGCCGTAGGCGCCGGCGCCGCGGGCGTGCACCACGCGCTCCGGGATGCGCTCGCGGTTGAAGTGGGCCAGCTTCTCGAGCAGGAGCTGGTCCTGGACGAGCACCGGGCCGCCGATGCCCGCGGTCTCGCTGTGGTTGTTGTCGGCTACCGGAGCACCGGCCTCCGTCGTGAGCGGTCCCGTGGTCACGAGCGCCTCCTGTGTAACTTCCGTCTGTACCTGTCCCTTGGCCAAAGCCGTTGTCGATCCTACATTGGACTATGTCTAAGTCAAGTTGAGCTCCAACTTCACACCTATTCGGAACCTGGTCTCCTTGCTGTTAGGCTGGTCTCCATGAGCGACCTTCTGGAACGCCTGCGCGGCCGCGGCTGGCGGATGACCTCGCAGCGGCGTGTCGTGGCCGAGGTCCTGGACGGCGAGCACGTGCACCTCACCGCCGACGAGGTGCACGCCAGGGCCGTCGCCAAGCTGCCGGAGATCTCCCGGGCGACCGTGTACAACACGCTCGGCGAACTGGTCTCCCTGGGCGAGGTGCTCGAAGTCAGCACCGACAAGCGCGCCAAGCGATACGACCCGAACGCGCACCGGCCGCACCATCACCTGGTCTGCGCGAACTGCGGCGCGATCAAGGATGTGCACCCGACGGGCAACCCCCTGTCCGACCTCCCCGACACGGAGCGCTTCGGCTTCACCGTCTCGGACGTCGAGGTGACGTACCGGGGCCTGTGCCCGAACTGCGCGAGCGCGTAGCAGTACGCCGAAAACCCCGGTACGGATCCCGTACCGGGGTTTTTCTCTGCCGCGAACCGGCGTCCGCCCGGGAACGCGCCGAGGGGCGGAAGCCGAAAAAGCCGAGGGCCGGAAACCTTTCGGCTTCCGGCCCTCGGCCTTCAGTAGCGGGGACAGGATTTGAACCTGCGACCTCTGGGTTATGAGCCCAGCGAGCTACCGAGCTGCTCCACCCCGCGGCGATGAATGGAACACTACGTCAAGGAAGCGACGAGAAGCAAATCGCTTCCGTGCGGGGTGCCGCGGCACTCGCTCGTCCGCGGGTCCGCCGTGGCTGGTCGCGCAGTTCCCCGCGCCCCTGGGCCGGCTGCAGCCCCGTCGACCGGCACGCCGGCCGGCGTCAGCCTCACGCCGACAGTTCCTCCCCCAGGGCGTCCCGTAGCCGCGCCGCGCGCTTCGCGACCTCCCCCGGTCCCAGCGTCACCGCCCGGTCGGCCCACCGCTGCCCCTCGGCCAGCTCACCCCGACGCGCGTAGACCAGGGCCAGCCGCAACGCCGCCCGACCGTGCCCGGCGTCGGCCGCCCGCGTCCACCACACCGCCGCCTCCGGCTCGCTGCCCTCCCGCGCCAGCAGCAGCCCCAGATTGAACGCCCCGTTCCGCGACCCGGCCTCGGCCGCCTCCCGGTACCACCGTGCCGCCTCGACGACATCGCCCCGTGCGGCGGCCAGCATGCCCACCCGGACCTGCGCCCGCCGGTGCCCCTGGGACGCCGCACGCTCGTACCACTCCTCGCACTCGGTCTTCTCGTGCAGCGACTGCAGCGACTCGCCCAGCTCGTGCGTGGGCACCGGCGGCCGCCGCGCGTCCAGCACCGCGGCCAGCCGGTACGCCGCCTCCGCGCTGCCGCCACCCGCCGCGCACCGCAGATACCGCTCGGCCTCCGGCTCGTCGCCCTCCCTGAGGCGCGCGATCCCGACCTGCAGCGCCGCCTCGGTGTGCCCGGCGGCCGCCGCCCGCTCGTACCACCTGAGCGCGGCCGCGTCCTCGCCCCGCCCGGCGTACAGGATCCCCAGATTGAACGCGGCATCCACGCTCCCGGCCTCCGCCGCCTTGGAGAACCATGGCTCGGCCCCGGTCTCGTCCCCGCCCCGCAGCAGCAGGATGGCCAGCGCGTTGGCCGCCTCCCGGTGCCCGGCGTAGGCCGCGCGCCGGTACCACTGCTCGGCCTGCGCGGTCCGCCCCTGCTCGGCACAGAGCAGCCCGAGGTTGTACGCGCCGTTGACGTCCCCGGCGTCCATCGCCTCCCGGTACCACCGCTCGGCGGTCTGCGTCTCCCCGCGCTCGGCGTGCAGCGCGCCCAGCGCGTTGGCGGCGTTGCCGTCGCCCTCCTGGGCGGCCTTGAGCCACCACGCGGCGGCGCTGTCGGAGTCGCCGGCGTCGCGCAGCAGGAAGCCCAGCGCGCACGCGGCGCGCGGCTCGCCGTCCTTCGCGGACGTCAGGTACCAGCGGCCGGCCTCCTGCAGCTCGCCCCGCTTCTCCAGGATCGCCCCGAGGTGCAGCGCGGCCCGCCGGTGGCCGCGCGCGGCGGCCTGCCGGTACCACTGTTCGGCCTCGGCGACGAGGCCGACACCGTTGTCTCCGCCGGACTCCCGTGCGCCTCTCGCGTCGAGCGCCCTGGCCAGCCGGTACGCCGCCTCCCGGTGCCCGCGTTCGGCCGCCGCCCGCAGCCACCGCTCGAACTCGGCGTCCGCGCGGTGCTCCAGCAGATCGGCGAGCGCGTAGGCGCCCAGCACGTGTCCCTGCTCGGCGGACTGGCGCAGCCAGTACTCGGCGGCGGGCTCGTCGCCGCGCTCGCGGTGGTGCCGGCCGAGCGCGTGCGCGGCGGCCGCGGAGCCGGCGACGGCCGCGATCCGCCACCATCCGGCGGCCTCGTCGGCGTATCCGCGCTGGTGCAGCAGGACACCCAGGTTGTTGGCGGCCGCGCGGTCACCCTCGGCGGTGGCGGCACGCAGATGGGGTTCGGCTCCGTCGAGGTCGCCGCGGCGCAGCAGCATGGCCCCGAGGACGCTCATCGCCTCGACGTCGCCGGCCTCCGCGGCGAGGCGCTGGCGCAGTTCCTCCGCCGCCTCGCCCTCGTCCTCATCGCCCGAAGGCTGAACAAATCGCCCTGTCTCGAACAGAGTTGCCTTGTCCCCCATAACGTCCATCGTCGCACCACCTGCAACCTGGGTACACCCGGTATACCGCAGTCCGTGAGGTCACTTCAGCGTTTTGTCGACATGCCCACAGAGAGACAAGTCAAACACAGTTCCCCCAACTCCCCACGGCGGCACGGCGCTCCTACCCGTCGGCACATGCGTTCGCACACACGAAGGCCCGGATCCCTGTGAGGATCCGGGCCTTCACTGTCGTACGACCACGTCGTCGACTTCAGTAGCGGGGACAGGATTTGAACCTGCGACCTCTGGGTTATGAGCCCAGCGAGCTACCGAGCTGCTCCACCCCGCGCCGTTGTGTGTACAACCGTACCACGGCGCGGGGTGGGCCATGATCAGCCGCTGCTCGGAGAGGGCGTCGGCTTGGAACCCGCGCTCGGAGCGGTCGTCGGCTTGGGACTGGGGCTCGCGCCCGGGGCCTTGCCGCCCTGCGCCCCCTGGCCCGCCTTGGACTGGGCGTCCTCGGCCCGCCTCAGGGCTTCCTCCAGGTCCTTCTGCGCCTGGCCGTACGCCTGCCAGTCACCCTTCTTCAGGGCCTCCTGGCCGGCGTCGAACGCCTTCTGCGCGTCGTTCAGTGCCTGCTGGACCGTCGGGTTGCCCGTCGCCGGCGGCTTGGTGGTGCCCGTGCCCTGGTCCGGTGGCTGCGTGCCGGAACCGTTCGCTCCGAACACCTTGTTCAAGGCCTCGTCCAGGGTGTTCTCGAAGGCCGTGTTGCCGCCGTAGGTGACCAGCACCTTGCGCAGCAGCGGGTACTTGAGGTCACCGCCGCGGACGTAGACGGGTTCCACGTAGAGCAGGCCCCCGTCCAGCGGGACGGTCAGCAGGTTGCCGTACTCCACCTTGGAGTCGCCGCGTTGCAGCAGGCTGATCGACTCGGCGATCGAGGGTTCGGAGTTGAACTGGCTCTGCACCCGTTTCGGACCGTCGATCGTCTTGCCGGTCGGCAGTTTCAGGATGCTGATCTTGCCGTAGTCGCCCGACTGCGGTTCGGCGCTGACGGACATGAACGCGCTGAGGTTGTCCCGGCCGTTCGGCGTCATCGTCGTCGTCAGCGAGAACGCCTGGGACTTCTGCCCCGGCAGCTTCATGCTCAGGTAGTACGGCGGCACCGCGTCGCCCGACTTGTTGGTCGGGTCGTCCGGGATCTGCCACACCTCGCTGCCGCTGAGGAAGGTCTGCGCGTCCTCGACGTGGTAGCGGGTCAGCAGCTCGCGCTGCACCTTGAACAGGTCCTGCGGGTAGCGCAGATGCTCCATCAGCGAGGCGGAAATGTCGCTCTTGGGCTGGACCGTGCCCGGGAACGCCTTCATCCACGTCTTCAGGACGGGGTCCTTGGTGTCCCACTGGTAGAGCTTGACCTCGCCGGTGTACGCGTCGACGGTCGCCTTCACCGAGTTGCGGATGTAGTTGACCTGGTTCTGCTGGGCCACCACCCGCTGGTTGTTCGCGGCCGTCAGCGAGTCGGTCGTGGTGTCACCGAGAGTGGTGCGCGAGGCGTACGGGTAGCCGTTGGTGGTGGTGTAGGCGTCGACGATCCACTGGATCCGGCCGTCGACCACCGCCGGGTACGTCACGCCGTCGATGGTCAGCCACGGGGCGACCGCCTCGACGCGCTCCTTGGGCGTGCGGTTGTACAGGATGCGCGAACCGTCGCCGATCGCACCGGAGTACAGGATCTGCGGCTCGCCGAACGCCACCGCGTACGCGGCCCGGTTGAGCGGATTGGCGAGGTTCACACCGCTCTTGCCCTGGTAGCGGGTGGTCTTCTCGCCGCTGTCGTCGGAGTAGTCGATCTCGTCCTGGGGGCCGCCGACGATGGAGTAGGCGGTGGTCTTCTCGCCGTAGTAGACCCGCTGCTGGTAGGCGCCGAGGTCGCCCTTGGACGGCAGGTCGTACTCGGTGAAGACCGGGCGGCCCTCGGAGTCGGCCTCGGTGCCCTTGGCGGCGACCACGCCGAAACCGTGGGTGTAGCGGAAGTGGTCGTTGATCCAGTTGTGCTTCGGAATGCCGTTGAGGTTCAGCTCACGCAGCCCGATGACCGTGTCCTGGACCTTGCCGTCCTTCGTCTTGTACCGGTCGACGGCCAGGTTGGACGGGAAGCCGTAGTAGTTGCGCACCTGCTGGAGCTGCTGGAACGTCGGGCCGACGACATTGGGGTCCATCAGCCGGATGCTGGCGACGCTCTCGGCGTCGTCGCGCAGCTTCGTGGTGTCCTTGGTGGTGCTGGTGCCCGGGTACTCGCTGACCTGGGTGTCGTCGATGCCGTACGCCTCACGCGTCGCCTTGAGGTTCTTCTGGACGTACGGGGCTTCCTTGGCCTGCTCGTTGGGCTGGACCTGGAACTTCTGCACGATCGCCGGGTAGAGCCCGCCGATGAGGATCGCGGAGAGCACCATCAGTCCGAACCCGATCATGGGCAGCTGCCAGGTGCGCCGCCACAGGGTCGCGAAGAACAGCAGCGCGCAGATGACGGCGATGCAGAACAGGATGGTCTTCGCGGGCAGGTACGCGTTGGCGTCGACGTACCTCAGGCCCGTCCAGTTGTCGGTCGCCTTGAAGTCGCTGGACTTCACCGCGAGTCCGTACCGGTCGAGCCAGTAGGCGACCGCCTTCAGCGTGACGAACACGCCCAGCAGCACCGACAGATGACCGGTCGCCGCGGCCGTGGCACGCGCGCCGGGGCTGGTGACGCGCAGCCCGCCGTACAGGTAGTGGGTGAGCGCGGCGGCGATCAGCGACAGGATCGCGGCGGCGAAGCCGAAGCCGAGCAGGAAGCGGTACCAGGGCAGGTCGAAGGCGTAGAAGGAGACGTCGAGATGGAACTGCGGGTCCTTCTGCCCGAAGGACACGCCGTTGACCCACATCAGCCAGGTGCGCCACTGGCCGGCGGCCGACGCTCCGGCGATCAGACCCACCAGGGCCGTGATCCCGAGCAGCAGCCACTTCTTGTACGGCGCGATGCCCATCCGGTAGCGGTCGAGGCTCTGCTGCTCCATCGACATCGCGCTCAGCGGCGGGCGCAGCCGGTGGGCCAGCCAGATGTTGAGACCGACGGCGACGGCCATCAGCAGGCCGAAGACGAAGAACAGCCCGATCTTGGTCCACAGGGTGGTGGTGAAGACCGAGGAGTACTTCACCGACCGGTACCACAGCCAGTCCGTCCAGAAGCCCGCGAACATGGTGAACGCCATGCCGAGTACGGCAAGGACGCCCAGCGTCGCGAGCAGGGTCCGGACACGCCGGGACGGGCGTCCCACTCTGATCCGCGGCCCCGTGGGGCCTCCGCCGCGGTCCGGCATCTGGAAAGCCAAGGTGCGCACCTCGAAGTTCGCTGTCGTCTCGTCAGACCCGCGTTTTCGCCGGCCCGCCGTGGCCCCCCGTGATCGCGGGCCCACACCTATGCAACTTACTCACGGTTTACTCGGTTCCCGATTTCGGCCGGGAACGAGGCAGGATTGTGACCATGTCCAACACTCCCATGGCAGCGAACCCCCTCACCCGGGCCGTACTCGAGATCGACGAGTACGCCTCCGGGCTCGGCTGGGACCAGCCCGCACGCCTTTTCGCCCTCGTCGACACCCAGCAGCTGCGGGCTCAGGAACCCTCGCTCGCCGACCAGCTCGGACTCGGCCACGACGAGACCCCCGGCCTCACCCCGATCGAGCAGGACGAGATTGCAACGGACCGGCCGCTCGACGAGTTCCTGGCCACCATCGCCTGGCCCGACGCGGTGGCCGGCTGCGCGCTGACCGTGGAGCGGCTGATGCTGCCGCCGTCCGCCGAGGCCCAGGTTCCGCAGGGCCTGGACGGCCCCAAGCTGGCGCAGTGGGTCGCCGAGCACCCCGAGCGTCAGGAGGTCCGGATGACGGTGGCGGTGCTGCGCGACGGCGCCCGTGAGTCGGCGCTGCGGCTGCGCGAGAAGGACTCCCCGACGGAGGTCCTCACCGGCCCGGACCTGATCCCGGGCCTGGCGGACGCCCTCGCGGCGACGTTCGAGGTCTGAGAACCCGCTACTTGGTGCACTTCGGCAGGTCGGCGGTCCGGCCGCTGCCGATGTCCTTGAGGGCGTCGAGGGCGTCGCCGATGGTCTTGACCTTGACCAGGGTGAGGCCCTCGGGGGTCTCCTTGGCCGCGGACGCGCAGTTGTCGGCGGGCGTGAGGAAGTACTGGGCGCCCTTGTTGCGCGCGCCGACGGTCTTCATCTCGATGCCGCCGATCGGGCCGACCTTGCCGTCGTCGTCGATGGTGCCGGTGCCCGCGACGAACCTGCCGCCGGTCAGGGCGCCCGGGGTCAGCTTGTCGTAGATGCCGAGCGCGAACATCAGACCGGCGCTCGGGCCGCCCACGTCGGCGAGCTTGATGTCGATGGTGAACGGGAACGTGTGGTCGGTGCCGGCCGAGATCCCGACGATGGCCCGCTTGCGGCCCTGGTCGTCGGAGGTCGCGGTGGTGATCGTCACGTCCTTGGCCGCGGTCGCCGTCCGGTGCTCCTTCTCGGCGGCCGCCTGCTCCTTGGCGGGCACGATCCGGAAGACCACCTTCTCGCCGGGCTTGTGCTCGGTCACCAGCTTGGCCACGTCGGCGGGCTGCTTCACCGCGGTACCGTCGACGGCCTTGATCACGTCACCGGCGTGCAGCCTGCCCTCCGCCGGGGAGCCCTTGACCACCGTGGAGACGATCACCCAGGACTGCACCGGGACGTGCAGCTCCTTCAGGGCGGCGACCTTGGCGCTCTCCTGGGACTGGCTGAACTCCTCGGCGTTCTCCTGGCTGGACTGCTCCTCCGTCTTGCCGTCCGGGTACAGCGTGTCGTGCGGCACGATCTTCATGTCGTGCGCCAGCCAGCCGTAGACCGCCTCCACCAGGTTCATCCGGTAGTCGGCGCTGGTGACCCGCACGGTGGTCATGTTGAGGTGACCGTCCGTGGGATACGTCTTGCGCCCGGAGATCTGCAGCACCGGCTCACCGTCGTGGTCGCCGAGGGTGTTCACCGTCGGCCCCGGGGACATCTCCGAGTACGGCACGTTGATCAGCACTCCGGCGCACAGGAGTGCGATCAGCATCAAGGTGGAGGCGAGCATCGTCGCGGTGCGGCGTGGCATGGCACGACAGTACGGGACGTGTCTGTCGGAGCACCGTCAGGGCCGCCGACTTGATCACACCGGCGCCCGCTTCAGGTGCCGGAGTGCGACTTCTCCATCGCCTCGCGGAAGCGCGCGTAGCCGTCCAGCTCGGGGCCGTCACCGCGGACCTTGCGGGTCCGGTTCGCCCAACTGCCCCACAGGCCGGCTGCGACCGCAGCCACGAGCGGAATCAGCAACCAGACGAGCGCCCCCATGGCGACCTCCCGACCCCGACTGAGTGACCGCTACCGACTGATCAGCAGATTAACCGCCTGCCGTGACAACGCTCACGCCAGGGGGTCGGTTACGCAACCGGAAAATCCACCGCACGGCGGCTCGGTGGGCGGCCGGCCCGACAGGCGGCCGGTTTCAGCAGGCGCCGACCCACTCCTCCGTACCGTCGGAGAACCTCTGGTGCTTCCAGATGGGCACCTCGTGCTTGAGGTCGTCGATCAGCTTCCGGCAGGCGTCGAAGGCCTCGCCGCGGTGCGGGCACGACACGGCGACCACGACGGCGAGATCGCCGACGGCCAGATCCCCCACACGGTGGACGGCGGCCAGCGCCCGGACGGGGTACTCGGCGCAGACCTTCTCCGCGACGCGCCGCATCTCGGCCTCGGCGGAGGGGTGGCAGGAGTACCCGAGCGCGTCCACGTCGGTGCCCCCGTCGTGGTTGCGCACGGTCCCCACGAACAGCGCGGTCCCGCCGGCGGCGTCGTCCCCGACGGCCCGGAAGACCTCGTCCACGGACAGCGCCGTGTCCCGCACACCGATCAACTTGATGGGATCCGCCGCGGCCTGCTCACCGGGATGGTCGTACGTGGGTGCCATGCCCCCATCGTGCCGCACCGCACGCCCATCCGAAATAGACGTTTCACCATGCACGCACGCGTGAGGGCTTGGAGATACGTACGGACACGCGGCCACGGACGGCCGCGGTGCGGGGTTCGGTCAGCCGGGGAGAGCGCTGACCGGCGCCGGCGAGTGCCGGCCCGGCTCAGACCCTCCGCCGCGCCTTCCGGGCCCGCCGTACCACCGCCGCCGCGCCCAGCAGGGCCACCGTCGCGCCCGCCGCACCGGCCGCCGTCGCGTCCTTGCGCCCCAGCCGCCGCCCGGCCACGGTGTGCCGCCCGGACGCCTCGTCCAGCAGCTCGGCCAGCACCTCCTCGTTCGTCCACTTCGGCCGCCACCCGGCGTCGTGCAGCCGGCTGCCGCTGACCACCCACGGGTACATCGTGTACGCGAGGTCGCCCGCGGGCGACGGCGTCAGCCCGATCCGGTGCAGCCGCGCCGCCGCGCCCAGCGCCACCGCGGACGGCAGCTCCATCCGCCGGATCCCGCTGAGCTCCTCGACCTCCTCCTGCTCCAGCCACCCGTCGCAGCCGACCGCCAGCTCCCCGTCGACCTTCTCGAGCACGGCGTACTCCAGCGCGCTGCACAGATCCTCGACGTGGCAGAACTGCCACGCGGGTCGCGACCCGGCCACCACCAGCAGCCGCGGCGACTCGAAGTACCTGGTCAGCGCGGTGTCCGTGCCCCCGACCAGCACCGCGGGCCGCACCACCGTGACGTTCAGCCCCGGATGCGCCCGCGGCGCGCGCCGCGCCAGCCGTTCGATCTCCAGCAGGTCCCCGACCGCGGTGGCCTCCGCCGTCGCCCGCAGCTCCGCGTCCTCCGACAGCGGCAGCTCGTTGTCCGGCAGCGCTCCGTAGACCATCGCGGAGGTGCACAGCACCACCCGGTGCACACCGGCCGCCGCCGCGGCGGTCAGCACGGTCTGGGTCCCCCGCACGTTGTAGGCCGTTCGGGCGGCGGCGTCCGAACCCAGGTCGAGGTCGAGCGCCAGATGGACGACGACGTCGGCGCCGCGGAGCTTGTCGGCGATGGCGGGATCCCGGACGTCCAGGATCTGCCACTGCGCCGCCTCGCACTCGCCGCGCCGCTCGTCGATGGCGATGACCTGCTTGATCTCCTCCGAGGCGGCGAGCCGCTCGGTGAGCAGCGCGCCGACGCCGGACGCGGCACCGGTGACCGCGACAACGGGCCCGCGCGCGGCGGATGTGGTTGAGTGGTTTCGCGCTGCGCGAACCTGCGGATCTGGGGAACTCACCGGGCGTCTCCAGCGGTTGTCTTCATACGAGCGCAAATGACGCGTACGTACCAGGTGGCATCCATCCTGCCGCAGGCGTTCACTCGGCGAAGCACCGAGGCCCGAACCGCTCGCGGTGTCTACGCTGGGTGGTGTTGTCGGGCAGTCGTGCCGTCGGAGAGAGACCGGCGGCCTTACCAGCCGAGGAATCCCGTGAGTGACACCCCATTCGGATTCGGCCTTCCGCCGGAGGAGCCGGAGAACGGCGACGAGGGCAAGGAGAAGGACCAGGAGAGCGGTGGTGGTCAGGGACCGTCCAACCCCTTCGGTTTCGGGCTGCCCGGTGCCGGAGGCCTGGGAGGCGGCGCGGACAATCCGCTCGCTGCCATGTTCGGTTCGCTGAACCCCACCGACCTGGGCGCCGCGTTCCAGCAGCTGGGTCAGATGCTCTCCTACGAGGGCGGCCCGGTGAACTGGGACATGGCCAAGCAGATCGCCCGCCAGACGGTCTCGCAGGGCACCCCGGACGGCACCAAGGACGCCAGCGTCGGCCCCGCCGAGCGCAAGGCCGTGGAGGACGCCGTCCGCCTGGCCGACCTGTGGCTCGACGACGCGACGTCGCTGCCGTCCGGCTCGGCCTCCGCCGTCGCGTGGAGCCGCGCGGAGTGGGTCGAGGCGACCCTGCCCGCGTGGAAGGAGCTCGTCGACCCGGTCGCCGAGCGGGTCGGCGGCGCCATGGGCGACATCCTGCCGGAAGAGATGCAGGCCATGGCCGGCCCGCTGATCGGCATGATGCGCTCCATGGGCGGCGCCATGTTCGGCACGCAGATCGGGCAGGCCGTCGGCGTCCTCGCCGGAGAGGTCGTCGGCTCCACCGACGTCGGCCTGCCGCTGGGCCCGGCCGGCAAGGCGGCCCTCCTGCCGTTGAACGTCGAGGCCTTCGGCAAGGACCTGAGCGTCCCGCAGGACGAGGTGCGGCTGTACCTCGCCCTGCGCGAGGCCGCCCACCAGCGTCTCTTCGCGCACGTGCCGTGGCTGCGCTCGCACCTGTTCGGCGCGGTCGAGGGCTACGCGCGCGGGATCAAGGTCGACACGGCGAAGCTGGAGGACGTGGTCGGCCAGTTCGACCCGCAGAACCCCGAGGAGCTGCAGCAGGCTCTTCAGCAGGGCATGTTCCAGCCGGAGGACACCCCGGAGCAGAAGGCCGCCCTGGCCCGTCTGGAGACCGCTCTGGCCCTCGTGGAGGGCTGGGTGGACGCGGTGGTCCACGCGGCCGCCAAGCCACGCCTGGGGTCCGCTGACGCGCTGCGTGAGACGCTGCGCCGCCGCCGCGCCTCGGGCGGGCCGGCGGAGCAGACGTTCGCCACGCTGATCGGCCTGGAGCTGCGGCCGCGCCGCCTGCGGGACGCCTCGCGCCTGTGGGCCTCGCTCACGGACGCGCGCGGGGTCGACGGCCGGGACGCCCTGTGGGCGCACCCGGACATGCTGCCGACGGCCACCGACCTGGACGACCCGGACGGCTTCGTGCACCGCGAGCAGATCGACTTCTCCGAGCTCGACAAGATGCTCGGCGAGGCGGCCGGCCGCGCGAAGCCCGACCTGCGCAAGAAGGACGAGAGCGCCGGGGACGACAGGCCCGGGACCGACAAGCCCGAGGACGACGACACCGAGTGAGCCTCCACGACGACGCGGTCCTCGTGCTCAAGGGGTACGAGGACCAGGAAGAGCTGCGCCAGGTCTACCTGGACCATCTGGCCGCCCACCCGGACGGCATGTGGAAGGCCTGCGCGGACGGCCACATCACGGCGAGCGCCCTGGTCGTCGACCCCGAGCGCGGGCGTGTGCTGCTGACCCTGCACAAGAAGCTGCGCATGTGGCTGCAGATGGGCGGCCATTGCGAGCCGGACGACACCACCCTGACGGCCGCCGCCCTGCGGGAGGCCACCGAGGAGTCCGGTGTCGAGGGGCTGCGCCTGCTGCCCGGCGGCCCGGTCCGCCTGGACCGGCACCTCACGCCGTGCGCCTGGCACCTCGACGTCCAGTACGCGGCGCTGGCTCCCGCCGGGGCCGTGGAGCAGATCAGCGACGAGTCGCTCGACCTGCGCTGGTTCGCCTACGACGAGGTCGCCGACGTGGCGGACGATTCGGTCGTACGGCTGCTGGAGGCGACCCGCGCCCGGCTGTGAACGGCTGCGCCGGGCTCCTGAACGTGTAAGGGGCGTCCGCAGTACGCGGGCGCCCCTTACCTTTGGTCTTCCGGAAGCGTCAGCTCCAGACGTTGCCCTGGTTCTGTCCGCGCGCCCCCTGCTGCCCCATGCCGAACTGTGCGGCGAGGCCCTGCCCGATCTGGGCGTTCTGCGGCGGCAGCAGCTCACTGGGCTGCACCAGCGCGAAGCCGTTGCCCATGAAGCTGAGCTCCCAGCCCTCGCCCGTGCTGCCGCGCCGCCGCCACACGCCCGAGGAGTGCGTCTGGGCCTGCATCTGCACACGCAGCCCGGTGGACCAGGCGACGATGGCGTCGGCGTCGCAGTTGACGTACTTGTCCGGGGTGACCTGCATCAGCAGCGGTGCCCCGGACGTCATCAGGGCGACCTTGCCGCGCCCCGTGATGTTGAGCTGGTACTTCCCGGAGCCGGAGATGCCGTAGAGGCTGTCCACGGCGATGACCTCGTGGTGCAGCGAGGAGTCCATGGCGAGGACGTAGGAGCTGTCGACGGTCAGCCCGTCCTGCTCGACGTCCATGACGTGGACGTGCTGGGCGAGGTTGGCGAGGTACACCGTGCCCTGCCCGTGGCAGCGCATCAGGTCCAGGCCCTCGCCGGTGTACGCACGCGCGCGTGCCTGGTTGTTGCTGCGGTACTCGGCGTCGAACTCGACGAGCCCCTGGTAGGCGACCATCGTCCCCTTGCGGGCCAGGATGTCGTCATGGCCCTCCAGGGTGACGCGCAGCATCTGCTTGTTCTGCAGGCTCCAGCGTTCGGAGGACTGCAGGTCGTTGTGGGCGAAAAGTGGGCTCTGCATGGCTTTCTGGCTCCCCCTCAGCCCCGGAACCGGAGGCGGTCGGTGCTGTCCTCGCTGGGCTGGACGACGACGATGCCCTGGCCGGAGAAGGCCATCTGGTAGGCCTCGCCACTGCCGCGGCCGATGAGCGACTGCGCCTTGAAGCTGCGCTTGCCCTTCACCTTCAGGTTCGGGGACCAGGCGACCAGCGCGTCCGGGTCGACGTACGTCTCGTCCTCGCCGCCGCCGCAGTCGACGACGATGGGCTTGCCCCGGGACGTCAGCGCGACCCAGCCCTGCCCGGAGATCTTCGTGTTCCACAGGCCCTGCCCGGCGAACTTCGCCAGCCCCTTCACCCGCTCCACACCCCACGTCAGATGGGCGTCGAAGGCGAGCAGATTGGTGGCGTTGACGGAGATGCCGTCGCCGTTGAGCTGGATGACGACGACGTTCGCGCCGTAGTCGGCGAGGTAGAGCAGGCCGTCGCCGGAGCACTTCATCAGCGGGGCACCCTCGCCGGTGATCCAGTCCCGGGCGATCTGGCGCACGGCCGGCGGGTTGGGCTCGTACTGGATGAAGCCCTCGTAGGCGACCATCGAGCCCACGCGCGCGAGGAGGTCGTGCCCGCTCTGCAGGGCGACCTTCAGCATGTGGTTGCCGTGGTTCTCCATGCGGGCGGTGACGGGTGCGGGGGCGAAGCCCGCGAGCGGCTGGTTCATGTCGGGCTCCCTTAGACCTCGTACGGCTGGACGACGATGAAGTTGCCGGGCGCGCCCCGGAACTGGAGGTTGACGCTCTCGCCGGTGTCGCCCGGGTAGGCGTTGCGGCGCATCCGCACCTGGCTGGAGACGATCACCTGGGAGGCGGCCGACCAGGCGACGACGGCGTTGCAGTCGGCGAACGTGGTCGGGGTGACCGGCAGGACGACGGGAGTGCCGTGCGTCTTCACGACGATCGTGCCGGTGCCCTGGAACTGCATGGTGAACAGGGCGCCGCCGGGAATGCCGTGGCCCTCGATGCGGCGCACCTCGTGCTGCAGGGTCTCGTCGAAGGCGAGAACGTTCTCGGCGGACACGCAGATAGCGTCGCCCTGGAGCTCGATGGGGTGCAGGTGGGTGGAGTTCTCGGCGAGGAACACCTGGCCCTGGCCGGTGCAGCGCATCAGCTGCATCTCCTGGCCGGTGGCGTTGCCGACGATCCGCCCGGCGAAGCCGGCGCCCTTGTAGCTGAAGTCCACCTTGCCCTGATAAAGCACCATGCTGCCCTGCCGGGCGAGCACGGGCTGGCCGCCGATGCCGAGGTCGACGCGGACCAGCTTCTTGTTCTGCTGCGTCCAGCGCTGGCCGGTCGGCGTCTCCTTGAACTGCTGGAGCGCGGCGGCGACACCGGCACCCTGGGGCGCTCCCTGGGGGGCGCCGTACGCCTGCTGGCCCGGGATCTGGCCGTAGGAGGGCTGCTGAACGTATCCGGGGGGCGTCGGCTGCTGCCCGTAACCGGGGGGCCCGGGTGGCTGCTGGCCGTAACCGGGCGGCGGGGGCGGGGAGTGCGGGGCCTGGTGCTGGGCGTAGCCGGGCGGCAGGGGCATGGTCGCTTGCCCGGGGTGCGGGCCGTGGGGCACGTTCGGTCCCGGGTAGGGGGCCGGCGGGGGCGGCGGCGGGGGTGTGTGCGGGTTGCTGCCGTGGGGCGTCAGGGGCGCGATGATGGTGGGCTGCGCGTGCAGGGACGGGTCGGGCGCCGGGGCGGGGACCGGGGGCGGCGTGGCTCCCGGCGGCGGCGCGTAGCCCTGCGGGGCGGGGGCGGGAGCCGGGGCCGGTGCGGGGGCCGGGGTCGCTGCGGGACCCGCGGGCGCGCCGAACGCGGGCGGGGCGAAGCCGGGAGCGGCACCGGGCTGCGACTGCGACTGCGGCTGCGGGTGCGGCTGCGGCTCGGCGGGCGTCTCCTCCTCGAGCACCTCGCCGCCGAAGTTCTTCAGCAGCGCCTCCAGACCGCCGTCGAAGCCCTGTCCGACGGCGGCGAACCGCCACACGTCCTTCAGGTACAGATCGCCCAGCATCACGGCGCGTTCGGTGGAGAACTCCGCGCCGGTGAAGGAGTAGCGGGCCACCTCCTCGCCGCCGGCGACGATCCGCAGATATCCGGGGTTGATGTGCGCCATCTGCCCGGCGCCGTCGATGGTCGCCGTGAAGGACAGCTTCTGGATGTGCGGGGGGATCTTGTCGAGCGTGACACGGAAGGACTCCGTGTCGCCCGCCTGGGAGCCCAGCAGCTGGATGGCCTCCTCCGGGGACTTCGGCTGGTTGAAGAAGACGAAGTACCGGTCGTCGGAGAGCCGCTCGGTGGCGTCCAGGCCGAAGCAGCTGATGTCGAAGCTCAGCCCGGGGGCGGAGATCTGCACGCCGACGTACAGATCCGTGCCCGCGGTGAGGTCACTGATCCTGGCCTTGTGGCCGCGTTGGAATTCCCTGGGCATGCGTTACGACCGTCCCCCATCCCGAATTGCGAGTGCGTCGCGCCAGGCTAACGGCAAACCCGGACATCGACGCAGGCCGGTACAGACCCGCTACACAACGACCGCCGGGCTGCAGCACAGACGGTCGGCGTGATCACTCTCCGCGCGCACCGGGCACGTGCGGCAGCCGCTCGGCGGCGACCACGCCCTCGAGGTAGCCGCGGGCCCGCTCGGTGCGCGGATAGGCGTCGAGCAGCCGCCAGAAGTCCGGGCCGTGGCCCGGCACCAGCAGATGGGCAAGCTCGTGCAGCAGGACGTAGTCGACGACGTACTCCGGCATGCCCTGCAGCCGGTGCGACAGGCGGATGCTGCCCTCGGCGGGGGTGCAGGAGCCCCAGCGGGTGTTCTGGTTGGTGACCCAGCGCACGGAGGTGGGGCGGGCGCGCCCGCCGAAGTACTGCGCCGACAGGTGCTCGGCGCGCTCGGCCAGCTCGGTGTCACCCAGCTTCCGCTTGCTCTCCTGGGCGGCCAGCTTGTCGAGCATGACAGTGACCCAGCGCCGCTCCTCGGCCTCGGACATGCGGGCGGGGATGAGCACGATGGTGCGGTCGCCCTCGCGATAGGCGGAGACCGTACGGCGTCGGCGACTGCTTCTGCGCACCTCGATCGCGTTCGTCCCCGAGCCGGCGGTCGGCGGGCTCGTAGTGCTGCGCTGAGGTGCTCCGGCGCGGTGGAGGGGGTCGGCGGACACGCCCCGACGTTACCCTCTGCACACGGTGGAAGTCCCGGCTCCCGAACGGTTGTGTTCCGATGCCCCACCGAGCGCCGGATTTGTACGACCGGCGTGTACGACGATGTGATGGATTGATCCGTACGACCAGTACGCGGATTGATCCGCATGACCAGTACGACGAATACCTTCGCCTGTGGACAACTTTCGGCGCCGGGCCGCGGGGCCGGGCATGCTGGCATGCGTCGGCGGGGCGAGGACGCCCCCACGCCCCCGCCCCGCCGGCACCGGGACCTTGCTTTGTGACCTTGCCGACCTTTCTCGGGCTACGGGGGCCTGTCATGCATCCAGTGGTGAAACCCGCGCTGCGGCGCGGCTGGCGCGATCTGAACACCGTGCAGTTCGGGATGACACCGGCGCACGCGATGACGCTGGGCCCGGTGGACACGGCGACGGGCAGCTTCCTCGAACTGCTCGACGGCACCCGCGGGCTGCCTCTGCTGCGGGAGCAGGCACCCCGCATGGATCTGCCCGACGGCCATGTCGACCGGCTGGTGGAGCGGCTGACGCAGGCCGGCCTGCTCGACGACGCGCGCGGCGGCGGCCGGGCCGCGGCGGCGCTGCGCACCAAGAAGGACGTCCTCGACCGGCTGCGGCCGGACCTGGAGTCGCTGTCGCTGACGACGTCCGAACCGGGCGAGGCGATCTCTCTGCTCGCCGCCCGCCGCAGTCTGCGGGTGCAGGTGCGCGGAGCCGGGCGGGTGGGGTCAACCGTGGCCGCGCTGCTGTCCGCGGCGGGCGTCGGCGAGGTCGACGTCCGCGACACCGGCCGGGTCGAGCCGGGGGACGTCACGCCCGGCGGCGTGCCCGTGGAAGCGGTCGGCGAGCGGCGAGACGAGGCGACCCGCCGCGCCACGCGCCGAGCCGCCCCCGACCGGCCACCGCGCCGCACCGCACGCTCCCGTCTCGAGGACGACGAGCCGATGCTGTCGCTGGTGATCATCGCCCCGCGTGACGACGTCGCCGTGCACGCGCCCGCCCCGTCCGCGGCGGACGCGCTCGTCTCCTCCGGCACCCCCCATCTGTATGCGGGCGTGGTGGAGGCGACCGGTGTGGTCGGCCCCCTCGTCCTGCCCGGCGAGAGTGCCTGCGCGGGCTGCCTGGACCGGGACCGGACCGACCGGGACCCGGCCTGGCCTCGCATGATCGCCCAATGGCGCTCCGGTCGGCAGCGCCCCGTGCGGCCCTGCGACGTGACCCTCGCCACCACGGTCGCCGGGCTGGCCGCCGCGCACGCGCTCGCCTTCCTCGACCGGCGCTCCACCGCCGCGGCGGACACTCGCTGGGAGGTGTCCCTGCCGGGGCTGCAGTGGCACGCGCGACCGGTGTGGCCTCACCCGGAATGCTCCTGCGCCGCGGTCCGGCGGAGCCCGGCGAAAGCCGAAGGGGAACGGGTCTTAGAGGACGGGGTAGCGCACGAGACAATGGCTGTGCAACGGTCGTCGATTCGGGTACGCCGTCAGGCACGCGCGGCGCGGCCGGCTGGGACTTGGAGGGCGCATGTCTGATCTTCCCCGGAAGGCGGTCACCCGGACCGCCAAGCTCGCCGCGCTCCCGCTCGGCTTCGCAGGCCGGGCGACTTGGGGGCTGGGCAAGCGGATCGTGGGCGAGTCCGCGGAGATCGTCGGCCGCGAGCTGCAGCAGCGAACGGCGGAGCAGCTGTTCAAGGTGCTCGGCGAGCTGAAGGGCGGGGCGATGAAGTTCGGGCAGGCGATGTCCGTCTTCGAATCGGCGCTGCCCGAGGAGATCGCCGGGCCCTACCGTGCCGCCCTGACCAAGCTGCAGGACGCGGCGCCGCCCATGCCGACCCGCACCGTGCACGCCGTACTGCGCGAGCAGCTCGGCGAGGACTGGCACGAGCTGTTCGAGGAGTTCGAGGACAAGCCGGCCGCGGCGGCCTCGATCGGCCAGGTGCACCGGGGGGTGTGGCACGACGGCCGTGAGGTCGCGGTCAAGGTGCAGTACCCGGGCGCCGGTGAGGCCCTGCTCTCCGATCTGAACCAACTGAGCCGGTTCGCCCGGTTGTTGGGTCCGCTCGTGCCGGGCATGGACATCAAGCCGCTGATCACGGAGTTGAAGGACCGCGTCTCCGAGGAGCTGGACTACGGCCTGGAGGCCCAGGCCCAGGAGGTGCACGCGGAGGAGTTCGCGGGCGATCCGGACGTGGTCGTCCCGGCGGTGGTCCACCAGTGCGAGCAGGTCCTCGTCACCGAGTGGATGGACGGCGTCCCGCTGTCGGAAGTGATCGCCGACGGCACGCAGGAGCAGCGGGACCGCGCCGGGCAGCTGCTGGCCCGCTTCCTGTTCTCCGGCCCCGCGCGCACCGGTCTGCTGCACGCCGACCCCCACCCGGGCAACTTCCGTCTGCTGCCCGGCGGTCCGGATGGTGAGGACGACTGGCGCCTGGGCGTGCTGGACTTCGGCACCGTCGACCGGCTGCCAGGCGGACTGCCCACGACGATCGGCGACTCCCTGCGGATGACGCTCGACGGCGAGGCCGAGGCGGTCTACGAGCTGCTGTGCACGGAGGGTTTCGTCAAGGAGTCGATCGACCTGGACCCGGAGGCGGTCCTGGACTATCTGCTGCCGATCATCGAGCCGGCCCAGGTGGAGGAGTTCACCTTCAGCCGCGGCTGGATGCGCAGTCAGGCCGCCCGCGTCGCCGACCCGCGTTCCCCCGCCTACCAGCTGGGCAAGCGGCTCAACCTCCCGCCGGCCTATCTCCTGATACACCGGGTGACGCTGAGCACCATCGGCGTGCTGTGCCAACTCGGTGCGACCGTCCGGCTGCGCGACGAACTGGAGGAGTGGCTGCCGGGGTTCGTGCCGGAGGACGGCGCGGACGAGGAGAAGCCGGCGGCGCAGGCGTAGGGACACGCACCGGGGATCACCACCGGGCGGGGCCGGTCACCACCAGGTCGGCCCCGTCACCACCAGGACGAGTCCAGGCGGCCCTCGATGGCGCGGAGGTTCTCCCGGGAACAGGCGTCGCAGAAGTAGCGGCGGACGCCGTTCTCCACGGAGAAGGTCCATGTGGTGGGCTGCGGTTCGGTGGCCGTGGTGCCGCAGCGGGCACACACCGGGGGCCGGGGCTCCGCCGGGGAGCTGTCGCCCTCGGCCCTGTCACCGCTGCCGGGAAGGCTCGTCATCCGGTGACGATAGCGCCCGGACCGGGTGACCGCCGGGTACAACGCCCGCGGGGCCGGTCCGTGGTGGACGGACCGGCCCCCACGGGGAGCCACGCCTCCCGGTACGGGAGGCCGCTGTTGTCAGGAGTGCCGCTGCGGCGGCGGTGGCACGGGCCGTGGTGGTGCCACCGCCCGTGGGCGGTGGCACCCCGGCGCGGCCGGATCAGTGCCTGACCGCGTCAGTACATGACCGCGTCAGTGCATGACCGCCATGGCGAGCGCGCGGCGGGCGCGCAGCGATGCGCGCTCGGCCCGGCGCTGCATCCGCTGGGCGGCCGCCAGGCGCACGGCCTGGCGGTCCCGCTCGGCCTCCCGCAGTCGCTCGTGCATATGCGCACGTGCCAGGGCTTCTGGGATGAGTTGCATCTCTCGGGTCCTGTTCTGGCGCGAGTCGGGCGCGCCGGGGGTGGTGAGGTCTTCGATCGCGGAGCCGGTGGGCTCGCTGGTGGACGGCTTCATCGGGGCCTGCTTCTGGGGGTCGTGCGTGAGGGGACGGTCGATCGTTCCTGTGGTGTTCATGCGGTGACCGGGTTCTTGCGCGGGCGGCCACGCGGCCGCTTCCGGGCGACGACGACACCCTGGACGAACAGCTCGCCACCCCAGACGCCCCAGGGCTCGCGCCGCTCCTTGGCGCCGGCGAGACAGGCCTCGACCAGCGGGCAGGTGCGGCACAGGGACTTGGCGTACTCCACGTCCGCGGGCGACTCGGCGAAGAAGACCTCCGGGTCGTAGGAACGGCACGGGACGGGTACGCCCAGGTTCTCGATGGCGTCGTCGAGCGCGGTGAGCGCGGTGAGCGGGGTCAAGGCGGGGTCCTCCGTGGAGCCGGGCTTGGGGATCGTGTCGGAAGGCGGTACGGACGGGGCGTGCGCTTCGAGTTGCACGGATCGTCTTCCTCGTCTGGTCGTTCCGGCCTGTTGGCCGGGTGGCGGCTGGTACCGGGTTCTTTTCTTGTCCCGAGGCCCCTTCGCTCTGCCGTCCCCGTTCGGGGAAAAACAGAAGGGCCGCGGATCCCGGATGGGGTTCCGCGGCCCTGAAGGCGCCGGCCTGATCGAATCAGGCTGGATCACTCCAGGGTTCTGGCCCACGGAAGGCCCACATCAGGTGGTGCTGCGTCGTCTGCTTCCGCATACCGGCACCGGTCGCCGTAAAGGCATAGGCCTGCGCCTGTGCCACTACTGCTGCTTCCAGTGCCTTGGTCGGTCGCTCACTGCGCTCGCGGACCGGAAGACCCGCGAGGGCAGGGGAGGACGCCGGGCGGACGGCACGAATGCCGGACAGACCGGTGCCCTGGTTCGAGGCGCCGAGGATGCACAGGGAGACGGCCGCGGGATCGGTCATTTTGGCCGTGGTGCTGGTGTAGTTGGCGTTGATGGTGATCACTGGACTCGCCTCCTCTCGGCGTCTCAAGGACTGGGATGAACCAGTCCAACGGATATGCAAGTACAACACGGCGTCAGGGCCTTTGAGAAGGCCGCTGTTCCCGTGCCTAAGAACCTATGGGGATTGCTGGGGCATGTGCAAACTATTTTTTCGACGAGTTCGCATCAGTCGTCGATCTTGTCTGCCGCACCGCCCTGGCCCGGGTCCCGGCCTGCGCAGATGGCCAGGACGTCGGCGCCGTAGCGGCCCAGCTTGCGGGCTCCCACGCCGGGGATGCGCGACAGCTCCCGCTCGTCGTCGGGCACGGCTTCCGCGATCGCCATGAGGGTGCGGTCGGTGAAGACGCAGAACGCCGGCTGGCCGCTGAGCCGGGCCTGTTCCGCCCGCCAGTCCCGGAGCCGCTCGTACAGGCCCTCGTCCATGTCGGAGGGGCAGTCCTCGCAGCGCATCAGCTTCATCTCACCGGCGTCGATGAGGGTACGTCCGCACACCCGGCAGCGGGCCGGGGTGCGCGCTCTGCGCCGGGGCGCGGGCTCGGCCGCCGTACGGCCGCCGGTGCCGAAGCCCCGCTCCACACCACCGGCGCCTCCGGCACCACCGGCACCACCGGCACCGCCACGGCCGGCGGCACCGGACGATCCGGGGCGCAGCCCGTCCAGGAACCGGCTGGGGCGGCGGCTGGGACGGCCGCCGGGCGAGCGGGAGAGCGCCCAGGAGACATAAAGGCGCTCGCGGGCGCGGGTGACGCCGACGTAGAGCAGCCGGCGCTCCTCCTCGATCTGCTCGTCGGTGCGGGCGTAGGTGATCGGCATCATGCCCTCGGCGACACCGGCCAGGAAGACGGCGTCCCACTCCAGGCCCTTGGCGGAGTGCAGGGAGGCGAGCGTGACGCCCTGCACGGTCGGGGCGTGCTGGGCGCCGGCCCGCTCGTCCAGCTCGGCGACCAGGTCGGCGAGGGTGGCGCCGGGTATGGCGGCGGCGAAGTCCTGGGCGAGGTGGACCAGGGCGGCCAGTGACTCCCAGCGCTCGCGGACCGCGCCGGAGCCGGCCGGGGGCTCGGAGGTCCAGCCCTCGCCGGAGAGCACGGCCCGCACCAGGGAGGGCAGGTCCACGGCTTCGTCGAGGGCGGAGTCGTTCCCGCCGAAGCGCGCCGCGCCGCGCAGGGCCATGCCCGCCTTGCGCACCTCGGGGCGGTCGAAGAACCGCTCGGCGCCGCGCAGCTGGTAGGGCACGCCGGCGTCGGCGAGGGCCTGCTCGTAGGTCTCGGACTGGGCGTTGGTGCGGAACAGGACGGCGATCTCGCTCGCCGGGACGCCGGCGTCGAGCAGCTCGCGGATGCGGCGCGCACAGCCCTCGGCCTCGGCGGGCTCGTCGGTGTACTCGGCGAACACCGGCTCCGGGCCCGGCGCCCGCTGGGAGACCAGCTCCAGACGGTGGTCGGCGGCGCGCCCGCTGGCCTGGGCGAGCAGGCCGTTGGCGAGGCGGACGACCTGCGGGGTGGAGCGGTAGTCGCGCACCAGCTTGACCACGGTGGCGCCGGGATACCGCAGCCGGAAGTCCAGCAGGTGGTCGGGGGTGGCGCCGGTGAAGGAGTAGATGGTCTGGCTGGCGTCGCCGACGACGCACAGGGAGTCCCGGTCGCCGAGCCACAGCTCCAGCAGGCGCTGCTGGAGAGGGCTGACGTCCTGGTACTCGTCGACGACGAAGTGCTGATACTGGGCGCGGACCTGCTCGGCGATGTCGTGCCGGTCCTGCAGGACGGCGACGGTCAGCAGCAGCACGTCCTCGAAGTCGATCACGGCGCGCTGCCGTTTGAGGTCCTCGTAGGCGGCGTACAGCTGGACGATCTCGGCCGGGTTCCGGGGGGTTTCGCGGCCGGCTTTGGCTGCGGCGAGCGCGTAGTCGGCGGGGACGGTCTGGGTGACCTTGGACCACTCGATCTCGGCGGTGGCGTCGCGCAGCTCGCCGCGGTCGAGGCGGAGGCGGCAGGCGGCGGCCGCGTCGGCGACGAGCTGGATCTTGCGGTCGACGAGCCGGGGCATGGAGCCACCGATCGCTTTCGGCCAGAAGTACTGCAGCTGCCGCAGGGCGGCGGAGTGGAACGTGCGGGCCTGCACGCCCTGGGCGCCGAGCTGGCGGAGCCGGCCGCGCATCTCGCCCGCGGCCCGGTTGGTGAAGGTGACGGCGAGCACGCTGGACGGCTGGAGGATGCCGGCGCGCACCCCGTAGGCGATGCGGTGGGTGATCGCGCGCGTCTTGCCCGTCCCGGCTCCGGCCAGCACGCACACCGGTCCGTGCAGCGCGGTCGCCACCTCGCGCTGCTCGGGGTCGAGCCCTTCGAGCACCGCGTCGGCCGAGTCCGGTACCTGCGGGAAGAGGGGGGAATGCGTTGCTGCTGTCACATGGCCATGCTGCCAGGTCGTCCGGGACGGGAGCGGCGGTTGTCCACAGGGAGGGGCCCGCAGTCCTATGAATGCGACGGGCGTCACGGTGGCCGGTGCGACGGGCGTCACCCCCGGGTCGGCACCGGCTGCGGGAATGGTGGCCCTTTCAAGTACGTTCTCCCACAGCGAGCACCTGATCCCCGAGCCGCCGAAGGAGCACGACGACATGCTGGGCACTGTGACGATGTACAGCACCACCTGGTGCGGCTACTGCCGCCGGCTGAAGAGCCAGCTGGACCGCGAGGGCATCGCGTACACCGAGATCAACATCGAGCAGGACCCGGAGTCCGCGGCCTTCGTCGAGAAGGCGAATGGCGGAAACCAGACGGTGCCGACGGTGCTCTTCCCTGACGGTTCGACGCTCACGAACCCGTCGCTGGCTCAGGTGAAGCAGAGGATCGGCGCGTAAGCGGTTCGTCCCACGATCGCGGCGAAAGACAAAGGGGTGGCCGTCCCGGTGCGGGACGGCCACCCCTTCGTCATGCCGGTCGTGCGCCAGTCGTGCGTCACACGCTCCGCGTCGGGAGCGGCTTGCCGTACCACAGCTCGATCAGGCGGGCGGCGATGGAGATGCCGTACGGGGGCATGACCTCGCCCGTCTCGAAGGCGGCCGTCAGCTCGTCGCGGGAGAACCAGCGGGCCTCGTGGATCTCGTCGCCGTCGACGTCGATGGCGGTCGAGGTGGCGCGGGCCATGAAGCCGAGCATCAGGCTGGACGGGAACGGCCAGGGCTGGCTGGCGACGTACTCCACGGGCCCGACGCTGACGCCGACCTCCTCGTTCACCTCGCGGCGCACGGCCTGCTCGATGGACTCGCCGGGCTCGACGAAGCCGGCCAGCGTGGAGAAGCGGCCTTCTGGCCAGTGCATCTGCCGGCCGAGCAGGATACGGTCCTGCTCGTCGGTGACCGCCATGATCACGGCCGGGTCGGTGCGCGGGTAGTGCTCGGCGCCGCAGGCCTGGCAGCGGCGGATGTGCCCGGCGGCGGCGATGACGGTGCGTTCGCCGCAGCGGGAGCAGAAGCGGTGGGTGCGCTGCCAGTTCTCCAGGCCGACGGCGTGCACCATCAGCCCCGCGTCGCGCGGGGAGAGCAGCAGTCCGGCCTCGCGCAGGCCGGCCGGGCGCGCGGACTGGTCGATCCGCCCGGGCAGCGCGTCCTTCTGCAGGGCGAAGTAGCTGACGCCGTCCTCGTCGATGCCGAGGAAGTAGCGGTGCGCCTCGGTGAGGGGGGCCTCGAACGAGGGCGTCATGACGAGCTCGGTGCGGCCGTCGGGCGTCTCGTCTATGAGGACCTGGCCGCCGGAGACCACGAAGCAGCGCGTCGAGGGGTGGCTCCACGCCGCTGCGAGCCAGGCCTCGTCGAGCCGGTGGTGGGCGGCGCGGTCGATGCCGCTGGGCGCGGTGAGCGAGATCGGTCGGTCGGCGGTGTGGTCGGTCCAGGTGGTCACGGGTGCTTCCAACTCCCCCGGTGGAACGGTTTGGGTCGGCGGGCGGTTCAGCGGTTCGTTACGACATGCGGCGACCGGGTCCGGACGGGCTCGGCGGGCGGTGCTTACAGTGTGCCTCCGGCGCGAGGGCGCCCGGTGGGGCGCACCGGGTCAGGGCGCATCACGCAGGGCGGCCGCCAGCTCGCCCCACAGGTACGCACTGGTTTCGACACCTTTGAAGAGCAGGTCCAGCTCGACCTTCTCGTTCGGGGCGTGCCAGCCGTCGGACGGGACGGAGATGCCGAGGAACAGCACCGGGGCGCCGAGGACCTCCTGCAGGTCCGCGGCCGGTCCGGAGCCGCCCTCGCGGGTGAAGCGGACGGGCTGCTCGAAGGCGCGGCTCATGGCGCGCACGACGGACTGCAGCGCCGGGTGGTCCAGCGGGGTCAGACACGGGCGCGTGGCGCCGCCGAAGGCGATCTCCTGGCGGATCCCGGCCGGCACCTGATCGGCGGCCCAGGCGCGGACCACCTTCTCGATGTGCGTGGGGTCCTGGCCTGCGACCATCCGGAAGGTGAGCTTCACCATCGCCGAGGACGGGATGATCGTCTTGCTGCCGGGGCCCTGGTAGCCGCCGCCGATGCCGTTGACCTCGGCGGTGGGGCGGGCCCAGATGCGCTCCAGGGTGGAGTAGCCCGCCTCGCCGTGGCCGGCGTACGACTTGGCCGTGCCCAGCCAGCGCTGCTCGTCGAAGGGCAGCTCGGCGAACAGTTCGCGCTCGCGGTCGGTCAGCTCGACGACACCGTCGTAGAAGCCGGGGATCGCCACGCGTGCGTGCTCGTCGTGCAGCGCGGCGACCAGGCGGGCGGCGACGGTGGCCGGGTTGGGCACGGCACCGCCGAAGGAGCCGGAGTGGATGTCCTGGTCCGGGCCGTACAGGCGGATCTCGCACTCGGCGAGGCCGCGCATGCCGGTGCACACCGTCGGGGTGTCCTCGGCCCACATGCCGGTGTCGGAGACGATCACGGTGTCGGCGGCGAGCCGGCCGGCGCGCTCCTCGACGAGGGCGCGGAAGTGCGGGGAGCCGGATTCCTCCTCGCCCTCGATCAGCAGCTTGAGGTGGACGGCCGGGGCGCTGCGGCCGGTCGCAGCGAGGTGGGCACGCACTCCGAGGCTGTGGAAGAAGACCTGGCCCTTGTCGTCGGCGGCGCCCCGCGCGTACAGGCGGCCGTCGCGCACGACCGGCTCGAACGGCTCGCTGTCCCAGCCGTCCTCGCGGGCGGCGGGCTGCACGTCGTGATGGCCGTAGACGAGGACGGTGGGGGCCTGGGGGTCGTCACAGGGCCACTCGGCGAAGACGGCGGGCGCGCCCTGGGTCGGCCAGACCTCGGCGGTCGGGAAGCCGGTCTCCTTCAGCTTGGCGGCGAGCCAGTCGGCGCTGCGGATTACATCGGGAGCATGGTCGGGCTGGGCCGACACGGACGGGATGCGCAGCCACGCGGACAGGTCGTCGAGGAAGGCGGCACGGTGCTGCTCGATGTACTGGCGGACGGCGCTGTCCGGGGTCTGGCTCATGGTCACGAGCCTATCGGCACCCGGTGACCTCCTGGCTGGGCGGTTCGTCACACCTTCACGTACGCGTTCCGGCCTCGGCGGCCGGTTCCGCCACGAGGATCCGCTCCAGCGCGGCGCGGTCCGGCAGATCGTCCGGTCGCACGACCTGTCCGGTACGCACGTACACGAACGCCGCCGTGACCGATTCCACATCGACGCCCTGCTGCTCGGCCCAGGCCAGCCGGTAGACGGCGAGCTGGAGAGGGTCCGCGTCACGGTGGCGGTTGGTCTTCCAGTCGACGATCTCGTACGTCACGTCGTCCCCGGCGCCGTTCCGGTAGACGGCGTCGATGCGGCCGCGGATCACGCGTCCGGCCAGGGACAGCTGGAAGGGCGCCTCCACGCGGTAGGGGGTGCGGTGGGCGTACTCGGTGCGTTCGAAGGCGTCCTTGAGGGCCTGCAGATCGCGTTCGTCGGCGATCTCGGCGTCGCTGCCGGGCAGCTCGTCCGGCTCCAGCAGGGGCAGCGTCAGCGCCTCGAAGCGGGCCTCCACCCACGCGTGGAAGCGGGTGCCCCGGCGGGCGGCCGGCTGCGGGGGACGCGGCATGGGGCGCGCCAGCTCCTGCGCGAAGCCGTCCGGGTCGGCGGCCAGATGCAGCAGCTGCGAGGCGGTCAGCGACGCGGGCAGGGGTACGTCGGTGACGGCCTCGCGGGCGCGCAGGAGTTCACCGGTGAGGGCGTCGAGGTCACGGTCCCAGGAGGCGACGACGCGGGCCTCCTCCGGGGTGAGGGGGCCCTCGGGGGCGAGGCGGTCCGGCGCGTCGGACCCGGCGGCCCGGGTGGCGGGAGGCTCGGGCGCCGTGGCCTGGTGAGGCACCGTCGGACGCTCGGCGGGCCACGCGTCCCAGTCCGTGTCGTCCGCGAACGGGTCGGGTTCGTCGTACGGGGACTCGTCATACGGCGGCTCGTCGTCGGCCGGGGCGTCCTGGAGCGGTTCGTCGTACGGCGGCTCGTCGTTCTCGGGTGGCGGCGGCCAGTCCGGGTCGCCGTACGTGTCCGGGTCGTGCGTGGCCGTCGCCTCACCCGCGGCGAGGGCGTCGAGGTGGGCGAGGACCGTGGCGGCGGCGGCCCGGCGGCGGGCGAGAGCGGCCTCGTCCAGGGGCAGCGGCCACGCCTGCTCGGTCCCGGCCCGCTGCAGGGCGGGGTTCTCCTCGCCCTCCTCGGGCTCGTCGGCCCACGCCTCGATCTCGCCGTACCCGGCGGCGCAGTGCTCGTACAGGGCGAGCAGGAAGTCGGACGGGCCGCGCGGTTTCTTCTGGGTGGGGCCCCACCAGTAGCCGGAGCCCAGCAGCAGGGAGCGGGGGCGGGTGAAGGTGACATATCCGAGGCGGAGTTCCTCGGTGTGCTGGTGGTCCTTCATGGCCTCGTGGAAGGCCTTCATGCCGCGCGCGTCCCACGCCTCCACGTCGGGCAGGGTGTCAGCGTCGCCGCGCAGGGCGTGCGGCAGCACCTTGGCCTGCGCGGTCCACTTCTCACGCCCCTGCCCGCTGGGGAAGGTGCCGGTGACCAGTCCGGGGACGGCGACGACGTCCCACTCCAGGCCCTTGGACTTGTGCGCGGTGAGCACCTTGACGGTGTTCTCCCCGCCGGGCAGGGCGTTGTCGAGGCCCTTTTCGTACTGGGCGGCGGTGCGCAGGAAGCCGAGGAAGGCCAGCAGGGTGGCCTCGCTGTCGTTGGCGGCGAAGGAGGCGGCGACGTCGAGGAAGTTCGACAGCGTCTCGCGGCGGCGGGCGGCCAGCGCGTGCGGGGACGCGGACAGCTCCACCTCCAGGCCGGTGACGGCGAGGACCCGGTGCAGGACGTCCATGAGCGGATCGGACAGGGAGCGGCGCAGGTCGCGCAGTTCGGCGGCGAGGCGGGCGAAGCGCACGCGCGCGTCCGGGGAGAACGGCAGCCCGTCGTCGTCCTCCGCCATGGGCGTTTCGAGGAAGGTGTCGAGGGCGTCAGCGAGCGATATCACCTCCGACGGGTCGACTCCCTCGACCGCTTCGGCGAGACGCCGGTCCGGGTCGTCGCCGTCGCCCACGCGCGTGTGGGACACCAGCAGCCGGGCGCGGCGGCCCAGCAGCGCCAGGTCGCGGGGGCCGATGCGCCAGCGCGGGCCGGTGAGCAGGCGCACCAGGGCGGCGTTGGCGCCGGGGTCCTGGAGGACCTCGCACACGGCGACCAGGTCGGCGACCTCGGGCAGGTGCAGCAGGCCGGACAGGCCGACGACCTCGACGGGGACGTCCCGTGCGACGAGGGCACCCTGGATCTCGGCGAAGTCGTTCGCCGTACGGCACAGGACGGCGATCTCGCCGGGCGCGGTGCCCGTGTGCACGAGGTGGGCGATGGAGTCGGCGATCCAGTCGATCTCCTCGGCGTGGGTGGGCAGCAAGGCGCAGCGGACCATGCCGTCGCGTTCGGCGCCCGGGGCCGGACGCAGGGCCTCCACACCCGCGTGCATCGCGCGCAGCGGCTCGGCGAGGCGGTTGGCGAGGTCGAGGAGGCGGCCGCCGCTGCGGCGGTTCTCGCTGAGCGCCTGCCGGGTGGCGGGGCGGCCGTCGGCGCGCCGGAAGTGGTCGGGGAAGTCGTCGAGGTTGGCGACGGAGGCGCCGCGCCAGCCGTAGATGGCCTGGCAGGGGTCGCCGACGGCGGTGACCGGATGCCCGGTGCCGCCGCCGAAGAGGCCGGCGAGCATCACGCGCTGGGCGACGGAGGTGTCCTGGTACTCGTCGAGGAGCACCACGCGGAACTCCTCGCGCAGCAGCCTTCCCACCTCGGGCAGTCCGCCGAGCTGTGCGGCCAGCGCGATCTGGTCGCCGAAGTCGAGCAGGTCCCGTTCGCGTTTGGCGCCGCGGTAGCGCCGGACCAGGTCGGTCAGTTCCCGGCGGGCCTCAGCGGTCTCGGGGACCTTGCGCAGGTCGGCGTTGGAGAGCTTGGCGCCGCGCAGGGTGAGCAGCAGCTCGGCGTCGTGGGCGCGCAGCGCCTCGGGGCGTACGAGGTGTTCGGCGAGTTCGGCGTCGAGCGCGAGCAGGTCGCTGACCAGGTCGGGGAAGGAGCGGGTGAGCGCCGGGTAGGGGCCGGGGGCCTCGCGCAGCACCCGCGCGGCGAGCTGGAAGCGGCTGGCGTCGGCGAGCAGGCGGGAGGTGGGCTCCAGGCCGAGGCGCAGGCCGTGGTCGGTCAGCAGGCGGCCGGCGAAGGCGTGGTAGGTGGAGATCACCGGCTCGCCGGGCGGGTTGTCCGGGTCGATGTGATCGGGGTCGGTGACACCGGCTTTGATCAGCGCCTTGCGGACGCGTTCGGCGAGTTCGCCCGCCGCCTTGTTGGTGAACGTCAGGCCCAGGACCTGCTCGGGGGCGACCTGGCCGGTGCCGACCAGCCACACCACGCGCGCCGCCATCACCGTGGTCTTGCCGGATCCGGCGCCGGCCACGATCACCTGCGGGGCGGGCGGCGCGGTGATGCAGGCCGTCTGCTCCGGGGTGAACGGGATGCCGAGGAGCTCTTTGAGCTGCTCGGGGTCGGTAATGCGTGCGGACACTCGAAAGAGGCTAGCGGCGGCCACTGACAGCGGGGGCCCGCCTCACCTTCCGGGGCAGAGGAAGCGCAGGTCAGCAGGGAAGGTGCGGTACGTCACGCCGATCACTCGACGACGTGCCGGCCCTCCGGCCGGGCGCTGCACGAGGCCCGGAACGCGCAGTGCGTGCAGTGCTGGCCGGCGGTCGGTGCGAACCGTTCGTCGAGCACCTTGCCGGCCGCCGTGGCCAGCAGCTCACCGACCCACTCCCCCGCCGGCGGCTCCTGCGCCTGCACCTTGGGCAGCGCCTCACCGCCGTCCCGTTTCGCGGCGCCCTGCCGCAGCTGGACCAGCTCCGCGCCGCCCGGCTCGGGGCGCACCCCGTCGAAGGCCTCGTCGACGGCGCCCTCGCGGACGGCGAGCTGGTAGACGGCGAGCTGCGGGTGGCGGGCCACTTCGGCGGAGCTGGGGGCCTGCTTGCCGGTCTTGAAGTCGACGACGTAGGCGCGACCGTCCCCGTCGGCCTCCACGCGGTCCATCTGGCCGCGGATGCGCACCGCGTACTCGCCCGCCTCCAGGGTGACGTCGAAGTCGTGCTCGCTGGCCACCGGGGTGCGGCCGCCGCGGTCCATGACGTGCCACTGCAGGAAGCGTTCCAGCGCCACGCGCGCGTTCTCCTTCTCCTGCTGCGACTTCCACGGCGCGTCGAAGGCGAGCGCGTTCCACACCGTCTCCAGGCGTTCCATCAGCACGGCGAGGTCGGCCGGGGTGTGCCCGGAGGCGACCTCGTCGGCGAGGACGTGAACGACGTTGCCGAAGCCCTGGGCGGCGGTCGCGGGGGCGTCGGCCTTGACCTCGCGGCCCAGGAACCACTGCAGGGCGCACGTGTTGGCGAGCTGGTCCAGGGCGCTGCCGGACAGCACGACGGGCTGGTCGCGGTCGCGCAGCGGCACCTTGGACTCGGTGGGGTCCCACATGCCCCACCAGCGGTAGGGATGCGCGGACGGCACCAGCGGGCGGCCGTCCTGGTCGGCGAGCGCGGCGAGGCGGGCCAGGCGCTGTGCGGCGGCCTTCCGCAGGGCGTCCGAGACCCGCGGGTCGACGGTGGTGGCCCGCAACTCGGCGACCAGGGCGGCGACCGACAGGGGACGGCGCGGGCGGCCCGTGACGTCCTTCGGCTCGACACCGAGTTCGGTGAGGAAACGGGAGGGCTGGTCGCCGTCGTCGGCGGGGGCCTTCACCGCAGTGACTACGAGGCGTTCACGCGCGCGTGTGGCGGCGACGTAGAACAGGCGGCGCTCCTCGGCGAGCAGGGCCGCCGGGGTGAGGGGCTGGGCGAGACCGTCGCGGCCGATGCGGTCGGCCTCCAGCAGGGAGCCGCGTCGGCGCAGGTCCGGCCACAGGCCCTCCTGGACGCCCGCGACGACGACCAGGCGCCACTCCAGTCCCTTGGAGCGGTGCGCGGTCATCAGCCGGACGGCGTCCGTGCGCACGGCGCGCCGGGTGAGGGTGTCGGCGGCGATGTCCTCCGCCTCGATCTGTTCGAGGAAGTTCAGCGCGCCCCGGCCGCCGGTGCGCTCCTCCGCGCGCGCGGCGGTCGCGAACAGCGCGCACACCGCGTCCAGGTCGCGGTCGGCGTTGCGGCCGGCCGCGCCGCCGCGCCGGGCGGCCCGCTCCAGGCGCCCGGGCCACGGTGTGCCCTCCCACAGGTCCCACAGCGCCTCCTCGGCGGTGCCGCCTCCTGCCAGGCGCTCGCGAGCCATGCGCAGCAGCGCACCGAGGCGCTGGGCGCCACGCGCGTACGTCGGGTCGTGCACGGCCAGCCGTTCCGGTTCGGCGAGGGCGCGGGCGAGCAGGTCGTCGGAGGGCGGCGGCAGCGGGTTGCCGGCGGCGCGTTCCTCCTCGCGCAGGGCGCGCCCGAGGCGGCGCAGGTCGGCGGCGTCCATGCCGGCGAGCGGGGAGGCGAGCAGGGTGAGGGCGGTCTCGGTGTCGAGCCAGCAGGGGGCCGCGACGGGTGCGTTGTCGGGGGCCTGGGGGGCGTCGTCGCCGGGGTCGTGGGAGGAGTCCGCGTCGTCGTGGTCCTGCGGCGCGTCGGCGTCAGGGCCCTGCGGTGCTTCGGCGTCGTCGGCACCCTCCGGAGCGTCGGCCTCCGTCGCCTCGCCAGCCTCATGAGTCTCGCCGGTCTCAGCAATCTCGCCGGCTTCGCCGGACTCAATGGTCTCTCCGGGCCCGGGGAGCTCGGAGGCCCCATCGGCCTCCGCCATGGCAACTGCCCGCAGGGCCGCCAGCAGGGGCGCCACGGCTGGTTCGTGGCGCAGGGGCAGGTCGTCGCCGTCGATGTCCAGCGGGACGCCCGCGGCGGTGAGGGCGCGACGGACCGCCGGGATGGTCCGCGCACCCGCGCGCACCAGGACGGCCATGTCACGCCAGGGGACGCCGTCCTCCAGATGGGCGCGGCGCAGGATGTCGGCGATGTTGTCCAGCTCCGTGCCGGCCGTCGGGTACGTGTACACCTCGACGCGGCCGCCGTCGTGCACCGGCCTCAGCTCGCGGTGGGCACGCACCTTGTCGGCGGGCAGCCGGGTCAGCGGCATCCGCTGCGTGATCAGCCGGGTGGCGGCGAGCAGTGCCGCGCCGGAGCGGCGGGAGGTGCGCAGCACCGCGACGGGGGCGGGGTGGCCGTCCGCGCGCGGGAAGGCGTGCGGAAAGTCGAGGATGCCGTTCACGTCGGCGCCCCGGAAGGCGTAGATCGACTGGTCGGGGTCGCCGAAGGCCACGAGGTCGCGTCCGCCGCCGGCGAGCGCGCGCAGCAGCCGTACCTGCGCCGGGTCGGTGTCCTGGTACTCGTCGACGTACACGGCGTCGTACCGGGCGGCCAGCTCGCGGGCGACTTCCGGGCGGCGGGCGAGGAGCACCGCGCGGTGGACCAGTTCGGCGTAGTCGAGAACGCCCTGCAGGTCCAGTACGTCCAGGTACTCGGCGAGGAAGGCGGCGGCCGCCCGCCAGTCGGGGCGGCCGATGCGGCGCGCGAAGGCGTCCAGTGCGTCGGGCCCGAGTCCGAGTTCCCGGCTGCGGGCGAGGACGGCGCGGACCTCGTCGGCGAAGCCGCGCGTGGTCAGGCAGGCACGCAGCTCGTCCGGCCAGCGCACGTGCGCGAGGCCGAGCTTCTCCAGGTCGATCTCGCCGGCGAGCAGCTCGCGGACGGTGACGTCCTGCTCGGGGCCGGACAGCAGCCGCAGGGGCTCGGCGAACAGTTCGCTGTCCTGGTGGGCGCGGACCAGGGCGTAACAGAAGGAGTGGAAGGTGGTCGCCCTGGGTGCGCGCGCCGCCCCCATGCGCAGCGCCATGCGGTCGCGCAGTTCGACGGCGGCCTTGCGGCTGAACGTCAGCACGAGCACGCGCGCGGGGTCGCCGCCGCGGGCGACACGGGCGGCGACGGACTCGACGAGGGTGGTGGTCTTCCCGGTGCCGGGACCTGCGAGTACCAGCAGCGGGCCGGTGTCGTGGTCAACCACGGCGCGCTGGGCGGCGTCCAGACGAGGGGGGTCCGGACGGTGTGGCGGGGTACGCAGGAGTCGGTAGGCGCCACGGCTCCCCTGGCGCACCTGGGGGTGCGGCAGGCGCCTGGTGGAGGAAGAGGAGCTCACGTGGTTCGCCGGTCCTGGTGGGTGTGCTGGGTGTGCGACCACCCGCGCGTGCACGGTGGTGGCCTCGGGACGAGGGGGACGCGCGCAGGCGACGCTACGCCGGGCGGTCGGGCGGAAGCAGGACTTCCGCTTCTTCCCCTCCGACGCTCGCGACGCTCACGCCACGCGAGTCCCTCGCCCCTCGAACGTACGTCATGCCACGGTTGTGCCCTTGTTCACCCATACGGGTCACAGGTCACACCTGGGGGCGCTGCATGGCGGAAGCTGTCAGATGTGAGCGTCAGCGCGTCCGCCGCCGTCCCACCGCGCGCGTTTCATGTCGAGGCGCGGCAGATGCCCCTGCGCGGCCCGGCTCGCCTCCTTCAGCGGTGTGCCCTCCGCCCGGTAGTGCCCGAGCGCCCGCTGCTCGTGTCCCGGCAGCAGCACCCCGTCGGACCGCACCACGCGCCACCACGGGACGGCGCCCCCGTAGAGCGACATCACCCGCCCGACCTGGCGGGGTCCGCCCTCCTCAAGCCACTCGGCGACATCCCCGTACGTCATGACGCGCCCCGGCGGGATCAGCTCGGCGACCTCGAGGACCCGCTCGGCGTACTCCGGGAGCGCGCCGGCGTCCTCGGGGCGGGCGGCGGCGTACTCCGGACGGGCCTCGTCCGGCAGGCTCTGCTCGCTCATTCGTCCCATCCTGCACCACCCCACCGACAGCGTGACCGACTCCACACGGTGGGTGATCCCCGCCCTGGAGGGCGCTTCGGGCAGACTGTGCGCCCCCTCATCTTCACCCGCATCTGCACCCTGATGCCCCCGTGTGTCGGTGGGGCATGCCACCATCGTGCGGGCGGTGACCGGTGATACGAGATCAAGAAGAGGCGATGAAGCAGCAGGGCGTGCACCCCGGGGACGCGGAGGGCACCTCTGACGCTGCGTCGCGCCCGGGCACCGGCGGCAGTGGTGACGGCAGCGGTGACAAGAGCGGCGAGGCCGCATACACCGGTGAGGGCCGCGAGCCCGCGAACGCCGGCCAGGACGACGAGCCCACGAACGGCGACCAGCCCGTGCGGCGCACGAAGAACAGGGACACCCCGGACGCCTCGCGCGGCGGTGACGAGGCAGGTGACGTGACGCACATCGACGAGGTGGAGGGCGACGAACCGCTGCTCCCCGCGCGCGTGCACCGCCCCTCCGACCTGATGCGGCTGGCGGTGGGCGTGCTCGCCGTCGTCGTCCTGCTGGGCATCGCCGCGTTCGCCCACGGCACCACCTCCGGCCTCGAACAGGACATCAACAAGGGCACCGGGCAGGCGCCCGACCTGCTCATCAAGATCGCCGGCCTGGCCTCCAGCATCGCGATCCTGCTGGTGCCCGTCGCCTTCGCGATCGAGCGGCTGATCAAGCGGGACGGGCTGCGCATCGCGGACGGCGTTCTCGCGGCCGTCCTCGCGCACGGCGTCACGCTGGCCACCGATCTCTGGGTCGCCAAGGCCGCCCCCGACTCCATCCAGGAGGCGCTCACCCAGCCCTCCCCCGGCGACATCCACGCGCTGACCGACCCGGTGCACGGCTACCTCGCCCCGGTCATCGCCTACATGACAGCCGTCGGCATGTCCCGCAGGCCGCGCTGGCGGGCCGTGCTGTGGATCGTGCTGCTCCTCGACGCCTTCTCGATGCTCGTCACGGGCTACACGACACCGTTCTCGATCATCCTGACGGTGCTCATCGGCTGGACCGTGGCCTACGGCACCCTGTACGCGGTCGGCTCGCCCAACGTCCGCCCCACCGGCCGCACCCTGATGGCCGGCCTGCGGACCGTGGGTTTCCACCCCGTCAGCGCCGCCCGCGAGGAGGCGCCGGAGGCCGCCGAGAACGGCGACCGCGGCCGGCGCTACTTCGTCACCCTGGAGGACGGCCCGCCGCTGGACGTCACGGTCGTCGACCGCGAACAGCAGGCCCAGGGCTTCTTCTACCGCGCCTGGCGCAACCTGACGCTGCGCGGTTTCGCCACCCGCAGCAGCCTGCAGTCGCTGCGCCAGGCCCTGGAGCAGGAGGCGCTGCTCGCCTACGCCGCGATCGCCGCCGGCGCCAACGCGCCCAAGCTGATCGCCACCTCCGAGCTCGGGCCCGACGCCGTCATGCTGGTCTACGAACACACCGGCGGACGCACCCTGGACTCGCTGGCCGACGAGGAGATCACCGACGAGCTGCTGCTCAACGCCTGGCACCAGCTACGCGCCCTGCAGTCACGGCGCATCGCGCACCGCAGGCTGGCCGGTGACGCGATCCTGGTGGATCGTTCCGGCAGAGTGATCCTCACCGACCTGCGCGGCGGTGAGATCGCGGCCGGTGATCTGCTGCTGCGCATGGACGTCGCCCAGCTGGTGACCACGCTGGGCCTGCGGGTGGGCGCCGAGCGGGCGGTTGCCTCCGCGGTGAGCGTCCTCGGCCCCGACACCGTGGCCGACTGCCTGCCGATGCTCCAGCCGATCGCGCTGACCCGCTCCACGCGCGCGACGCTGCGCAGGCTGGCACGCGAGCGTGCCCAGCGCGAGCGCGAGGCGGTCCTGGAAGCCGCCAAGCACGCCAAGCAGATCCGTGCCGAGGTCCACGAAGAGGGCGCGAGCCTGCCGGACGAGGCCGACAAGAAGGCCGTACGGGCGCATGCACGAGCCGAGAAGCGGGCCGTCGACGAGGCGCTGGAGGAGGCGCGCGCGGAGGCCCGTGAGGAGGATCTGCTCAGTCAGATCCGCCACGAAGTCCTGTTGATCAGGCCGCAGGCGCCGGTCGAGCCCGCCCGGTTGGAGCGGGTGCGGCCGCGCACGCTGATCAGCTTCATCGCCGGCGCCATCGGCGCGTACTTCCTGCTCACCCAGCTCACCCACATCGAGTTCGGACCGCTCGTGGCCAACGCCCAGTGGGGCTGGGTGGCCGCGGCAGTGCTGTTCTCCGCGGTGAGCTATGTCGCCGCGGCGATGAGCCTGCTGGGCTTCGTGCCCGAGCGGGTGCCGTTCCCCAGGACGGTGGCCGCGCAGGTCGCCGGGTCCTTCGTGAAGATCGTCGCTCCCCCCGCCGTGGGCGGCGTCGCCCTGAACACCCGCTTCCTGCAGCGCGCGGGGGTGCGGCCGGGGCTCGCGGTGGCGAGCGTGGGCGCCTCGCAGTTGTTCGGCCTCGGCGCGCACATCCTGATGCTGCTGTCGTTCGGCTATCTGACCGGCACCGAGAAGACGCCGTCGTTGTCGCCGTCCCGCACGGTCATCGCGGGTCTGCTGACCGTCGCGGTCCTCGTCCTCGTGGTGACGTCGGTGCCGTTCATGCGCAAGTTCATCGTCACGCGCGTGCGGTCGCTGTTCGCGGGCGTCATTCCGCGCATGCTCGACGTGCTGCAGCGGCCGCAGAAGCTCGTCACCGGCATCGGCGGCATGCTGCTGCTCACCGCCTGCTTCGTGATGTGCCTGGACGCCTCCATCCGCGCCTTCGGCGACGGCTCGGCCTCGCTGAGCATCGCCAGCGTCGCCGTCGTCTTCCTCGCCGGCAACGCTCTCGGATCGGCCGCGCCGACCCCGGGCGGTGTCGGCGCCGTCGAGGCGTCCCTGACGCTGGGCCTGATCGCCGTCGGACTGCCCAAGGAGGTCGCCGCGCCCTCCGTACTGCTGTTCCGGCTGCTCACGCTGTGGCTTCCGGTGCTGCCCGGCTGGCTGGCGTTCAACCAGCTCACGCGCAAGGGAGCGCTGTAGGACTCGCGAGGAGAGTCGCGGGGCCCCCGCAAAAGCGCTGCCGCCCTGCGTCCCCCCAACGGCCCGCGCCCCGCGCGCGTGGGCGGGCGTGACCGCACGATGGGATCATGCCCAACCCCTCCCGGCTGCGCGCCGCCGCCCTGACCGCCACCGCCCTGCTGCTGTCGGCAGCCCTGACGGCCTGCGGTGACGACAACAAGGACGAGGACCTGACGGACCAGAAGCTGAGCTGGAAGGACTGCCCCGCCCCCTCGCAGGCGGAGGGCGGCGGCAACGCTCCCTCCGCGCTGCCGAACGGCGGCCAGTGGCAGTGCGCGACCATGAAGGCCCCCCTCGACTGGGCCAAGCCCAAGGGCGACACGATCGGCATCGCGCTCATCCGGGCCAAGGCCAGCGGCCCGCAGAACCGGCGCATCGGCTCGCTGATCTTCAACTTCGGCGGCCCCGGCGGCTCCGGCGTGACCACGCTGCCCGCCTTCGGCCAGGACTACGCCACCCTGCGCACCCGCTTCGACCTGGTCAGCTTCGACCCGCGCGGGGTGGGCCGCAGCGCGCCGGTCAAGTGCGAGGACGATCAGCAGCTGGACGCCTACTTCCAGCAGGACGCCACTCCCGACGACACCGCCGAGCGCACGACGTACCTCGACAACACGAAAGACTTCAATTCGGCGTGCGCACACAACTCCAAGCGGGTCCTGCCGCATGTGCGCACCACGGACGCGGCCCGCGACATGGACCTGATGCGCCAGGTCCTCGGCGACGCCAAGCTGTACTACTTCGGCATCTCCTACGGCACCGAGCTGGGCGGCGTCTACGCCCACCTGTTCCCACGGCACGTCGGACGGGCCGTGTTCGACGCGGTCGTCGACCCGACGCAGAACGCCGAGCAGGGCGCGCTCGGCCAGGCCGAGGGCTTCCAGCTCGCCCTGGACAACTTCGCGAAGGACTGCACCTCCAAGACGGAGGACTGCCCGCTCGGGGACACGCCGCAGGCCGTCAAGGACCGCATCGCCACGTTTCTGAGGGACCTGGACCGCAAGCCGATCCCGGGTATCTTCCCGCGCCAGCTGACCCAGACCGCCGCCACCAACGGCATCGCGCAGGCCCTGTACTCCAAGGACTTCTGGGAGTACCTCACCGAGGGACTGCAGGAGGCCTACAGCGGCAACGGCAGGATCCTCATGGCCCTGTCCGACTCGATGAACGGGCGCAACGAGAACGGTGAGTACAGCAACATCACCGCCGCCAACGTCTCCATCAACTGCGCCGACGACAAAGCCCGCTACACCGCCGACTACGTGCAGAAGAAGCTGCCCGCCTTCCGGGCCGCCTCGCCGCTGTTCGGCGACTTCCTGGCCTGGTCCATGGTCAGCTGCACCGACTGGGCGGTGCCCGGCGCCTCCGACCACCCCGACGTCAGCGCGCCCGGCTCGGCCCCGATCCTCGTCGTGGGCAACACCGGCGACCCGGCCACGCCGTACGAGGGCGCCCGCAAGATGGTCGACGCCCTGGGCAAGGGCGTGGGAGTGGAGCTGACGTACAAGGGACAGGGACACGGCGCCTACGACAGCAAGAACAAATGCGTGCAGTCCGCGGTCAACGGCTATCTGCTGGACGGGAAGGTACCGCCGGCCGGCACGGTCTGCTCGTGACCCAGCATCGGGCCAAAGACGCAGGTCACAGGGTTATCCACAGGCTCCACCCGGACCCGCCCGGTCCACCTACGATGGCCTGACCGCCGTTCGCCGCCCGGTGCGGACGGTCCACGAGGGGGGTAAGGCGCATGGCACGTTCGATCCGGTGGGCGGCGCTCGCAGCCGCTGCCGCGCTGCTGCTGTCCGGCTGCGGCGGGGGCTCGTCACCCGAGGGCGGCAAGCCGGAGGGGAGCGACACACACCCGTCGGCCACCGCCCCCGGCACGGCAGCGGGACTACCGTCGGCGCTCACCGCGCAGAGGCTCGACTGGGGCCGCTGCAAGGGCACCGCCGACTCCCCCGCCCCGAGCGGCGAGTGGCAGTGCGCCACGCTCCTGGCACCGCTGGACTGGTCGCGTCCGGCCGGCCGGACGATCGGCCTCGCCCTGATCCGGGCCAAGGCCGACGGCGGCGACCGCATCGGCTCGCTGCTGTTCAACTTCGGCGGGCCGGGCGGCTCCGGTGTGGCCGGCCTGCCGTCGTACGCACCGCTCGTCTCGCGGCTGCGGGAACACTACGACCTGGTCAGCTGGGATCCGCGCGGGGTGGCCGCCAGCGAGGGCGTGCGCTGCCGGGGCGACCGGGAGATCGAGGCCGCCGAGGCGGTCGACGCGACACCGGACACACCGGCCGAGGAGCGGGCGTTCCTCGGCGACGCCACCGCCTTCGGCAAGGGCTGCCGGCAGGCCGCCGGCGAGCTGATGGCGCACGTGTCCACCACCGACACCGCACGCGACATGGACCTGATGCGCCAGGTACTCGGCGACGCGAAGATGCACTACTTCGGCATCTCCTACGGCACCGAGCTGGGCGGCGTCTACGCCCATCTGTTCCCGCGGAACGTGGGCCGGCTGGTCCTCGACGCGGTGGTCGACCCGAGCGCCGACACCGTGGGCCACGCCGAGAACCAGACCCGCGGCTTCCAGCGGGCGCTGGACGACTATCTGAAGTCCACCGGCCAGGACCCGGAGCAGGGCACCCGCGAGATCGCCGACCTGGTGAACCGGTTGGACACCCGTCCGCTGCCCACCGCGTCCGGACGGAAGCTGACCCAGACCCTCGCGGTGACCGGCATCGTCCTGCCCCTGTACAGCAAGCAGAGCTGGCCGAACCTGACGAGCGCGCTCGGCTCGGCGGAACGCGGTGACGGCACGGAGCTGCTGGCCCTCGCCGACGGCTACAACGAACGCGACGTCTCGGGCCACTACGGCACCTCGTCCCATTCCCAGCGGCTCATATCCTGCCTGGACGAGAAGCAGCGCCCGACATCGCGGCAGACGCGGCAGCGTCTGGCGTCCTTCACCCGCATCTCGCCGGTCTTCGGCCCCTTCCTCGCCTGGGACACGGCCGGCTGGTGCCACGACTGGCCGGTGCCGGGCCAGTACGACACACCGCAGGTGAGCGCCCCGGGCGCGGCCCCCGTCCTGGTCGTGGGCAACACGGGCGACCCGGCCACACCCTACGAGGGAGCGCGGCGCATGGCCGACGAACTCGGCAAGAACGTCGGCACCCTCCTCACCTGGAAGGGCGAGGGCCACGGAGCGTACGGCAGCGGCAGCGACTGCGTGGACACGACGGTGAACGCGTACCTGCTGAAGGGCACACTGCCGAAGCCCGACACGGTCTGCTCATGAAGAAGGCGGGGGCCCCGGACGCCGTGGAAGGCACCCGGAACCCCCGCCACGCACAGCGGGGCTGCGACTCAGTAGACCGGCTTGTGCGGTTCGATCTGGTTGACCCAGCCGATGACTCCGCCGCCCACGTGGACCGCGTCGGCGAAGCCCGCGGACTTCAGGACCGCGAGGACTTCCGCACTGCGGACACCCGTCTTGCAATGCAAGACGATCTTCTTGTCCTGCGGGAGACCCTCGAGGGCGGTGCCCATGAGGAACTCGTTCTTCGGGACGAGACGGGCGCCCGGGATGGACACGATCTCGTACTCGTTGGGCTCGCGGACATCGATGATCTCGATGTTCTCGCCGTCGTCGATCCACTCCTTGAGCTGCTTGGGAGTGATCGTCGAACCGGCGGCCGCCTCCTGGGCCTCCTCGGACACGACGCCGCAGAAGGCCTCGTAGTCGATGAGCTCGGTGACGGTCGGGTTCTCGCCGCAGACCGCGCAGTTGGGGTCCTTGCGAACCTTGACCTGGCGGTAGGTCATCTCCAGGGCGTCGTAGATCATCAGGCGGCCGACCAGCGGCTCGCCGATGCCCGCGAGGAGCTTGATGGCCTCGTTGACCTGGATGGAGCCGATAGACGCGCACAGCACGCCCAGCACGCCGCCCTCGGCGCAGGAGGGGACCATGCCGGGGGGCGGGGGCTCCGGGTAGAGGCAGCGGTAGCAAGGACCGTGCTCGGACCAGAAGACGGAGGCCTGACCGTCGAAGCGGTAGATCGAGCCCCATACGTACGGCTTGTTCAGCAGCACGCACGCGTCGTTGACCAGGTAACGCGTCGCGAAGTTGTCCGTGCCGTCGATGATCAGGTCGTACTGGCTGAAGATGTCCATCACGTTGTCGGCCTCGAGCCGCTCCTCGTGAAGGACCACGTTCACGTACGGGTTGATGCCCTTGACGCTGTCGCGGGCCGACTCCGCCTTCGAACGGCCGATGTCGGACTGGCTGTGGATGATCTGGCGCTGCAGGTTCGACTCGTCGACCTCGTCGAACTCCACGATGCCGAGCGTGCCGACGCCCGCGGCGGCCAGGTACATCAGCGCCGGCGAGCCCAGGCCGCCGGCGCCCACACAGAGCACCTTGGCGTTCTTCAGCCGCTTCTGCCCGTCCATCCCCACGTCGGGAATGATCAGGTGGCGGGAGTACCGGCGGACCTCGTCTACGGTGAGCTCAGCTGCTGGCTCGACCAGGGGTGGCAACGACACGGGGACTCCGTTGGTCGGTCAATCACTACGGTTGTTCTCCCCGTAACAGTGCCATGGCCTTTTTCATTCCGAGACACCTGTCCCGACACGCGAGACGATGTCGTCCCAGAAGCCGGGCATCGTGGTCCACGCGTCCGTGCTGTCGCATCCCCGGCCGCCGTCTGCCACGCGGTCGGTGAACCAGATCGTGGCCGCGCCGTGCCAGCGGGCGATGCGCAGCGCCTCCTCCAGGTGCGGCTGGGGCACGCCGTGCACGAAGTGGCAGAAGCGCTCCGGCGGATGGTCCGCGGTCCACTCGGCCGCCTGCGACCAGCGGTAGTCGCTCCAGGCGCCGCTGAAGGTCACCAGCTGGTCGGCGCTCTCGGCGTAGCCGGGGTACGGGTGGGTGCCGTGGCCCAGGACGATGTGGGCATCGTCACGCCGGGCGCGCAGCGCGGAGACCGTGCGGCGCACCGCCGGGAGGTCGGCGCGGTCGACGGGGCAGCGGTGCAGCAGGAAGCCGTCGACCTGGTACCAGTCGAGGTAGCGCTCCGCGTCGCCGAGCAGATCGCCGGACATGCGCGCGGCGTCCAGCCGGCCCAGGACGCGCACGCCCGCGTTGCGCAGCCGGCCGGCGGCCTGCAGGCAGTGCGGGTCGGGGCGGGCACCGGGGCCGTCGGCGACGTCGAGGACGACCCAGTGCAGCGGCGTGCCCGGCCGGGTGAGCTCGCCCCACTCGGCCGGGGCGACAAGGGGGTGGGCGAGGCCGGGGATGCCGAGGCCGGTGCGCAGGACCGTGCCGGCGGAGCCCGCTGTCGTGCTGGTCAGATGCGGCATGCCGCCTCCATCCAGATGTCGGCGAGGGATTCTTCGAGGTTGATCCGCGGCCGCCAGCCCAACCGGTCGCGCGCGGTGCGCACATCGGCCTGCTGCCAGCTGCCGCAGCCGTCGGGGTACGGGTACGCCACCGGCACGACGTGGTCGGAGTCGGCGCGCGGGTGGCCGATCGTCGACCTGAGAGGCCCGGGCGGGCCGTCCAGCTCGTGCAGCGCGCCTCCGTATCCGGCGACCCGGGCGAGGGTCGCGGCGGCGTCGCGCAGCCGTACGGCGCGGCCCGATCCGATGTTGATGACGCCCTGCGCGGCCGACAGCGAGGCGGCGTGCACGGCGCGGGCGACGTCGCGGACGTCGATGAAGTCCCGCTGCGCGCCGAGGCCGCCGAGCTTGAGCTCACCGTCGCCGGACTGCATGGCGCGCCGCATGGCCTCGGCGAGCCGGCCGAGCGGGGAGCCGGCCGGGGTGCCGGGCCCGGCGGGCGAGAACACCCGCAGCACGACGGCGTCCAGGCCGGAGCCGAGGACCAGTTCGGTGGCGGCGAGCTTGCTGACGCCGTACGGGCCGCCGGGGCGTGGCACGGCGTCCTCGGCGGTGGAGGAGCCGGGCTGGCTGGGGCCGTACTCGGCGCCGCAGCCGATCTGCACCAGACGCGCGCCGCAGCCGCTGCGGCGCAGGGCCTCGCAGACGGTGGCGACGGCGACGGTGTTGTGCCTCGTCAGGTCGCGGGCACCGCCGCGGGTGGCGCCGGCGCAGTTGATGACGACGCCGGGGTGCACCGCGTCCAGGAAGCGGGTGAGCGCACCCGGGCTGCCGCTGGCGAGGTCGAAACGGACGTCGGCGTCGTCGCCGCGGCCGAGCGCGGTGAGCTGGACGGCCGGGTCGGCGAGCAGGCGGTCGGCCACGAAGCGGCCGAGGAAGCCGTTGGCTCCGATCAGCAGGACCCTCATCGGGCGGCTCCCCAGGCCGAGTCCTCACGGGAGGTGATCATCTGGTCTTCTCCTTCAGGGATGTTGCGATGGCGTGCGGCCCGGTGGGAGGTGGGCTGCCGGCGGCTCACCGGTGGTGGTCCGCTCGCGCGTGGGCCGAGGCCCGGGTGAGGGTGCGGGTCGCGTGGATCAGCAGAGTCAGTGCGGCCGCCCCGCACAGCAGGGCGGGAACGGAGCCGGAGCCCAGGGCGCCGACGAGGGCCTCGACCGGGGTGGCCAGGAAGCCGCAGCCGGGCAGGCGGGCGCTGAAGACCAAGGCCGGGACGGCGGCTTCGCAGCCCGCGGTGACGGCGAGGAGGAACCGGGGGGCGCGTGTGAAGCCGTGAATGGTCAGGAGCCGGGCGAGCAGCAGCAGCGCGCCGAGGGTGAGCGCCTGGGCGTAGCCGGCGCTCTCGCCCAGGACCGCCGCGCACAGGGCGAGCAGAGCGGTGAGCGCGGCCAGGAACAGGGCGAAGACGCCGAGCAGCAGGGGCCGTACGGCGGCGGCGAACTCCTCCAGGCCGCGGCTGGTGGCGAGTTTGCGGCGTGCGCGGGCCGAGAGGAGGTGCGCGCACCAGGCGGCGGGGGCGCAGGCGAGGGCGAGCGCCAGGACAGGGGCGGCGGCGAGGGGCCATGCGCCCGTCGCGGTGCCGTCGGGCAGGCCGTCGGGGCCTCCGGTGACGGCGTCCGACAGCAGGGCGTCGCCCAGAGCGGCGTAGGCGAGCAGCCAGCAGGTCCACGCGCGAGTGCCGGCGCGGCGCACGCCCGGGTGGAGGCGGTGCGGGGCGCCGAGCGGCTCCCGTCGCAGGACGGCCCGCAGTGCGCCGGCCACGGCGAGGACGCCGGCCAGGGCGACGAACAGGCGTGGGCGGCCGTCGGTGAGGCGCAGACCGGCCACGGTCGCGGCGCAGAGGGTGCCGGGCAGCAGGGAGAGCAGCAGCCAGGCCGTGCGCGGCCGCTCCGCGGTGGCGGTGGCCGGGGGCTGTGCCGGGGCGTCGCCCGGGCGGGGCACGCGCGCGTACATCTCCTCCGCGAGAGAGAAGACGTCCCGGTGGCGGAAGCGGGCGGCGGTGCGGTCGGTGACACCGTGCGCCTCCAGACCGGCCGCGATCTCCAGTGGGTCGACGGCCCGCTCGCACAGCTCGCGGTGCCGGTGCATCAGGGCCTTCACGGGGTCCACGGTTCCGCGCCGGGGGGCGGGGGGCTTGCGGTCGGCGGAGGCGGCGGATGCCACGGAGGTCGTGGTGGCCGGGGAGCGGTCCGGTACGTCGGGCCGTTCCGTGACCGACCGGTCCTCCCCGGCTTCGTGTGTGCCGTCGGCGTTCACCCAAGGCCCGGCTGCGCGCGTGCCGTGGGCGTTCGCCCCCGCTAAGGCCTCGTCCAGCAGCTGTGCCGACCGCGTGTCCCACGGGCCGGGGCTGCTGGGCGCACTCGGGCGGTCGAACTCTCCCGTGCCGCTCATCGCGCCCCCTCCCCCGCCGGGACCGGCGCGGTGCCGGCCCGGGCCGCCGCCCGTACAGGGGATGCCGTGGCCCAGCCCGGGCCGCCGCCGGCCATCACGCGGGCGCCGCCGGAGTCGGTCCAGCGGCCCGGCACATGCGCCTCGGCCGGGACGCCGAACGGCAGGGGCTCGCCGGTGTCGTCGAGGACGACGCGGTTGACCGGGCAGCGGGAGACCAGCTCCAGGTAAATGCCGTGAAATGCCGCGACGTTCTGCTCGACGGTGAACAGCTCCAGCGCCCGCGCGCGTGCGGCCGCGCCCAGGCGCGCACGGCGCTCGGGGTCGCGCAGCAGCGCCACGCACGCCTCGGCGAGCGCCCGCGGGTTGCGCGGCGGTACGACGAGGCCGGTGCCGCCGATGACCTCCACGACGGCGCCGACGTCCGTGGAGACGGTCGCGCGGCCGCAGAACATGGCCTCGACGAGCCCGATCGGGAAGCCCTCGACGACGCTGGACAGCACGACGACCGCGCCCGCCGCGTGGGCGTCCGCGGGGGTGGGCAGTTCCGGGCCGCCGATCTCCTCGAAGGAGACGGGGTTGTCGCCGACGGTATGCAGCCCGTCGGCCTCGTCGGGGAAGAGCTGGGCGGCGAGCGCCCGGCAGTGCACCAGGTACGCCTCGCCCTCGGCGCCGGCCGCCGGGCCGACGATCCGCAGACGCGCGCCCGGCTCCTCCTTGCGGACCTCGGCGAAGGCGTGCAGCAGCGACACCAGGTCCTTGGCCGGTTCGATCCGGCCGACCCACACGAGCGTGCCGGGGTCGGCGGCGTCGGGCGCCTCGCCCACCTCGGCGAAACGGCTCGCGTCCATGCCCGGGTAGACGGTGCGCAGTTTGTCCCGGTCGGCGCCGCAGCGTTCCTGCCAGCGGCGGGCGTGCGCGTTGCCGGGCGTGACGCAGGCGGCCCGGCGGTAGACCTCGCCGGCGAGCCGCCCGTGGAAGGCGGCGAGCAGGGCCCGTACGGCGGGTGCGGCGTCCGGGCCGGCGCCGCCGTGCGCCAGATAGTGGCTGCGCAGCCGGACGCCGTACTCGGTCACCAGCAGGGGTACGCCGAAGAAGTGACCGGCGAGCAGGCCGGGCAGGGCGGCCGGGCCACCGGAGGCGGCGTGGCACAGGTCGGCCGAGCCGAGCCCGGCGTCGTCGTACCAGTCGAGGGAGAGGGGGCGCAGGGCGCTCTCCAGGTGGGCGGCGACCGTGAGGAGGTCCGGTACCCGGGCATCCCGTGCGGTGCGCAGTGCGCCAGGCGCGCGACAGGCGCGTTCGAGGGCGCGTACCGCCCCTTCCGAGCGGAGCGCGCTGACCAGTCCGCCCTCGTCGCGGGCGAGGTCCGCGAGGCCGTACAGCGCGTTGCTGAAACGGTCCGCCTCGGGGGCGTGCGCCGGGCCGGCGGACGGCTCCGCACAGACCGCGGCCACCAGCTCGCCGTAACACTCGGCGAACCGCCGGCGCGCGCGGCGCCCGTACCTCACGCCGTCGTCCTCGGCCGTCCACAGCGGCGCCATACGCACCCCGCTGACCTGCGGCGGCAGCGGAACCCGGCCCTCGTCCTCCTGGCACCGACTGCGGCTGAGCGCGTAGACGTCGAACTCGTGCTGCCCCAGCCCGCGCACGAGCCGGTCGCACCACGGCCCGGCGTCACTGCTCAGAAACGGGTAGCCACCCTCCGTAACCAGTCCGATACGCACGCGTACACCCCCGATCTCCGTGTGGGGAGCCGCCGTTGGTCCGGCGGCTCGCAGCGGGACGAACGTATGCGGACAAGGCGGTGGCGCGACGGACGGTTGTCCGTCGCGCCACCAAAAGGGGTGAACGGGAGTAACTTTGCCGTGCGGTTCGCGTTCGGTCGCGCTAAGAGATCAGGCGGTTGCGAAACGTCATCCGGCACGCCGGTGCCGAGCGCCGCCGCGTCCCGGCTCGGGGGTGGCGGGCGGGCCTGCCGTCAGACGGCCGTCATCGGCCCGGATACGGCCAAGGGTTGGGCCGGCAGTGGATGCCGTCGTGGTCCAGGAACTTGGTCTGCTGCTGCATGACCGGGGCGAGCTCGCCGTCCTTGTCGCAGGTGACGTGGCCGTGACCGAGACGGTGGCCCACCTCGTGGTTGATCAGCATCTGCCGGTAGGCGTGGATCTGCTCGCCGTACGTCGGGGAACCCTGCGCCCACCGGTAGGCGTTGATCATCACGCGCTCGGTGGCGGCCGAGTCGCAGGAGACGTTGTCCTCGGTGGTGTCCAGGCCCGACTTGGCGCACCAGGCGGCGGTGGTACCGGGGCTGGCGAGCGTGATGACGAAGTCGGGCTTGCCGGAGGAGACGCGCTCGAAGGTGCGCGCGCCGCCGTGCGCCCAGCTGCGGGGGTCGTTGAGCGTCTTCTGCACAGCCTCGGCGAACAGTGCGCCGTCGAGACCGAGGCCCTGCTCCACGTCCACGCGGTAGGTGTACTTCTGCCCCTTGCCGGGCGCCTTGTCGGTGCCGGGCACCGCCTCGAAGGCCCCCGGGCCCTTGAGGGTGGCGCCGAGCGGGTATTTCCGCGCCATCTTCTTCTCGTACGTCAGCGGGGCGGCCGGCGCCGCCGCGTTCGGCCGGCCGTCGCCGCGCGAGGCGGAGTCACGGCCGTCACGCGCCTGGTCGGTGGCCGACTGCGCGTGGACGCCGTCCCCGTGGCCACCGGCGACCTGTCCGGCCACGACGACCGCGAGCACGGTGGTGACGGCGGCGGCCGCGATGCCGGTGAACGTGCGGCCCTTGCCGCTCTTGCCGCCCTTCGCACGGTCGGGCTGATCGTCGGCGGTGAGACCGGAGTCCGGTGTGTGGGCACCGGGCGGGGCGACAGCGGAGTCGGCCCCGGCCGCGGCGGAGGGGCCGGCGGGCCGGTCAGGGGTGGTCCGGGGGCGGACGAAGACATCGTCGCGGGGGCCGGGGCCCCCTCGGCCGTCGCCCGCCTCGCCGCCGAGGTCGCGGGGGTCGCGGCCGTCGCCGTCGAAGCCCTCGAAGGCGTCGAGATAGTCCTGACGGGGGCCGGCCGACGAGGCCTTCCGCTGCCGCGGCAGGGGAACACCGGCGACCTGCGGCCCCGCAGGGCGCGCCCGCCCTGCTCCACCGGGTCCGGCCAACTCGCCCCAGCCACCGCCGGATTCGCGCTGCTCGGGATGGCCACCCCGCACGCGGGGGACGCCGTGCGCGGGGGTGCCGCCGGGGAACCGGGGGACATCGTGCGCAGGCATCCCCTCAGCCGGCCTCCTCCCACCCTGCGCAGGCGCACCCGGCGCAGGCATGCCCTGCATCCGCCCACCCGGCATCCGCGCACCAGGCATCCGGGCACCAGGCGCAGGCATCGGCGCACCCGGCGCCGGCGAGCCATGGGCGGAGCCGGGACCGGCCCAGGACCCGCCAGGCCCGCCGGACCCGGCAGGCCGGCCAGACCCGCCAGGCGCCCCGGATCTTGCCGGACCCCTGACGTAGTCCTCCGTGTCCTCCCCCGCCCCCGGTGTCGGCGGCTGCGGAGCCGGCGTTTCCGCACGCCTCGCCCCCGCTGCCCCCGTGGTGTCGCCAGGCGCCTTTTTGGGCGCGGGCCCCCGCCTGCTGTGGCGTCCCACGTCGCGCCTCAGCTCCCCTGGCTCGCGGACTCGGATGCGGACAAAGACATGACGGCGGAGCCGGAAGCGGCCCTCTCCACGTCGGTCAGCAGCTCACGGAACCCGGTGGCCACGGCCCGGGGGTACTCCATCATCGCCACATGTCCGGCCTCCGGCAGTGTCAGCAGGCGGGCGTCGCGGAAGGTGCGCGCCGCCTTCTGGGCCATGCGGAAGCCGACGAGCCGGTCACGGCCGCCGTAGACGAGCAGGGTGGGCGCGAGGACGCGGGCGGCCTGGCGCCACAGCCCGTGCTGGCCGCCCAGTGTGTAGGCGTCGACGATCCCGCGCGCGGAGCGCGCCATGGCGTCCCAGAAGTACGGCAGCCGCATGCGCCGCTCCAACTCCTCCACGGCGTACCGGAACGCCTCCGGTGACACGCGCGAGGGGTCGCCGTAGCACAGGGCCATGGAGCCGCGGACGCGCTGCTCGGCCGTCCAGTCGCGGGTCAGCCGCGTGAACAGCGCGGCCACGCCGGGCACGGCCAGCAGCCCCGTCGGTACGGCGGAGCGCTGGATGCGCAGTTCCGGCAGCGCGGGGGAGACGAGCGTCAGGGTGCGCACGAGGTCGGGGCGCAGGGCGGCCACGCGCGTGGCGACGGCCCCGCCGAGGGAGTTGCCGAACAGGTGGACCGGTCCGCGCCCGGAGGAGTCGAGGTAGCGGATCACCGCACGCGCGTGCCCGCTGATGGAGTAGTCGCCGTCGTCCGGCGGTGGCGAGTCGCCGAACCCCGGCAGGTCCACGGCCTCGCTGTCCACGACGCCGTCCAGCTCGGCCATGAGCGACGACCAGTTCTGCGAGGAGCCGGCGAGCCCGTGGACGTACAGCGCGGGCGGCAGTCCCTCACGAGCGGCGGGCCGCGAGCGCACGGTGAGAGTGATGCCGGGCAGTCCGACCGATGTCAGCCGCTCGCCCTCCGCGACCCTGACGGGCGCCGCCTTCGGGGCCAGGTCGGTGGGCGGCACGGACGGCAGCTCGGTCGAAGACATGCGGCAATGTTACGAGACGATCACGCATTGGTTCACGTGTTCGCCATCACAGGGGTCGCCGGAACCCCAAGGGGCACATGGCCGTCGCGGGCGTAGGACCGGGACAGGTCGGTCACGTACGCGCGTACGACCGGCACGCGCCGGGCACGCACACGCGGGTACGGCATCCGCCCCATCCGCACGCGCGTACAGCCGCGACAGCATGGCGTCCGCATCGGGTGTCTCCTACGCTCAGGACAGGGCACCCGAGTGTGACCCCCTGCTTCTTCAGGGACATTCGAAGGAAGGGAGCCCGTCCATGGCCGTCGACCCCACCGACCCCGAGACGTTCGAGGAGATCGAGGAGGAGGGTGCTGCGGAGTTCGACGTGGAGGCGCCCGACGCGGACGCCGCCGAGCAGCACGCCGACGTCGCGCCCGATCGCGACGACCCGCTGACCGGTGTGGACCCCGCCCGGGCGAACGAGGCCGACCTGGTCGAGCAGGCGCGCGTCGTCTCGCTCGACGAGGACGACTACCGCTGACCTCCCGGCACCCCGCTGAGCTGGAGAGAGGCCATTTTTTGCCCGCTCGGATCAGGTTTGAAACCCTTTACCCGACTTTCGTCACCGTCCGGTCCGTGAAATTCTGCGCTCGCACCGCGCGCACCCGGGTTACCGAAAAGTACGATGGCGGCGCGGCGCACACCGCATGTGGACGACTTTGGGAGGCGGCGTGACAGCCATCGAGCAGACAGAGGCGGTACGCCCGCGGGGTACGCGCCTGCCGCGCCGTGCCCGACGGAACCAGCTGCTGGGCGCCGCGCAGGAAGTCTTCGTGGCGCAGGGCTACCACGCCGCCGCGATGGACGACATCGCCGAGCGCGCCGGTGTCAGCAAGCCCGTGCTCTACCAGCACTTCCCGGGCAAGCTCGACCTCTACCTCGCGCTGCTGGACCAGCACTGCGAGTCGCTGATCCAGTCCGTACGCAACGCGCTCGCGTCGACGACCGACAACAAGCAGCGCGTACGGGCGACGATGGACGCCTACTTCGCGTACGTGGAGGACGACGGCGGCGCGTTCCGCCTGGTCTTCGAGTCGGACCTGACGAACGAACCCGCGGTGCGCGAGCGCGTCGACAAGGTCACGAACGAGTGCGCCGAGGCGATCTGCGACGTCATCGCCGAGGACACCGGCCTGTCGCGTGCGGAGTCGATGCTGCTGGCCTCCGGCCTCGGCGGCCTCGCGCAGGTGGTGGCCCGCTCCTGGCTGCACAGCGACCGCAGCGTGCCGCGCGACCAGGCGGTGCAGCTGCTGGCGTCGCTGGCCTGGCGCGGCATCGCCGGCTTCCCGCTGCACGGCACCGAGCAGCATCACTGACACACCCCCCGATGGGGACCGCGACAGCCGACGGGAGTTTGTTCCCGTCGGCTGTTCGCTGTTGGCGTGCCCGGCGCGGAGCGTGCGGGTCCCCTCACCGGGCTAATGTGTGCTGGGTACGGCGCGGAAGGTCGCGCACTTCACTGACCGTCGGAGGGACATAGCCGTGGAGGTCAAGATCGGCGTGCAGCACGCGCCCCGCGAGATCGTTCTGGAGAGCGGTCAGAGCGCCGAGGAGGTCGAGCAGGCGGTGGCCGAGGCGCTGGCCGGCAAGTCGCAGCTGCTGAGCCTCAAGGACGAGCACGGCCGCAAGATCCTGGTCCCGGCCGACCGCATCGCCTACATCGAGATCGGCGAGCCCGCCCCCCGCAAGGTGGGTTTCGGCGCGCTGTAGGGACGCCGCATCGCGGAGGCGTGACGTGAGGGGGCCGACGGTTCGACACCGTCGGCCCCCTCCGGCGTTCCCTCCGGCGTTTCCTCCTGCTTTCCCTACGCGTGCTCTACGGGGACTTCACGGGCTTCACGGACGGAGCACGGCGGCTCCACAGCCGAGGATTGGATTCCGCAGGTCACGGGTATGACGGGCTACGACCTTGGTACCGGGTGGGTGTCACCTTCGGTGCAATGTCCGGTCGTCTGGGAGGGACCCGCGATGATCTTCGAAGCGCTCGGTTCGGCAGTGATCGGTCTGGTCCTGGCGTGGGCCGCGCTGCACCGCCTGTCGCACCGGCTGCCGAACCGCGCACTGGTCCTCGCGACGGGTGCCGCAGGCGCCCTCTTCGGCGACTTCGTCACCCACAGCGCCCTCGGCACCGGCAGCGCCCTGCCCAGCCTGATCGGCGCGGCCATCGTCTCGGCGGCGTCCCTCTCCCTGCTCCTGCGCCCCGCAGGCCGCCTCCGCCGATCAGCGACGGCGTAGCCGGAGCCGAAGGGGCGCGGGGAAGCGCGCGACCAGCCACCACGGGCCCGCAGCCGCGCACCTCCCCGCAACCACCCCCACGGAGCGAACCCCGCTCAGGCCGCGAGGCCCAGCGCAGCCATCCGCTTGGTGTGCGCCTCGGTGATCCGCGAGAACATCCTGCCGACCTCCGCGAGGTCGAACCCGTCCGCGACACCTCCCACGAGCATCGTGGACAGCGCGTCGCGGTCGGCCACCACCCGCTGGGACTGCGACAGCGCCTCGCCCATCAGCCGCCGCGCCCACAGCGCCAGGCGCCCGCCCACGCGCGGATCGGCATCGATCGCCGCCCGCACCCGGTCCACGGCGAACCCGGCGTGGCCCGTGTCGTCCAGCACGGCCAGCACCAGCGAGCGCGTATCGGAGTCCAGGCGGGCCGCGACCTCGCGGTAGAAGTCGCTGGCGATGGAGTCGCCGACGTACGCCTTGACCAGGCCCTCCAGCCAGTCCGAGGGCGCGGTCTGCCGGTGGAAGCCGTCGAGCGCGGCGACGAACGGCTCCATCGCCAGCGTCGGGTCCTCGCCGATCTCGGTGAGCCGGTCGCGCAGCCGCTCGAAGTGGTGGAACTCGGCCGACGCCATCTTCGCCAGCTCCGCCTTGTCCGCCAGCGTGGGAGCGAGCTTGGCGTCCTCCGCCAGGCGCTCGAACGCCGCCAGCTCGCCGTAGGCGAGCGCGCCGAGCAGGTCCACGACGGCGGCCCGGTACTGCGGTTCGGCGGCGGCCGTCGCCCAGTCCTGGGCGGCGACTGCCGTAGGTGCGTCGGAGGCGTGGTCAGGCTTGTCAGAGGTCGTCATGCAGCGCACAATAGTCCGCTCTCCGCACGACGGAAGGGCTGGTCACCACAGGGGCGGCGGCTGTGCCGGTCTCCACCGGACGGATGTGACGACCACAACGTGACCGAATCGGCCATCGCGTGTGCACCGATCCGGGGTATGGTGGTAATGCGCCTGCCGAATACTCGGTCGTGTTCCGACGTAGTGTCTCGACGGGCCGCACGTATGAGGATGCCCGGTCGGTGGCCCGATCGGCTCCGACCCGACAGCCCTCCCCGACCGTACGGCAGGACGCGTACGGCCCCGGAGGGGGACACCCTCAGCGGTACGAGCGCTCGAGCGTCGGCAGAGGTCCCGTGCACTACGGCTTGCCCGTCCGGCTTTCCGTAAGGCGGCCGACGTCCCCGGCACGGTCCGACACGACCCCCGCGCTCGCCTCGCACCGCGCACACAGAAGAGGCAGCACCCTGACTACGACGTTCCGAGAGCTCGGGATCCTCCCCGAGACCGCCGAGGCCCTGGAGGCCGTCGGCATCATCACCCCCTTCCCCATCCAGGAGATGACCCTCCCCGTCGCCCTCTCGGGCACGGATGTCATCGGCCAGGCCAAGACCGGCACGGGCAAGACCCTCGGCTTCGGCCTTCCGCTCCTCGAGCGCGTGGTCGTCCCCGCGGACGTCGAGGCCGGACGGGCCGCCCCCGAGGCGCTCACCGAGGCTCCCCAGGCGCTCGTCGTCGTCCCCACGCGCGAGCTGTGCACGCAGGTCACCAACGACCTGCTGACGGCGGGCAAGGCCCGTAACGTGCGCGTGCTGGCGATCTACGGCGGCCGCGCGTACGAGCCGCAGGTCGAGGCGCTGAAGAAGGGCGTCGACGTGGTCGTCGGCACCCCGGGCCGCCTGCTCGACCTCGCGGGCCAGAAGAAGCTGGACCTGAAGCACATCAAGTCCCTCGTCCTCGACGAGGCCGACGAGATGCTCGACCTGGGCTTCCTGCCCGATGTCGAGAAGATCATCAACATGCTGCCGGCCAAGCGGCAGACCATGCTGTTCTCGGCGACGATGCCGGGCGCGGTCATCGGTCTCGCGCGCCGTTACATGTCCCAGCCCGTCCACATCCGCGCCACCGCGCCGGACGACGAGGGCGTGACGGTCGCGAACATCAAGCAGTTCATCTACCGCGCGCACTCCATGGACAAGCCGGAGATGGTCGCGCGCATCCTGCAGGCCGAGGGCCGCGGGCTGGCGATGATCTTCTGCCGGACCAAGCGCACCGCCGCCGACATCGCCGAGCAGCTCCAGCGCCGCGGCTTCGCGGCCGGCGCGGTCCACGGCGACCTCGGCCAGGGCGCCCGTGAGCAGGCGCTGCGCGCCTTCCGCAACGGCAAGGTCGACGTCCTCGTCTGCACCGACGTCGCCGCGCGCGGCATCGACGTCGAGGGCGTCACGCACGTCATCAACTACCAGTCCCCCGAGGACGAGAAGACGTACCTGCACCGCGTCGGCCGCACCGGTCGCGCGGGCGCCAAGGGCACGGCGATCACGTTCGTCGACTGGGACGACATCCCGCGCTGGCAGCTGATCAACAAGGCGCTGGAGCTGGACTTCAACGACCCGGTGGAGACGTACTCGAGCTCCCCGCACCTGTTCTCCGACCTCGGCATCCCCGCGGGTACGAAGGGCACCCTGCCGCGTTCCGAGCGCACCCGCGCCGGCCTCAACGCCGAGGAGCTCGAGGACCTGGGCGAGCCGGGCGGCCGGGGTGGCCGCGGCCGCGGTGGCCGCAGCGACCGCCGCGACGAGTCCCGTTCCCACGACCGCGAGGCGGAGCGCGAGCGCAGCCGTACGCCGCGCCGTCGCCGCCGTACCCGCAGCGGGTCGCCGCTGGAGGCGGGCGCCGAGCAGACGGCTCCGGCCGCCGCCGAGGCGACCGCGACCGCCGAGGGCGCCGAGGGTGACGAGGGCGGCCAGCGCGTCCTGCGCCGCCGTCGCCGCACGCGCGGCGGTTCCACGGCCGCTCCGGCGGTCCAGACCGCCACCGCCGCCGCGACGACGGAGAGCGCCACGGCCGCGGAAGCCGCGGTCACGGCGTCGGAGGGCACGGCGCTCGATGCGCCCGAGACGCCGGCGAAGTCGCGCCGCCGCCGCACCCGTAAGCCGGCGGAGGCGGCCCCGGCTCCGGCCGAGGTCACGCCGGCGTCCGAGCCGACGGCCCCGTCGGCCCCGGAGCAGGCCGAGGTCATCGAGGCCCCTGCCGCCGCGCCGCGCCGCCGTACCCGTAAGGCGACGGCTGTGACGGAGACGGCCGCCGAGGCAGCCGTGGACACGGCGGAGACCGCCGAGGCCAAGCCGAAGACCCGCCGCACCCGCAAGGCGACGGTGAGCACCGAGGACGCCGCCCCGGCGACCGAGGTGACCGCGGAAACCGCCGAGGCGACCGAGGCGAAGCCGAAGACCCGCCGCACCCGCAAGACCGCGGCGAGCAAGACCGCCGAGGCAGCCACTGAGGCAGCCCCCGAGGCAGCCGTGGCGGCCATCGACACCGCCGAGGCGACCGAGGCCAAGCCCAAGGCGCGCCGCACCCGCAAGACCGCGGCGAGCAAGGCCACCGAGGCAACCGCCCAGGCAACCGCCGAGATCCCGGCCCAGGCCACCGCCGAGCCGGAGACCGACGCCAAGCCGAAGACGGCCCGCCGCACCCGCAAGACCGCGGCCACGGCTGCGACGGAGACGGCAGCCGAGGCGGCCGTCGACACGGCCGAAGCCACCGAGGCCAAGCCGAAGACCCGCCGGACCCGCAAGACGGCAGCCACCGCCACCGCGGAGCCGGAGGCGGAGGTGACGGCGGAGACCGCCGAGGCCAAGCCGCGCCGCACCCGCAAGGCCACGGCGGCCGTCGACACGGCCGAGGGCGCGGAGGCCGAGCCCAAGGTCCGCCGCACCCGCAAGACCGCGGCGAGCAAGGCCACCGAGGCAACCGCCCAGGCAACCGCCGAGATCCCGGCCCAGGCCACCGCCGAGCCGGAGACCGACGCCAAGCCGAAGACGGCCCGCCGCACCCGCAAGACCGCGGCCACGGCTGCGACGGAGACGGCCGAAGCCACCGAGGCCAAGCCCAAGGTCCGCCGGACCCGCAAGACGGCAGCCACCGCCACCGCGGAGCCGGAGGCGGAGGCTGCCGCAGAGGCCAAGCCGAAGACCCGCCGCACCCGTAAGGTCGCCGCGAGCGCCACGGAGCCGGCCGACGGCTGATCCGCGCCCCGGCAAGCGCATCCGACGGCCCGTCCCACCTCGCGTGGGCCGGGCCGTCGGCGTGTGCGCGTCTCCCGGCCCGCCAGGGCCGCCCGTTGCCCTCGGGGCCGCCCGATACCCTTCGGCTCGTGACCGATCGCACCGCGCCCGAATCCGCAGCAACCCCCTCCCCCTTCACCCCGCCCCCCGGCGCCCGCGCCCACCGTCTGCGCACCGCGCGTGGGGAGTTCGCGGTGGTGGACATGCCGGTGTCACCCGGCGTCGCCCAGCGGGGCATCGCGCTGCTGGTGCCCGGATACACCGGCAGCAAGGAGGACTTCGCGCTGCTGCACGAGCCGCTCGCCGAGCGCGGGTACCGGACGGTCGCCGTGGACGGACGCGGGCAGAACGAGTCCGACGGCCCCGCGGACGACGAGTCGCCGTACGCCCAGGGCGAGTTGGCACGGGACGTGCTGGCGCAGGCGGCGGCCCTCGGGGAGCCGGTGCATCTGCTCGGGCACTCGCTCGGCGGTCAGCTGTGCCGGGCGGCCGTGCTGCTCGACCACACGCCGTTTCGGTCCTTCACGCTGATGTCCTCGGGTCCGGCGCAGATCTCCGTCTCGCAGGAGCAGCGGGTGAAGCTGCTGCGGGACGCGCTCGCGGTGATGACGATGGCCGGGGTGTGGGACGTCATGCAGACGATGGGCCCGCCGGAGGAGGTCGGCGGCGCGGCCCGCGGTCCGGTGAGCCCGGAGCAGCTGCGGCAGCGCTGGCTGAACACCCGTCCGGCGCAACTGCTGGCCACGGGGCGGCAGTTGTGCGCCGAGCCGGACCGGGTGGCCGAACTGGCCGCTCTCCCGCTGCCGTTCCACGTGCTGTCCGGCGCCCACGACGACACCTGGCCGGTGCCGCTGCTGGACGACATGGCCGTACGCCTGGACGCGCGCCGCACGGTCATCGAGGGCGCCGAGCACTCCCCCAACGCCGACCAGCCGCAGGCGACGGCCCGGGCGCTCGCCGACTTCTGGGACACCGTCCCGGCGTGAGCGGCTAGGCCCTGTCGTTTGGATCAGGCCGGCTGTGAGATGCGGCGCCTTTCGGCCGACCCGAGCGGGGTCTGGTGCGTGCAGCTGCAAGGCGGAGGAGGGCGCCAACGCGGAGCGTTGGCAACCGACGACAACGCGGCAGATGTGCGTGCCAGACCCCGCGACGCCGGGATGATCCAAACGACAGGGCCTAGTACTGCGTCCGCAGGTGCTCCCAGAACCCGTCGCGCAGTGCGCGCCGCAGGTCCGCCTGGCCGCGCAGGGAGTACTGGAGCAGGCCCTCGGCCTCGACGAGCAGGTCCTGGTCGACCGAGCCCGGCAGATAGGGGTGCCCGGGTAGCAGCTCCACCAGGGCCTCGCGCCCCCGCGCCGCGAACCACTTCGCCGCGATCTGCGCACCGACGAAGCGGACGTCCTCGCGGGTGGGCCGGTTGACCTGCGCGCCTTCGTAGGTGGCGGCGGTGCGCCGGGAGACGTACGGCTTGAAGAAGTCGAGGTCGAGGGTGCGCTGGCTGTCGACCTCCCACAGCAGGGGTTCCGCCTGGTTGCGGCCCTCGGGTGCCTCGATGCCCCACAGGTGCACCCGGGCGCCGTAGCCCTGGGCCGCCTCGACCGCCGAGACCAGGTCCTCATCACCGCCGAGCAGGGCCGCGTCGCTGATGGCGCGGTGCCGGGCGAGGGACTCCAGGTCGGAGCGGATCAGCGAATCGACGCCCTTCTGCTGGTTGTTGGCGTTGAGGTTGCCCAGGCGGACCTTGACGTCGGGCAGTTCCGCGATGCACTGCTGCTCGGCGGTGTGGATACGGCGCCGGGCGCCGTCGTACCAGTAGACGCGCAGCAGACGGCTGTCGGCGAAGACGTTGCGGGCGCGGTCGATGAGCGCCTCGATGAGACCCTCGGCGTCGAGATCGAAGGCGCGGCGGTCCTCGGTGCCCGCGACCAGGCGACCGGCGGCCGCGTAGAGGTAGCCCGCGTCGACGAAGATCGCGTGGGTGGAGGGCGTCTTGGCCACCTCGGCGAGCATGCGCTGGAGCAGCTCGTTCGTGCGGTCGATGCGGGCGGCCAGCGCCGCCGGGTCGTCGTTCATCGTCTCCATTGTCCTGTTGGTCACGCTGCGGACACAACCGGTCCCGTTCGGTCCCGCGCCCGACGTCTTACTCGTCAGTAATTAGCCGTTCGAAAAATTTCTTTAGCGTAGGGAATGTTCGTAACACGCAGCGGGTTGACTAAGACGTACGGATCGCGGGCACCGACGCCCAGTGGTCCACTGATGAGTAGTTCTCCCCAGGAGGATGACCAGACGAAGGGGGAAGCCACCATGCGCTTCGAAATCATGCGACTCGACGACGTCGACGGTACGCCCGTGGACACGACTGTCGTGGACGCCGCCTCCGTCAACAGGATCGTTCAGCAGGCCGCCGCCATCGGGCAGCGCCTGTGGATCCGCCCGGCCGACACCACGGCCTCATAACAGGGCGGCTCCCCCACCAGAAGCTTCAGGGCCCCGCACGGCACATCGCCGCGCGGGGCCCTGCTGCGTGTACGGGCGGATCAGCCGCCCCGGATCACCTGGGTGACGCCGTTGATGATCTGCTGCACCGCGATCGCGGAGAGCATCATGCCGGCGAGCCGGGTCACCAGGACCACGCCGCCGTCCTTGATGACCTTGATGATCAGCAGCGAGTAACGCATCACCAGCCACAGCACGACGTGGATCGCGAGGATCGCCGCCCAGACCGACACCTGCGAGGAGACGCTGCCGGCCTTCTGCACGGCCAGGATGACCGACACGATGGCGCCGGGCCCGGCGAGCAGCGGCATGCCCAGCGGGACCAGGGCGACATTGACGTCCTTGGTCTGCTTGGGCTCGTCGGTCTTGCCGGTGAGCAGGTCGAGGGCGATGAGCAGCAGGAGCAGCCCGCCCGCGATCATCAGCGCGGGCACGGAGACATGCAGATAGTTCAGGATCTGGTGGCCGAGCAGACCGAAGACGGTGATCACGCCGCCGGCCACGCAGACGGCCTGCAGCGCCATCCGCTTCTGCACCCGTGCGGGGCGGCCGCCGGTCAGCGCGATGAAGATCGGGGTGATCCCAGGGGGATCCATGATGACAAAAAGGGTCAGAAAGAGAGAACCGAAGACAGCGACGTCGAACATGAGTGTGGTGCAAGCCTTGCGAGAAGTGAGAAAGAGAGAGGGGACGTGAGCGGACGGCTCACGCTCCGCCGGCGCCGGGCACCGGGAACGCTCCGGTCGCGCGCCGGGTGATCTCCCCGTAGACCTCGGGGTCGGTCGTGTACGTGCCGAGTTCGACCGTCTTACGGCTGCCGTGGTAGTCGGAGGAGCCGGTGACCAGCAGGCCGAGGTCCTTCGCCAGACCGCGCAGCCGGGCCCGGGTCTCCTCGTCGTGGTCCATGTGGTCGACCTCGATGCCGTCGAGACCGGCCGCGGCCATCTCGGCGATCGCGGACTCCGGCACGGTCCGCCCGCGCTTGCTCGCGGCCGGGTGCGCGAAGACCGTGACCCCGCCCGCGCCCTTGACCAGGCGGATGGCCTCGAAGGGGTCGGTCTCGTGCTTCTCGACGTACGCCCGGCCGCCGTCGGCGAGCCAGTCGGCGGTGAAGGCGTCGCTCACGGTGGGGACGACACCCAGCTCGACCAGCGCGGTCGCCACGTGCGGCCGCCCCACCGATCCGTCGCCGGCGATCCGGGCCACCTGCTCCCAGGTGACCGGCACGCCCAGCGTGTTCAGCTTGGTGACCATGCCCTGGGCCCGCGGCACCCGGTCGTCCCGGACCAGCTCGCGCTCGGCGAGCAGCGCGGGCTCCTCGGGATCGAAGAGGTAGGCCAGCAGATGCATCGAGACGCCGTCGATACGGCAGGACAGCTCGGCGCCGGTGACCAGCGTGAGCCCCTCGGGCAGCGCGGCGATCGCCTCGGCGTACCCACGGGTGGTGTCGTGATCGGTCAGCGCCACGACGTCCAGCCCGGCCGCGGCGGCGTTACGCACCAGCTCAGCCGGGGTGTCCGTACCGTCGGACGCGGTGGAGTGGCAGTGCAGATCGATACGCACGACGCGAACTCCAGGCGGGACGGTACGGAAGGGGACACTCAAGGATAGCCGGGTTTTCGCACCCCCCTGTCACACCCGCACTCCACAGCGCCCCTTACACCGACCGACCCAAGGCGCGGGGAACTGCGCGACCAGCCCACGACGGCCCGCAGCCGCCATCGACCAGGAACCGGCCCCCTCAGTGGGCGCACCGCTCGAGCCGGCGCAGCCCTACGGCTTCAGCAAGCGCGGCGACAACGCCCCACACGGCACCAGTTCGACCTCCGCCCCCGCCTCACGGAGATCCGCCAGCACCAGCTCGTCGTACATCAGCAACCCCGACTGCTCGGGCCACACCACGGCCCACAGCCACAACCCGAGCGCCTCCCCGGCGAAGACGGCACGGTCGGCCGGTCCGCCGGACACGTGCCACAGCGGCGTCGGCCGCCCGGCGGCCAGGACCTTGACCTCGGCGGGTTTCTCGACGTTCATGTGCGGCCCCGGGTCGGGCCCGTCCAGACCGGCGTACCGCGCTCCGAGACCCACGCCCAGTTCCTCGGCGACGAGGATCAGCTCCCCCATGCCGCCGAGCGGACCGGGACCCGTACAGGCCACCGCGGTCGCACGCCCGCCGCTGCGGTCGTCGCCGGCGCAGGCCACACCGGTGAACAACCAGCCGACCGGCAGCGGCCACGGCATCCACACCGGGACCTGGGTGCGACGCACCACCGCGTCGAGGGCCTCGACGCTGGGTGGGATCACAGGCTGCAACGGATACACCGTCCCGTGGACATCGCACTGCCAGGAGTCGGCGAAGAGGCCGGGAGCCCTGACCCGGCCACCACACTTCGGGCAACTGGGTTCGCCCCTCATAGGGCTCCACGGTCCTACCCCGGCCGCGCCACGTCAAGGACGATCACCCGTCCGGACTCTCCCCGTCCGCCGCACCCACCAGGCAGAACTAGATGCTAGCTGCACTAATTAGCTCACCTAACTTACTGTATCTGCTGCATGTATTTTGCAACCATCCCTCGTCGGGCACTCGCCGGGACTGGAGAAGACATGGACCCCTTCGACGCGGAAGCCGGCAGCATCCTGCGGCAGCCCAAGGCGGTCTGGGCGACCGCGGGCGCGTCCGTCGTCGCCTTCATGGGCATCGGACTGGTCGACCCGATCCTGCCGTCCATCGCCAAGGGGCTTCAGGCCACGCCCAGCCAGGTCTCGCTGCTGTTCACCTCCTACTTCCTGATCACCGCGATCGCCATGCTGGTCACCGGCTTCGTCTCCAGCCGCATCGGCGGCCGCAAGACGCTGCTGGCCGGTCTCGCGCTGGTCGTGGTCTTCGCGGGCCTGGCCGGCACCTCGGACTCGGTCGGTGAGCTGGTCGGCTTCCGCGCGGGCTGGGGCCTCGGCAACGCGCTCTTCGTCTCGACCGCGCTCGCGGTGATCGTCGGCGCGGCGGCCGGCGGCAGCGCGGCGGCGATCCTGCTCTACGAGTCGGCGCTCGGCCTCGGCATGGCCTGCGGCCCGCTGCTGGGCGCGCTGCTCGGTGACGTCAGCTGGCGCTACCCGTTCTTCGGCACCGCGTTCCTGATGGCGGTGGGCTTCCTGTGCATCACGGTGTTCCTGAAGGAGCAGCCGAAGCCCGCCCGCAAGACCTCGCTGCTCGACCCGCTCAAGGCGCTCGGCCACGGCGGCCTCGCCTCCGCCGCCGTCTCGGCGTTCTTCTACAACTACACGTTCTTCACGATCCTGGCCTTCACGCCGTTCGTGCTGAACATGACGCCGTACAAGTCGGGCGCGGTCTTCTTCGCCTGGGGCGTGCTGCTCGCGGTGTTCTCGGTGATCGTGGCGCCGCGCATGCAGGCCCGGTTCGGTTCGCTGAAGGTGCTGGGCGGCTCGCTGGTGCTGCTCGCGGTAGACGTGGCCGTCCTCGGCTACGGCGACCACGCCACGGCGATCGTCTGCACGATCCTGTCCGGCGCGTTCATCGGCGTGAACAACACCGTCTACACGGAGCTGGCCCTCGGCGTGTCGGACGCCCCGCGTCCGGTGGCGAGCGCCGGCTACAACTTCGTGCGGTGGTTCGCAGCGGCGGCCGCGCCCTACCTCGCGCCGAAGATCGAGGAGTGGAGCGACCTCCACATCCCGTTCGTGGTCGCGGCGGTCACCGCGGTCGTGGGCGCGCTCGTGGTCCTCGTACGGCGCAACGCCCTCACCCTCCCCCAAGTTCTCGACTCCGCTCGAACAGGGGGGACCCCCATGGCCGAGGAACTGCAGCCGAAGCACGCCACCGAGGACGGTGTCACGGTCTTCGCCAACTGACCCCGGCCGCCATGCGGTTGGTGACGTCCGTCACTCCAGCGGGACGGACCTGCGGGACGGATCCCGCAGGTCCGTTCCCTGTGCCAGCCACTTCTCCTGGAGGGCCTGGGCGCCGTGCACACGCTTCCAGGCGGCCTCGTTCGGGGTCATCGGCAGCAGCGGCAGGAAGCGGACCGGGTCCATCGGGTCGTCCAATTCCAGATCCTCCACCAGCCCGCCGGGCTCGGCGACGAGGACGGAGGTGAAGGGGGCTCCCGGCCACAGCGGTTCCCCGACGTCCAAGGACGCGCCCGGGGTCACGACCAACCCCTCGACCTGCGGGGACGCGGCCAGCACGGCGAGCGGACGGAGCACTTTGTCGGTCTCGGTGACGCCGGCGCGCACCGACAGCACCAGCTCGGCCCGGGGCCCCTTGACGGGATCGGCGAGCATCGCGGTGGGGTCGGTCATCGGCTGCGCGGACATGCCGAGGGTGGCGTAACGCACGATGCCCCCCTCGTGGAAGCGCAGCACCTCGATCCGTTCCGTGCCGAGGAAGGTGACCGCCGCGCGCGCGTCCGGCTCGCCCAGCGCGGTGCGCAAGCGGGCCTCGACCAGAGGAAGAACATCTGCCATGCGGCGAGCATAGAACTCGTCAGTAGCGGGCAAAGCGGCGCCTTGACACACCGGTCGGCTGATACTCTTGGCCGGTCGGGCAGCACGCAGAAGCGTTGCGCATCCAGCCCGGCGCCGAAGGAACTCCCTTACGAGGGACCGACCGGAGGAGGTGGGGCTGTCATGGATCGAAGTCGACCGTGCAGTACCACTCGCTCTTCCGGCCGCTGATGCGGTTGCCCTGAATCCGGCCTGCTGCCGCCTTTCGCGCTCGCGCCTTCACTCGGAAGAGCACTTCGTTTCGTTTTGCCTGATCTGTCTGATCTGAATCAGCAGCGAAGCTCGTCACCGCAACGGTGCGGTGCTCCCCGCTTTGTGGATGTGCCAAACATACGCACGCAGGACGTCCTCATTCCGGGTAGTTCCACCCGCTGTGGGTGACCGGGGTCTTCGCTGCCCGATGCGAAGGAGCCCGCCCATGTCGATGATCCGCGACCTGCGCGCTGTGGTCCGCCCCTCCCGTGTCTCCCTGCGCAAGGAACTGCCCAGGACCGGCGGCTACGACACCTCCCCCCGCCCGGCCCGTCCGTCGGCCGTCGTCGACTGCGCCGTGTACCGCGACGGCGCCCGCCTGCCCAGTGACCGCCCGATCACCCCGCAGGAGGCCATGCGCCAGGTGCGGCGCGACGGCGGCTTCGCGTGGATCGGCCTGCACGAGCCGACCGAGGCCGAATTCGCCGGGATCGCCACCGAGTTCGGGCTGCACCCGCTGGCCGTGGAGGACGCCGTGCAGGCGCACCAGCGGCCCAAGCTGGAGCGGTACGACGACTCGCTGTTCACCGTCTTCAAGACGGTCCACTACGTCGAGCACACCGAACTCACCGCCAACAGCGAGGTCGTCGAGACCGGCGAGGTGATGTGCTTCACCGGGCGGGACTTCGTCATCACCGTCCGGCACGGCGGCCAGGGCAGCCTGCGCGCGCTGCGCCACCGCCTCCAGGACGACCCCGAACTGCTCGGCAAGGGCCCCTCGGCGGTGCTGCACGCCATCGCCGACCACGTGGTGGACGGTTACATCGCGGTCGCCGACGCACTCCAGGACGACATCGACGCCGTCGAGACGGACGTCTTCTCGCCCGGCCGCAAGGGCACCCCGCGCGGCACGGACGCCGGCCGGATCTACCAACTCAAGCGGGAGATCCTGGAGTTCAAGCGGGCGGTGTCGCCGCTGCTGCGGCCCATGCAGCTGCTGAGCGAGCGGCCGATGCGGCTGGTGGACCCCGACATCCAGAAGTACTTCCGCGACGTCGCCGACCACCTCGCCCGCGTCCAGGAGCAGGTCGTCGGCTTCGACGAGCTGCTGAACTCCATCCTGCAGGCCAACCTCGCGCAGGCGTCCGTGGCGCAGAACGAGGACATGCGGAAGATCACCTCGTGGGCCGCGATCATCGCCGTACCGACGATGGTGTGCGGGGTGTACGGGATGAACTTCCAGCACATGCCGGAGCTGCACTGGCGCTACGGCTACCCGGTGATCATGTCGATCACGGTGGCGATCTGTCTCGGCATCCACCGCACCCTCAAGCGCAACGGCTGGCTGTGACGGGCGCGGCAAAGACGCTGGTTAGGCTGGGCGCATGACTAGCGAGCTGCTCGACCAGGCCCTCGTCGAGGAGGCCACGAAGAAGTCCGGCCTCATCTGGGTCAAGGCCGCCGGCGCCCCGGCCGCGCATGCGCTGTGGCACGTGTGGCACGAGGGCGCGGTGTGCCTGGTCGGTGACGGGACCGGGGAGCAGCCGCTGACCGGGCTCACCGACGGCGGCACCGCCGAGGTGACCGTGCGCAGCAAGGACAAGGGCGGCCGGCTGGTGTCCTTCCCCGTGAAGGTCGTCGAGCCGGCGCCGGAGTCCGAGGCGTGGCAGGCGGCCGTCGCCGAGCTGAAGGGCAAGCGGCTCAACGCGCCCGACGGTGAGGCGATGGTGGAGCGGTGGGCGCGGGAGTGCCGGGTGCTCCGCCTGGAACCGGTTGGGTCGGTGTTGCCGTTGCCCGAGGGGTCGCTGGCCGCGGTGCCGGTTGCCTCGTCGGCGACTACGCGGGAGGCCGTTCCGGCGGGGTTGCCTCGGTTGCTTTTCAAGAAGCGGAAGCGGTAGCGCTCCGCGGGTAGTGCCGGGTTCTGTCGTCTTTCGGCTGCGGCTGCGTCGTGGCTGGTCGCGCCGTTCCCCGCGCCCCTTCCGGGGCGCTCCTGCGGGCCGGCGCGCAAAGCTATGACGTCGGCAGTTGCTTGCCGTAGTCCACCGTTTCGCCCTTGGCCGGTTCGGCCAGGGTGAAGTCCTTGCCCCACTCCGAGAAGACCAGCGTGCCCGCGCCGCCCGCGCGGACCAGGCGCAGGGGGTACGGCTTGCCTTCGAGGGAGACGTCGAGGGTGCCGCCGGAGCCCTTGTCGCCGGTGATGCGGATGGTGCGGACGCCGGACTGCTCGTGGTGGCCGTCGGTGGCGAGTGAGCCGTGCAGGGTCAGCACACTGTCGAGGAGGACGTCCTTGTCCGTGAAGCCGCTGAACCGCTGGTACGCGGGGTCGCGCTGCGGCACCTTCACATACTTGCCGCCGAGCTTGTCCGCGGCCGCGGTGTCCGCCACCTTCGGCCCGCCCTTGGAGTCCTCGTGGTCCCAGAAGTCCGAGCCCGCCTTCAGGAACAGCTGCTTGTCCACGCGCAGCAGCTGGAAGGTGCCCGCCTCGGAGGTGACCGAGCCGGTGCCGCCGTCGTCCTTGAGGCGCATGTCCAGTGTGTACGTGTGCCCGCTCGCGACCACGCTGCCCGACAGGTGCACGGCGTCGACGGAGTCCGCGGCCTGCTGGGTACGGCTCTGGATCTGCTCGACCGGCAGCTTGCCGACGCCGTTGGTGCCCGCGTCGGGATCGTCGGAGCACCCCGCGAGCCCGGTCACGGCCAGCACGGTGAGCGCGCCGGCGAGCGCGTTCCGGCGGGTGATTCCCAGGGCAGTCGCAGTCACGGAAGCAGGTGCCTTTCCGTCGGGGTCCACAGCGGCGTACGGCAGCGTACCGGGGGCGGGGCCGCCGGGCGGAGCCAGTCCGTCCGGACCGCCCGCCGGGACGTTTCCGAACGGGACGGGCTAGCCTGAAGCCCGACTCAGCGGGCAATTGGGGAAAGACTCACCGATACCGTCACGCACCCATGTAAAGGAGGCCCCGGTCATGGCAGGGGGCGCCCCCCGGATCTTCGTCTCGCACCTCGCCGCCGTCGCCGTGTTCGATCCGACCGGCGACCAGGTGGGGCGGGTGCGCGATCTGGTCGTCATGCTGCGCGTCGGCCGCCGGCCGCCGCGGCTGCTCGGCCTGGTCGTCGAGCTGGCGACCCGGCGCCGTATCTTCCTGCCCATGACCCGGGTGACCAGCATCGAGTCCGGCCAGGTCATCACCACCGGCGTGCTCAACGTGCGCCGTTTCGAGCAGCGGCCCACCGAGCGGCTCGTCTTCGGCGAGCTGCTGGACCGGCGCGTCACCCTCGTCGAGACCGGCGAGGAGGTCACCGTGCTCGATCTGTCGGTGCAGCAGCTGCCGGCCCGCCGGGACTGGGAGATCGACCGCGTCTTCGTCCGCAAGGGCAAGAAGTCCAGCGCCTTCCGGCGGGCCAAGGGCGAGGCACTGACCGTCGAGTGGTCCCAGGTCACCGGCTTCTCCCTGGAGGAGCACGGGCAGGGCGCCGAGAGCCTGCTCGCGACCTTCGAGCAGCTGCGCCCGGCCGACCTCGCCAACGTGCTGCACCACCTCTCCCCCAAGCGCCGCTCCGAGGTCGCCGCCGCCCTCGACGACGACCGGCTCGCCGATGTGCTGGAGGAGCTGCCGGAGGACGACCAGATCGAGATCCTCGGCAAGCTCGCCGAGGAACGCGCCGCCGACGTCCTGGAGGCCATGGACCCCGACGACGCCGCCGACCTGCTCTCCGAGCTGCCGGAGGAGGACACCGAGCGGCTGCTGAGCCTGATGCAGCCCGCCGACGCGGCCGAGATGCGGCGCCTGATGTCGTACGAGGAGCACACCGCCGGCGGTCTGATGACCACCGAGCCGATCGTGCTGCGCCCCGACGCCACCGTCGCCGACGCGCTCGCCCGGGTCCGCAACCCCGACCTGTCCCCGGCGCTCGCGGCGCAGGTGTACGTGTGCCGGCCGCCCGACGAGACGCCGACCGGCAAGTACCTCGGCACCGTCCACTTCCAGCGCCTCCTGCGCGACCCGCCGTACACCCTGGTCAGCTCACTGCTCGACCAGGACCTGCAACCGCTGGCGCCGGACGCGGCGCTGCCGGTCGTCGCCGGGTTCTTCGCCACGTACGACATGGTCGCGGCGCCGGTCGTCGACGAGTCGGGGTCGCTGCTGGGCGTCGTGACCGTGGACGACGTACTGGACCACATGCTGCCCGAGGACTGGCGCGAGACCGAGTTCCACCTGGGAGAGGGGGCGAACGCACATGGCACCTGACCGCGACACCACGCGTGACCGCATGCCCGCCGGGGCGACCGCGACCAGCCGCCCGCGCGCCCGGCTCGACCAGCCGCGACCGCCGCGGCGCAGGCTGCTGCCCGAATGGGACCCGGAGGCCTTCGGGCGGCTGTCGGAGCGGATCGCCCGCTTCCTGGGGACGGGACGGTTCATCGTCTGGATGACCGTCGTCATCATCCTGTGGGTGGTGTGGAACGTGGCCGCCCCGGTGCATCTGCGCTTCGACCGCTACCCGTTCATCTTCCTGACGCTGATGCTGTCCCTGCAGGCCTCCTACGCCGCCCCGCTGATCCTGCTCGCGCAGAACCGGCAGGACGACCGCGACCGGGTCAACCTGGAGCAGGACCGCAAGCAGAACGAGCGGTCCATCGCCGACACGGAGTACCTGACCCGGGAGATCGCCGCGCTGCGGATGGGCCTCGGCGAGGTCGCCACCCGCGACTGGATCCGCTCCGAGCTGCAGGACGTGATCAAGGAGCTGGAGCACCGGCAGAACGGCCACCACGCGGAGGCGGTGGTATTCCCGGCAGAACGGCCGCACGGACGTGACGTAGACGACCGCTGACGGGCATCCCGGGCGATGGCTACCGGGCCGTACCATCGACCTTATGGTTACGGAAGACGCGGTGCGCGAAGCGCTGGCGACGGTGAACGACCCCGAGATCAACCGGCCCATCACGGAACTCGGGATGGTCAAATCGGTGGAGATCGGCGCCGATGGTGCGGTCGCGGTCACCGTGTACCTGACGGTGTCCGGCTGTCCGATGCGTGACACCATCACCCAGCGCGTCACGGACGCGGTCTCCCGCGTCGAGGGCGTCACGCGCGTCGGCGTCACGCTCGACGTGATGAGCGACGAGCAGCGCAAGGAGCTGGCGGCGGCGCTGCGCGGCGGCCAGACCGAGCGCGAGGTGCCCTTCGCCAAGCCCGGCAGCCTCACCCGCGTCTACGCGGTCGCCTCCGGCAAGGGCGGCGTCGGCAAGTCCTCGGTGACGGTGAACCTGGCGGCTGCGATGGCGGCCGACGGGCTGAAGGTCGGTGTCGTGGACGCCGACATCTACGGCCACAGCGTGCCCCGCATGCTGGGCGCGGACGGCCGTCCCACCCAGGTCGAGAACATGATCATGCCGCCGTCGGCGAACGGCGTGAAGGTCATCTCCATCGGCATGTTCACGCCGGGCAACGCCCCGGTCGTGTGGCGTGGCCCGATGCTGCACCGCGCGCTGCAGCAGTTCCTCGCGGACGTGTACTGGGGCGACCTGGACGTGCTGCTGCTGGACCTGCCGCCCGGCACCGGTGACATCGCGATCTCCGTGGCCCAGCTGGTCCCGAACGCCGAGATCCTCGTGGTGACGACCCCGCAGCAGGCCGCCGCCGAGGTCGCCGAGCGCGCCGGTTCCATCGCCGTGCAGACCCACCAGAAGATCGTCGGCGTGGTCGAGAACATGTCCGGCCTGCCCTGCCCGCACTGTGGCGAGATGGTCGACGTCTTCGGCACGGGCGGCGGCCAGACGGTCGCCGACGGCCTCACCCGTACGACGGGTACGTCGGTGCCGGTGCTCGGCTCCATCCCGATCGACGTGCGGCTGCGCGAGGGCGGCGACGAGGGCAAGCCGGTCGTGCTGTCCGACCCGGACTCCCCGGCGGGTTCGGCGCTGCGCGCCATCGCGGGCAAGCTGGGCGGGCGTCAGCGTGGCCTGTCGGGTCTGTCGCTGGGCATCACGCCGCGCAACAAGTTCTGACGTTCACCGGGGCGACGGCGGCCTTTGCAGGCTGTCGTCGCCCACGAGCGTCTGCTGGGCGCCCGGCACGACCCGGGTGAGCCGCAGGACGCCCCAGACGATGCACCCGACGCCCAGCGCCTCGGGCACCAGCCACCAGCCGGTGCGGATGTGCTCGTCGAACAGCAGAACGCCGAGCAGCAGACTGACCGTGGCGTCCCCGATGGTCAGCGCCGGCTGGGACGCGGCCAGCGAACCGGCCTGCAGGGAGTTCTCCAGCAACAGCAGCGCCGCGCTTCCGACCAGCGCGAAGCCGTACGTCTGCCAGGTGCTCAGGAAGCCCGGCAGGCCGCCCTCGGCGAACGAGTCGCTCGCGGACTTCAGCAGGGCCGCCGTGAGGGCGTTGCCGACGGCGGCCGCCGACGCGAGCGCCGCCGCGCGGAACAGGGGCGGCCGGCCCGGGCGGGCGACCACCACCGCCGCGCCCATCGCTCCCAGGCACAGCACGAGCACCGGCACCCAGCGCACCATCGGCGCCTCGTTGCCGCCGCCGGAGGGCGCCGCCGACGCCAGGATCAGCACCAGTCCGGTGACGACTGCGGCCACCGCCCACCAGCCTGGGGCCGGCATCCTGCGGTGCATCAGCCGGGCGCCGATCAGCAGGGCGAACGGCAGCTCCAGGATGAACAGGGGCTGCACCAGGGCCATCGGCCCGTTGAGCAGTGCGATCGCCTGACAGGTGGCGGACGCCAGGACGCCGCCGATGCCGATCAGCCAGACCGGACGCCGCGCCAGGGCCAGCAGCAGCCGCAGTCCGCCACCGCTCGGGACGGACGAGGCCGCCTTGCGCTGGAACGCCGTACCCACGGCATTGCACGCCGCTCCCAGCACGGCGAAGGAGGCGGCCACCAGGATCACATGTCCACCATGCCCGACCCCGGCCGCCACGTCCTGCGGGAACCGCCGTGCGGGGGCGGCCGGGAGGCCACCCCGTGATCCCCGGTCAGGCGTACGTGGCGATGTCCTTGATCATCGCGAACCCGAGGCCGTACGCGCTCATGCCGCGGCCGTACGCGCCCACGTGCACGCCCTGCTGGGTGGTGCCGGCGAGGACCCAGCCGAACTCGGACTCCCGGTAGTGGAACGGCGTCGGCACGCCGTCCACCGGCAGCGACAGCGTGGACCAGTCCTCGCCGTCGAGGTCGTCGGCCAGCACCCAGGCCGTCTCCGTCTGCTGCTCCAGCCAGTCGTCGCGCAGGGTGTGGTCCATCTGCCCGGGCCAGGTGAACGACAGCAGCCCGACTCCGGCGAGCCACGCCGCCGACGACACGGACGTCGCCTCCAGCAGCCCCGTGCCGTCGGCGCTGCGGCGGGAGGGGTGCGCGGCGACGGTGACCACCACGGCGAACTTCTCGCGCGGCTCACCGGCCGCACCGCTCTCACCCCGCAGGGAGGGCTCGTCCCCGTGCCCGATCGAACCATGCTCGACGGCCCCGTCGGCGGCCGTACCCACCTGCATCAGCCAGCGCGGCCCGGTGAACGCCTCGTCGAGGCCGTACCACGGGAAGGGCGCGCGCAGGTAGCCGTCGACCGTGCGCCGCGCGGTGGGGACCTGCTGTCCACCCTCCGCGGCCGGCGCCTGTGCGACTGCCCGACTCGTCGTCTCCATGCCCGGACGCCTCCTCGCTCTCGTCGGACCGGACGGCCCGCCCCCCTTCGGGCGTACTCGTCCGATCCGCACAACAACTCGGCAGCATATCCATCTCGCCGCGGGCAGCCGGGAATCCGCCCCGGCGCGTGGGTCGCGCGGCGGCGCTTCAGGTCGCGTCGGCGTCGAACGGCGGGCGGTCGTCCTTGCCGCCGTCCTCGGGCTTCTTGGTCATGTCGACCCGGCCGGAGCCGGTGGCGGCCGGAGAGCCGTTGGCGGAGGCGATCTCGGTGTCGCGACTGTGCACCGCGTCCGTGACCTCGGCCATCTCCTTCTTCAGGTCGAAGCCGTTGCGGATCTCCTTCAGCCCCAGGTCCTCGTTCTCCATGTGCTTGCGGATGAACGTCTTGGGATTGAGGTCCTCGAACTCGAAGTCCTTGAACTCCGGGCCCAGTTCCTGGCGGATGTCCTGCTTGGCGCTCTCCGAGAACTCGCGGATCTTCCGGATCGTGCGCATGACGTCCTGGATGACCTTGGGGAGCTTGTCCGGACCGAAGACGAGCACACCGAGCACGATGATGGTCACCAGCTCGAGTGGTCCTATGTCATTGAACACCTGTAGCTCCTCGCGATGTCCTCGGCCGGGTCCACGGTACCTGTCCGACCTGTCCGACCGGTACCGTCCCGGGGTGAGGTTTACGTCAGTGGCGCGACGGGGGTTCAGTCGCCGCCGGCCGAGCCCAGGACCAGCGAAACCTTTCGTTCGTGTCCCCCTCGCCCGATCGTCAGTTCCAGACGGTCGCCGGGGCGGTGCGCGCGGATCTTGACGATCAGTTCCTCGCCGGAGTGAACGCCCTGGCCGTCGACCGCGCTGATCACGTCGCCGGGCCGGATCCCGGCCTTGGCGCCGGGTCCGCCCGGGGTGACGGAGGGTCCGCCGCCGTCGCCCTGCGCGCCGACGCGGGCGCCGTCGCCGGTGTAGTCCATGTCGAGGGTGATGCCGATGACCGGGTGCGTGGCGTGGCCGGTGTTGATCAGTTCCTCGGCGACGCGTCTGCCCTGGTTGATCGGGATGGCGAAGCCCAGGCCGATGGAACCGGCCTGCCCGCCGCCCTCCGCGTCGCCGCCGCTGTCGGCGGAACGGATGGCGGAGTTGATCCCGACGACCCGGCCGCGCGAGTCCAGGAGCGGGCCGCCGGAATTGCCGGGGTTGATCGGCGCGTCGGTCTGCAGCGCGTCGACGTACGACACGTCGCTCCCGTCGCCCGTCTCGCCGCCGGCGGTGATCGGCCGCTCCTTGGCGCTGATGATGCCGGAGGTCACGGTGCCCGCCAGGTCGAAGGGGGCGCCGATGGCGACGACGGGGTCGCCGACACGGACGTTGTCGGAGTTGCCGAGCGGCATGGGCTTGAGGCCCTTGACGCCGCTGACCTGCACGACGGCGAGGTCGTAGCCGCTGTCGCGGCCGACCACCTTGGCCTTGGCGGTCTGTCCGCCGTTGAACACGACGGTTATCTCACCGCCGGTGCCGGCGGGCTGCACGACGTGGTTGTTGGTGAGGATGTGCCCGCGGGTGTCCAGCACGAAGCCGGTGCCGGTGCCCTGCTCCTCGCTGCCGGTGACATGCAGGGTGACCACGCTCGGCAGTGCGCGGGCGGCGATCCCGGCGACGCTGTCCGGGGCGCGGCCGGTGGGCTCGTCCCCGGCCTGCGGCAGCTCGACGGCCGTTCCGACACCGCCGTTGCGCTCCAGGTACGCGCCGACGACTCCGCCGACGCCGCCGGAGACCAGCGCGACCGCGAGCAGGAAGACGACGGCCGCGCGTCGCTGCTTACGTCGCCGCTGCTGCTCGGTGTCGACGGCGGCACCGGTCTGGTGAAGGGGCGCGTGCGCGGCCGCGCCGGGCGCGGTCTGCGGCGCCGCGTCGGGGGCGGCCCAGGGGTCGTACCGCTGCCAGGGGTCGGCGGGGGGCGCGGCGTCCTGGGGGGTGGGGGCGCTGGGGGTGGGGACGGGGGCGGGGGCGCCGGGGCCGTCCTCGGGGACGACGGGCGCGGGGGCCGGGGCGGGGGCCGCCATGGGCGCGGGGGCGCCCGGAACGGCGCCGTGCGGTGGCGCGGTGAGGTGCGGGGCGGGGGCCGGTTGCGGTGCGGGGGCCGGTTGCGGTGCGGTGGCCGGTTGCGGTGCCGGTGCGGTCAGCATGCCGTGGGCGGGGGTCGCCGCCGGTACCGCCGGGTGCTGGACCGGCGGAGCCGGTGCCCAGGGGCCGGGTTCGCCGTAGGGCGGGGTGCTGTACGGGTCGGGATCGTGCAGCGGCCGGGGCCGCTCGACCGGGCTGGCGGCCTCCGGCACCGCACCGGAGCCCATGGGGACCGGCTCGGGGACCGGCTCGGGGACCGGCTCGCTCAGCTCGTAGTCCCCGTCGCCCAGCGCCGGACGCCTCCCGACGTCAGATCCCTCGTCGCCCTCGCTTTCGTGGGCCTGCGGCCGGGCCAGTTCGAAGTCGGCGTCCAGGTCCTGGGACCCGCCGCCCTTCGCGCCGGCGGCCATGGCCGCGTCGGGCCCGGTGTCGCGTTCCTCGAACGGACCCTGCGTGGGCTTCCCCTCGTTCATGCTCTCCCCACGGGTGGCCGCGGCACGGCTCGTCGACGGCGGCCGCGGATGGTCGAACCCCGCGCCCGACGGCATGCCGAGGGCGCGGCTGATCTGGATTCAACCAGGTTCGCGGGCCCGCCGCGCAGGGGCCGTCAGGGAGAGGATGTGGCGGAAGGTGATGCGGAGGCGGACGTGGGGCCGCCGGAGGCCGACAGGGACAGCACGCCCGGTGCCGTCGCCGGCGGCGCCGGGGACAGCGTGGTCAGCGCCACGGGCGCGGTGACGCTGAGCGGGCGTATCAGCGGTGACATGGCGGCCGCACCGGCCATGACGGGCGTGGTCAGGGTGCGCGCCACGTCCTGGACGGTGCCGGGAGCGGGCAGGCCGGGCAGCAGCGGCGCGGACAGGGACGTGGGCACCACCGGGGTGCCCCCGGCCGTGCTCTGGCCGCTCTGGGCCGGCAGCGGTGTCGCGCCCCGGCGGCGCTGGGACTCCGGCGCCGGGGCCGCGCCCGTACTCGGGGAGCCGGCCGGGGTGACATTGCTGCCGGAACCGGCCCGGGTGTCCGTGGCGGCCGGGCTGCCGGGGGTGACACCGCCCAGCGCGATCGCGGCCAGCGACACGGCCCCCGCCGCGACGAACGCGAACCGCAGGCCCCTGGAGGGACCGGCCTCGCCCCGGCTGACGGGGTGGATACGGAAACCCGACTCGGCGGGCATCGGCACCGCGGCGGCGTGCCCGTGTCCCGGCGCGTAGTCGAAGTCGAACGACGCGTCGCCGCCCCGCCTCACGCCGAAGACGCCGGGCGCCCCGGGGCGCCCCGGGAAGCCACCGGGGAATCCGCCGAGTCCTCCCCCGCCGAACGGCGAGCCGCCGCCGTCGGGGTCACCTCCCCCGGGCAGCCCCTGCAGGCGGGCCAGGAAGCTCTCGGACGGGGGCGGCGGCGCCACCTCCGCGAAAACGTTCTTCAGACGGCGCTGCGCGTCGACCTCCGCCTTGCATTTCGGGCAGGTCGCCACGTGCGCCAGGACGCGCTCACGCGTCTCATGACCGAGTTCGCCGTCCACCAGGGCGGAGAGTCGGTCTCCCAGGTGCTGCTCTGCCGGGTTGGGACGTGATCCACTCACGCGGTCGCGCCCCCTCCCCCCAGTACGGGCACGCGGGCCATCAGGGAGCGGCGCTCCCGGGCCTCGGGCGAGCGGTGGGCGAGCGCCTTGCGCAGCTGGGAGCGGCCGCGGTGGATGCGCGAGCGGACCGTGCCGAGCTTGACGCCGAGGGTCGCGGCGATCTCCTCGTAGCTCAGCCCCTCGATGTCGCACAGGACGACCGCGGCGCGGAACTCCGGCGCGAGCGTGTCCAGCGCCTGCTGGATGTCGGCGTCGAAGTGGGCGTCGTTGAAGACCTGCTGCGGGCTGGGTTCCTTGCTCGGCAGCCGCTCGGCCGCGTCCTCGCCGAGCGCGTCGAAGCGGATGCGCTGCTTGCGGCGCACCATGTCCAGGAAGAGGTTGGTGGTGATGCGGTGCAGCCAGCCCTCGAAGGTCCCCGGCGAGTACGTCGACAGGGAGCGGAAGACGCGGACGAAGACCTCCTGGGTGAGGTCCTCGGCGTCGTGCTGGTTGCCCGTGAGGCGGTAGGCGAGGCGGTAGACCCGTCCGCTGTGCGTGCTGACGATCTCCTCCCAGGTGGGCGGAGTCCACGCCTGGCCGTCCGCGTCGGTGGAGAAGGTCGCGGTCTGGCCGGCGGTGAAGCCTGCGGCGTGGCTGGTGTCAGCGGTGTCGGTCACGGATTTCGGCCTGCCCGCCGATCCGAGGAAGCGCCGCAGCACTCCTCCCCGATCTTCAGGTGCGGCCGCACCTCCCCTGTCGGCTCTGGTGGTGTCCAGTGGAGCCCCTACCATAGCCACCTCGCCCGTTAGGACCGGATAAGCGGTTTTACGAGAATTTGATCTGTGCTGATACGGCTCATACGGCTGCGTCAGCACTTGCTCGGCGCCCCGCGCCGCATCGTGATCCAACTGTGTCCCCCCGGTGCGTCTCACACCCTTCTAAACGCCCGGTCCCATCTGCGGGTTCCCGGGCCCAACGGATACAGTCACGCCGAGGCAACCATGGGGACAGGAGAGGGTCATTACCGGCAACCGGCAGACGGACTGGGCGTTCGCCGACGCCTTTGTCGCCGAGGACGACGCCCTGCTGTGGGCCCGCGACCGGGCCCGCGAGGCGGGGCTGCGTTCGGTGTCGCCCGGCACGGGCGCGGCGCTGCGGTTGCTGGCCGCCACCGTGGACGCCAAGGCGGTCGCGGAGATCGGCACCGGTTGCGGCGTCTCCGGCATCCATCTGCTGCACGGCATGCGCCCCGACGGGGTGCTGACCACCGTCGACCCCGAGCCGGAGCACCAGCAGTTCGCCCGGCAGGCCTTCCGCGCCGCCGGTTTCGCCAGCAACCGGGCCCGCTTCATCCCCGGCCCGGCCCTCGAGGTCCTGCCCCGGCTCGCGGACGCCGGCTACGACCTCGTCTTCTGCGACGGCGACCGGCTGGAGTTCCTGGACTACCTCGCTGAATCGTTGCGCCTGCTGCGCCCCGGCGGTCTGGTGGTGTTCGAGGGCGTCTTCGCGGCCGGGCGCACGGTCGACTCCGGTCCGCAGCCCACGGAGGTCATACGGATCCGGGAACTGCTGCGCGCGGTGCGCGAGAGCCAGGATCTGGTGCCGTCGCTGCTGCCGGTCGGGGACGGCCTGCTGTGCGCGGTCAAGCGCTGAGGCTCCGACCCGCCGGATGAGGCCTGCGCACTGACAAGCACCGCCCTCACCTGGGCAAACGACCGCCCCGGCACCCGCTTGGGGCGCCGGGGCGGCCGAAAGGATATGGTCGCTTGCGCGTCAGCCGACGACCTTCTTGAGGGCGTCGCCGAGGGCGTCAGCCTCGTCCGGGGTCAGCTCGACGACGAGCCGACCGCCGCCTTCGAGCGGAACGCGCATGACGATGCCCCGCCCCTCCTTGGTCACCTCGAGCGGGCCGTCGCCCGTCCGCGGCTTCATGGCCGCCATGCTCGTTCCCCTTCCTGAAACCAGCTCATCGTCAAGGCCGACGGCCCGTGAAGGGCAGGCGCGGGCCCACCGCCCGGAAGGGCCCAGGACACGCGTCACCGGCATCGAACACATTGCTTCCAGGCCATTATCCCGCATCTCAGGACCCGATGACCAACATCAGTCCGCATCGCTTGGGCAACGCGCGCGAGCAAAACCACTCAATTCGGCGATGTGGCTGCGATACTGCCCGACCCCGCGGACGGCACCCGAGTGCGCCGTGCGTGGAATTGTTTGACGCAGCTCACACGGTCGGCCCGGTCCACCACCGGTGATCTCCGCCATGCTGTCCTTCGTACGTCGGCGTACCGAGCGGTACGCCGTGCCTCGACACCGGAGGGATGCGCCATGGCCGACACCGTGCTCTACGAGGTGAGCGACGGGCTCGCGACGATCACGCTGAACCGCCCGGAGGCGATGAACGCGCTGAACATCGCGACCAAGGTCGCCCTCCGGGAGGCGGCCGAGTCCGCGGCGGGCGACAGCACCGTACGGGCGATCCTGCTCACCGCGGCCGGGGACCGGGCGTTCTGTGTGGGCCAGGACCTCAAGGAGCACATCGGGCTGCTGGCCGCGGACCGGGAGTCCGGCTCGGGGCAGACGATGAGCACGGTGAAGGAGCACTACAACCCGATCGTGCGGGCCCTGGCCGGCGCCCCGAAGCCGGTGGTGGCCGCGGTGAACGGCGTCGCGGCCGGCGCGGGCTTCGGCTTCGCGCTCACCGCGGACTACCGGATCGTCGCGGAGGCGGCCTCGTTCAACACGTCCTTCGCGGGCGTGGCGCTCACCGCGGACTCCGGCATCTCCTGGACCCTGCCGCGCGTGGTCGGGCCCGGCCGCGCCGCCGACCTGCTGCTCTTCCCGCGCAGCATCACCGCCCAGGAGGCGTACGAGCTGGGCATCGCCAACCGGCTGGTGCCTGCGGCCGAGCTGCGCGCCGAGGCGGAGAAGCTGGCGCGGCAGCTGGCCGAGGGGCCGACGGTGGCGTACGCGGCGCTGAAGGAGTCGGTGGCGTACGGCCTGACGCACTCCCTCGCCGAGACGCTGGAGAAGGAGGACGAGCTGCAGGCGCGTGCCGGGCAGTCCGATGACCACGCGATCGCGGTGCAGGCGTTCGTCAACAAGGAGAAGCCGAAGTACCTGGGGCGGTAGGCCTCACCGGCGGCGTGCGACGCAGTCGGTCAGGTGGTCGTCGACCAGGCCGCACGCCTGCATCAGGGCGTACGCCGTCGTCGGGCCGACGAAGCGCAGGCCGCGCTTCTTCAGCGCCTTGGACAGGGCCGTCGACTCGGGGGTGATCGCGGGCACGTCGGCGAGGGTTCTGGGGGCCGGACGGGCGTCCGCGTCCGGGGCGTGGGACCAGATGAGGTCGTCCAGCTCGCCGGGCTGCCACTCGGCGAGCACGCGCGCGTTGGCGAGCGTGGCGTCGATCTTGGCGCGGTTGCGGATGATGCCGGGGTCGGCGAGCAGCCGTTCGCGGTCGCCGTCGTCGAAGGTGGCGACCTTGGCGATCTCGAAGCCGGCGAAGGCGGCGCGGAAGCCGGGGCGGCGGCGCAGGATGGTGATCCAGGACAGGCCGGACTGGAAGGCCTCCAGGGCGAGCCGTTCGAAGAGGGCGTCGTCGCCGTGGACCGTGCGCCCCCACTCCTCGTCGTGGTACTGCACGTACTCCGGCGCGGACAGGGCCCACGGGCAGCGCAGGGCGCCGTCCGGGCCGGCGAGTGCGATCCCCGTGGTCACTGCTCCTCCTGCTGCTCGTGCTTGTCCATCGGCACCCGGGCGGCCGCCGCCCGCGCCCCCGCCAGTGCGGACTCCAGGTCGGCGATACGGGCGTCACGCTCGGCGAGTTCGGCGGCGACGCGGTTGAGGGCGTCGTCGACGTCGGCCATGCGGTAGCCGCGGGCGGCGAGCGGGAAGCGGAGGGCGTCGACGTCGTCGCGGGTGACGGGGCGGTCGGGGGGCAGCGGGTCGTGGAGCCGCTCCGGGGCCGCCTCCGGCAGCGGGCCGGTGCCCTCGCCGCCGCCGAGCACGGCGAGCGTCACCGCGGCGACCACGACGGCGAGCGCGATGACCAGGAACAGGAACATAACCATCGCCGGCTACCCCACGTTCGGTGTCTTCAGTGTCAGGGTCCGATCGTGCCATGCGACGCTGACAGTTAGGGTCACAGGCGGCGCAAGACCAGGAAGAACCCAGGACGTACGAGGAGAGGTCACAGCGGATGCTCAGGCTGGGCAGGCGGGAATTCGGCGCGCACGAGCCGGTGATCATGGCGATCGTGAACCGGACGCCGGACTCCTTCTACGACCAGGGGGCGACGTTCCGCGACGAGCCGGCTCTCGCGCGCGTGGAGCAGGCGGTGGCCGAGGGTGCGGCGATCATCGACATCGGCGGGGTGAAGGCCGGGCCGGGCGAGGAGGTCGGTGCCGAGGAGGAGGCGCGGCGCACGGTCGGCTTCGTGGCCGAGGTGCGGCGGCGGTTCCCGGACGTGGTGATCAGCGTGGACACCTGGCGCGCGGAGGTCGGTGAGGCGGTCTGCGAGGCGGGGGCCGATCTGCTGAACGACGCCTGGGGCGGGGTCGATCCGGGCCTCGCGGAGGTGGCGGCGCGGTACGGCGCGGGGCTGGTGTGCACGCACGCGGGCGGGATCGAGCCGCGGACGCGGCCGCACCGGGTGGCGTACGACGATGTCATGGCCGACATCCTGGAGGTGACCGTGGGGCTCGCCGAACGCGCGGCCGCGCTGGGGGTGCCGCGGGAGTCGATCATGATCGACCCGGGGCACGACTTCGGCAAGAACACCCGGCACAGCCTGGAGGCCACGCGGCGGCTGGACGAGATGGTCGCGACGGGGTGGCCGGTGCTGGTGTCGCTGTCCAACAAGGACTTCGTGGGCGAGACGCTGGACAAGCCGGTGAAGGAACGGCTGCTGGGGACGCTGGCGACGACGGCGGTGTCGGCGTGGCTGGGGGCGCAGGTGTACCGGGTGCACGAGGTCGCCGAGACCCGGCAGATCCTGGACATGGTGGCGTCCATCGCGGGGTGGCGTCCGCCGGCGGTGGCGCGGCGCGGGTTGGCGTAGGAGCCTGTCACTCGCGGGTGCGGCCGATGTGCTCGATGTGCAGCGTCCGAGCCTCCTCGTCGATGCGGTTCAGGATGCGCCACGGACCGCGATGGAGACGGCGGTGGTGCACTCCCCACGCTCGTGATCCCTCCGGCCTCGGGCTCTCCGTGAGTCCGTCGGTCGCCTGGAGGAGGGTGTCCACGCCCTGGGGATCGTCCTTGAGGAAGCCGGTGCCTCGTTGAGGGCCGCCGGCTCCCACTGGACCTCCCACGTCACGCCGTGCTCCTCCCCGCGGCCTCAAGGAGTGTCCGCCGCGCCTCGGCCCGCCGGGCCGGCTCTCCGAGCCTGCCCCGCGCCTCAGCGATGGGATGGGTGTCAGTCATGCACATGGTGTGCAGCTGGATGACACTTGCGCTCAGTAGCTGAGCAGACCGGGGTTACCGCCCCGCCTCCTTCGACACCAGCGCCACCGCCTCCTCCACGTCGTCCGTGACGTGGAACAGCAGCAGATCCGCCTCGGACGCCTTGCCCTCGGCGACCAGGGTCTTCTTCAGCCAGTCGACCAGTCCGCCCCAGTACTCCGTGCCGAAGAGGACGATCGGGAACTGCGTGACCTTCTGGGTCTGGACCAGGGTCAGCGCCTCGAAGAGTTCGTCCAGCGTGCCGAGGCCGCCGGGCAGGACCACGAAGCCCTGCGCGTACTTGACGAACATCATCTTCCGGACGAAGAAGTAACGGAAGTTGAGCCCGATGTCGACGTACGGGTTCAGCCCCTGCTCGAAGGGCAGCTCGATGCCCAGCCCCACCGAGGTGCCGCCCGCCTCGGAGGCGCCCTTGTTGGCGGCCTCCATGGCGCCCGGGCCGCCGCCCGTGATCACCGCCCAGCCGGCCTCCACCAGCGCGCGTCCCAGCCGTACCCCCGCCTCGTACTCGGGCGAGTCCGCCGGTGTGCGGGCGGAGCCGAAGACGCTGATCGCGGGCGGGAGTTCGGCCAGCGTGCCGAAGCCCTCGATGAACTCCGACTGGATGCGCAGGACCCGCCAGGGGTCGGTGTGCACCCAGTCGGACGGCGCGCGTTCGTCCAGCAGCCGCTGGTCCGTGGTGCTGGTCTGCACCTGGTCCCGTCGCCGGAGGACCGGTCCGAGTCGCTTCTCGTCCGGCGGGATCTTCTTCCCCTCGGGGTTCCCGGTCGGCATGTGCGCTCCCTCCGTCGTACGGTTCGTGCACCTCAGCGTAGATCCGCGCGGGTTACGGCTGAGGGACCTGAATATGTCCGCCGCGCTGCGTCGTAAACACGGCCGAACGGGTCATGACGTCAGCCACGACCGCAGGCGCTCTTCCCCGGCGAGGATCTTCGCCGTCTCCACGCGCTCGTCCCGCTTGTGCGCGAGGAGCGGATTGCCGGGGCCGTAGTTGACCGCCGGGACGCCCAGCGCGCTGAAACGGGCGACGTCCGTCCAGCCGAACTTGGGCTTCGGGGTGCCGCCGACCGCGTCGATGAAGGCCCGGGCGGCCGGGTGCGACAGGCCCGGGAGCGCACCCCCGCTGTGGTCGTCGATCACGAACTCCTCCACCCCGCAGTCCGCGAAGACCTCCCGCACATGCGCGACGGCCTCCTCCTCGCTGCGGTCCGGCGCGTAACGGAAGTTGACCGTCACCACACAGGCATCGGGGATCACATTGCCCGCGACCCCGCCGGAGATCGCCACCGCGTTCAGGCCCTCGTGGTACCGCAGGCCGTCGATGACCGGCCGGCGCGGCTCGTAGGCGGCCAGCTTGGCGAGGATCGGCGCCGCCGCGTGGATGGCGTTGGACCCCATCCAGCTGCGCGCGGAGTGCGCGCGCTCGCCGCTCGTCCTCAGCAGCACCCGCAGCGTGCCCTGGCAGCCGCCCTCGACCTCGCCGTCGGACGGCTCCAGCAGTACCGCGAAGTCGCCCTCGAGCCACTCCGGGTGCGCCTCGGAGACGTGCTTGAGGCCGTTGAGCTCGGCGGCGACCTCCTCGTTGTCGTAGAAGACGAAGGTCAGATCGCGGTTCGGGGCCGGCACGGTCGCGGCGATGCGCAGCTGCACCGCGACGCCCGCCTTCATGTCGCAGGTGCCGCAGCCCCACAGCACGCCGTCCTCGTCCAGCCGGGAGGGGACGTTGTCGGCGATCGGCACGGTGTCGATGTGGCCGGCGAGGACCACCCGCTCGGTGCGGCCCAGGTCCGTACGCGCCACCACGTTGTTGCCGAGGCGGTCCACCGTCAGGTGCGGCAGGGCGCGCAGCGCGGCCTCGATCGCGTCCGCGAGCGGCTTCTCCGTGCCGCTCTCGGAGGGGAAGTCGACGAGCTGCGCGGTGAGAGCCGCGGCGTCCAGCGTGAGGTCAAGCGGGGTGTCGGCCATGGGCCCGACCCTATCCCGCGCTCTCGCCCGCCCGCGGTGTGCGCGGTGTGCGCACCCCTGGCGACGCCCACGGCACTCTCCAGTAACTTGTACGACGTGCCAGAGCCGTCCCCCACCTCCCCCAGACGTCGCAGCCGTCTCCTCCGTCTCGGCGCGGCCGTCGTGGTGCTGTGCGCGGTCGCCGGTTACCTCGTGGTGCAGTACCTCACCGGAGGCGCCGGCGTGCCGGGCTGCAAGGTGGTCTCGGGCAAGGACGACGCAGCGACGTACTCGTTCACGCCGGAGCAGGCGGTGAACGCGGCGACGATCGCGGCCGTCGGCACCAACCGGGACCTGCCCGAACGCGCCGTGACGATCGCGCTCGCCACCGCGCTGCAGGAGTCCGGGCTGCGCAACATCGACCACGGCGACCGCGACTCCCTCGGTCTGTTCCAGCAGCGGCCCTCGCAGGGCTGGGGCAGCGAGCGGCAGATCATGGACCCGACGTACGCGGCGGGCACCTTCTACGAGCACCTGGTCAAGGTCCCCGACTACACGGAGTTGCCGCTCACGGTGGCCGCGCAGCGGGTGCAGCGCAGCGGTTACCCGGAGGCGTACGCCAAGCACGAGCCGGACGCTTCCCTGCTCGCCGCGGCCCTGACCGGGCAGTCCGCGGCCACCCTGACCTGTACCGGCCGTCCCGGCGCGGACGCCTCGGTGGGTGCGGACGCGGTACGGGCCGCGCTGGTGCGCGACTTCGGGCGGGGCGCCTTCCAGGAGACCGGCGCGGAGGTCGGCGCCAAGGGCCGGCCCGCTCCGTCGCCGTCGGTGAGCGCCGAGGCCGACGGGCAGGCGGTGAGCGTGCCGGTGCCCGCCGGGGACGGCCGGCGCGGTGTGCGCGAACGCGGCTGGCAGCTGGCGCACTGGGCGGTGGCCAACGCCTCCGCGCTGCACATCCGGCGCGTGACGTACGCCGGGCGGCAGTGGAGCGCCGGGAACACCGACAGCACGTGGCGCGAGGCAGTGCGGGACGCGGACACGGCCACGGACGCGGACACCGGCGTGGTCCGGATCATCACTGCGCAGTAGTGCGGGTATTCACTCTCAGGAGTTACTCGGCAGGGGTTCGGCGGGGGCGGTGCGCAGGTTTTCGCGCCGTCACCCCCGCACACGCGAAATCCCTTGGAAACACAGAGGCGGAAGGATTCAGCGGACTTTCGCACCGGGCGCTCTTTGCCCGTGTTTATCCGCAGCCGATAATGCGACGCATTGCCAACTCTTTACGTTGCCGATCCGCAACCTTCGTGGGCTTCGAGCGGTAGTCACTGCGTCCGAGCCCGAACGACCGCAGCCAGTCGGTCGGCCAACTCACGGGCCCGGACGGACAGTTCAGCGTTTCACCGTCTCTCCCGTCGAAGGAGCATCATGTCCCTCCCCCTGACCCGCCGGATCGCCCGTGCCGCGCTGCTCGTCGCTGCAGGAGCGGCCGCCGGGGTCGGTGCGGCCGGCTCCGCCAGCGCAGCCCCCTCCCTGCCCGCCACCCCCGACCTGGGCGGGCTCACGGCCCTGGACGGGGCGAGCGTCGCCAACCAGGCCGACAGCGCGCTGCAGCACTCCTCCGCCGCCGCGGGCGAGACCAGCGGCAAGGCGGTCCAGCAGGCGGTGCCGGCCGCGGGCAGGTCCGGCGGCAGCGCGGTGAAGAAGCTGACGCCGGTGGCGCAGAAGGCGGCCGGTGAGGCGGCCGGTTCCGCGGGCGGCCTCCTCGGCGACACGGCCAAGACCGCCACGCAGGGCGGCCTGCCGACGGACTCGCTCACCAAGGGCGCGCCGTCCCTGCCGGGGGGCAGCCTGCCGCTGGGCGGCTGACGGTCCACTGCGCGGCTTGAACGGCTGGTGCGGCGACGGGGCCCGGGTTTCCCCCGGGCCCCGTCGCTTTGCGCTGCCGTGTCTGTGCCGGCGGGGCGGCCGGGCCGGACCGCCGCGCGGGTGCTGCGGCTGCTGATCCGGGCAGCCAAGCGCCGGGCATTGTGTTCCGACGTCATTCGGCTGCGGACCCGTCGTGGCTGGTCGCGCCCACGCGGCGGTAGCCGCACATCGACACAGCCCCGCGCCCCTTTCGGGCGCACCGACCACGTCCGCGTCAGGACAGGCGGACCACCGCGGCGGCCACCCGCTCGTCCGTCGCCGTGAAGGCCACGCGCACGTACTGCTCGCCGGCCGTGCCGTAGAAGTCGCCCGGGGCGACCAGGATGCCCAGGTCGGCCAGGTGGGCGACCGTGTCCCAGCAGGACTCGTCACGGGTCGCCCACAGGTAGAGGCTGGCTTCGCTGTGCTCGATGCGGAAGCCGTGCTTCAGCAGCGCGGTGCGCAGGGCGTCGCGGCGGGCGGCGTAGCACTCGCGCTGGACGCGCACGTGCTCGTCGTCGCCGAGCGCCGCCACCGCCGCCGCCTGGGTCGGGGCCGACGTCATCATGCCGCCGTGCTTGCGGATCTCCAGCAGCGGGCCGAGGACCGCCGGGTCGCCCGCGAGGAACGCCGCGCGGTAGCCGGCCAGGTTGGAGCGCTTGGACAGCGAGTGGACGGCGACGAGGCCGTCGTAGGAGCCGCCGTTGACGTCCGGGTGGAGGACGGAGACCGGGTCGGCCTCCCAGCCCAGCTCCAGGTAGCACTCGTCGGAGAAGACCAGGACGCCGTGCTCGCGGGCCCAGGCCACGATCCTCGTCAGCTCGTCCTTGCCGAGGACCTTGCCGGTCGGGTTGGACGGCGAGTTCAGCCAGAGCAGCTTCAGTCCGGCGGGGTCCAGCTCGGTCGGGTCGTCGTAGACCTCGTACTCCGCCCGGGCCAGGCGGGCGCCCACCTCGTACGTCGGGTAGGCGAGGCGGGGGTAGGCGACCCGGTCGCCGGGGCCGAGGCCCAGCTGGGTCGGCAGCCAGGCGACCAGCTCCTTGGAACCGACGATGGGCAGCACGTGCCGGTGCGTCACCGCACGGGCGCCCAGGCGCCGCTCGACCCAGCCGGTGATCGCGTCGCGCAGCGCCGGCGTCCCCCAGACCGTCGGGTAGCCCGGCGAGTCGGCGGCGTCGATCAGGGCCTTCTGGATCAGCTCGGGCACCGGGTCGACCGGCGTGCCGACGGAGAGGTCGACGATGCCGTCCGGGTGGGCCGCGGCCGTCTTCTTGTACGGCTCCAGCTTGTCCCAGGGGAAGGTGGGGAGCCGGTCGGAGACTGCGGACACGGATCTTGCTCGCTTTCGTCGGTTCGGCAAACGCCTCGGTCCCGTACGGCGATCACGACGGTGATCGGGCCGTACGGGACCGAGGCGGCGCTTCAGAGGCGGCCGGGTGTCAGCCGTTCTGCGGCGGGAGCGCGGCGATGAAGGGGTGGTCCCGCTCGATCAGCCCCAGCTTGCTCGCACCGCCCGGGGAGCCGAGCTCGTCGAAGAACTCGACGTTCGCCTTGTAGTAGTCCTTCCACTCCTCCGGAGTGTCGTCCTCGTAGAAGATCGCCTCGACCGGGCAGACCGGCTCACAGGCACCACAGTCGACGCATTCGTCCGGGTGGATGTACAAGGACCGCTGGCCCTCGTAGATGCAGTCGACCGGGCACTCCTCGATGCACGCCTTGTCCTTGACGTCGACACAAGGCTGCGCGATGACGTAGGTCACGCTGTCGTTCCTCCTCGATAGGGCGCTGGCGGGCCTCCTCAGGCTCCGCCGCCTGGCGCGCGGGAGCGCGGCGTCGTCGATGCCCGCCCCTAGTATCTCCGTTCCTGGGCACGATCCGAACAGGAGGGGTGAACTGACCAGTGGAAATCTCCGCCACCGGGCGCCTCGAGGTCCGTATCACCACTGCTGACGTGGGCAAACGGGTCTCGGTACGACGCCTTGACGACACCGGCGTGGCTGGGGAGAAATTCACCGACACGGTGGGTGTTCTCACATCATGGAACGACGGTGTGCTGCTGATCACACGTAAGGACGGGGAATCCGTCCGGATCGCGGAATCCTCGCTGGTCGCGGGGAAGGTCATCCCGGCCGCCCCGGCGCGTCGCCGCGGCCCCGCGACCTCCTACGAGGAGCTGGCGCACGTCTGCACGCGCGCGTGGCAGCCGCTGGAGAGCGAGCGCCTCGGCGAGTGGGAGCTGCGGGCGTCCGCCGGGTTCACCCGGCGGGCCAACTCGGCGCTGCCGCTCGGCGACCCCGGCCTGCCCCTCGACGAGGCGCTGACGGCCGTACGAGGCTGGTACGGCGAACGCGGACTGCCCGCCTACGTCCAGACCGCGACCGGCGCCGAGGGCACCCAGGAGCTGCTGTGCGCGGAGCTGGACCGGCGCGGCTGGGTGCGCGAGGTGAGCGCCGAGCTGTGGATCGGGGGGCTGGCCCCGGTCGCCGATCTCGCCGAGCCGGCCGGGGTCGCGCTGTCCCGCCGGGCCGACGAGGCGTGGCTGGCCCGCTACCAGCGCAGGGGGGTGAGCGAGGTGGCGCTGAAGGTGCTGCACAGCGGCCCGTCGGTGTGGTTCGCGACCGTACCTGGTCGCGCGGGTGAGCCGCCGGCCGCCATCGGCCGCTGTGTGGTGGACGGCCGCTGGGCCGGCTTCGCCGCCGTAGAGGTCGACCCGGCGCGGCGGCGGCAGGGGCTGGCGACCGCCGTCATGGCCGCGCTGGCCCAGCGGGCGCTCGACGAGGGCGCCTCGGCCGCCTGGCTCCAGGTCGAGACGGACAACGCGGCCGCGCGGGCGCTGTACGCCGGGATGGGCTTCGCGGCGCATCACGCGTACCACCACTACCGCGAGCCCGGATCCGGGAAGGCGTGATCCCCTGATGCGTCCCCCGTTCCCACCGTTCCCCCCGCCGCCCGAGCGTTCGGCCGAACTGCGCGACCGTTTCGCCGCCGAGGCTCGGGCCGAGCGACCCGACCTGTCCGCGCTGTGCCTGCTGATCGGCGCAGTGGCGGACGGCTCGCTGGACGAGGCCGGCCTGGACGCGGCGCAGATGGAGCTGGACCGGCTGGCCGGGCAGCTGCCGTTCCGCCCCGGTGGCCCCGCGGACTGGGCGGACGCGCTCCACCGCGTCCTCGGCGACCGCCTCGGGTTCCACGGCACGCCCGGCGACTACCGCCACCTCGAGTCGTCGTTGCTGCACGAGGTGCTGCGCCGCCGCCGGGGCCTGCCCATCCTGCTGTCGGTGGTGTGGATGGAGGTCGCGCGCCGCGCCGGGGCGCCGGTGTACGGCGTGGCCCTGCCGGGTCACTTCGTGGTCGGCTTCGGCCCCGAGGAGGACCAGGTCCTCGCCGACCCCTTCGACCGGGGGCGGGTCCTGACGGGCCCGGACGCCGAACTCCTGGTCGTCGGCGCGACGGGTGCCACTTTGCATCCGTCGCACCTCGCCCCCGCCGACCCCCTGGACGTCATCCTGCGCATCCTGAACAACATCCGTGCCTGGGCGGCGGCCCGCCCGGAACGCTCGGACGTCTCCCTGTGGGCGGTCGACCTGTCCCTCCTCCTCCCCTCGCACCCGGCCCGCCTGCGCCAGGAACGCGCCGAGATCCTGATCCGCCGCGGCGAGTTCACCGCGGGCGCGGAGGAGTTGGAGGCGTACGCGGAGGTGGTGGCGGCGGTGGACGAGAGCGCGGCGGAACAGCTGCGGGGGGAAGCGCGGGCGGCGCGGGCGTTGCTCAACTGACGGGCATCACCGCGAGCCGGCGGGAGCGGAACGGGAACCTCCCCCGATCTTCGCCCCTCTTACGCCGCGGCTCCGGCTCGCACACGTCACTCCGGCGGTGACGCCTGTGCGCGACTCCGGGGGATTTGTCGCCCATCATCACCCACGCGCACAAAAACGGGGAAAGCATGCATCGCGGTTTCCCGCTTCGGTGGTCGCACGGCACCGTCGCGGAGCTTCTGACCGGCCGCAACAACAGCCTGGGCCTGCTCAGGCTGTGTCTGGCCCTGGCGGTGGTCTTCTCACATGCCCGCGTCCTGGGGTACGGCGGGAAGGAGTACCTGCACTACTTCAGCGGCGGTCAGGCCGACCTCGGCAAACTCGCCGTCTACGGCTTCTTCGTCCTGTCCGGGATTCTCGTCACCCGCAGCGGGGCACGGCTGACGGTCGGCCGCTTCCTCTGGCACCGGATGCTGCGCATACTCCCCGGTTTCTGGGTGTGCCTGGGCGTCACGGCCTTCGTCCTGGCACCCCTGCTGTACTGGCACCTGCACTCCACGTTCCACGGTCTCAACGGCCCCCACGGACCGGTGGACTACCTGCGCGCCGACTGGGGCCTGTCGACGGACGAGCAGGACATATCACACATCATGACCGACGCGCGCTCGGCGGGACGCACCCACGCCGTCTCCTTCAACGGCGCGCTGTGGAGCCTGCATTACGAGGTGATGTGCTACGTCGGCGTGGCCGTCCTCGCCGTCACCGGCATCCTCACCCGTGCCCGCCGTGCCGTCCTGGTCATCACGGCGGTGCTGGGCTGGCTGGTCATACGGCACGCGAGCCGGGACCCCCTCTGGGCAGGCCAGTACGACTCCCACTACCTGCACTACGTCCGCCTGCCCCTGGTGGGTCAGGTCAGCCCGAGCTTCATGATCTACCTGGGCTTCGCCTTCGGCCTCGGCGCGCTCGTCGAGGCCGCCCGTCACCGAATACCCGTGAGCGACCCCCTGGGCGCCGCGTCCCTCCTGGTCCTGTTCGGCAGCCTCCACTACGGCTACCTCTTCACCGTCGGCATACCGGCCTTCGCCTACGTGCTCGTCTGGCTCGCCGTCCGCCTCCCGGCGCCCTTCCGCCGCATCGGTGCCCGCAACGACTACTCCTACGGGATCTACATCTACGGCTTCCCGGTGCAGCAGACGCTCGCCCTGCTCGGCTGGACCCGGTGGGGCATCGGCGCCTACCTCGCCCTCACCCTGGTCTTCACCCTGCTGCTGGCGGCAGCCTCCTGGCACCTCGTCGAACGCCCCGCTCTGCGATGGAAGGACGTCGGCAAGGGCCATGGCGGCAAGCCCACGCTCTCCTCCCGGCCTGTCCACAGGCACGTGCCGGAGCGACGCACCGCCGATGCGACGGCGGGCCGTCGGTAGAGCCCGCTCAGCCGACGAGAGACACGAACCCGGCCCAGGCCTCCGGCGTGAACGTGAGGCGGGGGCCGGTGGTGTTCTTGGAGTCTCGTATGTGGACGGTGCCGGGGGTGGTGGCCATCTCCACGCAGGAGTCGCCCTCGCTGCTGCTGCTGTAGCTGCTCTTGAACCAGTCCAGCTCGGTGGCGTCCCCGGCCGGCGTGTTGTGGATCATGTCTCCCCCAGCAGTTGCTCGATGAAGGCCGTCGACTCACGCGGTGTGAGCGCCTGCGCCCGGATGATGCCGTACCGCAGCTCAAGGATACGGAGCTGCCTCGGCTCGGACACCGGCCGGCCGTTGGCCACGACGGGGGACCGCCCCACGGCCGTACCGTCCTCGAACTTCAGGACCTCGATCCCGCCGGCCAGCCCCGCGTGTTCCTCCCGGTCCACCGGCATCACCTGGAGCTCGACGTTCCGCAACTGCGCCGTCGCCACGAGGTGTTCGAGCTGGCGGCGCAGGATCTGCCTTCCGCCGAGAGGGCGGCGCAGCGTCCACTCCTCCAGTACGAAGCTGAGTTCGGGCGCCGGGTCCCGCTCGAAGACCGACTTGCGTGCCACCCGCGCCGCGATGAACCGCTCGACCTCGCCCTCGGTGTACGCGGGTCGCCGCATGCGAAGCAGGGCACGTGCATACTCCGGCGTCTGGAGCAGGCGTGGATGTTCAGCGGGTCGTACAGCTGGAGTTCGACCGCGCGGGCCTCCATCTGCGCCAGGTCCCGCACCTTCTTCGGGTACCGGACCTTCTTCACGTCCTCCTTCATCGCCGAGAGCAGGCCGCCCGCCCCCAGCACCTCGTCCGCCTTGTCCAGGTACTCGGGCCGGGGAATCCGTTCTCCGCGCTCGATCTTGTAGACCATGTCCTCGCCGTAGCCCACGGCCGTCGCGAACTCACCGGCCTTCATCCCCACGGCCTCCCGGCGCAGGCGCAGTTGCCGTCCGACCGTGGCGACGACCGCGAGGGCCCAGTCGTCGTCCGGGTCCACCTCCCAGGCCGGCTCCTCCACTTCGACATCCTCCGACATGCCGCCTCCCCTCACTCCGGCAGCCACCGTGCGCAACCGCGTCGTCACAACACGGTAGCGAGGTGCGGCCACGCTGAGTGACGGAAATCGGAAACCCGGCGTACGGGCCGGAGGTTAGTGCGGGCGCCTCCTGATGCGGACCCAGATGTCCCTCGCCCGGCGGCCCGCCTCCGTGCGGCTTTCGGCGACCAGGCGTGTGGCCTGTTCCGGGGTTTCCACCATGGGGCCCGAGCCGCGCAGGGGGCGGCCGGCCGTCTCGTAGAGGACCAGGCTGGAGAGCAGGCCGACGACGCCCGCGCCCATCAGGTAGTACGCCGGGATCATCTTGTCGTCCAGGCCGGTCACCAGGGCCGAGGTGAACAGCGGTGTCGTGCCGCCGAAGAGGGAGACCGAGACGTTGAAGGCGATCGACAGGGCGCCGTAGCGGATGCGGGTCGGGAAGAGGGCGGGCAGGGTCGCCGCCGAGGTGCCCGCGAAGCAGACCAGGAGCAGGCCGAGGATCAGGCAGCCGATCGCCGGGCCGAGGATGCCGCCCTGCCGGATCAGCAGGAACGCCGGGATCGACAGGGCGATCAGGGCCACGCTGCCCGCCATGAAGACCGGGCGGCGGCCCCAGCGGTCCGTGGAGCGGCCGACTGTGGTGATGGTGAGGGCCACGACGACCATCGTGCCCAGCACCAGGAGCTGCGCGGTGTTCTCGTCCTGGCCGAGAGTCGCCGTCATGTAGGTGGGCAGGTAGGACGTCACCATGTAGTTGGTGACGTTGTAGAGCAGGACCAGGCCCATGCAGATCAGGACCGCCTGCCAGTGGTGGACGAAGATGTCCCTCAGCCGGCCGTGGCCCGACTGGCGGGCCTCCTCCACCGGATCCTCCCCGTCGGCGGCACGCTGGGCCGCCCGCTCCTGGTCGGCCAGTTCGGCCTCGCGCTGGAAGGCGGGGGTCTCCTCCAGCTTCAGCCGGACGTACAGGCCGATCACCCCGATGGGACCCGCGATCAGGAACGGGATGCGCCAGCCGTAGTCCTGCATGCCGCCGCTGCCCAGGGCCGCGGTGAGCCCGGTGACCAGGGCGGAGCCGAGGGCGTAGCCGACGAAGGTGCCGAAGTCGAGCCAGCTGCCGAGGAAGCCGCGCCGGGTGTCGGGGGCGTACTCGGCGATATAGGTGGTCGCGCCCGCGTACTCGCCGCCCGTGGAGAACCCCTGGACCAGGCGGCACAGGAGCAGCAGCAGCGGTGCCACGAAGCCCACCGCGGCGTACGAGGGCAGGAAGCCGACCGCGAACGTGCTGACCGCCATCATCACCATGGTGGCCGCGAGCACGCGCTGGCGGCCGATGCGGTCGCCGAGCGGGCCGAAGACGATGCCGCCGAGGGGGCGGACCACGAACGCGGCGGCGAAGGTGGCGAAGGTCGACACCACCTGGGCGCCCGGTGAGCTGGAGGGGAAGAAGACCTTGCCGAGGACGGGGGCGACGTAGGCGTACACGCCGAAGTCGAACCACTCCATCATGTTGCCCATCGCGGCCGCCGAGACCGCGCGGCGCACGGCCGGGCGGTCGGTGACGGTGACGTCCGCGGGGGTCAGCACCCGCTTGCGCCGGCGCAGCAGGGTCCGCAGCATCCGGTCCGTGGCCGGGTGGCCGCCGCGGCCGGGGACGGGACGGTTCCGGTCGGGCGGCGGGGCAGAGCCGTTACGCATCAGATCACCGCAAACACCACTCGGGGAACGATTTCGGGCCATTATCCACCCGTGATCGTCTGCCCACCGGATGCCCCGTCACACGTACCCGAAGCGGGGCCGGACGGGCGTCGTCCGCGGCAGGGCTACAGCCAGCCCTTCTCCCGCGCGATCCGTACCGCCTCCGCCCTGTTGCGGACCGCCAGTTTCTGGATCGCCGTCGAGAGGTAGTTGCGGACCGTGCCCTGGGACAGATGCAGGGCGGCGGCCAGTTCGGCGTTGGTGGAGCCGTCGGCCGCGGCGCGCAGCACCTCGCGTTCGCGGTCGGTCAGCGGGTTCGCGCCCTCGGCGAGCGCGGCCGCCGCGAGCGTCGGGTCGATGACCCGCTCGCCGGCCAGCACCTTGCGTACCGCGGCGGCGAGTTGGGCGGCCGGCGCGTCCTTGACCAGGAAGGCGTCGGCGCCGGCCTCCATCGCGCTGCGCAGATAGCCGGGGCGGCCGAAGGTGGTGAGCACCACCAGCTTGAGCGCCGGGAACTCCCGGTGCAGCAGGCCCGCCGCCTCGATGCCGGTCATGCCCGGCATCTCGATGTCGAGGAGGGCCACGTCCAGGTCGTGCTCGCGGGCGGCCGGGAGCACCTCGTCGCCCCGGGCGACCTGCGCGACGACCTCGATGTCCTCCTCCAGGCCGAGCAGTGCGGCCAGGGCCTCGCGGACCATCGACTGGTCCTCCGCCAGCAGGACCTTGATCGTGGGGCTCATGCCCCGGATCCTACGTGCCGGGCGGTACCGGCCGGTACGCGGGCGACGAGTCGGAAACCGTGCTTGAACCGGCCGGCGTCCAGCGTGCCGCCCGCCTTCTCGAGCCGTTCCGTCAGGCCGGTGAGCCCGTTGCCGGGACCGGTGCCGGGGCCGCCGCTGCCGTTGTCCTCGACGGTGAGCTGGACGACGGGCCCGTCCAGGGTCTGGTGCCGGGTCAGCTCCACCGCGCAACGGCGGGCGCCGCTGTGCCGCACCACGTTGGTGATCGCCTCGCGCAACGCCCAGGCGAGCGCCGCCTCGATCTCCTCGGGCAGGCCGGTGAGGTCGGGATCGGCGGGGAGTTCGGCGCTGACCCCGGCCGCCGTCAGCGCGACCTGTGCGCCGGCGATCTCGGCGGCCAGGCGCGGGCGACGGTAACCGGTGACGGCCTCGCGAACGTCCACCAGCGCCTGGCGGCTGACCTGTTCGATGTCGGCGACCTGCTGGGCCGCCTTGTCCGGGTGGCCGGGGAGCATCCGGCCGGCCAGCTCGCTCTTCAGCGTGATCAGGGACAGCGAGTGGCCCAGCAGGTCGTGCAGGTCGCGGGCGAGCCGCAGCCGCTCCTCGTTGGCGGCGAGCTGGGCGACGGTGGCCCGGGCCTTGCGCAACTCGATCGTCGTGCGGACCAGTTGACCGACGCCGCTCATCGCGAACCCGATGAGCAGCACCAGCAGGAACAGGCCGCGCGCCTCCTTCTCGTTGGAGTGCAGTCCGACCAGGTACATGACCACGGCCACCGCGGGGACGGCCCAGTACGCGGCGCGCAGCGGCAGGGTGGCCCCGCAGGCGACCGACACGTACACGAACAGACCCAGCCAGGCGCTGCCCAGGGTGTAGGCCAGCAGCGGGGCGAGGACGCCGAGGACCGCGGTCAGCGAGATGACGAGCGGCGCGGAGAACGGCCGTCCCATGTTCCGGAAGACCAGCGTCAGGTACGCGCCGACGAAGGCGGCGAGCCCCACCGAGCCGGCGGCGGTGGCCGCGCCGGTGTGATGGCCTCCCACCAGGTCGCCGATCGGTGAGGCCAGGAACACGAGCCAGACGCCGATCCACAGGATCTTGACGTACATCTCGCGCCGGGTCCGCGGGGGCCATCCCAGCCGCACCGTGCGTTCGGAACCGTCCGCGCCGTTGTGGTCCGCCGTCATGGTGCTCACGCCTTCAGCGTGTCCTTCCGGTACAGCCACGCCGCTCCGCCCGCGAAGAGGAGGAAGAAGACGGCGAGGATGGCGATGTCCTGGCTCTGCGGGGCCTGGCTCTGTTCGATGGACCGCCCCAGGGCAGCGTACGCGTGCGTGGGCAGCCACTCGGCGATGTCCTGCAGCCACTGCGGGAAGGTGGTCGTCGGCATCCACAGGCCGCCCAGTATGGACAGGCCGAAGTAGGTGATCATCGTGATCGGCCGTACCGCGTCCCCGCCGGCCAGGTAGCCGAGGGCGACGCCGAGCGCGGCGAAGACCAGGCTGCCGGCCCAGATCGCGCCGGTCAGGGCGAGCCACTGCCAGGCGTCGAGGCGCACGTCCTTCACGACCGCGGCGACGACGAACACGATGACGATGGACGGCAGGCTCACCACGGCCGCGCTCGCGGTCTTGGCGAGGACGTAGCCGCGCCCGGGCAGGGTGGTCAGCCGCAGCTGCCGCACCCAGCCGCTCTCGCGCTCCTTGGCGATGCGCTCGCTGTTGCCCATCAGCACGGCCGTCAGGGCGCCGAAGGAGGCCATGGACACCATCATGTACGTCGGCAGGGTCAGCCCGCTGCCGTCGATCTCGGTGCCGGCGTCGGCGTTGCCCGCGATGATCAGGAAGAGCAGCGACGGGTAGAGCACGGAGAAGAACAGGAACTTGCGATTGCGCAGGGCGCGGGTGAGTTCCAGCTTGATCAGGCTGTTCACAGCGACTTCGCCTCCTCGGCGGCGGTGATGGCGACGAAGGCCTGCTCGAGGCCGAGTCCGGCGACTTCGAGGTTGCGGGGGTAGAGGCCGAGGCCGTACAGGGCGTGCACGGTGGCGTCGGCGTCGGAGGACTGGATGCGCACGGTCGCGCCGGACACGTCGAGGGAGGTGAGGAAGGGCAGCGCCCGCAGGGCGGCCTCGTCGATGACGCCCTCCAGGTCGAACGACACCCGGCGCGCCCCGGCCTTCGCCTTGATCTCGGCGGCGGTGCCGTCGGCCAGCAGCCGGCCCCGGTGCAGCACGAGCACGCGGTCGGCGATGGCGTCGGCCTCCTCCAGGTAGTGCGTGGCGAACAGCACCGTGCGGCCCTGGTCGGCCTGCTCGCGCATGGTCGCCCAGAAGGCCTGGCGGGTGGTGACGTCCATGCCGGTGGTCGGCTCGTCGAGGACGATCAGGTCGCTGTCGCCGGCGGTGGCGAGGGCGAAGCGCACGCGCTGGGCCTGGCCGCCGGAGAGCTTGTTGACCTTGCGGTCGGCGATGTTCGCGACGCCCGCGCGGGCGAGCACGTCCGAGGCGCGGTACGGCCGCGGGTGCAGGTCGCAGGCGAGGCGGACCAGCTCGGCGACGGTGACCTCGTCCATCAGGCCGCCGCTCTGCAGCATCGCGCCGACCTTCCCGGCGACGATGGCCTCGCGCGGGCTGGTGCCGAAGACGCGGACGGTGCCGGCGTCGGGCTGCTTGAGGCCCAGCAGCAGGTCGAGGGTGGTCGACTTGCCGGCGCCGTTGGGGCCCAGCAGGGCCACGGTCTCACCCGGGTGCAGCGCGAGCGACAGCCCGTCCACCGCCCGTACGTCCCCGTAGGCCTTGCTCACCTGGTCGAAACCGACCACCGGTGTGCCGGTGGCCGTCGCTGTCGTGGTCATGCCCCCATCGTCGCGGCGCGGGCACCGGCGGCGGCAGTGTCGGCTGTCCGCAGTGCCGGATGACAGATGTCATGCGGACCGGGTGACAGCGGAGGACAGCGGGCGGCACGCGGGTCGCATACGACGAAGGGGGCGCCCGGCGGTGTGCCGTGCGCCCCCTCGTCGTGGCCCGTCAGCTGGGGTCGGTGTCGATGACGGCGACCCGGTTCGTGGTGCTCTTCAGCGCCAGCCGCAGGGCGCCGTAGACGTCCTGGACGGTGACCGGGGTCTTCTGGCCGTTGGCCCGGGCGATCAGCACCCCGTCGAAGGTCTTGCCGTACAGCTCCTTCAGGGCGGCCTCGTCGTAGGAGTCGACGAGCTTGCCGTTCACGGCCTTGACCTTGAGGAACTTCCACAGCGACTTCTGCGGGCTGAAGGCGACCTTGTGCGCCGCGTCCGTCATGACGGTGACCTTGGCGGACATCGCCGGCCGGGCGAACTCCTTCATCATCCGGTCGACCTCGGCGTCGGACACCGTGGGCTGCCGGTTCGTCGTCGCCACCCGCACGGGCGTGACCGCGCCGGTCTCCACCTGGGTGCGGTACGCCTGCTCGACGGCCTGCTTGGAGGCCGCGACGTCGATGCCCTTGCCGGCCTTGCCATAGACGGCGACGGCCTTGCCGGCCTCGAAGCGGACGGTGCCGTCGGTCATCGAACCGGAGCCGCCCGCGGCGTTCTCCAGGGCGGCCTGGAGCTTCTCCTCGTCGACCGGCATGACCGGGTCGACCTGGCGCTGCTGCCCGAACAGGGAGCCGATGACGGAGACCGGGTTGTAGTCGCTCTTCGCGGCGGCGCCGACCGTGGCGTCCTCGTCGAAGTGGAGCCCCGCCTGGTCGGGCTTCAGGGTGACCGTGGAGCCGTCGACCGACAGCTTCAGCGGCTCGTTGACCCACTTGCCGAGCGCCTCGTCGAGCTTCTTGACGGCCTCGTCGCGGGTGCCGCCGCCGATGTCGACGCCGAGCACGGTGGTGCCCTTGGGCACGTCGGAGTGGTTCATCAGCAGCCCGGCGCCGTAGACGCCGGCGGCCAGGACGATCACCCCGCCGACGAGCAGCGGGAGTTTCCTGCGGCCCTTCTTCTTCGGCGGACGCGACGCGGGCACGTTCTGCGCGACGGGCTCCGGCAGCTTCGGCGGGGTCGGCGACAGCGGGGTGCCGGGGCCCGCGCCGAACGGGCCGGTGCCGCGCTCGCCGGACGGCACCACGGGGATGCCGCTGGTGACGGTGTGTCCGGAGATGTTGTCGTGAGGCTGCCCGCCGTAGCCGCCCGCGGGCGGTTCGGGGGCGAGCTGCTGCGGGGTGAGGATCGCGGTGTCGTCGCTCAGCCCGACGCCGGGAGTGGTTCCGGGAGCCCAGACTCCGGGCACGCCCGGCGGGGTGTTCCCGGGGGCGGGACCGGCCGCGCCGGGGACCGGCGGTACGAGGGGACCGTCGCCCGTGACCGGGCCGCTGGTGGGGCCCGAGGGGCCCTGGGGGCCGCGGCCACCGGGCGCGCCGGGGCCACCAGGACCGTTGAAGCCGGTGCGGTTGCCGGGACCGCCCGGACCGGCGGGGCTGCCGGGGCCGCCCGGGGTGTCGAAGTCGCGGCGGTCGTCGCCGCCCTCGGCGAAGTACGGCAGGTCGTCGCGGGTGGGCGCGTCGGTGCCGGGGCGCGCCGAACTGCCCAGCGGGCCCGCGCCGAGCGCCTCGGTGACGTCGAAGGAGCCGGTGCCGCCGCCGTGGCCGGGCGCGACCGGGCCGCCGGTGGCGCCGGACAGACCGGAACCGGTGCCCGCGCGGGCGGAGCCGCCGGCACCCGGCAGACCGGAGCCGTTGCTCCCGCCGGAGCGGGCGGAGCCGTTGGCGCCGGGCGCGCTCATCGAGCCGACCACACCGCCGGGGCGCCCCGCGCCCGGGCCCGTGGGCGCGCCGGAACCGTCGGGCGCGGACGCCGCGTTGCCGGCTGGAGCGGCCTGGCCGCCCTTGGGCGCGGAGGACTTGCGGGGCGCGAACCAGTCGCTGGCCTTCTCCTCCGCCTGCGGTCCGGACTCGGCGGACGGCTCGACGGTGCCGGTGGACGTGGCGGCGGCCGCGGACTGCGGCTCGGCGCTCCCGCCCACGGCGGCGTCCGTGTCGCCGACGGGCTTGCGCACGACGACGGGCGGAATCGGCCGGGATCCGGGGATGTTGATCCGGATCCGGGTCGTCAGCGTCGTCTCGGTCTTCTTCTCCTCCGGCTGCGTGCCCGCACGGCCCGCGTCCGTACCGTCACCGGAAGCCGTCGGCGTTCCGTACGGCGGAGTCCCCGAGGGGTAGGCGGCTCCGCCGCGCCCCTTGGGCCCGGAGGACGGAGTGTCAGTTTCACGACTCAAGGCAGGTTCTCCCGGTTGGCTCCGCCGCCCGCGTCATCGTCCTTCGCTGGGGGTCCCCCCGGCTCGTGGAGCCTGGGGGCGTCTCGGCGGCGCGCACCACCATACTGGCCACTTCTGGCCCGTATCCCACGACCGCTGGGGAAACCCACACGGGACTCGCACGAGCGCGCTGCGGCGAAGGGGACGTCACTTGCCAAGTCGGGCGGGGTCCGGCCCCGGTTGACGCCCCCCGCCGAGGGTGGCGCAGATCACAGCCACGGCCATGCCGCCGAGCAGGAAGAGATAGGAGCCGCCGCCGGCGCCGAACAGGAAGTCGCCTTCCGGGCGGCTGGCGGTGAGGAAGATTACGGTGACCATCCAGCCTGCGACGGGAGCGACGGCCCCAGCCCGGCTGCCCGCGGCGCGCGCCCCGCCGAGGAAGAGTCCGGCCGCTCCGGCGAGCGCCAGCAGCAGCCCGCCCGGGAACCATGCGGCCTGCACCAGCGCCCCGGCCACGGCGACGACCCCGCCGAGGACGAACAGGCCGAGGTAGGCGGCGGCCCGCCCGGGGGACAGCGGCCGCAGCGGCTGGGCTAGCAGGGAACCGGATCCGCGCTGCTCCATCACGCCTCCCCGATCCCGGCGAACAGGTCGCTCTCGCGCGAGTTCCCGCGCTCCCCGTGCACCAACTCGTAGTACTCGGTGGTGAACATGGGCTGTGCCAGCTCGTTGGAGAGCGCGAAGTACGGCCGCCCGGGGGCGACCTCGATCTGGGTGGCGTGCGCGGCCATCGCGGCGGCCTTGGCGGCGGAGTGCGCACTGCCGTCGACGGCGGTGGTCACCCGGTCGTCGGCGACGACACCGGGTACGTCGTCGACCGTGGCCGTCTTGGTGAACGGCAGCCCCGGCAGCTCCTGCTGGAGGCGGGCGAAGGAGTCGTCGGCGACCGTGCGCGGCACCCGGTTGAAGTAGATCTTGGGGATGGGCCGGCCGGCGTCGGCGGCGAGTTCGGCGGCGCGCATGGCGACGCGGTGCGCCTGGATGTGGTCGGGGTGGCCGTAGCCGCCGTTGTCGTCGTAGGTGACCAGGACCTGGGGCCGTACCTCGAGGATCACCTGAACGAGGTGTCCGGCGGCCTCGTCGAGGTCGGCCTGCCAGAAGCAGGCGGGGTCGTCGTTGTCGGGCAGGCCCATCATCCCGGAGTCGGTGTAGCGGCCGGCGCCGCCGAGCAGCCGGTGGTCGTGGACGCCGAGCTCGCGCATGGCCGCGGCCAGCTCGCCCAGCCGGTGCCGGCCCAGCGCGGCGCCGGTCAGATGCCGCAGCTCGGGCGGGATGACCTCGCCGCGCTCCCCGAGGGTGCAGGTCACCAGCGTGACCTGGGCGCCCTCGGCGGCGTACTTGGCCATGGTGGCGCCGTTGTTGATCGACTCGTCGTCCGGGTGCGCGTGCACCAGCAGCAGACGTCGGGAGGGCAGAGCGGTCATGGGGCCACCCTAAGGGTGGCGGCCCATGACGGCCCGCGACGGTCCCCGGGCGGACGGCCCGGAGGGTGGTACGGCAGCTCAGAACTTGATGCTGCCGATCATTCCCGCGATGTTCGAGGTCAGGTCGCTGATGGTGGGCGCGACCGTCGAGGATGCGAGATAGAAGCCGAGCAGCATGCAGACGATCGCGTGCCCCGCCTTGAGCCCGGACTTCTTGACCAGCAGGAAGACGATGATCGCCAGCAGCACCACCGCCGAAATCGAGAGTGCCACGGCGGTTCACCTCCAAACAGAGCAGGGCACTTCGTAAGTCCATGCAAGAGCCGACAGGTTCATACCCACACAGCGTTAGTGATCATAGCTTTACGTACTCGCGCATGGCTCGGCGCACGGGCGCACAAGGGGGCTCATGGCCAATATGGTCAGGGCATGACGAGCGAGCCTGACTCCTTCCCGCGGCGGCATGCCCGCACCCAGCGATTCACCCTCGGCGCGCCGCGTTCGTTCACCGTCGCGCCCGACGGTTCCCGTGTCGTGTTCCTGCGGTCGTCCTCCGGCACCGACCGGGCCGGCGCGCTGTGGGTCCTCGACGTGGCCGACGGCGCCGAGCGCATGGCGGCCGACCCGTACGCCCTGCTCGGCGGGGCCCTGGAGAACCTGTCGCCCGAGGAGCGCGCGCGCCGCGAGCGCAGCCGGGAGGGCGGCGCCGGCATCGTCGGCTACGCCACCGACGCGGCCGTCGAACTGGCCTCCTTCGCCTTGTCGGGGCGGCTTTTCACGGCCGAGCTGCGCGCCGGTACGGCACGTGAACTGCGCGTTCCGGGGCCGGTGATCGACCCGCGCCCCTCCCCCGACGGCCGCCATGTCGCCTACGCCGCGGGGGGCGCCCTGCGGGTGGTCGGCGCGGAGGGCGAGGGTGACCGGGCGCTGGCGGAAGCGGAATCCGAGGGGGTGAGCTGGGGGCTGGCCGAGTTCATCGCGGCCGAGGAGATGTCGCGTTCGCGGGGTTTTTGGTGGTCGCCGCAGTCGGACCGGCTGCTGGTGGCACGCGTGGACGACACGCCGGTGGGGCGCTGGTGGATCGCCGACCCCGCTCATCCGGAACGTGAGCCACGTCATGTCGGCTATCCGGCGGCCGGGACGGCGAACGCCGAGGTGCGGCTGTTCGTGGTCGGGCTCGACGGGGTGCGCACGGAGGTCTCCTGGGACCGGGCGCGCTACCCGTATCTGGCGCGAGTGCACTGGTCAGCGGCGGGGGCGCCGCTGCTGCTGGTGCAGGCGCGGGACCAGCGCAGCCAGCTGTATCTGGCGGTGGACCCGGACACCGGGATGACCCGGATGGTGCACGCCGATGAAGATCCGATTTGGCTGGAACTTTTCGCCGGGGTGCCGGCCTGGTCACCCTCCGGACGGCTTGTCCGGATCGCGGACGAGGGTGGGGCGCGGGTCCTGGCGGTCGGGGAAAGGCCGCTGACCGGGCCGCAGTTGCACGTGCGGGCGGTGCTCGACGTCGCCGACGAGGACGTGCTGGTCTCCGCGTCCGCGGGCCAGGAGGCGGAGGCGCCGGAGACCGGTGAGGTGCACGTCTACCGGGTGAACGAGCTGGGCTGGGAGCGTCTGTCGCAGGATCCCGGGGTGCACTCGGCGGTGCGCGCCGGGGGCGTGACGGTGCTGGTGTCGGCGACGCCGGACCGGCCGGGCGCGCGGGTGCAGGTGCTGCGGGACGGCAAGCCGGTGGCGACCGTCGCGTCGTATGCCGAGGACCCCGGCCTGTCCCCGCGCCTGACGCTCACCGAGGGGGGCGCACGGCGGATCCCGTGCGCCGTGCTTATGCCTGCGGACTACCCCGGTGACACCCCCCTGCCGGTGCTCCTCGACCCCTATGGTGGCCCGCACGGTCAGCGGGTGACCGCCGCGCACAACGCGCATCTGACCTCCCAGTGGTTCGCCGACCAGGGCTTCGCCGTCGTCGTGGCGGACGGGCGGGGCACGCCGGGGCGCTCGCCGGCCTGGGAGAAGGCGATCCACCGCGACTTCACGGTGACCCTGGACGACCAGATCGAGGCGCTGCAGGACCTCGCACAGCGCTACCCCCTGGACCTGACCCGGGTCGCCATCCGCGGCTGGTCCTACGGCGGTTACCTCGCAGCCCTGGCCGTACTGCGCCGGCCGGACGTCTTCCACGCCGGCATCGCGGGCGCCCCGGTCGCCGACTGGCGGCTGTACGACACGCACTACACCGAGCGCTACCTCGGCGACCCGGGCGCGGACCCGGCGCCGTACGCGCACAGCTCCCTGGTGGACGACGGCGGTCTGGTCTCCCCCGCCGAACCGCACCGCCCGCTGATGGTGATCCACGGCCTCGCCGACGACAACGTCGTGGTCGCCCACTCGCTGCGCCTGTCCTCGGCCCTGCTGGCCGCGGGCCGCCCGCACGAGGTGCTCCCCCTGTCCGGGGTGACCCACATGACCCCCCAGGAACAGGTCGCGGAGAACCTGCTCCTGCTCCAGGTGGACTTCCTCCGGCGGGCCCTCGCATAGCGGCACAAAGAACCGCGAACTCCGTTAACACACCGGCAACTTGGTGGAAGCGGCACCGATATACGGACGCGCGAGACTGATCAGCGTACGGCCGTGCGGGTGCCGTGAGCGGGCCGGGGTGGCAGCGATGTCACCCCGGCCCGTCTCCTTGTTGCGGCGGGCGCTGCTCGGTGGGCACCTCGGGCGGCCGGCCGGGGCGGTCCTCCCCGGGGACGACCTGTTTCTCCTCGGCGAAGTGGCAGGCCGAGGGGTGGGCGGCCCGGCCGCCGGGCAGGTGCGGCGGGATCGTCAGGAGCGGCACCTCCAGCGCGCAGCGTTCGCGGGCCTTGAAGCAGCGGGTGCGGAAGCGGCAGCCGGAGGGGATGTTCGTCGGGGACGGGACGTCGCCGGCGAGGATGATGCGCTCACGGTGTTCGCGGGCCTCCGGATCGGGGACCGGGACCGCGGAGAGCAGCGCCTGGGTGTACGGGTGCGTGGGGTGGACGTAGATCTGCTCGTCCGTGCCGATCTCGACGATGCGGCCCAGGTACATCACGCCGACGCGGTCCGAGATGTGCCGGACGATCGACAGGTCGTGCGCGATGAAGACGTAGGAGAGGTCGAACTCGCTCTGCAGGCGGTCCATCAGGTTGATGACCTGCGCCTGCACCGACACGTCCAGCGCCGAGACCGGCTCGTCGGCGACGATCACCTCCGGGCGCAGCGCTAGGCCCCGGGCGATGCCGATGCGCTGGCGCTGGCCGCCGGAGAACTGGTGCGGGTAGCGGTTGATGTACTCGGGGTTCAGACCGACGACGTCCAGCAGGTCCTGCACCTTGCGGCGCCGGTCGCCCTTCGGGGCCACCTCGGGGTGGATGTCGAAGGGCTCGCCGATGATGTCGCCGACCGTCATCCGCGGGTTGAGCGAGGTGTACGGGTCCTGGAACACCATCTGGATGTTGCGGCGGACCGCCTTCATCGCGCGCCCGGAGAGCCTCGTGACGTCCTCGCCCTTGTAGCGGATCTGCCCGGCGGTCGGCCGTTCCAGGTTGACCAGCATCTTGGCGACCGTGGACTTGCCGCAGCCGGACTCGCCGACGATGCCGAGGGTCTCGCCCCGGTCCAGGGTGAAGTCGACGCCGTCGACGGCCTTCACCGCACCGACCTGCTTCTTGAACAGGATGCCCTGGGTGAGCGGGTAGTGCTTGACCAGCCCGCTGACCTCGAGGATCGGCTCAGCCATGCAGGCACTCCCGGAAGAAGTGGCAGGCGCTGCCGCGCTCTTCGGACACCTCGTACAGCGGCGGCACGTCCGTGCGGCACACGTCCCGGGCCATGGGGCAGCGCGGGTGGAAGGCACAACCGGGCGGGATGTTCATGAGGTTGGGCGGCAGGCCCTTGATGGCGTACAGCTCGTGGCCCTTCTGGTCCAGCCGCGGGATGGAGTCCAGCAGGCCGCGGGTGTACGGGTGGGCAGGCGCCTTGTAGATGTCGTGCACCGGCGCCGACTCCACGATGCGGCCGGCGTACATCACGGCGATCCTGTCGGCGACGTCGGCGACCACGCCGAGGTCGTGGGTGATGAGGATCAGGCCCATGTTGTACTCGCGCTGGAGGTCGGCGAGCAGCTCCATCACCTGGGCCTGGACCGTCACGTCCAGGGCCGTGGTCGGCTCGTCGGCGATGATGAGCGCGGGTTCCAGGGCCAGCGCCATGGCGATCATGATGCGCTGGCGCATACCGCCGGAGAACTGGTGCGGGTACTGCCGCACCCGCTCCTTGGCGGCCGGGATGCGCACCCGTTCCATCAGCTCCACGGCCTTGGCGCGGGCCTCCTTGGTCGTCATCCCGCGGTGCACCACGAACATCTCGCCGAGCTGGTCGCCGACCGTCATCACCGGGTTGAGGGAGCTGAGCGCGTCCTGGAAGATCATCGCCATCCCGGCGCCGCGGATCTTGCGCCGCTCGTCCTCCTTCAGCTTCAGCAGGTCCTTGCCCTGGAAGAGGATCTCGCCGCCGGTGATCCGGCCCGGCGGCATGTCGAGGATGCCCATGACGGTCTGTGCGGTGACCGACTTGCCGGACCCGGACTCACCGAGCACGGCGAGCGTCTCCCCCGCTTCCACGCCGTAGGTGACACCGTTGACGGCCTTGGCGACCCCGTCCCGCGTCCGGAACTCCACGTGCAGATCACGCACTTCGAGCAGCACGGCGACTCACCTCAGCTTCGGATCGAGGGCGTCGCGGACCGCGTCGCCGAGCATGATGAAGGCCAGCACCGTGACGGCCAGGGCGCCGGAGGGCCACAGCAGGGCGTGCGGGGCGTTGCGGATGTAGGGCGCGGCGGCGGAGATGTCGATGCCCCAGGACACGCTGGGCGGTTTCAGGCCGACGCCGAGGAAGGACAGGGTGGCCTCCAGGGCGATGTACGTGCCGAGCGCGATGGTCGCCACGACGATCACCGGGGCGACCGCGTTGGGCGTGATGTGCCGCAGCAGGATGCGGGAGCTGGAGGCACCGAGCGCGCGGGCGGCCTGTACGTAGTCGTTCTGCTTGGCGGTGATGACCGAGCCGCGGGCGATGCGGGAGAGCTGCGGCCAGCCCAGCAGCACGATGAAGCCGACGACCGGCCAGACGGTGTTGCTGGTGACCACGGACAGCAGCACCAGGCCGCCGAGCACGACCGGGATCGCGAAGAAGATGTCGGTGATCCGGGACAGGAACCCGTCCCAGGCGCCACCGAAGTACCCGGCGAGCCCGCCCAGCACGCTGCCGAGCAGCGCGACGCCGAGCGTGGCGCACACGCCGACCGTCACCGACGTACGGGCGCCGTACACGGTGCGCGTGTACACGTCGCAGCCCTGGCCGTCGTAGCCGAAGGGATGGCCGGCCGAGGAGCCCTGCTGGGCCTTGGACAGGTCGCACTTGAGGGGGGAGCCGGAGGTGATGGCCGACGGCCACAGGGAGATGAAGACCAGGAAGAGGATGATGACCCCGGAGATCAGGAACACCGGGTTGCGGCGCAGGTCGCGCCAGGCGTCGGACCACAGGGAGCGCGGCTTGGCCTGCGGACCGGTGCCCTGCGGGCCGCCCGGCGTCTTCTCCAGCGTCGTCGCTTCACTGGACGCGAGGTCCATCGCGCCGCCCATGCCGGTGCCGGCGATGGCGCCCTCGGGCTCGTACGGCTGCTCAGGCATAGCGGATCCTCGGGTCGAGTACGGCGTACAGCAGGTCGACGACCAGGTTGGCGACCAGGAAGACCAGCACGAGGACGGTCACGAACCCCACGACGGTCTGGGTGTTCTGCCGCAGGATGCCCTGGTAGAGCTGGTAGCCGACGCCGTGGATGTTGAAGATGCGCTCGGTGACGATCGCGCCGCCCATCAGCGCGCCGATGTCGGTGCCGATGAAGGTGACGACGGGGATGAGGGAGTTGCGCAGCAGGTGCCGGACGACGACCCGGCGTCGCGGCAGCCCCTTGGCGATGGCGGTGCGCACATAGTCCGAGCGCCGGTTCTCAGCGATGGAGGTGCGGGTGAGCCGGGTGACGTAGGCCAGGGACACCGACGCCAGCACCAGGCCGGGCACGATCAGCTCGCTGAAGGGCGCGGCCGGGGACACCGAGGGGCTGATCCAGCCCCACTCCACGCCTAGCAGCAGCTGGAGCAGCAGGCCGGTGACGAAGGTGGGCACGGAGATCACGACGAGGGTGGCGAGCAGCACCCCGGTGTCGACGGGCCGGCCGCGGCGCAGGCCGGTGACGACGCCGAGGGTGATGCCGATGACGATCTCGAAGAGGATCGCGACGATGGTCAGCCGGATGGTGACGGGGAACGCCGTCCGCATCAGCTCGGTGACCTCCTGGCCGTTGAACGCCGTACCGAAGTCACCGGTGAAGACGTTCCCCATGTAGGTCAGGTATTGCTGCCACACCGGCTTGTCGAGCCCGAACTCCTTCTTCAGCTGGGCGGCGGTGGCCGGATCGCACTGCCGCTCGCCGCACAGTCCCGCGATGGGGTCGCCCATCACGTTCACCATCAGGAAGATCAGCAGCGTCGCCCCGATGAACACCGGGATCATCTGCAGCAGACGCCGGACGACGTAGCGGCCCATGACCGGTCAGCTCACCTTGATCTCGTTGTACACGGGCACGCTGAACGGGTTCAGCTTCACGTTGGACAGGCGGTCCGACCAGCCGGCGCTGCCGTTCTGGTACCACAGCGGGATCGCGGCCATGTTGTCCCGGACGACCCCCTCGGCCTGCTGGAACAGGCCGACGGCCTGGGCGGTGTCGGTCTCCTGGTTGGCCTTGTCGACGAGGCCGTCGAACTGCTTGTTGGACCAGTGGCCGTCGTTGGAGGAGGCGTTGGTGTAGTACAGCGGCTGCAGGAAGTTCTGGATGAGCGGGTAGTCCATCTGCCAGCCGGCCCGGAAGGGGCCGCCCATCTTCTTCTGCGTGATCTGGTTGCGGAAGTCGGCGAAGGTGCCGACCGGGTTGCCGACGCACGCCTTGGTGTTGCCGAGCGCGTTGTTGATGGAGTTGCACACGGCGTCGACCCACTGCTTGTGGGAGCCGGTGTCGGCGTTGTAGGTGATCTTCACCTGGCCGCCGGGGATACCGCCGCCCTGCTGGACGTACTTCTTGGCCTCGGCCGGGTTGTAGTCGCAGAACTTCCCGCACAGGCCCGGCTTGTAGCCGCCCGCCGTGCCGAGCACGGGTGAGGTCCAGTCGGTGGCGGGGGTGCGGGTCTTCGCGAAGATCGTGTCGGTGATCTGCTTGCGGTTGATGGCCATCGACAGGCCCTGGCGGAGCTTTTCGGAGTTCGGCTTGTTCCAGCGCGCGTCGTAGAAGGGGAACGAGAGGGTCTGGATGATGCCGGCCGGGGTGTTGAGGTAGCGATCGCCCAGGTCGCTCTTGACGTTCTTCAGCTGGGCGGCCGGGACGTCGTCGACCAGGTCGAGGTTGCCGGCCATCAGGTCGGTGTAGGCGGTGTTGTTGTCGGTGTAGACCTTCAGGTCGACGCCGCCGTTCTGCGCCTTGTCCGAGCCCAGGTAGCCGTCCCACTTGCGCAGGGACATCTGCGAGCCCTTGGCGTACGACTGGATGCTGTACGGGCCGTTGCCGATCGGCTTCTTGATCCAGCCGGCGTGGTCGGTGAAGAACGCCTGCGGCAGCGGGGCGAAGGCCGGATAACCGAGGGTGTCGGGGAAGGTGGAGAACTTCTGGCTGAGCTTGACGGTGAAGGTCTGGTCGTTGACGAGCTTCAGGCCGGACAGGGTGTCCGCGGTCTGCTTGCCGCTGTCGGGGTGGACCTTGTCGTAGCCGTCGATGTAGCTGAAGAAGTAGGCGTTCTTCTGGTTGTTCTTCAGGCTCGCGCCGTAGTTCCAGGCGTCGACGAAGGACTTGGCGGTGACCTTCTCGCCGTTGGAGAAGGTCCAGCCGGGCTTGATGGTGATCTTGAAGTTCTGGGAGTCGGAGGTCTCGATCGACTGGGCGAGCATGTCCTCGGCCTTGCCGTTCTGCGGGTTGTACCGCTTCAGCCCGCGGACGATCATGTCGAGGACCTTGCCGCCCTGGACCTCGTTGGTGTTGGCCGGCTCCAGCGGGTTCTGCGGGTCGCCCCAGGAGGAGCTGAGGACGCCGCCGCCGTTGCCACCACCGCTGCCGCTGTCTCCCCCGCTTCCGCAGGCGGTCGCCGCGAGGACTACCGCGGTCGCGCAGGCGGCCCAGGTGGCGTGCGTGGCTCCGCGCATGGAGTGCCTCCTCGTCCCTGCGCCCCCGCCCGGCGACGCGGTGCCGCCGGCGCCGGGGCGCTGATCGTTATGGCCACTATCCGCTTGAATGCCACATACCTCACATTCACGCCATCCGTCCGGGGCACGGGTCGCCCGTCCGGGTGCATGCGGCCACCGCACGGGAGGGGACGGAAGAGCAGGAGATCCGGCGCCTCGTCGCACCGGATGAAGAGACGGACCCCGGGTGCGACGACACGCCGGGCACCTCGCGCGAAGCTCAAGAGTCACTCAGATCCCTTCCCTCACAGGGGAGTTGAGAGAAGGATCTGGCGTGTTCTCTTCAAGTCGGCGCGCCGGGACACGACCGGTCCGGCCGCCGGCCCGTATGTGCCTGAAAGGCGATCCATGAAGCGTGTGATGAGCGCGGCCCTGTCCACCGCTCTGCTCGGCTGCGGTGCGGTGGTGGTCTCCGCCCCGACGGCGGCCGCCGGGGTCCGGTGCGACGACACCCCCATCTACAGCATCGGCGACAAGAAGACGGTGTGGGAACCGACCAACGTGCACAGTGACTGGGCGCGGCCGGGCGTGACCATCAGCTACGCCAAGAACAAGACCGGCAGCTGGACCGCCACCGGCACGGCCACGCTGGGCACCGAGGCCGGCGTCATCTTCGCCAAGGCGTCGACGTCCTTCAGCGTCTCCGTCGGCAAGACCTGGACGAAGTCGGACACCTGGACCTACTCGGCGACGGTGCAGAAGAAGTCCGGCAAGACCAAGGGCCGCCTGATGATGTACCACGAGGCCAAGGGCTTCAGCGTCACCAAGTACCACCTGGAGCCCAACGGGCAGCAGCAGTGCGTGAAGCACAAGATCTGGAAGAAGTCGGGCATCGTCGCCCCCGCCAAGCGCAACAACAACCTGTGGGGGATCCAGTACGGGTGATGCCCACTCGTATCTCCTGAGGGAACCGGCACATACGGGAGGGCGCCGGTTCCACCCCTGCCCCGTCGGACCATGTCCGGCGGGGCTCCTTCGTGTGTGCCGGGCGTTCTCCCGAGGGGCCGTCAGGGCTTCACCTGGGGGGCTTCAGTGGACTGGACCAATGGGGTGCACAGGAAGCCGTCGAAGTGCCGTTTTCGCAGGCGGCAAGGGGTTTGACGGACCGTTGACGCGCGCAGACAGCCACTGATAGACACAGCCGTCCCCGAGTGATCAGCCACTTCCAGACACACCCGTCCCCGAGCGAGGGGCCACTTCCGGACACTGCTGTCCCCAGCGAGCGACGACGCGAGGTCACGTTCCATGAAGCGAAACGATCAGCACGGACCCGTAAGAGCGCGCCCCACCACCCGCCTCGCCGCCGCGGCCGGCACCGCCGCGCTGGCGCTGACCGCCGCGCTCGCCACCCCGCTCGCCCCCGCGCCCGCCCAGGCCGCGGCGGCGGACGGCGGCCCGAAGGTGCTCACCGTCGCCGTCGCGCAGAGCGTCGACTCGCTCAGCCCCTTCCTCGCCACCCGCCTGCTCTCCACGAGCATCAACCGGCTGATGTACGAGTACCTCACCGACTACGACCCCGGCGACGCGCACGCGGTCCCGGGCCTCGCCACCCGGTGGGCGCCCTCGGCCGACAAGCTCACCTGGACGTACACCATCCGCTCCGATGCCACCTGGTCCGACGGGCAGAAGGTCACCGCCGAGGACGCGGCCTGGACCTTCACCAAGATGATGACCGACGAGTCCGCCGCCACCGCCAACGGCAGCTTCGTCGGCAACTTCCGCAAGGTGACCGCCCCGAGCCCCACCCAACTGGTCATCGAGCTGAAGAAACCGCAGGCCACCATGACGGCGCTCGACGTGCCGATCGTGCCCAAGCACATCTGGGAGAAGGTCGGCGACTTCTCCAAGTTCAACAACGACAAGACGTTCCCCGTCGTCGGCGACGGCCCGTTCGTGCTCGCCGACTACAAGCCCGACAGCTACGTACGGCTCAAGGCCAACAAGACGTTCTGGCGTGGCGCGCCCAAGTTCGACGAGCTGGTCTTCAAGTACTACAAGGACGGTGACGCCGCCGTCGCCGCCCTGCAGAAGGGCGAGGTGTCCTTCGTCGGCAACCTCACCCCCGCCCAGGCCGCCGCCCTGAAGAACCAGCACGGCGTCAAGGTCAACGACGCCCCCGGCCGGCGCTTCTACGCCCTCGCCGTCAACCCCGGCGCCCGCGCCAAGGACGGCACCCGCCTCGGCGACGGCAACCCCACGCTGCTGGACCAGCGGGTGCGCCAGGCGCTGTTCCTCGCCGTCGACCGCAAGACGCTCATCGACAAGGTCTTCCAGGGCCACGCCGTCGAGGGCGCCGGATACATCCCGCCGCGCTTCTCCACCTACTTCTGGAAGCCTTCGGCCGAGCAGGAACTGGCCTACGACCCGGCGAAGGCAGCGCAACTCCTCGACCAGGCCGGCTACCAGAAGAACGGCTCCGGGCAGCGCGTCGGCAAGGACGGCAAGCCGCTCACCTACCGTCTGCTGTGCCACGCCACCGACCCCAACGACAAGGCCGTCGGCCAGTATCTGAAGGAGTGGTGGGGCAAGCTCGGCGTCGGCGTCCGCCTCGACTGCCTGGACAACGTCAGCGACCCCTGGCTGGCCGGCACCTACGACCTCGCCTTCGACGGCTGGTCGGTCAACCCCGACCCGGACTTCGTGCTGTCCATCCACACCTGCGCCGCCCTGCCCGCCGACGCGAAGAAGACCGGCGCGACCGACAACTTCATCTGCGACAAGCGGTTCGACGACCTGTACGCCCGTCAGCTCGCCGAGTACGACCCGGCCAAGCGGGCGGACCTGGTCAAGCAGATGGAGTCGCGGCTGTACGACACCGGGTACATGAACGTCATGGCGTACCCCAACGCGCTGGAGGCCTACCGCACCGACCAGATCGCCTCGATCGAGACGATGCCGAAGGCCGCGGGCAACATCTACGGCCAGGACGGCTACTGGAGCTGGTGGTCGGCCGAGCCCGCCGCCTCCGGCGGCTCCTCGGACTCCGGCAGCTCGACCGGCGTGGTGGTCGGGATCGTCGCGGGTGCCGTCGTCCTCGTGGGCGCCGCCGGCTTCCTCGCCCTGCGCCGCCGCTCCACCGCAGAGGACCGCGAGTAGCCGATGACCGCCACCACTCTCGCCACGGCGGGCGAGCGCACCCGGCGCCGCCCGTCACCGGTCCCCTACCTGCGCTACGGGGCCGGCAAGCTGGCCGGCGCCGCCGTGTCGCTGCTGGCCGTGCTCGTCACCGGCTTCTTCCTGTTCCGGCTGATCCCGGGCGACCCGGTCCGTACGATGACCGGCGGCCGCCCGATCTCCGCCGAGCAACTGGCCGCCTACCGCCGGGAGTTCGGGCTGGACCTGCCGCTGTGGCAGCAGTTCACGGACTACTGCGGCAAGGCGCTCACCGGTGACCTCGGCACCTCGTACCAGTTCCGCGCCCCGGTCGTCGACAAGATCACCGAGGCGCTGCCCAACACCCTGCTGCTCACCGGCACCGGGTTCGTGCTCTACACCCTGCTCGGCGTCTTCCTCGGCACCCGCGCGGCCTGGCGGCGCGGCAGCCTCTCCGACCGCTTCCACACCGGACTGGCGCTGACCCTGTACTCGGTGCCGTCGTTCTGGCTGGGCCTGCTGCTCATCATCGTGCTGTCGGTCGGCATCGGCCCGCTCCCCGGGCTCTTCCCCACCGGCGGCATGGAGTCCGGCGGCAAGGAGGGCTTCGCGTACGTCCTCGACGTCGCCCACCACCTGATCCTGCCGGTGGTCACGCTGGTCGCCGTCGAGTACGGCCAGACGCTGCTCGTGACCCGCTCGGCGCTGCTGGACGAGATGGGCAGCGACTATCTGACGACCGCACGGGCCAAGGGGCTGCGCGACGACCTGGTGCGCCGCCGCCACGCGGTGCCCAACGCGCTGCTGCCGACCGTCACGCTCGTCTTCGTCAACCTCGGCCGGACCGTCGCCGGGGTGATCCTGGTCGAGACCGTCTTCTCCTGGCCGGGCCTGGGCGGCCTGTTCTACCAGGCGCTCAGCGTGCCCGACCTGCCGCTGGTGCAGGGCCTGTTCCTCTTCTTCGCCGCGGCGGTGATCGTCATGAACACCCTGGCAGACCTGGTCTATCCGCTGCTCGACCCGAGGGTGGGACGGACATGAGCACAACCGCGCCTCCCACCGTGGCGGCCCTGACCTGGCAGCGCCGCCGCCGCGCCGCCGCACGGTTCTGGCGGCAGTACACCACCCACCGCGCCGGGCTGGCGGGCCTCGCGGCGCTCGTGCTGCTCGCCCTGCTCGCGCTGAGCGCGCCGCTGACGGTCGGTTCGGACGTGGCGAGCGTGACCGGCGCACCCGGGCGGCCGCTGCAGAGCCCGAGCGGGGGGTTCTGGCTGGGCACCGACCGTTTCGGCCGCGACCTGCTCGGCCTGCTGGTGTGGGGCTCGCGGGTCTCCCTGCTCATCGGCCTGCTCGCGGCCGTGCTGTCGGTGGCGATCGGCGCGGTCGTCGGGATCACCGCCGGACACTTCCGGGGCGTGTACGCGACCGTCCTGATGCGGGTCACGGACTGGTTCCTGGTGATGCCGACACTGGTGCTGGCCATCGCGCTGGCCACCGTGCTGCCCCGCTCGCTCGGCACGGTCGTGCTGGCGATCGGCGTCACCACCTGGCCGACGACCGCGCGGCTGGTGCGGGCGCAGACCCTCGCGGTGGAGTCACGGCCGTACATCGAACGGGCGAAGGCGCTCGGCGGCGGGCACTGGCACATCATGACCCGGCACGTACTGCCGAACGTGATGCCGCTGGTGCTGGCGCAGACGACGCTGATGATCTCCTCCTCCATCCTCGCCGAGGCCACGCTCGCCTTCCTCGGGCTGGGCGATCCGACGGTCGTGTCCTGGGGCGGGATGCTCCAGGAGGCGCGGGAGGCGGGCGCGGTCAGCTCGGGCGACTGGTGGTACCTGGTGCCGCCCGGCATCGCGATCGCGGGGGTGGCGCTGGCGTTCACGCTGTGCGGACGGGCCGTGGAGGCAGTCCTCAATCCCAGGCTGGGGGTGGCGCGATGACGCTGCTGGAGGTACGGGACCTCGCCGTGACGTACCAGGGCGGAGCGGCCGCCGTACGCGGCGTGGACCTGACGCTGGAGGCCGGGCAGAAGCTCGGCGTCGCGGGCGAGTCGGGCTGCGGCAAGTCGACGCTGGCCCTGGCGCTGCTGCGGCTGCTGCCTGCGGGCACGCGGATCACCGGCCGAGTCACGCTGGACGGCGAGGACGTGCTCGGCATGCGCTGGGGGCAGCTGCGCGCGGTGCGCTGGGCGGGCGCGTCGATCGTGTTCCAGGGCGCGATGCACTCCCTCAACCCCGTGCACCGGGTCGGCGACCAGATCGCCGAACCGATCCTGCTGCACGGACGGGCGACGGCCGCCGCCGCCCGCAAGCGCGCCGGGGAGCTGCTGGAGCAGGTGGGCCTGCCGGCGGCACGCGCCTCGGCCTTCCCGCACGAGCTGTCCGGCGGCCAGCGGCAGCGCGTGATGATCGCCATGGCCCTGGCCTGCGAGCCCCGGCTGATCATCGCGGACGAGCCGACGACCGCCCTGGACGTGATGATCCAGGCGCAGATCCTGAGGCTGATCGAGCACCTGGTCGCCGACCAGGACGTCGGCCTGATCATGATCAGTCACGACCTCGCCGTGCTGGCCGACACCTGCGACCGGCTGGCGGTGATGTACGCCGGGCGCGTGGTCGAGGAGGGCCCGGCCCGCTCGGTCCACGAGGACGCCCGGCACCCGTACGCGCGTGCCCTGTCGGCCGCGTTCCCCCGCATCGGCGACCCGGCGTCCCGGTTCGCCCCGCAGGGCCTGCCCGGCGACCCGCCGGACCCGTCCGCCCTCCCCGCCGGCTGTGCCTTCCACGCCCGCTGCCCGGTGGCCCTGCCGGTGTGCGCGGCCGACGACCAGCCGCTGCGGGACGCCGGCCCGGGCCGCGCGGCGGCCTGCGTGCACGTGACCGGCGTACCGGAGTCCGCGGGGCCGCCCGGTGACCCGGCCGCGCCTCCCGAGAACGCGAGGAGCACGCCATGACGACGACACCGAACGCCCCGCTGCTCACGGTGCGGGACCTGGGCGTGACGTTCCCGGGCCGGCAGGGCGCCGGGCCGGCCCGCGCGGTCGACGGGGTGCAGCTCGACATCCGCCCCGGCGAGATCGTCGCGCTGGTCGGCGAGTCCGGCTGCGGCAAGTCGACGCTGGCCCGCGCGCTGCTGGGGCTGGTGAAACCGACGGCGGGCCAGGTGACGTACGACGGACGGGAACTGTCCTACTCGCAACGAGCCCTGCGCGCCCACCGCCGCCAGGTCCAGCTGGTCCTCCAGGACCCCAGCGGCTCCCTCAACCCCCGGCACACGGTGTACGACGCGGTGGCGGAGGGCCTGCGCATCCACGGGCACGCCGGGGACGAACGCAAGGCGGTCGCCGACGCCCTGTCGCGCGCGGGCCTGCGCCCCCCGGAGCGCTTCTTCCTGCGCTACCCGCACGAACTGTCCGGCGGCCAGCGCCAGCGGGTCGTCATCGCGGGCGCGCTGGTGCTGGAACCGGAACTGCTGGTGGCCGACGAACCGGTGGCGTCCCTGGACGCCTCGGTGCGCGGCGAGATCCTGGCCCTGCTGCTCCGCCTGCGCACCGAACTCGGCCTGGCGGCACTGGTGGTGACCCACGACCTGGGCCTTGCATGGAACATCGCCGACCGGGTGGCGGTGATGTACCTGGGCCGGATCGTGGAGACGGGAACGGTGGAGGAGGTACTCACCTCCCCGAGGCACCCCTACACCCAGGCTCTGCTGTCGGTCCTCCCCGAGGCCCCCGGCACGCCGGTCGTCCTGTCCGGCGAACCCCCGGACCCCTCCCGCATCCCCTCCGGCTGCCGCTTCCACGCCCGCTGCCCGGCCCTGGCGAACGGAGAGGCAGAACGAGCGGGAGTGGCAGAGGCCTGCCGCACAAAGGACCCGGCCGTCCTCAACGCCGATACACGAAGCCAATCGGCCTGCCACTTGTCACCGACGGGGCTGATGCCCGCCTAGGGGCGCGGGGCTGTATTTGACATGCGGCTACCGCCGCGCGGGCGCGACCAGCCACAACGCGCCCGCACCCGAAAGACCACCGCAGAAAACCAAAGTTCCCGGCACCCGAAAACAAAGGGCACCGGGAACAACGGCTCAGCCGACGGCGGTCACACCGCGTGGACGACGTCCTTCTCCTCGGCGAAGTGGCACGCCGACTCGTGCGCCGCAGGCGTGTCCTCGCCCTTGAAGCGCTCCGGGATCGCCAGGATCGGAACCTCCTGCGCGCACTTGTCCTGCGCCTTCCAGCACCGGGTGCGGAAGCGGCACCCCGACGGCGGGTTCGCCGGGGACGGCACATCACCGGTGAGGATGATGCGCTCGCGGTGCTCACGCGCGTCCGGGTCCGGGACGGGGACCGCGGAGAGCAGCGCCTGGGTGTAGGGGTGCGTCGGGTGGTCGTAGATCTGCTCGTCCGTGCCGATCTCGGCGATCTTGCCGAGGTACATCACGCCCACACGGTCCGAGATGTGCCGGACGATCGACAGGTCGTGCGCGATGAAGATGTAGGACAGGTTGAACTCGTCCTGCAGACGCTCCATCAGGTTGACGACCTGCGCCTGGACGGACACGTCCAGCGCGGAGACCGGCTCGTCGCAGATGATGATCTCGGGGTTCAGGGCCAGGCCGCGGGCGATGCCGATGCGCTGGCGCTGACCGCCGGAGAACTGGTGCGGGTAGCGGTTGATGTACTCCGGGTTCAGACCGACGACATCGAGCAGGTCCTGCACCTTGCGGCGCCGGTCGCCCTTCGGGGCCACCTCGGGGTGGATGTCGAAGGGCTCGCCGATGATGTCGCCGACCGTCATCCGCGGGTTGAGGGAGGTGTACGGGTCCTGGAACACCATCTGGATGTTGCGGCGGACCGCCTTCATCGCACGCCCGGACAGCTTGGTGATGTCCTGGCCCTTGTAGAAGATCTCGCCCGCTGTGGCGCGCTCCAGGTTCATCAGGAGCTTGGCGACCGTGGACTTGCCGCAGCCGGACTCGCCCACGATGCCGAGGGTCTCGCCCTGGTAAAGGTCGAAGGAGACACCGTCGACGGCCTTGACCGCGCCGATCTGCTTCTTGAACAGGATGCCCTGGGTCAGCGGGAAGTGCTTCTTCAGGTCACGCACCTGAAGGATCGGCTCGCCGCGCGACACGGGCGCCTCGATCGCGGCGACCGCCTCCTCCTCGGAGTGGGCGTCGACGACGTCCACCTCGGAGACGTTCGGCGTGGCATCCGGCTGCTCGTCGTTCTTGCTGAGCTCAGCCATGGAGCGTCTCCTTCCAGAAGTGGCAGGCCGAGGCGCGGCCCGGCAGGTCCGTGCCGTCCTGCTCGGTGACCGGCGCCAGCGGCGGGACCTGCTCGCGGCAGATGTCCTGGGCCTTGGGGCAGCGCGGGTTGAAGGCGCAACCGGTCGGGATGTGCAGCAGGTTGGGCGGCAGACCCTTGATCGCGTACAGCTCCTGGCCCTTCTGGTCCAGGCGCGGGATGGAGTCCAGCAGACCCCGCGTGTACGGGTGCGCCGGCCGCTTGTACAGCTCGTGGACCGGGGCGCGCTCCACGATCCGGCCCGCGTACATCACCGCGATCTTGTCCGCGACGTCGGCGACCACGCCGAGGTCGTGGGTGATCAGGATCAGGCCCATGTTGTACTCGCGCTGCAGTTCGGCGAGCAGGTCCATGACCTGCGCCTGGACCGTCACGTCGAGGGCCGTGGTCGGCTCGTCGGCGATGATCAGGTCCGGCTCGAGCGCCAGCGCCATGGCGATCATGATGCGCTGGCGCATACCGCCGGAGAACTGGTGCGGGTAGTCGTTGACGCGGGCGGCAGCGGCCGGGATCTTGACCTTGTCCATCAGCTCGATGGACTTGGCCTTGGCGTCCTTCTTGGACAGACCCTGGTGGATGCGGAACATCTCACCGAGCTGGTAGCCGACGGTCAGCACCGGGTTCAGCGAGCTGAGCGCGTCCTGGAAGATCATCGCGATACGGCGGCCGCGGATCTGGCGGCGGTCCTCGCCGGACATCTTCAGCATGTCCTGGCCGCGGAAGAGGATCTCGCCCTGCGGGATCTTCGCCGGCGGCATGTCGAGGATGCCCATGATGGCCTGCGCGGTGACCGACTTGCCGGAGCCGGACTCGCCGAGCACGGCGAGGGTCTCACCCGCGGAGACGCTGTAGTTGACGCCGTTGACGGCCTTGACCACGCCCTCACGGGTGTGGAACTCGACGTGCAGGTCACGCACTTCGAGCAGCGGACCGCCGTCGGCGCCCTCGCCGCGCGGCGAGGGCACGGAAGTGGTGTCTTCGATGATGGTCACGTACGCCTCCCTCAGCGCGACTTCGGATCGAGGGCGTTGCGGACGGCCTCACCGAGCATGATGAACGCCAGCACCGTGATGCTGAGCATGATCGACGGGTAGAGCATGATGTACTGCGCGACGCGGATCTGGTTGCCGCCGTCGGAGATGTCGTTGCCCCACGAGACGCCGTTCAGGCCCAGGCCCAGGAACGACAGCGTCGCCTCGGCGCCGATGTAGACACCCAGCGAGATGGTGGCGACGACGATCACCGGCGCGACCGCGTTGGGCAGCACGTGGCGGAACAGGATCCGGCTGGTCGAGGCGCCGAGCGCCTTGGCCGCCTGCACATAGTCCGTCGCCTTGACGGTGATCACCGAACCGCGCATGACACGCGCCGTCTGGGTCCAGCCCAGGAAGGCCAGGGCGGTGATGACGACGGGGATGTTGCGCTCGGTGAAGGAGTTCAGCATCACCATCGCGCCGAGCAGGAACGGGATGCCGAAGAACATGTCCGTGATGCGGGACAGCACCGCGTCCAGCCAGCCGCCGAAGTAGCCGGCGAGCATGCCGACCAGACCACCGAAGACGGTGACGACCAGCGTGGTGCCCGCGCCGACGAGCAGCGAGGCGCGGGTGCCGTAGATGGCACGGGCGTAGACGCTGCGGCCCTGGGCGTCGTAGCCCAGCCAGTCCTCGGCGAAGGCCTTGCCGTAGTGCGGGTGCTGGAGGTAGTGGGCCGCCAGGTCCTTGTTGTTCGGGTCCGCGCCCGTGAACAGGCTCGGCCAGGCCGCCATCACCATCAGCAGCAGGATGAGCACCGCCGAGACGATGAACACCCAGTTGGTGCGCAGGTCCCGCCAGGCGTCACCCCACAGGCTGCGGGTCTTCTCCGGCTTGCCCGCGGGGGCGCCGCCTGCGGCGACGGCGACGACGGGCTCGTCTGCGGTCTTGGTCAGCTCAGGCATAACGGATCCTCGGGTCCAGAACCGCGTACAGCAGGTCCACGATCAGGCTGGTGAGGAGGTACACGAGGACGAGGATGGTGACCAGGCCGACCAGCGTGGTGCCCTCACGGCGGGTGATCGAGTCGGCGATGGTGCCGCCGATGCCGTGGATGTTGAAGATGCTCTCGGTCACGACGGCGCCGCCCATCAGGGCACCGAGGTCGGTGCCGAGGAAGGTGACGACGGGGATGAGCGAGTTGCGCATCAGGTGCACACCGACGATACGGCGGCGGGGCAGGCCCTTGGCGACGGCGGTGCGGATGTAGTCGGCGCGCAGGTTCTCCGCGATCGACGTCCGGGTGAGCCGGGCCACATAGGCCAGTGAGGCGCTGGCCAGCACGATGGCCGGCAGCAGCAGCTGGTTGAGGTTCGTGTCGTCGTTGACCGCCGGTTCCAGCCAGCCGAGCTGGAAGGCGAACACCGTCTGGAGGATGTAGCCCAGGACGAAGACGGGGACCGAGATCAGCAGCAGCGTCACGAAGAGGACGACGGTGTCGGCCCACTTGCCGGCACGCATGCCGGAGACGACGCCGAGAACGATGCCGAGGACCGCCTCGATGACGAACGCCAGGCCGGACAGGCGCAGCGTCACGGGGAAGGCGTCGCCCAGGATTTCGGTGACCGGACGCCCGCTGGCGATCTGGTTGCCGAAGTCGAAGTGCAGGACGATGCCCTTCATGTAGTCCAAGTACTGGACCAGAACGGGCTTGTCGAGGCCGTACTCGTGCCGCAGCGCCCGAAGGACCGCCGGGCTCGTGCCCTTGTCACCGAAGAGCCCCCGCACGGGATCGCCGGGCAGGGCGTAGACCATCAGGAAAATCAGCAGGGTTGTCCCGATGAAGACCGGGATCATCTGGAGCAGTCGTCGTGCGACATAGCGCCCCATGGTGCCTCCATGTCAGTCACAGCGGCAGGCCCTTTCCATCACACACGAACGGCTCCCCCGAGCCTGTCCGTACGTGTGTGCTGAAAAGGGCCCCCCGGCCTGTTGTCGGCCGACGCCGTGGCGCCCCCCCCCCGGGGCGGGCCGGCCAACCGGGTAGGCCGCCGGTTATTAATTTACAGGAACCCCGGCAGGTTCGGGGGACCCGCCGGGGGGGGCAGTTCACCCGAGGAC